>CAYMZJ010000013.1:0-73171 GCA_964394895.1 uncultured Phycisphaeraceae bacterium | reverse complement strand
GGTCACGCTGCGGGCTTCGTCCGGCGTGTCGTACGAGCCGAGGAAGTCCCGCTGATCGCACAACACCCCATCGGCAGAGGCCGAGGGCAGGATGGCCCCGAGCAGGCAGGCCAGCAGCGCCGCAAGCGTGAGGAGAAGTGAGCGCAGTCGGCTCGAGTGTGCTGAACTGGTGTGCTGTGTCATTGGCGTTCCTTTCTTCTGTGTGATACAGGCACGCACATGGGCAGGATGCAGCCATCTCCGGTTTTCTTCCGGCCTTCGTCCCTCGTTGCCGACCGGGTGCCGTGGCCGCCGTGGTGAGGGGCTCCTCGCTTGCGCTTCGGGCTCTGTGTGACCCGCCCCTCCCCCCCATCCCCCCGTCCCCCTCCGCCCCTCTCCGCGTTTCCGCGTTTCTGTATCAATAGAATCTCCCCATGCCTCTGCCCCCCCGCATCCCCGTCATCGTCGGCCCCACCGCCGGGGGCAAGACCGGGCTGGCCGTCGAGGTGGCGATGGAGTTTGCGCGGCGGAGGCTCAGTGAGGGGGGCGGCGAGGGATCTGGTACGGAGGGCGGCCGGGGCGAGATCATCTCGGCCGACGCCTTTCAGGTCTATCGAGGCATGGACATCGGCACCGGCAAAGCCACCGCCGAGGAACAGCGGGGGGTCGCCCACCATCTGCTTGACATCCTCGAACCCGATGCCTCCGAGCCCTTCACCGTGGCCCGGTGGCTTGAACTTGCCGAGCGCGCGATCGAGGACATCCGCGCACGGGGCAACCTGCCCATCGTCGTGGGGGGGACGCACCTCTATATCAAGAGCTTTATGGAGGGCATGTTCGAGGGGCCGGGGGCGGATGAGGGGTTGCGGGCAGAACTCCGAGGACTGAAGTCCTCGGCTCTGAGGGCGGAACTCGAACGGATTGATCCCGAAGCCGCGGGCCGCATCCATCCCAACGACCAGCGGCGGACCATCCGCGCCATCGAGGTCTTTCGTCTGACCGGCCGGCCGATCAGCGACCACCAGGCCCAGTGGGACCGGGCCAGCAGCGTCCGCGATGACGCGTTCCTCGTCGGGCTCGACTGGCCGCCCGAGACGATCAACCGCCGCATCAACGCCCGGGTGAAGCAGATGATTGAAGCCGGGTTTGTCGAGGAGGTGCGCGGGCTGCTGGGGACCGGGGCGGGGGGTCGTGGGGGGGCACTCGGATCCCAGGCCCGCGAGGCGCTCGGCTACAAGCAGTTGGCGGCATGGATCGAGGCCGGGGCAGACCCCGACCAACTCGCCGAGACGATCGAGCGGATCAAGATCGAGACCCGCCGATTTGCCAAGAGCCAGCGGACCTGGCTGCGGAGGCTGCGGCCGTTGGTCGGGGCGGTCTGGCTCAAACCCGATGAGACCGAGCAGGCTGAGATGGCCCGGGTGGTCGTGGACCACGCCATGGGGTGCGGGGGTTGCTCGGCCTGAGGGGTGCGCATGAAGGGGCGGGCGTTCCAGCCCGCGACTCACTCGCACCCGGGCTGTGCCACCCATTCGTTGAAGAAGCCGAGGAGGTCGCGGGTGTTGATGGAGCCGTCGTAGTCCCAGTCGGCGAAGATGTTACTTTCCAGCCACGCGGTGAGGTAGGCAGCCACATCCTCGACAGCGACCGTGCCGTCGTCGTCAAAGTCGGCCCGGCAGGCGGGGCCGAGGTAGGCGACCCAGCCTTCGATGGTGCCTTCGGGGTTGCGTCCCCAGCCGACGATGGTGCGGCCGTCGGCCGAGATGTCCAGCGCGTTCTGGAGTATCCAGCCGTTGGTGTCAACCCCGTAGTCGGTCTCGAGCACGTCCACCAGCGTCCTCATGCCGTCGTCTTCGGTCCAGAGGAAGGCTTCCTGCCGGGACCGGCCGTCGTCGTCGAGGCCGATGCCGTTGCCGACGATGGCAGACCCGTCGGCGTTGCAGGCGTACGCCACACTCTGGAAGCGGCTGCCCGGGAAGTCACCGAGGCCGACCATCCCGCCGCCCTCGGTCCAGCGGTAGGCCTCTTTGTACAGGTCGCTGTTGACCGCCTTGCCGACGATGACCTTGCCGTCAGCCGAGATGTCGTAGGCTTTCGAGCCGAGGTTGTCGCCATGAAGATCGCCGAGACCGACCATGCCCTGCTCGGGTGTCCACAGGAAGCCCTCGTCGATGTTCCCTTCACCACCTACGGTCTGGCTTCGGCCCACAGCCCGCTGCCCATCGGGAGTGATGTCCTGCACGCTGGCATGGTATCCGCCGCCGTCGAGTTCGCCGAGGACGAGAAAGCTGTCGGCGTGGGTCCAGAGGACGGCGACACCGCCCAGTTCATCAGAGGCAACCCCGCCCATGATCGTGCCATCGCGCGACACGCAACCCAACACAGAGGAGTGGTCGCCTCCCGGCAGGTCGCCGATTCCGACCATGCCTGTTTCTCGTGTCCAGATGTGGCCTTCGATCCCGCGCGTGCTGCGAGAACGCCCGACGAGTACATGCCCTGTGCCGGAGGCGCCCCACATGTAGGAAGGTGAAGTAAAGAGCCAGCCCAAGTCTTCAAGGCTGTCCTCGAGTGCCCATCGAACCGACGTGGACTCGAACAGCCGAAGCCCACTCGAACCACCGACAACCCGCCCGTTGGCGGAGACGCCGTACGCACCGCTGTTGGGCAGGTCCGGATTCAGCACACCAATACCAGTCAGCCACGGGTGGTCGTAGGTGAGCTCCTGGGCGTGTGCTGGCAGCGGCAGCCACGCCAGCGCAAGGAGCGCAACCAGTGTGTTCTGCATGATGCGCTCCATCCTCCCAGCTTACAGCCCGGGCACCACAAACAGATCGTTGATGAGGACGCTGATGTTGTCCGAGTGATGGTTGGTCGTCACAAGGTCGCCGAAGCCGTCGAGGTTGAGATCCACGATCAGCACCATGATCGGGTTGGTCGTCGAGCCGGGGTCGGCCGGGGGATCGATGCTGTAGAGGTATCCGTTGTCGGAGTCGGGCTGGCGGAAGCGGCCGTTGGGCTTGCCATAGAGCACCGAGACCTCGTCCTCGGCCATGAGCGTGACCGCGAGGTCGATGTTGGTGCCGCCGTTGAGGTGCCCGCTGTCGACGCCCCAGCAATACGCGTTCGGGCTGTCGATGTGGAGTTTGTACTGAAGTGTGGAATCATCACACCTGGTGGTGTACCCCCCCATGCTGTCGCCGAGGAAGACATCGACATAATCGCCGAGATAGGTCGTGCAGGCGAAATCGAGATGCTGGTCGGTCCCGAAGTGGTTGCCTGTGATTATTTCGTATTGCCAGTCGGTGTGGCCCGAGCAGGTGGAGTCGTGCTGGTTGACCTTGAAGTTCCAGTTGCCGAGGTTCTCGAGTTCCGAGAAGCTGTCGTCCCACATGTTCGCCGAGATGATGTCGATCCGTGTCGGAGGCAGCGTCGACAGCCCGTTCGTGTATTCGCCCGTGACAATGTCACAAGGACCTTTGTTCAAGCCGAGTCCGAGGTGGATTTCTTCTTGCTGCAAGGTGCCGAAGTCGCCAGGACCGAAGTCGCCCCAGTTCTTGAGAATATACACCGTATCGCTCGGGCCTGCGCCGTTCCCGCCACCGACGCAGAAGTCCACACCCGCCGCGATATCGGCAAACCCGTCGTTGTTGAAGTCCACCGTCGCCAGGCCGCGGACCGGCAGCGGCGTCGGGTAGAAGTCGATGTTCTGCTGCGGGAAACCGCCCTGCCCGTCGTTGCGGACGACATAGACGCCGTAGACCCCGCCCGGCCCGGCGGTGCTGACGATGATGTCCTGGTTACCGTCAGCATCGACATCCGCGATCGCCACCTCCGCGGGCACGCAATCGTCGCACAGGCTGATCGTCTGCGCCACCATGAGCCCCTGCGCGGGGTCCGGGCTCCAGTTGCCGGTGTTCTGGTAGATGGTGACCGTGCCCTGGCCTTCGACATCGTTGCCACAGTTGCGGACATTCATCCCACCGTTGGCAACCACAAGCTCGGGCAGCCCGTCCTCGCCGAGCAGGTCGGCCGCCGCGATGCCGTAGGGATACGACCCGGCAGGGAAGGCGACCGGATCGAGGAAGATTGCGATGAGGTCATTCTCACCCGGCTGCGCGTTCGCCACCCCCACCCCCACCCCCGACACCCCCAGCACCCCCCACGCCGCCGCCGCCAGCAACGCCTTGGACCATCCGCTCGGCATCCTGTTCTGCATTGCATTCCGCATCGATTCGTGCTTCATACCTGTCTCCCAATCGCTGGGGACCGGCCACCTGTCGACCGGTCCAGATTGAAGACCGGCCTGTGAAGACCGGCCTGTGAAGACCGGCCTGTGAAGACCGGCCTGTGAAGACCGGCCATATTCCTATCAAACCAAGTGCAATCTACAAGATTCCAGTCCTGCTGTCAAGTTTGTTCTCGCGTCTTCTCCCGTGGCTTCTGATATGGTCTACCCCGATCCTGCCGGCGGGTTGCACCGTTTCCTTGCAAAAACCCTGCGAGCGAGGGGCTCAAGAAAGGGGGCCAACGCGTTGTTGATCCCAGGACATCCAGCATCATGCGGCGAATGTATGGGGAATCGAGCGATGTTCTTGTCTGTTTTCCCCGGAATAGCACGGGCTCTTCTCGTGTTTCACCCCGTCGCGGCTTGACAGTTGGGTTCTGCGGCCGTTTTCTCTCCCGACCCGTCCGGAGCATGGCGGGGGAGAGACCATCGGGCCGAAGACCATCCGGTCGATGACCCCCGGGGCAATGACCCACAGACGGGAAACGCATGGCGAAGAAGGCAGCAAAGAAGAAGACGACCAAGAAGGCGGCCAAGAAGACCGCCAAGAAAGCCACCAGCAAGGCCCCCAGCAAGGCCGCGGCCCCCGCTGCCAAGAAGCGGGCGGTCCGGGTGACCAAGTCCGGCTACAAGGCCGGGATGGCGGTCGGCAAGCAGCTGGTCATCGTCGAGAGCCCGTCCAAGGCCCGCACGATCAATAAATATCTCGGCTCGGACTACGTCGTGCTCGCCAGCGTGGGGCACGTCCGCGACCTGCCCAGCAAGGCTCCCAAGGGTGACAAACGCCCCGTGCCGGGGGTCGATCTCGAGCACCGCTTTGCGCCGACCTACGAGGTCGTCGAGGGCAAGGAAGGCCTCATCCGCGACCTCAAGCGGGCCGCGAAGGACGCGATCGGGTCCGGCGGCGAGGTCTGGTTCGCAACGGACCTCGACCGCGAAGGGGAAGCCATCGCGTGGCACCTGGCCCAGGAGCTGGGCATCGCGAGCAAGGACGCCAAGCGGGTGATCTTTACCGCGATCACCAAGAAGGAAATCGAGAAGGCGTTCCAGACGCCGCACGTGATCGACGAGGACCGCGTCAACGCCCAGCAGGCCCGCCGCATCCTCGACCGGATCGTCGGCTATCAGGTCTCGCCGTTGCTCTGGAAGAAGGTGGCGCGGGGGCTGAGCGCGGGGCGGGTGCAGAGCGTCGCGGTGCGGCTGGTGGTCGAACGCGAGCGGGAGATCCGCGCGTTTGTGCCCGATGAGTACTGGGAGATCGACGCGGTGTTTGCGCTCAGTGAGGCAGACGCTGCCAAGCTCGGGCCGCAGTGGCAGGAGCTGCTCGCCGAGCGCGACGAGAAGAAAGCCGGCCCGACGATCAAAGCCCAGAACGCCTGGCTCGGGGACCGCGGCGTCTTCCGCGCGTCGCTGGTCGAGGTCGCCGGGTCGAAGTTTGACCTCCGCCAGCTCGCGGCCGATCTTGCCGATGGCAAAGACCCCGCCGACCTGACCCCCCGGGTCCGCGAGATCGCCGAAGCAGCCGGGCTGACCGAGATCGAGATCACGACCACCGAGGACACGTCGGGCAAAGGGCCGGCCGGGTTTGTGCGGACGGTGCGGGGGACGGTCGATCCGAGCACGCCCTACCGCGTCACCGGCATCGAGACCAAGCGGACGTCGAGCCGACCTGCGCCTCCTTATATCACGTCCACGCTCCAGCAGGCCGCGTCGACGCGGCTGGGCTTTGCCGCCCAGCGGACGATGCGGGCAGCCCAGGCGCTGTATGAGGGTATCGAGGTACCCGGCGAGGGGCCGGTCGGGCTCATCACCTACATGCGTACCGACTCGACCCACCTCTCGGGCGAAGCAATCAACTCGGTCCGCGGCTACATCGACCGCACCTTCGGCAAGGACTACCTGCCGGACAAGCCGAACTTCTTCTCGTCGAGCAACAAATCCGCACAGGAAGCCCACGAAGCGATCCGCCCGACCTCGCTGGACTATCCGCCCGAGCGGGTCAAGCGTGCGCTCACCGCCGACCAGCACCGGCTGTACCAGGTCATCTGGGAGCGGTTCGTCGCCTGCCAGATGACGCCGGCGAAGTGGGACGCGACCACCGTGACGATCCGCGGCGGCACACCCGGCGCGGCCGAGCTGACGTTCCGGGCTTCGGGCCGCGTCCTGGTCTTTGACGGCTTTTATCGCGTCGCGGGCGTGCCCACCGGCGGCGCCGAGGCGGTGCTGCCGGCGGTCCAGGAGCAGCAGGCCCTCGCGCCGGTTGCGCTCGACCCAAAGCAGAAGTTCACCGCCTCCCGGCCGCGGTACACCGAGGCGTCGCTCATCAAAAAGCTGGAGAGCGAGGGCATCGGTCGGCCGTCGACGTATGCCTCGATCATCAGCGTGATTCAGCATCGGAAGTACGCCGAGCAGATCGGGCGGGCGTTCTATTCGACCGACCTGGGTGAGGTGGTGACCGACAAGCTCGTCGAGGCGTTCCCGCGGATCATGGACATCGGCTACACCCGCGAGATGGAAGCCGAGCTGGACAAGATCGAGGAGGAGCACCTCGACTGGATCGACATGCTCGACCGGTTCTACCAGCCGTTCAAGGAGAGCCTCGAGCGCGCCCACGACGAGCTCAAGCACGCCAAAGCCGAGATCGTGCCCGCGCCTCCGGAGTACACCTGCGAGAAGTGCGACGCCGGGCTGGTGTATCGCTTCGGGCGCAACGGCCGGTTCCTGAGTTGCTCGCGCTACCCCGACTGCGAATACGCGACGCCCTGCGACCGTGACGGCAAGCCGCGGACGGTGGACGTGATCAACGTGCGGTGCCCGAAGACCGGCCTCCCCATGGCGCGGCGGACGGGGCGGTTCGGGCCGTTCCTGGCGACGATCCTGCCCGAGGGTGCCGAGCAGGACGAGGGGATCATCCTCAATATCGACAAGAAGGGGTTTGTGACCGCGCCGTCGCCGCCGCCCTTGAAGACGGATCTGCCCTGCGAAACGTGCGAAAAAGCCGGGCGCGAGGGCACGCTGAATCTGCGCTCGGGCGTGCGCGGGCCGTGGCTTGGGTGCGGGCTCTTTCCCAAGTGCCGGGGTCGGGGCAAGTGGGCGGGTTTGCCCGACGAGATCAAATCCGGGCTCGAAGCGAAGCTCGAAGCGCACATGAAGCAGCACCCGATCCCGACGATCACCACGCTCGACGGGAAGCCATTGACCGACCAGCACGGCAAGCCGCTCAAGGACGCGCCGCTTGTCGATCAGCTCGTGCTCGAGAGCATCGAGGAGGCCGAGCGGTTGGCTGGTGGGGCGGTGGGGGCGGTGGGGGCGGTGGCGTAGCGTCGTTGGTTTGTGCGCAAGCCGGACTTTGTGTCTGACCAAACGCCGGCTTCGAGCGTTTTGCATCGATGTATTTCGTTGTCGTGGATGCGTGTCGTTGTCCCCTCGCTTGCGCGAGGGGCTCCACAACGCCGTCATGTAGTTCTGTAGAAGTGTTGTGTGCGTAGAGAAAAGAGCCCCTCGCGCAAGCGAGGGGACAGGGCAACCACCTCAAGACCGAGATGGACAAGAGCCGACCCTTCAATCAGCGTGAAAGACGATTCTGCAAGAAGCTCTATCTGCTGAGCACATCCACCCCCCCGGTCAACCGCCCCGGCCCGTCGGCCTCGGCGATCGAGACCACCACGCGCTGCCCGCCGAGCGCGGCGGCGGCTTTGGGGAACGGGAAGTAGCGGACCGCCGACTGTCCGGGTTCGAGCAGGCCGATGCTGGCGCGGACGCGGGGCATCCCGGGAGCGAACGCGAAGGCGTCGAAGCTGCGGACCGTGTCGCCGGTGTTGGTGATGGTTGCTTCGACGATGAGGTCAGCGTCGGGCACGGCGAGCGGGCGGCGGTAGGCGATGTCGAGTTCCACGCCGTCGAGCACGACCTCGGCGGGGACGCGGGCGCGGACCCAGCCGTAGTCACGCTCGGCGGTGAGCTGCACGTCGAACACCATCCCGATCGGCCCAGTCTCGATCGCACGAGAAAACGAGATGGTGACGGGCATGCGGACGGTCTGGCCGGCTGCCAGATCAAACGGCATCGAGCGCGGCGTGATCTCCCACGAGCGGTCGCGGGTGCGCGTCTTTGCGTTGTAGCCGCCGGGCTCGGTGATGATGAGCCGCCCGATGGCGGCGACGGGCCAGGGGTTGGTGATGACCACCTCGTATTCCCTCTCGCCGGCGACCGACTGGATCTGCGGCGGGCTCAGCGTGAGGGCCGACAAGAACCGCACGAGTTCGGTGTCGATGCCTTCGATGAAGACCGGCTCGCCCGAGAGCGGGATGGTGTGGACCTGCCGAGCGCTCTCTGAGGCGGCTGCGAGTCCGACCGTGTGCCGGTTGCCGAAGATGTCCGAGACGGTCACCGGCGCATCACCGAGTACTGCGCGCAGCGAAGAAGCGTTCGATGGCGCGTCCTCGCGCCACGCGACGATCAGGCCGCCGCGGGTGGTATCACCGCGGGCGGGCGCAAAAACAAGGCAGCGCAACCCGTCGCCGATCGGCCACTCGCCGGCAAACTCCCGGCTGTTGAGCTGGTCGGCGAGCGTCCGCCACACCGCTGCCGCGACACCGGGCTGGGCGCGCGAGTACTCGCCGGTGTCGATGGTCCAGGGGTCGGCGATCGCTGCGCCGAACGAATCGGCCCTCGCGTCGCTGGTCCGGGTTGTCCAGAGCCGCACGGTGCGCCGCGCGAGCTCGGCGGCGACATCACGCTCGGTGAGGCGCGCCGCGCGCAGCGGTTCGAGGACGTACTCGGTGGCGAGCGCCCGGCTCTCGCGCCAGGGCTTGGTCGCCAGCTCCATCGGCGTGGTCGCGGTCCACGCCGGGAGGAGGACGCTCGCCCCGTTGACACCCGCGGCGGCGGCGGCTTGGCTCGGCCAGTCGAGGCTCCACCCGGCGGTGATCTCGACGCCGGGGATGTACCGAGAGAACTGGGCTCGCACGGCTCGGATTTCTTCGCTTGCGCTCGCCTGTTCGTACACCTCGTTGCTGCCGCTGGCGCCAAGCTGCCAGCGCGACGAGCTGGTGCCCAGGCGGTCCATCGCGTCGCTGAGATAGGGCTCCCAGACCTCGGGCGGTGCGGCGAAGACGTCGAGCACGTCCTGCGGGCGCAGCCGCAGCCGGCGGGCGAGCTCATCGGGCACGACCGGCAGCGAGAGCCTCGGCTCGATCCAGTTGGCGCGTAATGCCGCGAGCAGATCGCGCAACCGGTCGACCCGTGCGGGGGCGTCCTGGGCGCGCAGGTCGCGCTCCCAGACCGGTGCCGTGACAACCTGCGCACCCAGGCTGCGCAGCGCAAGAGCGATGTCGTCGGATTCGCCCGGTGGGAGCGCGGAGAGCTGGATCCCGATGTTCCGCGCAGTGACCGGCGCGGCGTTGGTTTGGCGGCCGTCAAACCCCGGGCCGGTCTGGTAGATGGTGCCGGCAGCGGCGGGTGCGGGCACCCACACAAAGTCGCAGGACTTCTTCGCCACCACCTGCTCGGCCGAGGCGATCTCGACCACCGCGTGGTACCAGCCGAGTTCGGTCAACTCGGGCGTCCACTCCCAGCTTTCGCGCCCGGTGCGGATGGCTCGGCTCGATTCGGCGACGAGGTGGCGGCGGGCGTCGTAGACGCGCGTGGTGGCGGTGAGTTGTTCGGCCGCGAGGTCCCGCAGGTCGGCGGTCAGTGTGGGCGTGTCGGGATGGCTTACCACGTTGAGCGGTGAGGTGGTCGCGATGTGCAGCTGGGGCACCTGCATGATGACCAGATCGTCAAACCACGCGGCCCCGTCAAAGTCCTGCTCCCACACCTGATGCTCGAGCAGGCTCTCGCGTCGGAACTCGCGGGGCTGAATGACTTCGAGATCGATCTGGAGGTACGCAGCATCGGGGAAGATGCCCGGCAGGGTGACCTCGATCGGTTGCCATGCTTCGTCGAGCGATTCGAGGATGGCCTGCCGTTGGCTGCCGGGGATGGGTGCGCCGGTGCGGTCGAGCGCGCGAACGACCAGCCGTGGGCGCGCGTTGCCGAGGCCTTCGGTCCGCACCACCGCGCGGACCGCGTATTCGCCGAGCGGGAAGATGGGGAGCATCCCGGCCTTGAGGCGGAGGCTCGAACTGCCGCCCTCGACGTCGAGCCGGGCCGACCCCTCGCCGGTGGCCGCGATTTTGTAATCAAGCTCGGCGAGATTCCAGATCGGGAAACCCGGGCGCTCGCGGGGCACGAGCGGGTCGTTCTGCGCGCGGACCCAACCCTCGGGCACCTCGAGGGCGTTGGTAAACCGCTCCTCGAAATCGAAGACCCGGACAGTCCGCCGGGCGGCTTTGGGCCGGCGGTCAGCGGGGTCAGGTTGGGGTGCTGTTTCGCTCTCGGCGGGTGTTTCGGGCTGGGTCTGGATCCGGGTCTGGGCCGACGCCGCTGCACCCGAGCCCGCCAGCAGCACGAACGCCGCCAGCGCAGAAGACAGGATGTGGGTTTGGACGATCTCCACGCTCTTGCTATCGGCTTGCTCGGCGTGGGGGCTTGATGCTGGGGGGTTGATGCGTGTGGGGGTGTCCGGTCAGGGGTTGTGAAGCAAGAGGGATTCGGCGAGCAGCGCGTCCCGATCACCAAAGCGGAGCGGGCGGGAAACGGCAGAAGCCGGGGAGCGGGGCAGCCCGTCGAACAGCTGTTCGAGTTGGTCCTGAAGGCTCTCGAATGGGTGGGCAGACCGGGAGGAGAGCTGGCGGAAACTCGCGAGCGTGGCCGGGCCGGGGCGGGTGTTGCTGGCGGTGAGCGGCCGAGGGGCGGTCTCGGCGGGGTCGCCGGAGGGAGCGCCGATGGGGCGAGGGGTGGTCCCCAGTGGCATCGAGCCGCGTGGCGGCATCACGAGGTATGTCGCCGTGGCAGCGATGGCGATGCCGAGCGCTCCGGTGAGAACCCGTCCAGCGACACGACGCCTCCGCGTGGCTCGTCTCGGTGCAAGACCGGCGAGAAACACCTCGGGCGGCGCGGCGGCTTCGTGCATCTCGCGCAGCTCGGCGAGTTGAGACTCGATGGTGTCGTCGTCAGCTGGGGTGGTCATGGCGTTGTGCTCCGAAGGGTTCGGCGTGGGAGAACATCCGGGCTGGTGGTGGGGGCGTGGGGGGCGTGGGGAGTGGTGGGAGTGGCAGGATCGTGTCTTGTGGCGTCGCGATCTGCGGGGGTTGTGGGGTATGTGGGGGTTGCGGGCGCTGCCGATTCGAGTTTGTTTCGAAGGCTCTGGATCGCCGCACGGGTCCGGCTGGCGACCGTGCCCCGGGGCAGGCCGAGGGCGAGCGCGGTCTGGTCGACAGTGAGCCCGACGACGTGCCGCAGATAGGCGACCTCCCGCTGTCGGCGGGGAAGGCTCGCCAGCGCGGCGGCCACGTCGCTGTTTGGGTCGGGGGTCGTATCAACCGGGGTGTTCCGGCGAGCGGCTTGCAGCTCACGCTGCGCTGCGCGCCGGACGGTGCGGAGGTGGTTGAGCGCTTCGTGCCGGATCGCTCGAGCGAGCCACGGCCGGACATCCTGCACGAGCCGTACCGTTCGCCGATCGAGCGCGAGCGCGCGGCAGAAAACAGACTGCACAACGTCGTCGGCCATGGAGCCGTTGCGGCTTCCCAAGACCGAGCCCGCGTACGCCGCCATCCACCCGGCGTGGCGCGACCACAGCTCCCGGGCCGACGGCTCGTGCCCCGCGTGGGTCCGGTGCAGCAATCTCTGGTCGTCGGTCGGCATCGTGATGGTTACCGATCGCGGGGGGTGCCGGTTGCGGGGGCGGGGTTGAGGGCGGGGTTGGGGGCGGCGTCCTCGTCTGCCTCTGGTTCGTAGAACTCAAGCAGTTCGAGCATTTCCTCCAGCCTGGCGCGGGCCAGTATGTCCTGTTCGCGGCTGCGGGAGATCGCCGAGGCGAACGCCTTGGTCAACTCGCCGTACCCGCCGATCTCCAGGACTGCTTCCAGCTCAAGCAAGCGGTTCGCGGCATCGGGTGAATCCCAGACTTCGAGCGACTTGCTGTAGAACTCGGGGATCCGCTCGGCCTCGGCGGACAACTCCGGGCCGGACATCGCGTTGAGCTGGCGGATGAGCTTCCGGTCGGTCGAAGCGTCGAAGAGCCCGAACTCGGCGAGCTTCGTGCCGGCGCGCCCTTCGGGGAACGCGGTGGCGATCCAGCCCAGGCTCATCAGGCCTTCCATGACGACGCTCTGGCGGACGGCGAAGGGGTCGTCGGGGTCGTCGCGGCCGAAGCCTTCGAGCGCCGCGAGCAGCTGTTCGCGGCCGTCCTCGGTGAGGAGTTCCGATTCAATCATCTCACGGGTGAGCTTGTGGGCGAGGTTTGTCATCGCTGCGCCGACGAGGCTGGAGATGATGATGTGGTCGCCGGTGGTCTGCTTTGCCATGCGGTAGATCGTGGCGAGCCGTTCGGCCGCGATGTCGGGCTCGCCGAGTGCGAGGTGTCGTCGGGCGTCGGCATCGAGCACACGGGCAAAGCCTCGGAGCTTGCCCAGATGCGGGAGCAAAGCGGTCCACCCTTGCTGATACTGGATGCCGAAGTCGCACTCGGGAAGCGTGGACGCCCACGCGAGGTTGTCGAGCGTGTCCTGCGCGTCTAGGAGTGCCCGCTCGGCCTCTTCGCGGGTCATGCCGAAGGTGCTGTCGTCGTCAGGGTCGGCGTTGAAATGCACATAGGCGTTGAGCATCGGCTCCGGCGTGTACATAAAATGAACGTAGTAGACAAGCGCCGCGTTGGTCGGCGCTCTTTCCTCGAGGTAGGCGGCGGCCTCCTCAGCACGAAAATCAAGGCGGGGCTCCCGCTCGGCCTGGGCAAAGCCGACCGGCGCTCCGGCCAGTATGCTCAGCAGGACAGGAACAGCAGCGATTCGGCGTGGGTTCATCTGGGATACTCCGATGCAGAAGGTTGCAGGTCTGGCGGATCGTGGCGGTATCGTGCGGCGGGTAGACCACATACTCTGAAGACACCACCGATGCGAGGCTGTATCGCGCAAAAGCCGCAGCGTTCCTATTGTTCCGATCGAGAGGAGCCCTATGGCAGTGCCGCCCGACCACATCCCGTTCACGCCCTTTGACCCCGGGGTGCCGTCCGAGCGGGCAGCCGAGCGGTTTTACGAGACCATGCGCCACCGGCGGACGGTGCGGATGTTCAGCGACAAGCCGGTCCCGATCGAGACGATCGAGTGGATCGTCCGTGCTGCGGGGACCGCCCCGAGCGGCGCCAACAAGCAGCCGTGGCGGTTTGTGGTGGTGGGGAATGCCGCGATGAAGCGCAAGATCCGGCTCGCAGCAGAGGAAGAAGAGCGGGAGTTTTACTCGAGACGCGCGAGCGAGGAATGGCTCGCCGACCTCGCGCCCTTCGGCACCGATGAGGAAAAAGATTTTCTCGAGACAGCCCCCTGGCTGGTGATCGTCTTCAAAATGATGAAGACCGACGACGGCGGGCAGGTCTACTACGTCAACGAGAGCGTCGGCATCGCAACAGGGATGCTGCTCGCGGCGGCCCACCACGCGGGGCTGGCAACCCTGACACACACGCCGAGCCCGATGGGCTTTCTTACGAAGGTGTTAGATCGCCCGGCGCACGAGCGGCCGTATTTGCTTATCCCGATGGGTTATCCGTCGGCGGATTGCGTGGTGCCGGATATCGAGCGGAAGCCGTTGGAGGAGATCATGGTGCGGGCGTGATGCGGATCAAGAACGTAAGGTGCGCCCTGTCAAACATACACCTTGCGGTTGTAGATGTACCACTCGAGCATGAGGATTACCAGCGCCACCAGGATCGCCCAAGGCCAGAGCCGAATCGTCGCTTCGGTCTCGTCGGCGTCTTGCAGCATGACCGCCTCACCGCTGAGCCGCAGCAGCGGTGCCGCCGCGATATCTGATTCGCGCGGGTCGAGCAGGTTGGCGGCATAGGTTCTGGTGACGCGCCCGCCGTCGCTCGTATCGCCAGCCCCGGCCGGGCCGACCCAGCTTGCTTCGTAAAGCCCGGCCTTGCGGATGGGGCCATACGCAATACGGCCATCGTTGGCTGGTTCGAGCCCGACGCGGTCGGATTCGCCCGGTGTTTGAAGCCGTACGGCACTCGCGCCGATGGGCAGGCGGTCGGTCAGCACGCTGCCCGGGCGGAGCGCATCGCCCGACGCGCCGAACACACCGCCCTCCTGGCCGACGTAGTTCACCCCGGCGCCCACGAAAACAACAAAACTAATATCGAGCGGCCAGGTGCTCTCGGCGATATCGAAGGGCACGACGAGCGCCCGGGTCTGTGCCCGGGAAATCTCGAAGATCGCCGGCCCCTTGTCGGTCTCGGCGAGCACCGTTGCGTCCGAGCCGTCGGGGTTCACAATGTCGGGCAGATAAAGTATGCGCAGCTTGTCGAGCAGCAACAGCCGCATGACGGGGTGGTCGCGCGGCCAGTCGAGCACCGTCGCTGACTGGGGCTCGGTCCCCGCGGCAATGCCGAGCGGCGCAGGGATCGCGTTCAAAACAAGAAACCGCCCCGGAGGCAGGCCGGGCTGACCGTCGATCGTGGGAAGCCAGCCGTCAAAGATAATAACGTCAAACGCGGCGATTTCGTCGGTGCCCGCCGCTGCGGTGTACTGCCCGGGCGTGTACTGCACGAGCCTCGCGAGCGGGAGCCCTTGCAATGCGGTAATAAGAAAGAGGTTGCCGCGCGAGACCAGCGCAACCGAGAGCTGCCGCGCTGGGGGGACGATAATCCACGCCCGGTTGTCCACGGGCAACAGGTCGCTCTCGGGCTCGGCCGGTGTGATCTGCACCGCAAAGACACCGCCGGCGGTCTGCTCGAACTCGAAGGTGCGACCCGCGACGCCGGGTGTCCAGGGGAGCAGGTCAGCGAGCCGCTGCGCGTCCTCGTCTGCGTCGGGGTCGTCGATATTGATCGGCGCGAGAGCGGGCGGGATCGTGACTGTGGTAACGCGGGTGGTGATGCCGTCGATGAGCAACTCGAGCTCGACGTTCTGTGGCGTGCGTGCGGTGTTCTGCAAGCCGACATAGAGCGAAACCTCGACGGGTGAATCAAACGCCCGGTCGGCCCGCATCGCGGTGATGCCGACGTTGGCCGCGTCGGTGCGCCCGACCTGGATAAACGTAACTTTGTCCTCCTCGCTAGTGATCGCCTCCTCGGCATCGGGAAGGCGGCCGTCGGAGAAGAGGTGTATCGTCGCGCCGCCAATCTTGGCACCTTCGATAGTAATATTCTCGCGTGAGACCTCGTTCCCGGCGTCGTCTGTCACAACATCCGTGAGCACCTTGTCGGGCAGGTGGGCGCGGGCGAGGCGGAGGGCCTCGCTCAGGAGCGTCGGAGCGTCGGAGGGTTCGATCGACTCGATCGCCGCGCGCAGGCGGGCCTTGTCTGCGGTGAACTGTTGCCGAACCTCGGCGGTGGTGTCGAACGCGATGATCATCGCTTCGTCCGCCGTGCCACTGCCGAGGAGTGAGGGCTCACGGAGCGAATCGATGAGTTTCAACGCGGTCTCTTTGGCTTTGTCGAGGCGGGACATCTGCCCGGGGTTGTCGGCATCGCCGTCGGTTGCCGCCATGCTCGCCGAGCGGTCGATGAGGATGATCCGCTGCGTGCCGCCGGAGATAAGTCCGCGCATTTGAGGCTGGGCAAGCGCAAGAAGCACACCCGCCAGCACGAGCAGTTGTAAGAACAGCAAGATATTCTTCCGCAGTCTCTGGAAAGGAGCGTTGGCCTGCATGTCCTGGATGGTCTTCTTCCAGAGCAGCGTGGTGGATATCTCGACGTCACGGCGGCGGAGCTTGAGAAAGTAAAGAATGATAAGCGAGGGAACCGCAATGGCAGCCGCGATGCCAGCGATGGTGGGGGTGAGCCAGGTCATGGGGTGTCCTCCTCGCGGCGGGAGATGATGCGGAGCGCTCGGGTTGCATCCTCGGGGAGTTCAGCCCAGTCAACTCGCTCGTATCCGATCTGTTCAAGCCGATCATCGAGCGAGAACCAGAGATAAAGTGTTTCGGAAGAGTATTCTCCGTACGGTCCGGTGTAGCGGAAGCCAGCGGAGTAGATATACGATTTTATTCCGCGATCGTGTTCGCGTTCATCATTTCGTGGCGGTATAGGCTCTATTTTGAACTTCAAGCCCTGCCGGCGAAGTTGTGATTCAACCTTGGGGCCGGTCATACCAAGGGTGAAACGAGATCGGACACGCTTGGCTATTTCGTCATCAGAGAGGCCGGTGTGGATTGGCGAGCCATTGAAGGTGCAACCTGCAAGACAGGTTACCACCGCAGAGCAGGCGAGTGCTGAAATAGCACGAGTGAGTAAATTCATCGCACCACTCCTCTCCGCCGCAGATAGTCGAGCAGCAGCACGTCGATGGGCGTGTCGCTCTGCACGGTCAGCAGTGTCATATCACGCCGGCCGCAGAAGGTGCGGAGCTGATCGCAGTACGCTTCGAGATTGGCTTTGTAACGTTTGAGCAAGGGGGCCGAGACCGTAACCTCGGCCGCGTCGCCATCCTCGACATCGCGCAGCCGCAGGTCGCCGGCGATGTCGGGCTCGACCTCCTGCGGGCTGAGCACCTGGATGCAGAAGACGTCATACCCTCGCCCGGCGAGCATGCGCAGGCCGTCCTCGTAGCCTTCCTTGATAAGGAAGTCGCTGAGCACGAGCATGACGCCCTTGCCGCGCCGGGAGAGCGCGATACGTTTGCAGGCTTCGGTGAAGTTACTCCCTCCCTCGGGGCGGAGCGAGCATATCCAGCTTGCAAGTTCCTGCGTGCGGCGGCGGCCGCGGAGGTCGCGGACCGAGGAGAGGACACCGGTTGGTGCGGTATCCTGGGATTCGCTGGCGCTCATCCCAGGCGTTGTGGCAGGGGTGCCAATCGCGGTCATGGCGACGCGGTTGAGGTTGACCAAGCCGATGTACCCCAGGCTCATCGCGACCTGCTGCATGAAGTGGAACTTGTTGGGTGTGCCGCAATCGTGGCTCTCAGAGCAGTCGAGCACGACGTGGAGGCAGAGGTCCTCTTCCTCGAGAAAGAGCTTGAGAAACAGCCGATCGAGACGGCCGAAGATGTTCCAGTCGATGTGGCGGAGGTCATCCCCCGAGACATAGGGCCGATGATCGGCAAACTCGACGGACTCACCGCGCTTTTTACTCCGCCGTTCGCCTCTCAGTTTCCCGGCAAAGATCTTCTTGCTGGTAATATCAAGCTGCGAAACGCGAGCAATGAGCTTGCTGTCGAGCAGCTCGTCCAGAGAGGCGGGTCGGGTTGGGTTCTCGGTTCTTTGCATGGTTCAGATAGAGCTCCGCAGCTTCTCTACATCCTTCGCGTTCAAGCTTTCGCTGCCATCGCCACCCCCACCGGCTCGGTGGGTATGAGGTCCATGATCTGCGTGATGATGTCGTCGGGATCGACCCGGTCTGCCTCGGCCTCGAAGTTCAGGATCAGGCGATGCCGCAGCGACTGGTGCGCGATCGACTTGATGTCGGCATAACTTACATGGTATCGCCCGTCGGTCACCGCTTTGACCTTGCTCCCGAGCAGCAGGGCTTGGGCGGCGCGGGGGCTCGCGCCGCAGCGGATGTACTGATTGGTCGGTCCGTTCGCCCCGCCGGCGGCGTGCTTACCCTCAGGGTGGGTTGCGAGCACGAGCCGTGCGGCGTATTCCTTGACATGCGGCGCGACGATCACGCCCCGCACGAGCTGTTGCCCTTCAAGAATCGCCGGCCCGTCGAGCACCCTCTCCGGCGCAGCAGCTTCCTGCCCCGTCGTCCGGTCGAGGATCGTCATCAGGTCTTCGAGCTTGGAGTAGCCGACAACTAACTTGAAGATGAATCGGTCGAGCTGCGCTTCAGGAAGCGGGTATGTTCCTTCCTGCTCGATCGGGTTCTGGGTTGCGAGCACGAGGAACGGCTTCTCCAGCACGTGGGTCGTGCTGCCGACGGTCACGCTGCGTTCCTGCATCGCTTCGAGCAACGCCGATTGCGTTTTCGGCGTCGCGCGGTTGATCTCGTCAGCCAGAACGATCTGGGCAAAGATTGGTCCGCGTTGAAACTCGAACTGCCGACGGCCGGTGTCGGGGTTCTCGGTGACGATGTTGGTTCCGATGACGTCGGCGGGCATGAGGTCGGGCGTGAACTGGATGCGGCTGAAGGGCAGGTGCAGCGTCTCGGCGAGCGTGCGGACCAGCAGTGTTTTGCCGAGCCCGGGCACGCCCTCGAGCAGTACGTTCCCGCCTGCAAAGAGCGCGATGAGCACGCCCTCGACGACTTCCTTATGCCCGACGACGACCTTTCCTATTTCGGCAGTAAGTTTGGTGTAGGTCTCGCGGAACGCCTCGCACTTGGCTTTGACCTCGGCGGGGGTGTGTTCGTGCTCTGGGTTGATTGCCATGTGAAACTCCTGCTCATTGTCCCGGCGTTGGTTCTTGTGACGGGGTGTTTCTGTCCCGGTTCTGCTGTTCGACCCGGCGCTCACGCTTAGGGCTCTTTGGGTGTGGCGTTCTCTGCTCAGGGCTCGTCGAGTTCGTCCCGCGCCCGTTGTTTGGCTTTGAGCAGGCGCGACATGCCCTGCTCTTCGTCGCCCGTTTGTGGGCGTTGTTCTTTCTTTCGGCGTTTGGCTTGCTCGGGGTTTTCTGCCTCGCCGCCGAGCGCGACTTTGCCTTTGCCCGCGTCGTGGACTTGTTGATCGCTTGCTTCAAACTTTCGCTTGGCGACGGTCTGGGTGACGCGCGGGTCGGTGGGCTTGCTGCTTGTACCGCGCGACACGTCCCGATCCTGGCTCTCGGCAGCCACGCCCGAGCCGTGGCGTTGCTGCGCCTTGGCTCGTGCAGCCTGCAACCCTTCCATCGACGCCCCGGCCTGCTGCTTGCCCTGCCGCAGCCCGCGCCGCACCGCGTAATATGCCTTGAGCACGTCGAGCCGCACGCGCCGGATCGCAACATCCAGCAGGAATATCCCGATCCCCACGATCGCCACGGGCAGCCAGATTGCGCTGGTCGAGACCGGCATCGTCAGCCCGGCTCTGCTCCATAGGTCAGCGGTGCGCGGGTCGGTCGTCAGCACCCGCCCGCCGGTGATCTCGGCGACCTGTTGCAAGAGCGCCGCGTTGTCTTCCAGCGCACGGTACTCATCGGCGAACGGCTTGACGATCGCCGCCTGCACGCTGCCCTCGATCGTCGGCCCGCCCTCAACCGCCGGCGGCGCGGTGTACCGCATACTTGTGACGTAGGTCCCCGAGTCGGCGGTATCGACGAGGGCCTCAAAGCGCCCGGGCCCGACCTGGCGCAGCGTGACCGGCGCGCCCTTGCCGTCGGGCGTTGCCATACGACCCCGGAACACCGCCGTCGGCAGGCGGCGGCCGTCGTTGTCCACCGCCTCGACCACGATCAGCGTCTTGTCATCGCGCGGCTCGGTAGTGACGCGGACATTCGGTGAGCCGCTCGGCCGCATCGCCCAGCGCACCGACTGTTCCCAGAACTGGCGGTACTGCCCCCACCCGACCCACGCGCGGCCCCAGCGGCTGGTCGCGTCGCCGGTGAACGTCACCGAACGCCCCAGCCCGTACTGCCACTGCGCACCGATCGGGTCGTCCTCTTTGCCGCGCAGCGTGACCTGCGCAAGCCCCTCACGCTCGGCCGCGACGATGTATCCGTACAAGGGAGGCACGCCCGCGATGCCGCGCAGGGTCTCCGAGCCGCCCACCATCACCGGCTGGATTTCGCCCTCCTGGATCAGCGTCCGCTTGATGGTCTGGGCTTCCTTAATAAAAATCTGCGGCAGTGTGGCGAGTGCGTTGTTCTTCACCTCGTAGAACTTGCCATCGGTGAAATCCGCCATGCGTGTCAAGCTGCGCAGGTCGCCCGCCGAGTGCGGGTTGACCCCGATTGCCGAGATCGTGACGCCCGCGTCCTGATATTTCCTGAGGACGCCTGTCCCGAGGTTCGGGTCGCCGTCGGAGACAACGATGACGTGCCGTTGCCCGGCGTCGGTCGCGAGCAAGCCTTTGAGCGCCAGCTCGAGCGAGGGGTCAAAGTCGGGCATGTCGCCAAACTGCAGGCGGCTGATCGCGGCGCTGGCGGCGCTGCCGTCACCCTTGAGCGCCATCGGGAGTGTCCAGTCCACGCCGCCCTGCCAGCTGAACTCGACAATGCCGACATAGTCGAGCCGGGAGAGCGCGCCGACCGCTGCTTCGCAGATCTTTTTGCCCCAGTAGACGCCCTTGGGGATCTCGACCGAGTGGATGACCAGCGCCAGTGCGCCGCGCGGCATCTGCCGTTTCTGCGGCGGGTCGAGGCGGATGGGCAGCGCGTCCTCGAGCGGCGAACCGATCCACCCGCCCGCGCCGAACGACTTGTCGCCGCCGACCATGACCAGCCCGCCCCCGGTGTCGTGGACGTACTGCCGCAGCACCTCCTGGGCCTCAAAGCTGTAGGGGAAGGCGTCCTGGTTGACCATGATGACCGCGTCGTAGGTGTTGAGCGCGGTGAGGGAGAGGTCGATCCGGTCGGCGGACGCGACCTCGCAGCGGATGCCCGCCTCGCGGAGCGCGCGGACAAGGTCGGCCGATTCGTCGTTGCCGCCGGCAGTCGTGTCGCGGAGGACGAGCACCTGCCCCTCGCCCGAGACGAACGTGACGCTCGACCCGGTGTTGTTCTCGACGATCTGGTCGATAAACCCGCCGCCCGCCGCGAGGTCTGCCTCGAACACCGCTTTGAACTCGTGTACACCCCGCCCCCGCACCGGCACCGGAATAGGCAGCACGTTGATCCCCTGGTCGAGGCTGATCGCCACGCCGTTGGACGGGCTGCTCGGGTCCAGGTCGATCGGGATGCCGTTCTCTTCAACGAGGAGCCGCCCGGTCGCCGGGCGTGTCGCGGTGATGATCACACGGATGTTGATCGTTTCGCCTTCGCGGGCGGTGCCGGGTGTGACGACCCGATCGACGATGACCTCGTTGTCGTAGCGGTAGGTCAGAGGCATCACGTCGATCGGGACGCCCGCCGCCCGGGCTGCTTCGGCCGCCTGCAAGAGGCTGCCGCTGGTCTCGAGCCCGTCGCTGAAGAGCGTGATGCGCAGCGCCGCGTCCTGCGGCGCAGTCGCCAGCGCCAGCTGCACCCCCGACGCCAGGTCGGTCCCGTCGAGCCGACCCACAAAGCGGCGGTCCACCCCGGTCACCGCCCGCGAAGGCAGGCTCTGCACGATCGCGTCCTTGGCAACCGTGATCGTGCCGAGGCGGTCGTTGGTTTCTTTCGCGTCGGCTGCAACGTCAGCGAGGAACCGGTCCACCCGCGTCTGCAACTCATCGGGCACGCTGCGGCTGGCGTCGATCACCGCGGTGACCGCGACGTCCTTGCTCACCTCGCGCAGCTGCGGCTCGGCCATCGCCCCAGCAAGAACCGAGATCACCACGATCCGGATCACGATCGCGGTCAAACGCGAAGCGTTGCCCAACCCGGCGATGCTCTTGCGCGAGATCCACAGCGTCAGCCCACCCAGCACCGGGATGAGCAGCAGCCACACCGGCGAGAGAAACTCGATCGGTCCCAGGTTGAGCGAACCAAGATTCAGCACGCTAGGACGGTCCCCCTTCTACCCCGGGCAGCATACCGACAACGATCCGCCCGTTGCCCGAATCGAGAATAAGCGTCTCCCGACCCACGACCACCGCTGCCCAGGGCGTCGCCAGTTCGCCCTCGCCCCGCCCGGCCACGCCGAAGCTGCCGAGGCTCACGCCGCGCACCGGATCCACCCGTTGGACCCGGCAGGCCCCGAACTCGGTCACCAGCAGTGTCGAGTCCTCGAGCAGGTACAGGCTGTAGGGAAAGTCCAGGTCCACCGTTGCCGCCGATTGGCTGGCAGGAGCGGGCACCGGCGAACCGGTCCATCCCAGCAGCTCGCCGTCGAGCGTGAAGCGACCTACCCGGTGGTTACACGAATCGGTCACCAGCAGCTCGCCTCGCGCCCGGTCGATCACCATCGCCTGCGGCCGGCTGAACTCCAGAGCCGCCGGGTCGAGCCCGTCGCCCAGCGTCCCGAACGAGAAAAGAAACTCGTACGAACTGTCAAAGACATTGATGCGGTCGTTCCCGCCGTACTCGGAGACGTAGATCCGCTCGACCGCCGAGCCGTCGGCCGTGAGCAGCACCGCGATGTCGGTCGGGTAGATGAACCGCCCGGGCTCGGTGCCCAGCCCGCCGAAGCTCGCCAGCAGCTCGGGCTCAAACTCCAGCGGTTTTTCGGGGTTCTCATCGGGCAGAGCATAGACCAAAACCCGGTGGTAATGCGTGTCGGGGACATAGATCGCACGGACGAGCGAGCCGTCGGACCGGGTCGCTGGGGCGATCGAGATGCCGGTCGGCATGCCGAGATCGGAATCAGGCATCCGCCACCACAGGCCGCAGAGGCCTGTTTCGGGGTCGATCTGCTGCACCCGAGCGGATTTGTCGATGATCCACAGCCGCTCGCCGTCGAAATCCATGGCCCTCGGGTAGGCGAACTGCCCGGGGAATGTGCCGGGTTCGCCGAGCACCCGAGCGACGCGGATCTGCTGGTTGGGCTCGGTCCCGGGCTCGCACCCGGTGCCCACCGCGAGCAGCGCGAGAACAGCGGCGACGCCGAACGCCGGGCACCAGCTTCCTCGCCGCCGCGACGGGCTCTCCGACCGGCGTCTCGTGGCGAGCGGTCTTTCAGCCCCACCCCCCAGACGCGGTTCCTGTGCTCGTCGTGTTGCTGTGAGGCTCGCCATGCAATCCCAGCTTACCGCCAGCGGCCCGTGCGGGTTCGCAATCCGGGCCGCCGGGTGAGCAGTATCGCCAGGACCGAACCGACGACTCCGAGCCCGAGCAGCAAGACCCCGGCTGCCGAAAGCTCCGCGGTGCGTTCGTAGTGGAGCCATTGCAGCAGCCTCTGGGCAAGGTGGTCGATGCCCGGCGACTGGACCTGAAGCGACGACTCGATCTCGTGCACGCTCAGACACAGGCTCGCCAGCCCGACCGCCAGCGACGGGCCGAGGACAGTGCCCAGCGCGGTGCGCCCCCAGGCGATCGGGCCGGTCGCACCGTCGAGTCGGCGGGATTCGCCGATCGATCGCGCCTCGCTCGAAGCCAGCCACAGCCCGATCAGTACCGGCAGAAAGAGCACCCGCGAGACGTGGGCGACGACCATGGGGATTGCCGAGTCGCCGATCGCGTCGGGCACCATCGGCAGCCGCATCATGCTCGCGATCGCCGCCCCGACCAGCACACCCGGCAGGAGCGCCCACGCCAGGCACGCCGCCAGGAGCGCGCGCAGCACGAAACCTCTGAGGCCGTCCGACCCCGCGTCAGATGCTGCATGAGCGACCGCGAGGCAAGTCAGGCTGGCGATCGCGCCGACCGCTGCGCCGACCGCGAGACTGGTCGTAACACCCTCCCCGGCCCGTTCGAGAAAGACGCCGAGCATCCGCGGGCTGCCCATCGTCGACCAGAACAACCCAAAAGGCACCACCACCGCGAGCACCCAGGGCAGCGCCGCAGCGACCCACAGCACAACGCCCGGCCTTGAACCGCTGCCCGCTGCTTCCTCGGTTGGTTCGGCCAGAGTAGCCAGCCGACGGCCCGCCCGGGCGAATCTCCCCGAGATAACCCAACCCGCGATGGCTGCGATCAACGCCAACGGCCACGCTGCCAGCCACGCCCGCCACGGCTCGCCCGGGTGCGTGTCGAGCGTTGTCCACACCCGGATCGCAAAGGTCTGCACGCGAGCGACGTGCAGCGGCACCGCCGACCCGAGCATCAGCAGCGTCACCAGCCCCCACGCGGTAAGCACGCTCGGCCACACCGACGCGAGCCTCGCCCGCCAGCGTTGTGACGCGCGCACACAGTCAAGCCTGAGCGCGTCGTCGAGCTGCGAGGCAGTCGCGCGAAACCCCAGCACGATCACGACGCCCGCCAGCGGCCACGCCCACAGCGAGAGCCCCCACACCGCCAGCCCGCGCGACACCACCAGAGGCAGCCACTCCAGCCCGCGCTCGGGGGCACCTGCGATCCACCGACCGACGAGTGTCGTCGGCGCTCGCGCGATCGACCAGCCCGCGTAGGTCAGAAAGCTCGGCAGCAGCATCGGCGTGGCGAGCGCGACCAGCCACCCCGGCCGAAGCCGGGCGACCAGCGCAGCAGCCGGGAGCGCCAGCAGCGTCGAGAGCAGGCCGATGCCCGAGGCGTACGCGAGGGTTCGCGCGAGAGAACCCCACCGTGACGCGCTGAGCGCCGCGTCGCCCGCCCCGTGTTCTGCCACGCCCGAGATCATCGCGACCGCGACGATGCACAGCGGCAACAGGATCGTGACGCCGAACACGCCGCCAATCCACCCCGGGCTGACGACCACGGCGAAGCGGTCCAACCAGAAGCCGCGCTGGCTGGTGCGCGGTTGCGAGCCCGTCTGGAGATGGTCGGGTGGTGGGTGCATGGAGCGTGAGACTGGGGGAACTTGTGGCGTGTTCGAGACAGCGTCGGGGCGGGTTCGCAGCAATCCCCGGAGTTGCGTATCATTCTCGCTCTCCCAGCCGGCCGCTTTGGTGGGTTGGTGTGAAGCCGGTGGGGTGTGTCGATCGTGATTCGCCCCGCGCAGTTCGGCGGGTCCCGACGACGGGGTATTGTTCCCTTCAAACGGGGAGGCCAGATGATTGATATTCGAAAGCTCAAAGAGTTGGTCCGGTTGATGGTCGAGAACGATCTTTCGGAGCTCGACCTCCACGACCAGCAGGAAAACGTCACCATCAAGCGCGGAAGCGACGGGCAGCCCGTCATGATCGTACCGCCGCAGTACGCACAGGCCGCAGCACCCGCACCCGCACCCGCACCCGCCACGGCCAGCGGAGCACCCCCGGCCGAGAGCGCGAACGACGACAGCGGGCTCGTCGCGATCGAGTCCCCCATGGTCGGCACGTTCTACGCTGCGGCCAACCCCGACTCCGACCCGTTCATCTCGATCGGCAAGAGCGTCTCGGCCGATTCGGTCGTCTGCTTGGTCGAGGCGATGAAGGTCTTCAACGAGATCAAGGCCGAGTGCACCGGCACCGTCGAACGCGTGCTGGTCAACACCGGTGATTCGGTCGAGTTCGGGCAGAAGCTCTTCATGGTCAAGCCCGCCTGACGCTCCGGCTTCTTCACCTTTCACTCACACCAGCGCGGCCCGCGCGCTGCTGAGGCAGTCTCCATGTTCAAGCGCGTCCTGATAGCCAACCGCGGCGAGATCGCTCTCCGAATCCTCCGCGCCTGCCACGAGCTGGGGGTTGAGGTCGTCTGTGTCTATTCCAAAGCCGACGCCGACGCGCCCTATCTCCGCCTCGCCGACCGGGCGATCTGCATCGGCGACGCCCCGGCCAAAGACAGCTACCTCAATGTCAGTCGCATCATCTCCGCCGCCGAGATCGCCGATGTCGACGCGATCCACCCGGGCTACGGCTTCCTCGCCGAGCGGGCCGACTTTTCCGCCATCTGTCGCGAGTGCAAGATCGCCTTCATCGGCCCCAGCCCCGAAGCGATGGCGAAGCTCGGCGACAAGGTCGAGTGCAAACGCACCGCCAGGGCGGCGAAGGTCCCGGTCTTTCCCGGCTCCGACGGCGAGATCGAGGAAGAGGCCGAAGCAATCGAGATCGCTGCCGAGATCGGCTATCCCGTCATCATCAAAGCCTCGGCCGGCGGCGGCGGCCGGGGCATGCGCGTCTGCCGAAACGAAGCCTCACTCCGCACCAACATCAAAGCCGCCCAGCAAGAAGCCCTCGCGGCATTCGGCAACGGCGCGGTCTTCATCGAGAAGTTTCTCGAACGCGCCCGCCACATCGAGATCCAAGCGTTCGGCGATTCCCACGGCCACGCGGTACACCTCTTCGAACGCGACTGCTCCGTCCAGAGGCGACACCAGAAACTTATCGAAGAATCGCCCGCGCCGGGTGTGGACCGCAAAAAAATCGCCACGATCGGCGACGCGGCGTCTCGCCTTATCAAGGCTGCAAACTACTGCGGCGCCGCGACCGTCGAGTTTCTCATGGACGAAAAGCAGAACTTCTACATGCTCGAGGTCAACACCCGCGTCCAGGTCGAGCACCCGGTGACCGAGATGGTCACCGGGGTGGATATCCTCAAGACCTCGATCAAACTCGCAGCCGGCGAGCCGCTGGAGTTCAAGCAGAAAGATGTCCAGGTCCGCGGCCACGCGATCGAGTGCCGCATCAATGCCGAGGACCCCGACAAAGACTTCAGGCCCTCGGCCGGGATGATCGACACCTGGCAACTCCCCGGCGGCCCGGGCGTGCGGATCGATTCCCACGTCGTGCCCGGCTATCGCGTGCCCCCCAACTACGACTCGATGGTCGGCAAACTCATCTGCCACGCCGACGACCGGGCCCAGTGCATCGCAAGGACCGCCCGAGCCCTCCGCGAGTTCAAGGTCGGCCCGATCAAGACCACCATCCCGCTCCACCTTCGACTCATGGAACAGACCGACTTCCGGGCCGGGGGGGTGGATATCCACTTCCTGGAACGGCTGCTGAAGTAGTACAGCTCGTGTCATGGTCTGTGCATCGGTCCCCTCGCTTGCGCGAGGGGCTCTACCACGCATGGCGTCCCGCTCTTGTGCGCATCGTCGATTCGATAGAGCCCCTCGCGCAAGCGAGGGGACACAGGCGTTGTTCACGCCCCCGGCAGGTACTTCTCCATCCAGTCGTCCTGCTTGAGCACCGACTCTCGGCCGCGCCGTGCGAACGCCTCGCTCCGCCGCTGCGCCTCGCGGAACAGCCGCGTCACGATCGGCTTGCCGGTGAACTCCTCGCCCTTGGTCATGCGGATTGCCACCGCCCGCAGCTCTTTGGCGTGCTGCCGCACGAGTTCATCTTCGAGTGAGACGAACGTCTGCGCCGAGCCCGGGTCGCCCTGCCGCCCGGCCCGCCCGATGAACTGCCGGTCGATCCGTTTCGCGCCGTGCATCTCGGTAAGGATCACGTGCAGCCCCCCGGCTTTGCGTGCCGCATCATCGAGCAGGATGTCCGTGCCGCGACCTGCCATGTTGGTCGCGACGGTGATCGCCGGCTCGCGTCCTTCGCTGCGCCCGTGCCCGGCGTGGGCGATCAGGTCGGCCTCTTCCTCATCGTGCAGCGCGTTGAGCACGGTGTGCGGCAGGCCTCGGTTCGAGAGTCGCTCGGCGAGAAACTCGCTGGCCTCGATCGACCGCGTGCCTACCAGCATCGGTCGCCCCTGCTCATGCAACTCGGCGATCGAATCGATGATCGCGTTCCACTTTGCCTCGGCAGTACGGAACGCCCGCAGCGGCATCTCGACACGGATCAGCGGACGGTTGGTCGGGATGACGATCACCGGCCGCGCGTAGACCTTCTCCATCTCGCCCGTCGCGTCGGCAACCGTGCCGGTCATGCCGCAGAGGAACGGATAGCTGCGGAAAAACCGCTGAAAGCTCATGCGGGCGAGCGTCTCGCGGTCGGCGGTGATGGTGACGTCTTCCTTGGCTTCGACCGACTGGTGCAGGCCGTGCTCCCACGAGCGGTCGGGCAGGAAGCGGCCGGTGTACTCATCCACGATGACCACCTGCCCATCGACGATGTGGTAGTGCTGCCCGTGGCGGTAGCAGTGCCGCGCGATCAGCGCCTGGCGGACCAACTCTTCCCCGCGCCGCGCCGCGCGCCAGATCGGCTCGCCGGTCGAGGCAAGCTCGTCGAACATCTGCTCGAGACGGTGCTCCCCGCGCCGCTTGAGTTCGGCCTTCCGCTTGACATGATCGATCTTGTAATCCGGTCCCTCGTCCAGTTTCGCTGCCAGCGCCGTCGCGGTGCGGTAGACCTCGGACATCTCGTCCTCTTGCCGCGACCTCGCGATAATCAACGGCACGACGCCCTCGTCGATCAGCACCGCGTCCGCCTCGTCCACCATGCACGCCTGGAGGCCGGGCACAAGCGGGCCGGCCCCGCTCCGCATGAGCTGCTGACGGCCCGCCCAGGCGCTGAGCATCTGTCCCATGCGGATCTGGTCGCGCAGATAGTCAGCTGTCATCTGTTTGGGCGTGCCGTAGATCACCTGCCGCGCGTAGACGTCAAACCGTGCCGCCGAGTCCATCTCCTGCTGGATCGCCCCGACCTGGAGCAGGCAGCGCTCATAGATCGGCTTTCGGCTC
The DNA here is from genome assembly GCA_964394895.1 of uncultured Phycisphaeraceae bacterium. Classification (GTDB taxonomy): domain Bacteria; phylum Planctomycetota; class Phycisphaerae; order Phycisphaerales; family UBA1924; genus PNC22. Next base: position 44,732 of record CAYMZJ010000013.1, on the reverse strand, counting down.
TCGGCGTCGCGTGCTGCGAGATAGTCGTTAACCGTGAGCACGTGCAGGTGCTTGTGTTTCCACGCGATCAGGGGCGCCGCGATCGAGCCGGTCAGGGTCTTGCCCTCGCCGGTGAGCATCTCGACGATCCTGCCGTGATAGAGCGCCAGCGCCGCTTTGAGCTGCACAAGGAACGGCTCTTCGCCCGTCGTGCGGCGTGCGACCTCGCGGGTCAGCGCCAGCGCCCGGCGGACCAGCGCCTCGTCCTCGCGGCCGCGGACAAACCGGTCGCGGACCTCGCGGATCTGCTCATCAAGCGCCGCCTCAGCAAGCCCGCGGATCGTCGGCGAGAGCTGATCGCTCAGCCTGGCCTGCGCCATCAACCACGCCGGCCGCGCTCGCAGGTTGCGGGCCTTGACCAGCACCTTGGTCGCCAGCGCGTCGAGCCCCTTGGGCACCTCGGGCTTGCGGCGTCGGCTGCGGACCGCTTCGTAGAGCGCGTGGTATCTGGTCAGCGCCTGGGTCATGGGGAGACCCCTAAATAACAAAGAGCAAATGGCAAACCGCCAACGAAGGCATTTGGAGCCGAGCCTCTTCTTCCTGCTTTGCTCTTTGCTCTTTGCTCATGTGCCATTTATATGTTCACCTTGCCCTGCACCAGCTTGTGCAAGCGGTCAAGCCACTGCACAAGCAACGGCTTGTCAGGCAGCGTAAACCGCAGCTTGACCCGCTCGCCGGGCAGGCCGAGCCATTGCCCGACGTCGTCGTCACCGGTGCTGGTGAGCCGCAGATACACCTTGAGCTGCGGCTCTTTGGCGAGCATCCCGGACTGCTGCTGCTCCTGGCTTGTCTCGATCTGCCCGCCGCCTTGGGCGCTGAACGACGCGTGCGGCAACTCCCGCTGCAGCGCGACAATACTCTCGACCTCAGCTGGCAGCGCGTCCTGCACGCGCGAGAGCAGCCGCGCCTCGATGGAGAACTCCTCGAGACCCAGCTCCGTCGGCCACGCGGCCTCGTGCTGATCGAGCAGCGCGACAATCCGCAGGTCCGCCGGGTCGATCACCTGGCACGCCGCTGCGCCCTGCTCGACGTATCGGCCCACCAGTTGCTCGGGGTCCTGCCCGACGACCCGGCCGTCGCGCGGGGCGCGCACGATGAGATTGTCGAGTCGCTCTCGCAGGTAAGCCCCCTGCTCGTGGAGGGCGTGGAGCCTCTCGCGAGCAATCTGCGCCTCGGCATACCGGTCGTTGCCCATGGCGCGTTGTTCCAAGGCTTGCGTCTCGGCGATCCTCGCGGCGACCTGCGCGAGTTGCGAGACCATCTGGTCGTTGGTGCAGGTGAGCAGCGGGTCGCCCTTGCGGACGATATCGCCAAGCCGCACGTGCGCGGTCTCCACAAACCCCGCTGTGCTGAAGAACACCCCGGGGTCCTCGACGCTCTCGATCACCCCCGATGCCCGGCGGTGGTCGGGGAAGGGGATCATGCCCAGAGCGCCCAGCCCGATTGCAAAGCTCGCCAGGCTGATCGCGATCACCCGCGTTCGGCAGTCGGCGATGTTGTTCCCGGTCGCCAGCCAGTGGACAAACTTGCCCACCGGAAGCACAAACCACATCGCGCCGGTCCATATCGCGAGCACAAGCCCCAGGGCAAACAACCGCCCCATCACCATCAACGTGATTGAGATAAACAGGAACACGCGATAGATCAGCGCCCCGATGCCGTAGAGGATCAGGATCAACGCTTCGGACCGGGAACTGGTGGGCGGCGTCTCGTTCTTGAGGCGGTAGACGTGGACCTTCCAGAGGTGCTGGAGCATCTTCATCGACCGCTGCATGAGGTTGGGCACCTCGAGCAGGTCGGAGAGGATGAAGTAGCCGTCGAACCGCATCAGCGGGTTGGCGTTGAAAAGGATCGTGCTCAGGCTCGCGGTAAACATCGCGTTGTACGCGATCTGGCGGATGAGCGACCCGTCGGCCGAACTCTTCCAGACCAGCGCCGCCGCGCCCGCGACCGCCAGCTCAAAGATCATCCCGCCCGCGCCGACCGCGATGCGTTTCCACTTGCTCGGCAGCGCCCACGCCGCCGACGCATCCACATAGGGCGCAGGGAACAGCACAAGCAGCATGATCCCGAACTCGGGCACCTGCCCGCCGAACCGTTTGCAGATCACGCCGTGCCCGGTCTCGTGGATCGCCTTGGTCACGATGAAGACAACGATCAGCCAGCCCCAGTTGGCCGGCGCAATCGCCGAGTCGAACCCGCTGACCAGCGTGTCCCATTCGGGCAGCACCGCCGCGAGGCAATAGATCACAAACGCCATCCACGCGATGAACCCCCAGCGGTTCAGCACCGGCCGCAGCAACGGCTCGATCCACGTCAGATACTTGTCCGGATTGAACATCCGGACCTTGAAGTACATGATCCCGATCGCCTGCTGCGTGGCTTTTTTCTTGACACGCTCACGACCCCGCCGCAAGAGCTGTTCGGTCTCCGGCGCAACATCCGCAGCGAGCAGGTTCGCGTTGTAGAGCTGCGTGATGAGCTGGATCGCTTCGCCCTGGGTGGGCGCCGCGTCGCCGTGGCGTTCGAGGACGATCTTCCAGATTTCCTCGATCGTTCGTTTGCCGTCGTAGAGCCCGACAAACTCGTGCGCGATCGGGTTGAGCCGATAGAACTGGTTGCTCGAAGGGTCGCGCACCACGTGCCACCGGCGGCCGCGATAGAACTGCCGCGTGATCTGCACGTGCGGGCGCAGCCGCGGCTTCATCGCACGGACGCGGTGCCAGAAGGGGGAGAATGTCGGGCGTTCAGCCATAGGAAAGGCACCGTTGCGCTGGGGGTGTCAGGTCGTTGCGCCGGGGGCGCGTGATCTCGGTCGCGTGTTTTCGTCGCTCACCACCACAGCCACAGCCGCAGCGTGTCCCGGATCCGCCGCGTCCCGATGTCGAGCAGGCTCCGCTTGCCGGTGTTGAACTTGGCGATCCCCTCCATGCCGGGGCGCATCCAGACCGCGCCCTGGTCGAGCGTCGCCCGGACCTGAAAGGCGTTCCGCCGCTCGGCATCGGGCGTCGCCAGCGGAACAATACGGTCGATCGTGAAATCGAACGGCCTCCCCGGAAACGCTTTGGTCGCGATCTGCCCGGTCGAGAGATCCTCTCCCGAATCACGGATCAACGCGATGTCCTGATCGCTCACCTGCGCCAGAATCTTCATCTTGTCGAGCGGCGCAATCGCGTACATCGGCTGCCCGAGCTTGACCGACGCCCCGATCATGTCGCGGAGGTCGCCCTCGATGATCGTCCCCGAGATCGGAGCACGGATCATCGCTTTGGCAATCAGCACGTCATAGAGCTCGAGCTTGGCGCGGGCCTGGGCGGCCTGCGCGGTCGCCTGCTTGTATTCGGCGAGTTTGCCCGCGCCAAGCGCAGCGTCGGCGCGTTTGGAAGCCTCATCAAGCTGGTTGCTCGCGTCGAGCCGCTGGAGCCGAAGCTCGGTCGTGTCGAGCTCGGCGATGACTTGCCCCTGCTCGACCCGCACGCCTGATTCGATCCCCTCAGGCACGCCGGCGATCAGCCCATCAAAGGGCACGCTGACCGTCCGCTGCTCGACCGCTTGCAGCGTCGCGGGGGCTTCGATGCGGTATTCAACCCGCACAAAGACCAACGCCAGCATCAACGCCGTCGCCGCCACAAGCCCGAGTTTCCACACCGTGTGTTTGGTCCCGACCACCCACGACCCGGCCTTGAGCCCCGCGTCGTAGGTCCGCAGCGCGAGGTTGCGGTCGTTGCTCCGCCGCAGGCTCAGCACCGGCGCGATCAGGTCCATCGTGCTCTGCAACAGCTCGAGCATCGCCAGGTCGATCCGCCCGTCGCCGGTCGATTCGATCGTCAGCACCCCCGCAACGTCCTCGCCCACCCGCATCGGCATCGACGCAACTTTCATGTTCGCGTCGCCCGACGCCAGCTCGCGGTGGGCGTGCGTGATCGCCTGCGCCAGCAGCACGTCAGCGTCCTCACCCTCGCGTATCGCCCGCTCGGGCGGCTGGGGAAAGAGCACCGGCTGGTCCTGGTCGTAGCACTCGTCCATCGCCGCTTCGAGCTTCTGCACCATCGTCATGCGGCGGTCGATGTTCTCGGTGTCGCTGATGGACACCGTCTTGACCGTCACACCCTCGCCGCGGTGCCCGAGTCCCTTGGACCACCCGATCGCGACCCGGTCGGCTCCGAGCTGCCGCGAAAGGTCATTGACAAGCTGGAGGCACGAGCCCTTGAAGTTTGGCGCAGTGTTGATCGCCGCGATCAGGCGCGTCGCCAGGTCGAGCGCCGCCCCCGACGCCTGTGTCCGTTTGAGCATCTGCCCCGTCGCGTGCCCGTGGACATACCCGCACATCAGCTCGGCCAGCGCCACCGTCGTCTGCAACGCCTGCTGCGAGCGGCTGTCGAGCAAGAGCGTCACCGCGTGCCGCACGTTGACCGGGGACTCCCCCGAAGACAGCAGCGGGATCGCGACCAGATACCCCTTGTGCCCGGACTCATAAAAAGTCGTGTTTTCTTCGATGCCGAAGATCGCGGGCTTGTTGCCTACCAGCGCTTCCCGCACCGCCGATTTGCACTCGGCCGCGTGCTCGATCTGCGATTCGTTGACCGGCTGCCCCGCGCCCTCGCGCTCGTTGAGCAGCGGCCACACCGCCAGCGGCCGGGGCTCGACCTCGCCGCCGCGATCGTCGTCGGTTGACCCCGCGATAAACAGCACCGTCTGCCGAGACCCGCTCGACTGGGCAAGCACCGCAAGCAAACGCATCAGGAACACCCGGTCGTCCGGCGCAGCCGACGTCAGCTCCGCCACCACCCGTTGCCAGCCCGGTGCCCGCAGTTTCGACAGATCGATCACCGCTGGTTCTCCAAAGGTTCATCAGTATGCAGCACCGCCAGAGCATCCAACGACTCGCCGACCGGTGCCGCGGCTTCGAGCGGCTTGCTCGGATCCACGATCGCGTCCCGCCAGCGCGCCGGCGGCTCGGTAAACCGCACCCAGCAGTTCACACCCGGAACAACTCCGATCGTGTTGCCCATCTCGACACGCACACGCCGGGTCCCGCTTTCTGAGTCGGCGGTCGGTGCCACCTGGATCACCCGAGCCTCGTACACCCGCTCGGCGACGTCCTCCTGCAGCAAGACCCACGCCCGATTGCCGGGAACAAGCCCCTGGGACAAGACCAGCGCGGTCGGTGCCGGCACATCAATCCACAACGGATCAACCGACACCACCCGCACCACCGGCTCGCCCTCACCCACCGACTGCCCCTTGTCCACGTGCACGATGTCCACCACGCCGTCAAACGGCGCTCGCAGCGAAAACTTCGCCACCCGCGCCTCGGCCCGGCTCGCTTGCAGGTCAGACAGCACCACATTCAGCAGCGCAAGATCAAGGTCGATCTTTGCGGAATCTCGCGCCGCCCGGGCCCGGTCGAGCTCGAGCGGGCTGCCCGCGCCCCGGTCAAAGCTCTGCTCCATCCGTTTGAACTCAAGCTCAGCCAGTGCGGTCTGCACCCGGGCCCGATCCACCGGCAGCTTCGTGTCGGCGCGGGCGCGCTGAAACTTCGCTTCGGCGACGTCCTCGCTGTCGTCGCCGCGCACCAGCAGGTCGCCCTCGCGGACCTGCTGACCCGCCGAGACCACTACCTCACGCACGCTCGTCGAGAGCGTAAAGCCCATCAGCGAGTCCTCGCTCGGCTTGACCACCGCACGCTCGCCGAACGCCGCCATCGCCGCCAGCCGAGCTGCCCGCTCGGCCTGAGTCTCCGGCCCGGTCTGGGCGGTTCTGGATTCTGGTTGTCCCGTGGCCCACCCCGCGCCAAGCAGCAAGCCCACGCTCACCACCGCGATCGGCAAAGCCACAACGCACCGCCCCACGTGTTTCACGTCAGGTTCCTTCATGCTTGAGTATAGAAAGCAGTTTGGTCACTCCACGCTCCGGGCGCGATGCCGACCAAACATCCTATTCAGGTACTGGGCTGATTCCCACAAACCCGTCTCGACCGCCGGTCCGGTGTCTTCCCGGTTTCTTCCGACGATCGGCCCGACAGCCCTGCCCACAAGCGGGGGTGGGCGCTGCCGCCGAACCGACAACCATACGCACCCCGAGCCCGCCGGTTCCGCACCTCGCTTTGTCCGGGACCGAACCTATCCTCATCCGGAGATCGAGCAAAGCCAACCCAACCACCGGCCGAACCAGAGAAGGAGCTCACCAGCTATGCCCACCGCCGCAACCACCGCCGCCCTCGCAATCGACGGCGGCCAGCCCGTCAGCCCAACCATGGTCCCCTTCATGAAGCCCCAGCTCCACCGCGAAGATATCGATGCCGCCATCGCAGTCCTCGAATCGGGCATGCTCAGAGCGGCTGGTCGATGCGCGGAGCTCGAAGAACGATTCGCGGCTGCCTCCGATGCCAAACTCGGCCTCACCTGCTCCAACGGCACCGCGGCCCTGCAACTGGCCTACGGCTCGCTCTTTGAGCCGGGCGATGAAATCCTCTGCCCCGCGTGGACCTTTATCGCGACCGTCACCATGATCGTCGCTGCCGGCTGCACGCCCGTCTTTGTCGATTGCCTCGAAGAGACCTTCCAGATGGACCCGGCAGACGCGGCCCGCAAGATCACGCCCAAAACCAAAGGCCTCGCCCCCACCCACCTCTACGGCTGCCCGGTCGATATCGACGCCTTTGAGGCACTCGCCAAGCAGCACGGCCTCAAGATCGTCTACGACGCGGCCCAGGCGCACCTTGCCCGCTACGACAACAAAGGCATCGGGGCATTCGGCGACGCGGTGACTTACTCGTTCTACGCCACCAAAAACCTCGGCACCGGCGAAGGCGGGCTCGTCACCACCAACTGCGAGACGATCGCCCGCGATATCGCCCTCCTCCGCTCCCACGGCGAGACCGAAAAATACCTCCACGAACGCATCGGATTCAACTACCGCATGAACGACATCACCGGCGCGATCGGGTGCTCACGCCTCGACCGCTTGCCCCAAGAGACCGCCGCCCGCCAAGCTGCGGCCAAACGCTTCGACGCGATCCTCGCCGAGATCAAAGGCCTCGACGCCCCGACCATCACCGCCACCGCCGAGCCCGCCTGGCACCTCTACACCGTCAAGTTTGATCCCGCACAGTTCACCTGCACCCGCGACCGGTTCATCGACGCGCTCAAAGCAGAAGGCGTGCCCACGGCTGTCCACTACCCCCGCGCCACCAGCGATCAGCCCGCCCTGGCACAATGGAACAAGCACGACACACCCGTCTCCGACTCGCTGACCACCCGCGTCTTCAGTTTGCCGATGCACCACGGCCTGACCGATGCGCACTTCGCGACGATCGCCGAGGCGTTGGGCAAGGTTGCAACTGCGTACATCGCTTGACCAGGCCTGCATCGTGTGGCATGCCCGCGGCCCTGCGTGGGCATGTGGTTTTTGACAGCAATCTCTCCTCATCATGCCCACTCAAAGCAGCAGTGAGCATGCCACACCAGACACCCCAGCGGGGCGGGCGTCTCACCCGCCCGGCGGCATCAGACATTATCGGGGTTGCCAGCCAAAGAGGATTGTGCAAATATTCTCGGTACCAGAAGCGCACCACGCTCGATTCCGTACAATAAAAGAGCGGTGACACCGGGTCATGCGGTACCCTGTGCGCACGCTGGCAACCCGGGAGCCGAACTGCCACGAAGGGAGCAGCAATCAGGTCCGCCTCTTGATTGCTCGAGACCCTTCCAGTTTGCTCTTGCTCACCCATTTCGAGGATTCGCAGATGAGACATCCAGCATACCTTCTTGCTCTCCTCCTTTGCCTCATCGCGCCAGGGATGAGCCAAGGCCAAGGTGACGAATGTGTCCCTGACGGAGCCACCACCGCCGAGGTCCGCGCGCTCCCCGGATTGCCCGGGTCAGGTGTGGTTGATTCCTTTGCCTTTGTCGAGGGCGTCCCGATCGTCATTGTTGATGGCAATGCGTACGCACAGCTTGCCCAGACTTGCGAATGGGTCTTTGTGCTGGAGATGTATGACCCAGCATACTTTGTGGATACTTTTTTCATGCAGGATGGTCAGTGGTACCGTCGGCAGGATTCGGGTGAATCGCTGCTGCTGAGTACGGAGTTCTCTGACGACTTTGAGTTCGGAACGACAGTCAGGGACCTGCTGTTGCTCGATGCGTCGCGGTATACCTCGTTTGTGCTGCTCTCGCCGCTGGCACCCACGGTGCCCGAGTACAACGCGCTGCGCGACTGTCTCATCGCGGGGACATGCGATTTCCTCGACAACCGTATCGACTTTGATCCCACGGTCGCCCGCACGGGCGAGCAGTCGCTGCGGTTTTATGCGGTGCCCCCCTCACTGGAGAGCGTGACATCAAAGTCCATGGTCGAGCGAGGATTGTTCTTTTTTCGGCAAGACGACCACGCCTGGTTCTCCGGTTGGTACAAAGCCGAAGATGCACTGCCCTTTACGCTGCTCGACTTTGAGACCTCGGGCATCACGCTGCGACCCGGCCTTCGGATCACGCTTCGCAGCGGCGCCCTCAGCGCCGAACTCAAGTGGCTCGACAAACCGCAGTATCTCCAGAACCCAGGCTCGAAGGTTCTTTTTCCGGTGGGGCAGTGGGTCAATGTCCGTGTGCATGTGTTGTTTTCTGAAGATGAGTATGGCAAGATCGAAATATGGCAGGACGGCGTGAAGGTACTCAGCGAGTATGGCCGCACGCTCCCGACCGCTGATACCGTCATCGACTTTGTGCAGGTCGGGATCACCGCGACATCCCTGGAGACCGTGCTGCATATCGACGATGTGCAGGTATCAGCGACCCGAATCCCCGGCAATCCGAACGGGAAACTCAAAACAGCCGCACCGAAGCCGTAGTTTTTTGCTTACCCAAGCTGGAACACAAGCCCCCGCGATTCAGCACCAGCAGCAAGCCGCCCCCCCACCCCCGCTGGCACAAGTGCCACGCCGCCGCGCGCAAGTATGGTTGCAGTCGTGTTGTCGGATTCGATGGTTGTCGTGCCGTCGATACCTGCGATGACCATGCACTTCCCGCCCTCGATCTCGACCGATGAGTCGCTCCCGACAACCGTCACTGTGTAGAACTCGGTTGCGACAAGTTGTGCAACGCCTGTCTCCGCTGGTGCGCGCACGCCGGGCGTTGCCGGTGCAAAGTCGATGCACTCGAGCGCCTGCTCGACATGCAGCTCGCGCCCTTGGCGGCCATACTCCTTGGCCCAGTCATAGACCCGAAAGGTCGTATCGCTCGGGGTCTGCACCTCGGCGACCAGCACCCCCGCCCCGAGGGCATGCACCGTCCCGCTCGGCAGGTTGTGACACTCACCAACCACCGCCGGCACCGCTGCCAACAGCGCGACAACGCCCTCCCCCTGCCCGGTCCGCAGCGCCCTTGCAAAGTCCTCGCGCGTCACGCCCGGCTTGACACCCTTATAAATCACACTCCCAGGCTCGGCGTCCACGACATACCAGCACTCGGTCTTGAGGTGGGCCTCGGGGTGGGCGCGCGCATACGCGGGCGAAGGATGGACCTGCACACTGAGGTGCTCACGCGCATCAAGAAATTTCACCAGGAGCGGGAACCCGCCCGCACCGCTCGGCTGCGCACCGCCCAGCAACCCCTCGCCCCAGAGCGCCATCGCGTCGTGCAGCGAGTTCCCCGCGAGCGGACCGTTGGCGATGATTGACCGGGCAGCGCCGCCGCCTCCCCCCCCCGAGCTGGTCGAAGCAAGGTCGGCGATCTCCCAGCTCTCGCCAACATCAACACCCGACGGCAGCACCTTGCCGAGGCGCTCAAGACGCCGCCCGCCCCACACTTTCTCTTTGAGTATGGGCTCGAAGGTCAGGACGTAGGGGTCGGTCATGGCGTGTGCTGTGGTGCGCGTTTGTCAGTATTCGAGCAGTGGTTCAAGCGATCATCCCGGCGATGGATACACACCCGGCACCGTTACGAAGACCGCCCTTCGAGGGTCATGCCCGAGAGCCGCGCCTGGAACGCGAGTTTGTCGCCGACGATGCCCTGCACGTCAGAGACAAACCGCCGCTTGTTGAACTTTACCTCACGGCAAAGCACATAAAAATCATCGCCCGGGCGGACATGACTCCGGAACGAGCAGTTCTCGATCCGGAGGAACGCGGGCAGCTGCGAGCCGCCCAGGCGCAGGTTAAAGAGATACGCCGCGAGCTGAGCCCCGGTCTCGACCATCAGCACTCCCGGGAACGCCGCCCGCTCGGGGAAGTGCCCCTCGACCCAGAACTCGTCGTCGCGGATGGTCCGGTGCCCGAGGCCGCACGACTTGTCGTCGCTGAGCCAGATCACCGAATCGAGCAACTGCATCACGCCCCGGTGCGGAATCCAAGCCTGCAACTGCTCACGATTGAGCAGTCGTTGACCAAGATCAATACCATCGAGGTCGAACAGCAGTATGCGTCGATCGACGTTCACCGGGCTTGCCGTTCCACCATCGGGAGTGTTGACGGGGCTCTCTGAGGTGTGTGACTCAGCCGTCGCTTCCGGCATCACGGAGCTCCAGGACTTTCTGGCGGATTTCCTGCGCGATCTTTTTGACGTCCTGCATCGCGCCGCGCACCCGCGTCCCCGCGGCCTTGTTGCCGCCGCTGGCCTTCTGGACGTCTTCCTCGATCTCGGCCACGAGTTGCTTCAGGCGTTCATAGCTTTCCATTATCAGAGCCACCCATCTGTTCTGCCGCGCCAAGCCGTGTGCGTGCAGCACCGGGGCGCGAGGGTCCAGAGTCCGCCGGGCAATCCACCCGGCCGGGCGCCGAGGACGAGCCCCCGGCAGCCGAAGAGCATACCGCGCCCTTGGCCCCCTCGGCCACACCAAGAGGCCCCGAACCAGTCAGAACTGCGGCATTTGAGAAAATACCCAAATATTATACGAACAAACCGAGGTGTTTCTCCAGGACTCGGAGCGCCCCGCGGGCGTACGCCGGCGTCCCCTCCGATTCCCACCACGCCGAGGCACACCCCGCCATCATCACCCGCCGAGCCGCAGCGAGCTCGGTGTGGTCGCCGCTGGACTCGAGTCCCAGCGCCCGCCTCTGCCGCCGGAGCTCCTGAATCGGCTTGGTCTTGCCCAGCACCTCGGGATGAGCCCAGAACTGCCGCTCGACGTACACCGCGTCCTCCACCCAGTGCCCCGGATGCACAAACGCCAGATCGAACAGCACACACCGCCCGGGCTCGTCGGGCCCGAGTTCCCGCCGCATCGCGTTGCCCGGGTGCAGATCGCCGTGACACCAGGTCTCCAGCGGCCTGCTTTCCCAGACCTCCAACACCCTGGGCAGCGCACGCTCAAGCTGCGACAGGCATTTCGCCCACCGCTTGGTCTCGGGCATCGTCGTAAACTCAAGCAGCTTCCGCGACCGAGCGATCAGCTCGTGCCAGTCGCGATCTTCGCCCGCGCCCTCCACCGGCTTGAGCGCCGCCGCAGCCGCGTGAAACTCCGCAGCCGCGCGCAGAATCTCCCGCACCACCGGCTCGCTGATCGCCTGATTCAGCGCCGGCCCCGACAACCGCTCCACCACAAACCACGCCAGGTCGTACCCCCCGATCATCTCCCCGGCCGCGATCACCCGTGGTACCGGCAGCGAAACCGCCTCGGGCGTGTGCCACAGCCGATTGTCCAGATTCCCCAGCCCCACCGTCCACCCAAACTCACGCGGCCCGACCGGCAGCTTCACCAGCACGTCCACCTGCGTCTTGTCAGAAAATGTCCAGGTTGAATACCCCGTGGCGGCCCCGCCCCTTTGCCAGGTCGACCGGAACCACTCCACCGGCCCGAGACGACCCTTGCACATCTCGCGCAGCGGGCCGACGAGACCTTCCACAAGATCGTGGGTGCCCCCGGCTGAGGAGGGGGATTCCCTAGCATTGGTGGGTGCGGCCTTGTGTCCGGCCGCGGGCTTTTTGTCGAGTGTCGGCTCGGTCATGGCGACGCTGCCATGATACACGATCCCGCGACCGCGCACCACAGCACAGAGCATGGACGCGGCGTATTTTTTCTTCACTCACGTCAGGGGAGTGTGTGGTGTTCGATCATGTTGTCCTGACCGCATCCAACGACAGCCAGGCCGACGCCTACCGCACCGAACTCGCCCATCGCGGGCTCGATGCAAACAGCACCCCCGCTGCGACAGTTGTCCCAGACCCCCGGGGGCACCGGATCGGCTCGGGCGTGTCCACCCTGCTCGCGCTAGCCGACCTCGCGCAACGATGGTCTCGTGATGCGCACCAACCCGGCGAGCCCGCGCCCGACCCGGCATCACTCTTTGCCCGCAAGCGCGTGTGCATCATCCACGCCGGGGGCGATTCGCGCCGTCTCCCCGCCTACGCCGCGCACGGCAAGATTTTCACCCCCCTCCCCATCGACGCGCCCGACCCGCGCCACGCCTCGCTCTTCGACGTGCTGCTCGACGACTATTCGCACATCCCGCTGCCCGACGACGGCCGCGTCGTCATCGCAACCGGCGATGTCTTTCTCGATATCGGCTCCCGCGAGCTCGGCTTTGACCGCCCGGGCGTCGTCGGTGTCGCGTGGGCAAGCTCTCCCGATCGCGGCTCCAGGCACGGCGTCTACAAGCTCGACCCTGCCGGCGAGGTGACGGGCTTTCTTCACAAGCCCGCGCCCGCCGAAGCCGCAGCGGGCGGCGCGGTCCGCAACGACGGCACCGTGCTCATCGACACCGGTGTCGTGTGTCTCGACCCAGCCACGGTCGCACACTGGCTCGAAGACGCGAGCGACCTCCTCGATCGCGCGCGCAGCGGTGCTTCACCCCAGATCGACCTCTACGGCGACATCCTCCCCGCGATCGCCCGCCACGAGCCAGCGCACGGCATCGACTGGGGCCGTGAAACACCCTTCCACGCTGCGGTTGTGCCGACGTGCCCGTTCCTGCACATCGGGTCGTCGCGCGAGCTGCTCGACGTGCTGACCGATACGGAGTCGCACATCGCAACGTGGAAGCCGCTCAACAAAACCGGCAGCCGCGCGAGAGTCCTGAACTCCCGCCTCGACGCCGAGCCACTCGCCCTGGGCAGTCGCGTGCTCATCGAGTCGTCCGCGATCGTGCGCGCACCATCGCTCCCCGGCAACAACATCCTCGTCGGTGTGCCGCCCGAGCTGGATCGGCCGATCGCGCTGCCCGAAGGGTGGGGGATGGTCTGCCTTCCGATCCACGACGTACATGACACGCAGGGCTCGGCCGACGAGCTCTGGGTCGCGGTCTGCTTCGGCGTCGAGGACGATTTCAAGACGCCGCTGCACGCGGGGGGTACGCTGGGCAACCGGCCGATGACAGCGTTTCTGGATCGAACCGGGCTCGACCCATCGCGGCTGTGGCCGCCGCCGCCCGATCAACAGGTGGGCCGCGACGAAACATCCAACAATCAGACGGCGAGCCGCACCTTCTGGGCCGCGAGGCTCTGGACACCCGCCGTTGCGGGCGCGATGCTGGACCCGGTGGCGTGGATGTGGAGTGGCACTCTTCCGCCTTCGGGCTGGAGCGAATCGTGCCGACTCACCCTCGCCGAGGTCATGGCAGCGGTTGACCACGCCCGCCTGCTCGACGCCCGCGCGAGAGTGCTCGGCTGTGTGTGATGTCCGGGGAAAGACGCCGAGTCTTCGTGGTCTTTGCCCCATGCGGTTTCTCCAGGCTTCAATAGAGCCCCTCGCGCAAGCGAGGGGACAGGCGAACGCTCGAAAGAACCCGAGAACGATGCCGGCAGCCCCCGGGCATGGAGGATACATGGTTCTGCAAGACGCTCTGACCGACCGCTGGTTTTCAGCCGCCGAGGTTGTCGCGTCGATCGGCGATGCCGAGGCTGCGCACGACGCGGTGCGGGTTGTTGCAGAAGCCGCTGCCCGTGCTGCGCCGCTCGAACGGGCCAGGCTCGCCCGATGCGCCGAGCTGCTCGTGGCAGAACACGCGGCCGCGCGCGCGGCATGGGATGCGCACTTCGCAGCATCGCCCGAGGCTGTCGCAGCCGACGCGGTCGCCGAGATCGTGCAGCAGCAGGTCGCGCTGCCCACCGAGCCAAGCCGCGCGGCAACCGCTCCTGGCCGAACGGTCGTCGCGACTTCGCCGGTGCGGATTGACCTCGCGGGCGGGTGGTCGGACACGCCACCCATCTGCCACGAACTCGGCGGCGCGGTGGTCAACGCGGCCGTCTCGCTCGACGGGCAGCACCCGTTGCGGGCGACGGCAACGCTGCGCAAGGAACCGACCGTGCGGATCACCAGCATCGACCTGGACCAATCGGTCGAGTACACACGCACCGAAGACCTGCTCAGCTTTCGTGAGGTGCGGGACTGGTCGTCGCTGCCCAAAGCAGCTCTTGTGCTTTCCGGCTTCGTTCCGAGCGACGCCTCGGTGGATCTGGGCGAGTGGCTCGGCGGTGTTGGCGGGGGGGTGCAGCTTACATTGTCCGCCGCGGTGCCCAAAGGCTCGGGCCTCGGGACGAGTTCGATCCTCGGCGCGACAGCGCTCGCAGCACTCTCGACGCTCGCGGGTTCGGTCGAGTCGCGCGATGGGCTGATTGCGCGCACGAGTGCGCTCGAACAACTCATGCGCACCGGCGGCGGATGGCAGGACCAACTCGGCGGCATCGTGCCGGGGTGCAAGATCGTGCGCACCGTGCCGGGCGTCGAGCAACGCCCCGTGGTCGAGCCGATCGAGATTCCACGCGCTGCCCGCGAAGAGCTCGGCGCACGCATGATCCTGTATTACACGGGACTCCAGCGTCTCGCAGCCGACATTCTGCAGAAGGTCGTGGGCCGGTATCTCGCCCGCGAGCCCGAGTGCCTTGCGATCATCCGCGACCTCAAGTCCGATGCCGAACGCATGCGCGAAGAGTTGGCGTGCGGCGATATCGACGCCTTTGCGCGCACGCTGGCCGAATACTGGTCTCTCAAGCAACGCCTCGACCCCGGCTCGACCACGCCCGCGATCGAGTCGCTCTTTGCCGAGGTGCGCGATGAACTGTCGGGCTACGAGCTGCCCGGGGCCGGGGGCGGCGGGTTTCTGTTGCTGATCGCCAAGGACGCGATCGCGGCGGAGCGCGTGCGGGGACGGCTCGGTGCGCTCACGCCCAACCCCACCGCGCGGCTGTACGACGCGGCGATTGACGACCGGGGGCTGGTCGTGACGGTGGAGCCGTGAGGGCGTGCGACCTTGTCCCCTCGCTCGCGCAAGGGGCTCTACAACGTACGAGTTCTTCTTGCGATGTGTCTCAATCGTGAGAGAGCGCCGCGTTCTCGATGGCTTTGAGTTCGCCGCCGACCGACCCCATCTTCAGCGAGAGCCCGGCCCCGCCGGTTTTGTTGAACCACTCGATGGTGATCGGGTGCCAGCCGGCGTCGAGGGCCACGACCCCGATGACGGTTTCGCTGCCGTGGAGCCCGTCGTTGTCGAGCAGAAGCTCGTTGTTGATCCGGAGTTTCGATCCGTCGTCGGAGGTGAGCGCGAAGGTGTACGCGCCGGCCTTCTCGATGTGCAGCTGCCCGGTGTACCGATGGGCGACGTATTCCTTTCCATACGCCTCGGGCAGCGCCACCGTGTCGCTCTGCTGGGTTGCGACCGGCGTGAGGTCAGCAAAGTCGGGCAGCGCATCCCACTTGCCCTCGAAGACCTCGCGGCGGAGGCCGGGGTGCGCGCCCTGTGCGCCCGTCGCGGGTTGTGGCGAGACCCGCTCGAAGTTCACGCGGGTCGTGCCGCTGACAGCTTTGCCGTGGTGAAATGTGCGGGCGGTGAGTGTGCAGGTTGTGTCGATCGTGATCGAGCCGTCGGCGAGCGTCGAGGAGGCGTCGGGCTCGCTGCCATCGAGTGTGTAGCGGGCTTCGAGTTCCGGCGAGCTTGTGCTCAGCGTGATCTCAATGGGATCAACCAGGATCGTGCTCTGGGTGTGGACGACCGGCGCGGTGTAGACAATCGGGCGGCCGGTGATCTCGACGCGGACGATCGAGGAGTGCGGGTCGGGCGCGCCGGTGCCGACCTGGAGGTAGGCTTTGCCGTCGTGTTGTTCGACGCCGACAGCACGACCAGGATCAGCCAGCAGGGTCGCGCCGAGGATCTCGCTGCCCAGCCCGTCGAGCCGCAGCACGCCCGAGGTCGGCCACTCGAAGACATGCAGATAGAGCGTCGAGGTTTCGTCGCCGATCTTCGCGGTGCAGCGTCCCCAGGGGAGCGTGTCGAAGGGGCTGGCGGTGGTGCCATAGATCGCTTGGCTGTTGACGTCCATCCAGTCGCCGATCTCGCGGAGTCGGTCGATGGATTCCTGCGGGAAGGAGCCGTCGGCTTTGGGGCCGATGTTGAGCAGGAAGTTGCCGCCCTTGCTAGCGATATCGCCGAGTTTCTGGAGGAGGTCGGTGGTGGACTTGAAGTCCTTGTCAGCCGCGTTGTATCCCCAGTGGCCGTTCATGGTCATGCAGGTTTCCCAGTCCACGCCGGGGATGCCGGTGGTGGGGATGGTCTGCTCGGGGGTGCCGAAGTCGCCGAAGTATCCTTCGTCGCTCATGCCCGCCATGCCGCCGCGTCCTTTGTCCACGCGGTTGTTGACGATCACGTCGGGCTGGAGCGCGCGGCAGAGTTTGTAGAGCGCTTCGCCGTAACTGGAGTTCCAAGTGGCTTCCCACTCGCCGTCAAACCACATGACGCCGATGTCGCCGTATTTGGTGAGCAGTTCGGTGACCTGGGCGAAGAGGTACATGACGTAGCGGTCCATGTCGGCGTCGCTCTCGGGCCGATCGGCAGCCTCCCATCCGCGACGGGGCAGATAGTCGGGGTGGTGCCAGTCCATGATCGAGTAGTACCAGCACATCTCGAGCCCCCGGGCGCGGGTCGCTTCGGCAAGCTCGGCCATGATGTCGCGCTTGAAGGGCGTCGCCATGATGTCAAAGTCGCTGAACGCCGAGTCGTAGAGCGCGAACCCGTCGTGGTGTTTGGTGGTGATGACGATGTATTTCATCCCCGCGTCGGCCGCCATCTCTGCCCAGGCGTCGGCGTCGAAGTTGACCGGGTTGAACTGTTCGACAAAGCCGTCGTAGGTTTCGAGCGGGATCTGCGCGGTGGTGCGGATCCACTCGGCGTGGGTGGTGGTGCCGTCCCATTCGCCGGCGGGCACAGCGTAAAGCCCCCAGTGGATGAACATCCCGAAGCGGGCGTCACGCCACCAGTCCATACGGGGGTCGTGGGGGTCGTGGGCGAGCTGGGCCCCGGATCGGGATTCGGGCTGGGCGCTGGAGACTTGTGCGCCGGCCGGGGCGGCTGTGAGCGGCATCGCGGCAAGCGCCCCGGCAGCAAGAAGACACGAGATCGTCGTGGATAGAGGCATCGGCGGTCCTTTCATCAGGCGGGCGAGTGTGCAGGGTATCGCAAAGCCGGCGGCGTGCGGTAGACTGCAAGAACACACCGAACACCGAACACCGAACACCGAACGCCGAATCAGAGCCCCGGGCTTCAGCCCGGACCACAAGGAGCAACCGATGGACATGGACCGCAGAAAAGCGCTGGGCACGATGGCAGTGGGGGCAGTGGGGGCAGTGGGGGCCGGGGCGATCGTCGGCAGCGGCGCGGCAGGTGCCAGCGCAGCCCAACCCGAACACCAGCCGGGCAAGATCCACGCCCACCGCGGTCCGCTGCGCCAGTCGATCTGCCGGTGGTGCTATGGAGGCATCGAGCTGCCCACGCTCTGCCGTCATGCCGACGAGCTGGGGTACCGCTCGGTCGAGTTGCTCAGCGAACCCGACTGGCCGGTGGTGCGGGAGTTCGGGCTCGACTGTGCCGTTGCCAACGGCCCGGTCTCGATCGGCGGCGGGATCAACCGCCGCGAGACCAACGACAAGTTTGTCGCCGACTGCGAGGCGCTCTTGCCCAAGGTCCGCGACGCGGGCATCCCGACGATGATCGTCTTCAGCGGCAACCGCCGGGCGGAGTTTGATGACGCGGCTGGGCTCGAGCACTGCGCCGAGGCGCTGCGGCGGGTCATGCCGCTGGCCGAGCGGGCGGGGGTGACGGTCATCATGGAGCTGCTCAACAGCAAGGTGGACCACAAGGGGTACCAGTGCGACCGCACGCCGTGGGGGGTGGAGCTGTGTAAAGAGGTCGGGTCCGACCGTTTCAAGCTGCTCTACGACATCTACCACATGCAGATCATGGAAGGCGACGTGATCCGCACCATCCGCGACTCCCACGAGTTCATCGCGCACTACCACACGGGGGGTGTGCCAGGCAGGCGCGAGATCGACGAGAGCCAGGAGCTGTATTACCCCGCGATCTGCAAAGCGATCGTCGCCACCGGCTACACCGGCTTTCTCGGGCAGGAGTTCATCCCTGCGAGGGACCCGGTCGAGAGCCTCAAGCAGGCGTACGCGATCTGCAACGTGTAGTGAGGATTCCCCTCCGACATCAGAGCCCGACGCGCAAGCGAGGAGCCCTTCTCCGGAACCCGAACCCCGGCAAAGAGGCTCAAGGCGCAAGCCTGAGCGTTCTCCGGAAACGCCCGAGCGTTCGTCGC
The DNA here is from genome assembly GCA_964394895.1 of uncultured Phycisphaeraceae bacterium. Lineage (GTDB taxonomy): Bacteria > Planctomycetota > Phycisphaerae > Phycisphaerales > UBA1924 > PNC22. The sequence goes on along the minus strand of CAYMZJ010000013.1, from coordinate 26,169 downwards.
GCCACCGACCCGCCGCGATGAGTAGATCAGTGCGGGGATCGGCAAGCCGCACCGACCTCGCCGAGCCGGGGGTCGATGGCACGGGGTCGGTGCCACCCGTCCGATTGGTCGGGTCTCAACGCCACTGGGTCCGATCTCAACACCATTTGGTCGGGTCTCAACGCCACTGGGTCCGATCTCAACACCATTTGATCGGGTCTCAACGGCGGGGTGGCACCAACAACCCCCATCCGTGCCACCGAGATCGGCTCGGCGATCTCGGTGTTCTGATCCCCATCCGTACGGCCACGAGCACCGAGGAGCGTCTCAAAGCCACCGCACCTCGGTGGCACGGTGGGGTGCGGTGGGAGTGGGGGTGAGGGTGGGGCGTCAAGCCCTGTGTGGCATATCCTTGCCTTTCCTTCGCCTTTCCGTTGTGGGCTCTGGGTTTCTGTGGTGAACCTGCCTTCCTTCGCGGCCTTCGTGGGCTTCGCGTTCTAGGGAGGCTCCTCGCTGGCGCGTCGGGCTCTGTCCTTTTGGTGCGTGGAGTGAGGGGGGGGATGGGTTGGGTGTTGGGCGAGAGCTCTTGAGCCTCTTTCCCTTGGGGTGCCGACCTTCCAGGGCGGGGGCCATAACCATGGCTCTGCATGGCCATGAATCAGAGACTGCCCCTCGTCATAGCCACCCAAAGCTGTGGCTATAGCACCCGGTATGCCCGCTTTGCCCATCTTCAAGGCCCGCTGCCTGCCGGCCTCGGGCGCACCTTCCCTGCGTGTCGGGTTTCTCTTGCACCCGGGATGACATCTGTATACCGTCGTTGCCAAGACCCTGTGACGACACGCCCTGGAGGTCCATTGGACCTGTGGATCCCCGCGCAAACGAAAGACAACCCCGGAGGACGAGATGGCTGACCAACCATGGAATATTTCTTCTCACAAGACGCAACACCCCGCGATCCTGGCGCTCCTGGCCTTCGCGTTGCTCACCATCACCGCCGCTGGCCCGGCCCGCGGCCAGGGCGTGCCCTGCCTGCTCGAAGTGCTCGGTGCCTACGACACAGACGATCCCGGTCGCTCCTGGGCGACGGCTGTTGACGGGACCGTTGTGTACATCGCCGACGGTACCGCGGGGCTCCGGATTGTCGATGTCTCCGACCCATCCTCGCCCGTGCTGCTCGGCGAGTTCGACACACCAGGCGAGTCGCGCGATGTCGCCGTCGCGGGCGGCATCGCGTATGTCGCGGACCGGTTCTCCGGTCTCCAGATCATCGATGTCAGCAACCCGGCCTCGCCCACGCTGCTGGGCACATTCGCCGGGACCGTGACGAATGTTGAGGTTCAGGGCGGGATCGCGTTCGCCTCCTGGGGGGGGCTGCTGATGTCTATCGATGTCTCGAACCCCGCGTCCCCGGTGCAGCGCGGCGCTGTGGATGTCATGGGCCTGGTGTCCGGCATCGAGATCGAGGGCGGCTTCGCCTTTGTGTCGGCCAACGATTCGGGCGGCTCGTTCAACGGCCTCCGGATCGTGGATATCTCCAACCCCGCCGCGCTCACCATCGTCGGCTCGGTCGCGACGCCCGGGACTGCCTCGGGCGTGGCGGTCGAGGGCGGCACCGCGCTGGTCGCCGATGGGTTTGGTTCCGGGCTGCATGTGATCGATGTGAGCAACCCCGCGGCGCCCGTGCCGGTCTCGGCGTTCGAGACAGAGGGCACGGCCTTCGATGTCGCCATCGCTGGCGGGGTCGCCTTTGTCGTCGAGAGTGCGATGCTCCATGTGATCGACATAAGCGACCCGGCCACGCCGGTCTCTATGGCGACCCTCCCCGCCGGGGCCGGTGGCGTGACCTACGACGGGGGCTCGGTCTACCTGGCCGAGAACGCCGACGGACTGCGCATCATCGACGTCTCAAACGCAGCGACTTCCCCGCTCTTGGCCTCCCTCGACACACCCGACTCGGCGTCAGCGGTCGATATCGAGGGCGATACCGCCTACATCGCCGACCGCAGCGCCGGCCTTCAGATCGTCGATGTCAGCGACCCAACGGCGCCCGCGATCCTTGGCTCGCTCGACACATCGGGCGTCGCCGGCGGCGTTGACGCCGTAGGCCCGCTCGCCTACCTCGCCGACGGCACGTCGGGTCTGAGGATCATTGATGTCTCGAACCCCATCTCCCCGGCCCTGCTGGGCGTTTACGACACCCCGTCCGCGGCCTTCGATGTCCGTACGGTGAGCGGCATCGCCTATGTCGCTGATCACAACTCCGGCCTCCAGATCATCGACGTCTCCGACCCGGCCTCGCCCGTGCTGCTCGGGGCCTACGACACCCCCGATAGCGCCCGCCGCGTCGAAGTCCATGGCGGCATCGCCTACATCGCCGACCGCAACTCCGGCCTCCAGATCGTCGATGTCACCGACCCCGCCTCCCCCACGCTGCTGGGCACCTATGACACGCCGGGGCGGGCCTACGACGTGGTGGTGCAGGGACAGATCGCGTATATCGCCGACCTCTGGGACGGGCTTCAGATTGTCGATGTCTCGAACCCCGCCGTGCCTGTGTTCCTCGGCGAGTTTGACACCATCAGGAATGCGTACGGCGTCACGATCGTCGATTCGGTGGTGCACATCGCCGGGACATTCGGTCTGCGCCTGCTCGATGTCTCCGATCCGGCTGCACCCGCCTTGCTCGGCACATTCTGGACCGCCGACACCGCCGGGCACCTCGCGGTCCGCTCTTCGGTCGCCTACCTGGTGACCGGCGCGTCAGGGCTGCAGATTATCGATGTCAGCAACGATTGTGCCGGATGCCCCGCCGACCTCACTGGCGATGGTGTGGTTAACACTCAGGACTTCATCGCGTTCCTCAACGCCTGGTCGAATGGTGACCCCATCGCTGACTGGAACGGCGACGGCTCGATCAACACGCAGGATTTCATCGCCTACCTCAACGAGTGGGTCGCTGGCTGCTGAACCGGCGACGGGGTGGCACCAAGAACCCTACGCCCGTGCCACCGAGATCGGCAATCGCTCCGCCCGTGGCGGCTTGGCGATCTCGGTGCGCTGATCCCGCGCGGCCACGCGCACCGAGGAGCGTCTCAAAGCAGCCGCACCTCGGTGGCACGGTGGGTGTGGGTGTGGGTGTGGGGGTGCCGCCACCTCCGCCCTGATTCTGGACTCTCGAGAAAATCGGCTTCGGTCGCCGGGTTCCTGCCGGTATGCTTGGTGAACCACCCACCGGAAGATGGGACGATGGAGAGAGTTATGCACCGTACACCACACCGTCTTGCGGCAGGGCTGCTTGCCCTGACCACCCTTTCTGCCCTGTTTGCCCCCGCCGCCCTCGCCCAGGGTTGGACCAACTCCGGCGGAAACGCCGGCCGCAACGGGCTGACCACAGAGCTGGGCCCGGATGCCGCCGATGTGCTCTGGACCGGGGGCAGGCCGTCGATCATCGCGTGGCAGCCGGTGACCGACGGCGGGACGGCCTACATGGTCCGCCAGACCGGGTTCCCGCCCGAGCCCAACAGCGACGAATCGCCGGTCGTGGCGGTGGACCTGGCGACCGGGGCCGAGCTGTGGATCGCCGACATTCCCTTCGAGTCCGGCGACTGGACGACGTGGATCGCCGGGGCAAAGGACGGGCTGGTCTTTGCCTGCCGAGGGGGGAACGGGTCGTCCTCGTCGGCGCGGGTCTACGCCCTCGACGGGGCGACCGGCGCGGTGGTCTGGATCAGCGAGGACGAGGTGAGCGCGGGGGCCTACGACGGCGTGGTCTTTGCTCCAGACGGCGACCTGCTCGTCGGCGACTTTCGCAACGTCACACGCATCGACTTTGACACCGGCGCCACCGTGTGGCAGGCGGACCGGACGTGCTCGGTCAGCAGCAGCTGCGGGCCGGCGAGCTCGGGCGACGCGGTCTACATCGCCGACGTGACCGAGGGCGGGCACGTCATCCGCCGCCTGAACCTAGCAACTGGTGCGCTCGACTATGAGAGCCCGGTGATGGCCGGCTTCACGGTGCAGAACACACCGATGGTCGGGCCGGACGGGCGCGTCTTTCTGAGCCGCACCCAGAACAACCCGTCGGTGGATTTCTTCTTCGCGTTCGAGGACACCGGCAGCGCGCTCAACGAGCTGTGGAATACCGAAGCGGGGTGGTCAACCACCAGCGAGTTCTGCGTCGGACCCGACGGCAGCGTCTACATGCTCGGGCCGGGGCTGACGATCCAGCGCCGCGACCCTTCCACCGGAGCGCTGCTCGATGAGTCGGCGTCGGTGGACGCCAGCTTTCTCTCGCCGAGGATGGCCGCCGACCGGGACGGGCGGGTGTTCCTCTCGAACGGGTCGTTCGCCGACGGCCGCCTCTATGCGTTCAACGCCGACCTCACACCCCGCTGGGATGTCGCGGTGACCAACGTCAACATCGGCGCACCGGCGATCGGACGCGACGGCACGCTGATCGTCTGCGGCGTGGGGTCCGACGTGCGGGCCTACCGCACAGACCGCTGCGTGGCCGACTTCAACAACGACGGCGAGGCTAACACACAAGACGTGCTGGCGTTTCTCAACGCATGGGTCATGGGCGACCCCTCAGCAGACATCAACGGCGACGGCAACGTGAACACACAGGACGTGCTGGCGTTCCTGAACCTCTGGAACATCGGTTGCGGGTAGACTCTGGACCGAACCCCCACCCCCACCCCCACCCCCACCCCCCCTTTCCCCGAGAGCTTGGAGGCTTGATCTCATGTCCATCAGAACCAACGCCGTGATTCTTGTCGCGCTCTGTGGCACCCTCGCCGGCCAGGCTGCCGCCCAGACCGACCTGCTCCCCGATATCTATGTCGAGCCAAGCTATCTCTACGACAACCAGATCACCTTCGAAGGCGGCACCAAATACCTCCGGCTCTCCAACGGCACCGCCAACATCGGCCTGGGCAAGCTCTACCTCCGCGGCGGCGAGATCAACGGCGACGGCACCCGCACCGTCCACCAACGCATCTTCCGCGACGACGGGACAACCTGGGAACGAGAGGCCGGGCGGTTTGTCCATCACGGCAACCACGGGCACATGCACTTCGACAACTGGGCGGCGTACCGACTCCGCGAGATCGTCGGGCAGGACGGCGTCGGCGACGTGATCGCCGAGGGGATCAAGACCAGCTTCTGCCTCATCGACCTCGCGGTCTACGACTCGGGGCTGCCCAACTTCAATCCCAACGGCGAGTTCTTCTCGTGCAACAGCATCATCCAGGGGCTCAGCGTCGGCTGGGTCGATATCTACAGCAAAGGACTCTCCGGGCAGGTCATCCCCATCGACGGCGTGCCCGACGGCGAGTACTGGCTCGAGTCGGAGGTAGACCCCGAGAACAGCGTCCTCGAATCCAACGAGGGCAACAACATCTCCCGCGTCCGCATCAACCTCGGCGGCGGTGGCGGTCTCGACCCCGACCGCTTCGAGCCCAACGATTCACGCACCGAAACCGCCGGCCGCGCCGAGGGCGCGCCGAACAGCCCCAACTTCGGGCCGTGCAACCCCCAGCGCGTCGAGGGCGTCCTGACCATCCACGACGGGACCGACGACGACTACTTCCGGTTCTATGTCAACTCGACCGGCACCAGTCAGGACTTCGTCCGCATCAACTTCCTGCACAACCAGGGCGACCTGGACATGGAACTCTTCGACGAGAACGGCCAACAGATCGGCATCTCCAACGGCACGTCCAACTCCGAGACCATCTCGCTCAACGGCGTAGGTCGTGGCTACTACTCGGTCCGCGTCTACGGCTACAACGGCGCAACCTCGCCGAGCTACACCCTGACCATCGACCCGCCCGCCAACCAGGCGCCGACCGTTGTACTCACCACCCCCCCAACCGGGGACACGATCATCGAGCAGGGCGAAGAGTCCTACCGCGTCGAGTGGAACGCGTCCGACCCCGAGAACAACGACACCTGGGTCACGATCTACGCCAACGACCACCCCGACTTTGACGGCCACGAAATCCTCATGCCCACCTCCGTCCACACCCCCGGCGATCAGGGCTTCTACATCATCAACTCGGCGTACCTCGACGAAGGGACGTACTACATCCTCGCCGAGATCACCGACGGCGGCACCACCACCTGGGCGGCCTCCCCCGGCACACTCACGCTCGTCAACTTCTGCGACGGCGACTTCAACCGCGACGGCAACGTGGACACCCAGGACGTCCTCGACTTCCTCAACGCCTGGGCCGCGGGCGATCCCGAAGCAGACACCAACGGCGACGGTGAGGTAGACACCCTCGACGTGCTGGTCTTCCTGAACACCTGGACCGCAGGCTGCTGAGCGGCAGCCGCCGGCGCGACAGCCGTCGCACCCTTCGGTCCCCGGCAAGAGCCGAAACCAGCGGCCGCAACGGCAGTCTCACTGCCCTTGCGGTCGCTGGTTCTTTCTACGCAATCTCGACGCGGCGGCGCGGAGTCTGACGTGCGCACGGACTGTTTGTTCGTGCTTCGGTACAGAACGGGCGGTGATAAATCAGGCAAGATGTTGCAGTCCGCCCTCTCGCTTGATACTCTCGCTGGCCGCCACAGGCCATCCACTCGTTGAGCACCCGCTCGCCGAATGGTGGAGTGTGGTGCAGGAGAGAAAGGAAAAACACGTTGCGTATAAATCAGTTTTCCGCTGCGGCCATGATTGTGGCCGCAGCGATGTGTGGTTCGTTCACCGCCACAACGACCGCGCAAGAAATCCGAATGGCCCCGCTCATCACCGAACAAATGCCGGTGACGGTCGATTCGGGCATCGTCGAAAACGACGGCGACGCCGAGCGGGTCGTCTTCAGCCACACCATCTTCATTCCCGGTGCTGCGGCCCTTCGGCTCGAGTTTGACCAGGTGCAGCTCGCCGGGCTCATCAGCGATGATTCGGGCAGCTTTCTCCGCATCCGCTCGCTCTTTGACGGCGCAGAGCAACGGCTCGACGGCCGCGAGGTCGAGCAGTGGCAGAACACCTCGGCCTACTTCAACGGCGACGAGGTCGTCATCGAGATTGTCGCCAAGCCCGGCACCGGCGCAAACACGCTCCGCATGAGTGTGGTCCGGGCGCAGTTCGAGCCCTTCGTCGATCGCTCGATCTGCGGCCCGACCGACGACCGGTTGCCTTCGACCGATAACCGGATCGCCCGTTTGTTGCCCATCGGCTGCACGGGTTGGCTCATCAACGACTGCAACAGTTGTTTCCTCACCGCCGGGCACTGCTCAGAGCGTGACAGCGACATTTCCGTGGTCCAGTTCAACGTGCCGTTCTCAGACAGCGACGGCACCCTCAACCACCCGCCGCCCGAAGACCAGTACGCGATCGATGTTTCAAGCCGCCAGAGCAACGAAGGCCAGGGCATCGGCAACGACTACGCCTACTTCGGCGTCTTCCCCAACTCCAACACCGGGCTCACCCCCGCCGAGGCCTACGGCGATGTCTTCCGCATCGCCATGCCGCCCCCGGTCGACGACCAGGACATCCGTATCACCGGCTACGGTGTCACCGGCAGCGGCGTCCCCCGCGAGTGGAACCAGGTCCAGAAAACCCACGAAGGACCCTACTTCAGCTTCAGCGGCACAACCCTCTCCTATCAGGTTGACACCACCGGCGGCAACTCCGGCTCGCCCATCATCAACGACGAGACCGGCGAAGCCATCGGCATCCACACCCACGCCGGGTGCGGAAACGACAGCGGCAACAACGGCACCGGCGCCAACCACCCCGGACTCCAGACGTTCCTCGCAAACCCCAAGGGTGTCTGCGATTGTCCCCAGATCGACTTCTTCTTCCCCGAAGGCCTCCCCGAGAACATCGACCCCGCGGGCGGGTCACAGATCCTGGTCGAGGTGCTGCCCAACGGCGACAGCGAACCCGAATCCGGCACCGGCATGTTCTACGTCGACAGCGGCGACGGGTATGTCGAGATCGAGATGGACGAACTCAAAGACAACGTCTATCTTGCGACCTTTCCCGAGATCGACTGCGGCACCACCGCGCAGTACTACTTCAGCGCCGAAACCGACGAGGGCGAAGTGGTCTTCGAGCCCCTGACCGCGCCGAACGTAACCTTCGATACCATCGCGGCCCTCGGTATCGACGTTGTGCTTGCTGACAACTTCGAGACCGATACCGGCTGGACCGTCCGTGACGAGATGCTCCAGGAAGGCTCGTGGGATCGAGAGGTTCCCGCCAACGGCGGCTCGCGCGGCGACCCCGAAAACGACTTCGACGGCTCGGGGACGTGCTGGGTCACCGGCAACGATACCGACGAGGATGTTGACGGCGGGCCCACCCGCCTCATGAGCCCCGCGTTCGATCTCACCACCATGCCCGGCGCGGTCGTGAGCTACGCACGCTGGTTCACCAACGACGACAAGGACGGCGACCGGCTTACCGTCGAGGTCTCCAACAACGACGGCGCGACATGGACAGTCGTTGAACGTGTGTCCAACACCGTCGGCTGGGTCAATGCCAAGTTCACCGTCGCCGACTTTGTGACGCCCACCGCAGCGGTCCGCGTACGGTTCAGCGCGGCCGACAATCCAAACGACTCGGTCACCGAAGCCGCGATCGACGCGTTCCAGATCTATACCTATGTGTGCTCGGAGTGTGACGCCGACTTCAACGGCGACGGCGAGGTCAACTCCATGGACGTCTTCGAGTTCCTCAACGCATGGAACAGCGGCGACAGCACCGCCGACTTTGACCACAACGGCCGGGTCGATACAAAGGACATGATCGCGTTCTTGAACGCCTGGAATATCGGGTGTTAGTTCGGTTCTGTTTGAGAGAGCAGTGGCGTGGGAGTCTCGCCCGCGCGAGGGGCGAGGCATGATCTTCGGCTGGGCGAGACGCTCGTCCCACCGCGGGCAGACAAGCCGTCAAACAGAGCCCAGCGAGCTTTGTGGATGCCGCGCGGGGTGTCGCTGGCCGCGTTGACCTGGTCTACGGCCCCCGCACCGCTGGCGACCTGATCTGCCGTGTCCGATACGAAGCAACCCGGCGCTCCCCTTGTAGAGTGTCCTGCCGATGTGATTGGCGACGCCACAGACAACACCCGCGATGTCTTCGTTTTTCTCAACTCCCCGACCCCCGGTTGCTGAAAAATCCGCTAGGCTGTCGCCACCATGATGCGGTACCCAGCCGAGCTTGTTGATCCCCTCCGCCGGTCCTACGACGGCCAGCCCGTCTGCGTGACCGGCGGCGCGGGGTTCATCGGCGGACACCTCGTCGACGGCCTGCTCGCCCTGGGCGCCTCGGTCACCGTCATCGACGACCTCTCCAACTCCACCCTTGCCCATCTTGCCGAACGAATCGAGGACGAGCCCGACCGCCTCCAGTTTGTCCACGGCTCGATCCTCGAAGACGAAGCCCTCGCCGAAGCAGTCGACGGGTGCATGACCGTCTTCCACCTCGCCGCCCTGGGTTCGGTCCCCAGGTCGGTTGATGACCCACGCCGGACCTGGGCGGTCAACGCCACCGGCACCATGCGCGTCCTCGAAGCCGCCCGCGCAGCCGGGGCAAAGCGGGTCGTCTTCGCGTCCTCAAGCTCGGCTTACGGCGAGACCGAACGGCTGCCCAAGGTCGAGACCATGCCCCCCATGCCTCTCTCGCCCTACGCCGCGTCAAAGGTCGCCGGCGAACAGCTCATGCGCGCCTGGGCCCACAGCTACCAAATGCGCACCGCCAGCCTGCGCTACTTCAACGTCTTCGGCCCGCGACAGCCCGCCGGCAGCGCCTACGCCGCGGTCGTGCCAAACTTCTCCAGCGCGGTCTACGCGGGCAAACGCCCCATCATCTACGGCGACGGCCAGCAGACCCGCGACCTGACCTACGTGGCCTGCGCCGTGCTCGCCACGATGCAGGCCGGAGGGGTGGACACCCCCCTGCGCGGCGACATCATGAACGTCGGCACCGGCGAGCGCACCAGCATGGTCGAGCTCGCCAGCCTCATCGCAGACGCCCACGGCCGCAGCGATCTCGTCCCTGAGCACCAGCCCCCCCGGGCTGGCGACGTCCGCCACTCGCTCGCCGACATCTCCAGAGCCCGCGAGCTGCTCGGCTACCGCCCGATCATCAGCCTCGCCGAGGGGCTCGAGCAGACCGTCACCTGGTTCCGCCAGCAGCAGGAACAATCCAACAAAGCCGACCGCGACTAAGAAAGCCGACCGCGACCAGGAAGGCCGACAGGGACCAAGTTCTGTTTGACGGCTCAGTGGCGTGGGCGTCTCGCCCGCGCGGCCCCCTGACATGCATCCCGCACATCCTGCTCCCCCTCCCGCGCCCCGCGGGAGGGGGTTGGGGGGAGGGTGCCTTTCTTGATGTGTGCAAGCCCGGCCAAGACCCCCGAGCCGCAGCACACCCACCACCCCCGAGTGCTTCCCCGCACCCCGACTATCCTTCCCCCATGCGGCTCCTCCTCGACATCATCCTCGGCGTGCCCGAACTCCTCAGGCTCGGGCTGGTGACCGGGTTCCGGTTCAAAGGCCCCTACTGGGCATGGCGCTGGCACACCGCCTTTGGCACAGGAAGACCGGAATCCACACGGGATTTGCTTGGGGCGATGGTCAGATATGGCCGATGGATGGGTCGAATGCGGCGGTTGGGCTGACCAAGTACCGCCGCGACACCGCAACCTGACGGGCCAAACACCCGAAGATCCATTGGAGCGCAGGCGTTATGACAGAGCAGCAATCATCGGGCGGATTCGCCAAGGCATTTGTGCCCGGGCTCGTGCTCGGCATCGTGATCGGGGCTTTCGCTGGGGCAACACTCCCCGCCCTGCTCGCCAAGCAAAAGCTGCCCGAGCACAACGGCACCGCGGCCACGGGGATCCACAGCGATCGGGACCGCGAAGAGTTTCCGCCAGACGTTGCTGGGCAACTCGAAGAGGGCGACGAATCGGCAGCACTCCCCGAAGATTCAGCCGGCGTTGACGACCAGGTGCCGCCAACCGACGACACCGGAGCTGACGACACCGGCTCCGACGACACCGGCTCCGACGACGCCGGGGACACCGGTACCGAAGACAACCCCGACGACAACCCCGCCAACGACGACGGCTGAGCCAACCCCTCGAAATCGATCCGGCATGCGGCGATTGGGTGCCGATGCAGCGCATAAAGTGGCTCCGTGCATCAAGACCTCACCTATCTCGATAACGCCTCCACCAGCTGGCCCAAAGCCCCAACCGTCGGGCAGGCGATGCTCGACGCGATCAACGCGCCCGTCGGCAACCCCGGCCGCGGGCAGCACCGCATCTCCCGCCATGCCGGTGAAGCGACACAGTGCCTCCGCGAGTCGGTCGCCACGCTCATCAACGCCCCGAGCCCCGACCGGATCAGCCTCTCCAGCGGCTCCACCGCATCACTCAACATGGCGATCCTCGGCCTGCTCTGGTTCGACCCACAGCCCGAGGGCAAACGCCCCCGCGTCGTCACCACCGTGCTCGAACACAACGCCGTCCGCCGCCCGCTCAAACACCTCGAACGCGACGGCGTCTGCGAGATCGTCGAGGTCGGGTGCTCGCCCGACGGGTTCGCCGACCCCGAAGAGATCGTCGCAGCCGCGGCCGACGAACGCTGCGTCGCGGTCGCGATGACCATGTGCAGCAACGTCATCGGCACCGCCCAACCGATCGGCGAGATCGGCCGCGGCCTGCGCGAGCGCGCGCCTCACGTCCTCTTCATCACCGACGGTGCCCAGGCGATGAGCGCTCTCCCCATCGACGTGGAGGCGATGGGCATCGACGTCCTCGCCTTCAGCGGCCACAAAGCCATGCTCGGGCCCGGAGGCACCGGGGGCATGTACGTCTCCGAGCGCGCATACTCAAACACCGCCAGCACCGGCCAGTCGGGGCCGTGGGGGCCGATCCGCCCGACCCAGTACGGCGGCACCGGGGGCACGCTCGCCGGCAGCATCGAAGACTTCAACCCCCCCCACATGCCCGGCGTCTTCGAGGTCGGCACCTGCAACGCCGTCGGACGCGCCGGCCTCCAGGCAGCACTCTGCGACCCGGGAGTCCCCTCCCAGCCCGAAGCCCTCGCCCACGAACGCCGCCTCATCGGGATGTTTATCGAACGGTTCGCGGGCGACGCGAGGGTCACGATCTATGGCCCCCGCCAGACCGACCGCCGCCACGGCGTGGTCTCGTTCAACATCGACAGCTACTCGCCCCAGGAGGTCTCGGCGTATCTCGACGCCGAATGGGGGATCGCGATCCGCGCCGGCCTCCACTGCGCCCCGGCTGCCCACCGCGCCCTGGGCACCCTCGACACCGGAGGCTCGGTCCGCGCCAGCCCCGGGCCGTTCTCTAAAGACGAAGAAATGGGCACGCTCATCGAGGCGGTCGAGAAACTGCTCGAGAGCTGATTGCGGCATGGCTGTTCTCATGTCCTTTCCGGCATGGAACACGGGTCTTGTCCCCTCGCTCGCGCGAGGGGCTCTATCAACATACGCGGTTCTCTCAAGATGTTGTGCCGATCACGATTTGTAGAGCCCCTCGCGCAAGCCGATCATGGATTTGTAGAGCCCCTCGCGCAAGCGAGGGGACACCCCGACACCCCCGCGCAAAGGAAGATTGACGTTGTCCCCCTGTACACGGCACCTTGGTCGTCGCCGGCGCTGGTGTACAGTGCCCCTATGGCAACCCAGACCACTCCCGACGAAATCGCCCGCGCCCGCCGCGCCGTCCGCCAGCAGGCCGAGACCGCCGCGATGCTCGGCGTGGACTATGTCCCCTGCTTCCGCACCGGCGAAGGAATCGCCGAGGTCGAGGTGCCCACTGCGGCTGTCTCAACCGCCGACGACCCGGCCAGAGCCGAGGCCCAGCAACGCATGGACGAGCTGCGCGCCCGCTACGAATGCGACGCCCCCCACGAGAAGTTCGCCACGCCGCACCAGTACACCAATCTGGTGTGGGGCGACGGCGACGTGACCGCGAGGCTCATGTTCATCGGCGAGGCTCCGGGTGCAGACGAGGACCGCACCGGGGTGCCCTTCGTCGGCCGCGCCGGGCAGCTGCTCAACAAGATGATCACCGCGATGGGGCTCCGGCGGGAGGATGTCTACATCGCCAACGTCCTCAAGACCCGCCCCCCCAACAACGCGACGCCGACACTCGCCGAAGCCGAACTCTGCGCACCCTATCTGCACGAGCAGATCGAGATCGTGGCGCCCGAGGTGATCGTGACCGTCGGCCTCCCCGCGACCAGACTCATCCTTGAAACCAGCGATTCGATGGGCAGGCTCCGAGGCACGTGGGCGGAGTATGTCGGACCAGGCACCGACGGCATCCGCGTCGCGGTGATGCCGACCTACCACCCCGCCTATCTGCTGCGGTCCTACACCGCGGAGAACCGCAAAAAAGTCTGGTCCGACCTGAAGCAGGCCATGGCTCGGCTCGGGTAAAAAAAGACGGAACGGGTGTTGGCGAGCTTGTACCAATCCTCTCTGGCACGCTCTATTTTCGCGGGGGTAAAAAGACCCGCAAAATCGGGAACTCTGCCGGAACCGGGCGTGGTCGGGTTGCGGATCGGTAGTCACGAGAGGGGGAGAAGATCCTCTCAATAACCAGACCCCCACGAGACCCGGTGCTCGGCGTTTTAATGCTGGGCATCGGGGTTTTTTTGGACCCGTTCTTCAGGACCATGGGATTCTGCGCATCGGAAACGATGCACATCGGAGACGAGGTGTTTCCTACGCCTGGGATGAGCTTGCGAATCCCAGGATCAGAACCGTCAATGATTGGGTGAAATCCGCCGACCTGTCTGCGCGCGCATCGACACGTCTGGGTGTCCGACGACGATCGTGGCGCGAGGGTCAGTTCTCGAAGTCGAGCTTGGTGTCGGCAGCGAGCTTGGTGACGTTGGTGACCTTGTAGTCCGGGTAGGATTCACCCCACACAGTGATAAACGTGAACTCGACGATATCGCCGACCTCGATGCTGTCGAGCGAGACCGACTCGTCCACCGGGAAAGGCATGGTCATGGACTTCATGCCGAGCGTGCCGGTGGCTGCGTTCTCGAAAACCACGCCGTCGCGGTTCTTGAAATCGTGGATCGCTTCGTGGTGGATCATAAAGTCGTCTATCGGCCGCTCCGCGGAGGGGAGGGTCGTGACTTTGCCACGGACGGTGTAGGAGTAGGTGGGATGCTTGGCAGCACTGGTGGTGTCGGTTGTCGGGTCTTGGGGAGTCTCGGGGGCTGCGTCAGAGCAGCCCATCAGCGAGACGAGCGCAACCACAGCCGCGGAAGCACAAACGATCTTGGTTGCATGGTTCATCTCAGGCCTTTTCGATTTTGAGGTACGAGCCGACGGACCGGAGATCGCCCTTGATATCGTGGGTAAAGGTCATGTTCCACGCTTCGCCCGACGCGACGCGGACGACCTTCGCCGGGTGCTCGCGGGCGTACCACCGGCGGCCGCCACGGATGTAGGAAATCATCCGCTGGCGACGCATGCGCTGGGCGCGGCGGAGGGCCCGGATCGCGGTGGGGTCACGGCGCATGAGCCTGGCGATGGTTTCGGTCTCGGCCTTGGCGCGGGGCACCGAGGTGACGGTGCAGCGGATCTGGTCGCCGGCTTGGTAGTTGATCTCGGACATCGGTGTCGCACTCCGTGTAAACAGCTCCCCGAGCAGAGGCTCGGAGCTGCGGAAAGAACGATAGGCCGGTGCGCGGCCGTCGCCAAGTGGCAGCACGTTGCAGCAGTGGTTCATTTTGAGAGGCCGCCCCGAAGTGTGCCTGGCAGGATTCGTTCCAGGCCTGCCGCGTGCTCATTCAGTCAAGAACGCTAACAAACCCGAAACTTCTTCGAACAGGCCCGGGGGCATCTGCTGTCGCTCAAGCAGGTTGTTGATCGCCTCGACGGCAGCCGCGTTCCCCCACTCCTCCTGCCGAAGGAGATTGTTTGTATAGAGCCAGTAGCTCACCGCACACCACTGCCACAGTGGCTTGCGCTCGGTCAGGTGGCACGCTGGGGGAGGGAATCCGCCAGGCCCTCGTTCGCCGGTCATGTATTGATGCACCAACTGTCGGCTTCGGCCGATCCGCCGGGCAATCTCGGCCTGCGTGACGAGGTTGCAGTCGTCTACCCGCAGCACACGGGCGTTGAGGCCCGCCTGCAACACATCCTGAATCGCACTGATGATCGCGTGCTGAAGGGATGCTGCCGAACGGCTGAACTCGAGGTACAGCAGCCCATACTGCATACTCGGAGTCGAATCGTCACAGCCCGCGGTAAACAACGCATCGAGCACATCGTCAGACAGCTCCGGTACATCAGCAACGATCAACGCAAAGTCATACTCGCGCTCACAGTTGTTGCCTGCATCAGCCGTCATCTCGTTCACCACCTTCGCCATAGTGCGGACACTTGTCCACAGCACTCCTGATCTGTCTCGCGTGATTGCCCGCGTTTTTCGGTGTCGAATACACACCAACAATGCAGCCTTCACGACTCGACTTCGGGCAAAGCAACCGACCCCAAGCGTGCCCCTTTGACAGCATCACAACCCAGCCGAGCTGTTCGGCATACTGCACCGCCTTCTCAATCTCCGCATCAGCGTGCCTAGGCCGGTTTCTCGACATGATTTTACCTTATCTGTTGACAACTGTCAAGCAATCCGTAGTGGCCTGTGCTTTGTATGGGTATCAGTCGTCACGTTCTATCCCGCTCTCACATATTTATCGGGGTAGGCAGCGAATCCAGAACCCGCCATCGGTCTCGGCTTCCCGGGCGTCATGCTCTCCATCCACTCTACCTTCAGCCGGGCGATTGGCGAGCCCGGCTGTTCGGAGGCTTGGTCTCAAAGTGAACCATTCCTCCGATTGCCCGGGCTAGACTTCTCCCATGAGTACAGACCAGACGCCGGATACCCCGCCCAAACCGACCTTTGACACCGCAGCAGCCCACATGCAGCAGCCCAAACTCAGGCAAGTCAGGGGCTTTCCTGTGCCTGTCAAGGGGCCCGACGGGCAGCAGGCGACGTTGCTCGGGCTCGCCGACGCCAGGCAGATTTCGGATCAGCCTCCGGTGGTGGTTGCCCCAGCGGTCAAGGACATCCTGCCTTTGATGACCGGCGAGCACTCGCTGGACCAGATTATCGAGAAGATCGGGCGTGGGCTGACCCGCGAGATCACCGAGCCTTTGGTTGCCCAGCTTGACGCGGCGGGGCTGTTGGAAGGGCCGACGTTTGACGCGATGCTCCAGCGGATGCGCGAGGAGTTCGACAGCTCGACGATCCTGCCCCCCGGTTCCACCGCCGCGATGGCCGACGCGCTGGTGCAGGGTTCGCTCGGGAAGGACGTCCAGGCGACCGAGGAGCAGAAGATCGAGCTGGGGCCTCAGAAACTGGCCGAGGCCTTCGACAAGTGGATCGACGAGGCGCTCAAGGACGCGAAAGACCCGGCCTTCGACGAGTTGCCCAAGGCTGTCGTGGCGCCGCACGTGGACTACCCGCGTGGGTGGATGAACTACGCCGGGGTGTGGGGGCGGATGCGAGTCGTCGATCGGCCCGACCGGGTCATCATCCTCGGCACCAACCATTTCGGGACCGGAACCGGCGTTGTCGGGTGCGACAAGGGCTTTTCGAGCCCCTTCGGCGAGTCGGCAGCCGACGAGGCGGTGGTGGAAGGCTTGCGCGAAAGACTGGGGGATTCCCTCTATGAACACCGCTACGACCACGAGCGGGAGCACTCGATCGAGCTTCAGGTGGCGTGGATTCACCACTGCCTCGGCACCTCGCCGGACGGGACGCAGTGCAAGGTCTACGGGGCGCTCATCCACGATCCGACCGTCAACAACGGCGAGTCCTACGACGGTAACGGCGTGTCGCTGACCGCGTTCGTCGAGGCGATGCGGGATGTTCTTTCGGGGTTGCCCGGAAAAACACTGGTTGTCAGCTCGGCGGACCTGAGTCATGTCGGGCCGATGTTTGGTGATAAGCAGCCGTTGGTGTCGGAAGATGGGCAGAGTGAGCAGTTCCGGAACACGGTGGCGAAGACGGATCAGGACCTGCTGGCGATGGTCGAGCAGAACAAGCCGGACGAGCTGGTCGGGGCGATGGCGTGGCAGGGGAACCCGACGCGGTGGTGTTCGGTGGGGAACATGGTGGCCGCGATGCAGATCACCCAGCCCGACGAGGTGAAGCTGTTGAACTACGCCGGGGCGATGGATCCGCAGGGGATGGGGCTGGTCACCCATGCTGCGATGGTGATGAGGTAAGCCGGTGCCTGGGAGCGGGGCGCTTGGGTTGGTGCATTATCTGGGGTTGGTGGCGGCTGTGGCGTTCTTTGGGCTGGGGATGGTGGTGCTCTGGGCAGCGCGGCACCGGAGCGAGGGCGAGCGGTCGGTGTTGCCGATCGTTGGCAAAGTGGGCAACCCTACAACATTGACACTGGGTATTTCCCTGCTGGTACTCGGGTATCACGCGGTGGCGTACTCGTTGCTCCCGGTGGTGACGCTGGTTTCGGTGCCGATCGATCGGTGGTGGCTGCTGGTGGTGATCTGCGTCGTGGCGTTGGCGGGGTCGGTGCTCGCCGATCGGCTCGAGGGGGACGGTTCTGAGAGTGAGTTCTGATTCGGGCCGGTCTGTCACAGGGGTGTAACGGGCGGAGGGTTTGGGGCTCGGGCTTGGCAACTGTGCCGATATGTTGTTCGTAGATCAGGGGACGGCCCGGGTGTACATGCCGGGTCGAGCGGTCGAGGCGGTGTGAGTACCATGCCGCTCGTTTGAGCCGGGCTCTTTTGGGGTTTGGCGCGAGATCGACAGAGAAGCGGAACGACGAAAGAACGACAGACAGCGAGGTAGACCATGGCGTCAACGAACGCGTGCTGGGGCATCGAGATCGGGTCAGGAGCGGTCAAGGCGATCAAGGTCGTCTCCGACGGCGGGCGGCTGACGGTCGCGGACTTTGCCTACATCCCGCACCAGCGGGTGCTCTCGACGCCGGATATCAATCCCGACGACGCCAAGCGGGTGGCGCTGGGTCGGCTGGTGAGCGAGCACGACCTGAGCAAGGCGTTGGTTGCGGTGAGCGTGCCGGGGCACTCGGCGTTTGCGAGGTTTGCCAAGCTGCCTCCGGTCGAGCCCAAGAAGGTGCCGGACATCGTGAAGTTTGAGGCGGTGCAGCAGATCCCGTTCCCGCTCGAGGAGGTCGAGTGGGATTACCAGACGTTTGTGAGCCCGGACTCGCCGGATATCGAGGTGGGGATCTTTGCGATCACCAAGCAGCGTGTGGCGGCCGAGCTGACGGTGCTGCGTGATGTGAACATCACGCCCGACGTGATCACACTCTCGCCGGCGGCGGTGTACAACTCGATGGCGTACGACCTCTCGATGACCGAGGATTCGCAAGGGACGATCCTGCTGGATATCGGGACGACCTCGACGGACCTGGTGATCGCCCACTCAGGGCGGGTGTGGGTGCGGACGTTCCCGATCGGTGGGCACGAGTTTACCAACGCGCTGGTCGAGCAGTTCAAGCTGAGCTATCCGAAGGCCGAGAAGCTCAAGCGTGAGGCCGAGCAGAGCAAGCACGCGCGGCACGTCTTCCAGGCGTTGCGGCCGGTGTTCAGCGACCTGGTGCAGGACGTGCAGCGTTCGATCGGGTACTACCAGTCGATGCACCCTGACGCGAAGCTCGAGCGGCTGATCGGGATGGGCTCGACGTTCGAGCTCCCGGGGCTTCGCAAGTATCTCAAGCAGCAGCTGGGGATGCACGTGTACCGGCTGGAGAGTTTTAAGAAGCTGACGATCGAGGGGCCTCGGGCGGCGGAGTTTACGGCACGTTCGCTCAACTTTGCGACCGCGTACGGGCTCGCGTTGCAGGGGCTCGGCGAGAGCGCACTGAACGCGAACCTGATGCCGATCTCGGTGACCAAGGAAGCGATGTGGGCGGCCAAGGGCAAGTGGTTTGCTGCGGCTGCGGGGCTTTCGCTGATGGCGACCGGGGCGATGTTTATCCGTCCGTTCATGGATCAGCAGCACACCGCGACCGAGGTGCCCAAGGCGATCGGGGATGCCGAGAGCCGGGCGCGGGTTTTGACGACCGCTGCCCGGGAAGCGGGGGTGACCGAGGACGTTTCGCAGGGCGAGAAGATCGCGGGGCTGATCTCGCTGTATCAGGACCGCGACACGCACCTGCGGCTGCTGGGCGATGTGAACGAGTTGCTGACCTCAGCTGAGCGCGCCGACGACAAGCCGGGGTTCAAGCTGCAGGCGATCCACACAGACTATCTCTACGGCGACGTGCCGATCCCGATCCCCGGGGTGCAGGTCCGCCAGAACCGCCGCAGCCGCGGGGGCGGTGGGGGTGAGTTTGGCGAGTTCGGCGAGATGGGGATTGTGCCTTCGCAGAACTTCGACCGGCGTGGCGGCGGCGAGCGCGGCATGGAGGGGGGCGGCAGCAGTGTGAGTGCTGAAGAGATCGAGTCCGGGGACACCGGGCCTCGGGTTGCGGTGACGCTCGAACTCTCGACCACCCGCCAGGATTACCAGGCGTTTGTGGAAGAGGCGGTCGAGCGTTGGCTGCTCGAGAACCAGGTGCGTGATGGGGTGCCGTACTACTTTGTGCTGACCAAGGACGACGGGCGGCTCGACTGGGCGAAGGTCGGTGAGGTTCTCCACGAGGCGCCCGAAGCGCAGGACGTCCGAGGAGGGCAGGGCGGCCGCAATGTCGGGGCCGGGGGTCGGCGAAACCAAGACCGCGGCGGGCGTGGCGGCAGCCGCAGAGACTTTGAGGAAGGCTTCAGCGAGGGCGGCGCGGAGG
Organism: uncultured Phycisphaeraceae bacterium; assembly: GCA_964394895.1. Taxonomy (GTDB): domain Bacteria; phylum Planctomycetota; class Phycisphaerae; order Phycisphaerales; family UBA1924; genus PNC22. The sequence goes on along the minus strand of CAYMZJ010000013.1, from coordinate 6,396 downwards.
ATATCCCCGGGCTGCGTCGCGGGAACGTGCCGCAGTCGGGCGGCGGCGGGGGGCAACCTCTGGCGGCGAACGCGGCGCAGGCGTTGACCCAGCTCGAGCAGATCGCGCCGCTCGAGGGTGACGAGAGCGAGAAGTATCCGCCCGGCACGGTGGAGACGTTCATCCGTGTGACGTTTGTGGCGGTGCTGGGTGACAAGCCGGCCGACGGGGAGGGAGACGAATAATGAAGGGCATCTTTGGTTGGTTGAAATCGCACCTGGTGATGGTGGTCTCGACAGCGGTGATTGTGGTTGCGTTGCCTCTGGGATATGTGTTCAGTTCCAAGTGGAACGCGGACATTCGTGACACGCAGGAGAGCCGCGTCAGCAAGGCGTACAACAAGGTCAAGAACGCGAAGGTGACGTACGTGATCCCGTCGCTTTTGCCCGACGAGCCGGCGTGGAGCGAGTCGTTGCCTCCGAACCCGAGGCTGACCGAGTTTGTGCAGCAGGAGCGTGAGCGTCGGCTTTCGCAGGCGTCTGAGGTTGTGACGACGGTGCTCGCGTTCAATCGGGACGGGCACGAGCTGCTGATGCCGCAGTTGCTTCCTGAACCGGCCGACCCGAGGCAGGAGACCCGTTTGAAGTACGAGTTTCTCGCGAAGATGGCGGGGGACCGGGCGACGAACGTCCCGACGACTTACAAGGATTTGTTGCGTTCGATCGGCGCGGGAGAGGCGCCCGACCTGGTCAAGCTCTCGGCAACGATCCAGGACGTGCGGGATCGGGAGACCGAGCGAATGCTCGCCGAGTCTGGGACAGGTTCGATCTCGCCGGAACAGCAGGAACAGCTCCGCAAGCTCCTGGCCGATCGTCGTCTTGCCGAGGCGCAGCGGCGGGCCAAAGAGGTCTCGGTCTACATGACGCTGGGCGCGTTCGATGCCCAGGCGTTCGGGGAGAAGACGTCGCAGATTCCGCCTCCGGACAAGGGGGATCGTGTTGCGACCGACGTTCCCACGCTGTCAGAGGCGTTCGCGTGGAACTTTGACTACTGGGTTGTCAGTGATCTGTTGCGTGCGATCGACAAGGCAAACACCGACGCGGGGGGCACGCGGGCGAACGTGGAGAACGCGCTGGTCAAGCGGGTCGAACAGCTCGGCGTCGAAGCGCTGCCGTTGACGGTCGAGACCGCGAAAGAGGTTGAGCGCGACGGCTTCGGTGAGGTGATCGAGGACAACAGTGAGATCATTCAGGGCTCCGGGATCGATCCCTCCGCGAGCGTGACCGGGCGGGTGAGCAGCAGCGACTATGACGTGGTGCGTTCGAGGCTGACGCTGGTGGTTGACGCGTCGCGGTTGCCTCGGCTTTTCAAGGCGTTCGCGGATACCAACCTGATCACGGTGCTCGATATGGACGTGAGCGAGGTTGATCTGTGGGATGACCTGCGGCAGGGGTACTACTACGGCAACGCGCCGGTGGTGCGGGTGTCGTTTGAGCTCGAGACGGTGTGGCTGCGGGATTGGACCGCGCCGATGATGCCGCGGAGTGTGCGTGAGGCGTTGGGCGTGATGGACGACGAGTCAGAGAACGGCGACGGTTGACAGCGCTCTCGCGCCGGGCGGCGGGGTGATTGTGCCCTGTGGTTTGTGTGCGGGCCGTGCTGAAGTACTGGAGTGAACACGATGAAGAAGAGCAAGATCAATCCGCTTGAGGCACACTTCGAGAAGCTGATTCTCGTAGCGGTGTCGGTGGTGCTGCTGGTGGTGGTTGCGATGCAGTTCATCGCTCAGCCCAACGCGGTGCAGGTGGGCAACAGCCCGACACCTCTGGCGCCGGACCGGGTGTTCGACCCGATCGAGACCGAGGCCGAGGCGCTCCTCGCGCGGATGCGTGATGTGAACCCGACGCTGCCCGAGGTGCCCGAGCAGGACGTCGCGGGGCAGTTTGCTGAGGTCTCGAATCTGTCGATTGCGGATTCGATCCGGGTGACGATGCTCGGCGAGGGCGTCGACATCGAGGAGCACGACATCGGGTCGGCTGGCAGCGACGCGGCGACGACCTACGCGATGCCGGCGTTGCCGGTGCCCGCGGCGTTGGCGGTGGCGACCCACCGCGCGACGATCGATCCTTACGAAGCGATCACCAACGAGGAACTTCGTGCGTACCTGCCTCAGGAGCAGCCGTTTGATACGGTTGCGGTGAGTGTCGAAGGAACGATCAGCGGCGAGTCGCTTTTGGCGAGCCTGGAAGAGGACCCCGACGGGGAGGATGGCCCGATGCGGCCGTTGCCTCTGTCCTGGTGGCGGGGCAACCTGGAGTTGCTCGGCGTCGAGGTCGAGCGTGAAGAGCTCGGGGCCGACGGCTCGTGGGGCGGGATGACCGTGCTCTCGGGTGTGCCCGGTCGCGACACGCTGCTGAGCGAGGCAAGGCAGGAGGGGATCACCCCGGCCGAGCTGGTGCAGGTCGCCCAGTCCTCCTCGGAGTTTATGCGTGATATCGCGCAGCCTTCGTTCCCACAGACGATCGCCGGCCCGGACTGGGTCCGCCCGAGCGAGATGTCGTCGGAGATCGGATTGAGCGACGAAGACCGCGAGATCGCGACGCTCGAGCGGCGGTACGCGTCGTTCGAGAAGCGCCGGGACGGGCTCGGGTTGCAGCTGGAGAGTGTCGGGTCTGCCGGCGGCGGCAACGACGACCGTGGCGGCGGGCGACGTGGCGGCGGCGGCGAGGGCGGACGGCCGAGCACGACGAGGACGCCGGTTGATCGCGACCAGCAGAAGCGGGACATTCTCCAGACCCAGATCGATGCGGCCGATCGGCAGATGGAACGGCTTGCCGACCAGCTGGCTGATCTTGGTGCCCCGGTCGATCAGGACCAAGCGCAGGATTCGCAGAGCAACCAGCCCGAGCCGCCATTGCCGGCGTTGCTCGAAGCGGAGGACCTGCCCGTCTGGGTGCATGACTTTGGAGCCGAGCCCGGGAAGATGTACCGCTATCGGATGCGGGTGGTGGTAAACAACCCGTTGTTTGCCAAGGAGCAGTACCTCTCGGACGCGCAGCAGGCCAGTGCCGGCTCGCCGACGGTCGAGGGGGCGTGGTCTGGGTGGTCGAGCCCGATCACAGTCGAGCGGGATCGGCACTTCTTTGTGGTGTCGGGGTCGGAGAGCGACGCGATCGGGAACGGGCCTCGGGCGGCGGTCGAGGTATACCAGTTCTACTACGGCTACTGGCGGAAGGGCTCGACGACGCTTGAGCCGGGGGATTCGATTCACGCCCGCGCCAAGCTGCCGGACAATCTGTTGCTGTGGGACCTGGCAAGGCTCGAAGAAACGGGGCCGCGGTCGGGTATAAGGCGCCCTGCGGGCGGTCGGCAGGGCTTTGAGCGCGATCCGGAGGGTGGCGGTGGCAATCGGCGGGACTTCATCGAGAACAACCCTGATCGCCCGGTGCGGGACCCTGGGCGGGGTCGAGGCTTGGCGGATGCTGGGGACGCCGACGCGCCTGAGGGCGCGACCAAGGTGCCCAGCACGCTTGATCTCGAGCTGACAGCGATGCTGCTGGATGTGATGCCCACGCCGGGTGACAAGGAGAGCACACGGGTTGTGCTCCGTGATCCGGACGGAAAGCTCGTGACGAGGCTGACGGCTGCCGATCGGGCGAGCCCGCTGTACAAGCGGCTGGCCAGCAACGCTCGCGAGGGTGAAACGCAGGGTCAGCCCAAGATTGATCCGAACGAGAACCGGCCAAACGTGCCGCTTCCGGGGTCTCGTGACCGCGAGTTTGAAGAAGGCGGCGGCGGCGCGGGTGGTGGCGGCTGAACGAGTTTTGAGGAAAGTGTCAAAGTCTCGCGGAAAGCGTGGCTGGATGCTTGACGAACGAAGGGATCGCGCTAGTATCCCGCCGCTTCGACACGGGGCGACCGCCGGCAGCAAAACGCCGGTCGGTGGGTCCGAAGTCCGGTTGATCCGGGCAGAGATCCGAGCTCTTTGACAACCGGGCAGTGACAGTAGAGTTCTGGTTTGCCATTGTTCTCGGCAACCAGAACGGTAGACGAACAAGTTGCGTCTGAGTGTTATAAAGAAGAAGGTTGTCGTTTGTGGCAACCCGGGTCGTGGTGCATTCATCTGAATAGTTGGGTGATGTGTTTCGGCGTCGGGTTGGCGTGATCAAGCGACTAAGGGCACATGGCGGATGTCTTGGCGTCGAGAGGCGATGAAGGACGTGGGAACCTGCGAAAAGTCTGAGGGAGCCGGTAACCAGGCTGTGATCTCAGAATGTCCGAATGGGGAAACCCGGCCCGTATGGGTCATCGCATACTGAATGCATAGGTATGCGAAGCGAACGTGGGGAACTGAAACATCTAAGTACCCACAGGAAAGGAAAGCAACAGCGACTCCGTAAGTAGCGGCGAGCGAAAGCGGATGCAGCATCGGATGAGTGAAGCGTTTGAATGGCGCGCCGGAGAAGGTGAAAGCCCTGTAGCCGGAAGATGTTGTAAGCCCTAGAGTAGGTTCGGTCTCGTGAAACCCGGACTGAAATTGGGGGGTCCACCCTCCAAGGCTAAGTACTCCTCGACGACCGATAGTGAATCAGTAAGGTGACTGAATGATGACAAGACCCCCGATGAGGGGTGTGAAAGAGAACCTGAAACCATGTGCCTACAAACTGTCGGAGCCCTTCGGGGTGACGGCGTGCTTTTTGCATAATGAGCCCGCGAGTTAGTCTCATTGGCGAGCCTAAGGCCTACCGGGCCGGAGGCGGAGCGAAAGCGAGTCTGAATAGGGCGCGTAGTCGCAGGGGCTAGACGCGAAACCCGTGTGATCTACCCATGGCCAGGTTGAAGGAGGGGTAAGACCCTCTGGAGGACCGAACCCGTTAACGTTGAAAAGTTATGGGATGAGCTGTGGGGAGGAGTTAAAGTCTAATCAAACCGGGAGATAGCTCGTTCTCTCCGAAATAACTTTAGGGTTAGCCTCAAGAAGCAACCGTTGGGGGTAGAGCTACTGGATCGGTGGTGGGCCCTACCCGGGTACCCCTCCGAACCAAACTCCGAATACCAACGGCCAAGTCTTGGGAGATAGACGGCGAGTGACAATATCCGTCGTCAAAAGGAGAATAATCCAGACCACCAGCTAAGGTCCCCAATCTCTGCTTAGTTCATAAGGAAGTCAGATTGCTATGACAGCCAGGATGTTGGCTTAGAAGCAGCCACCATTTAAAGAGTGCGTAATAGCTCACTGGTCGAGGAGTCTGGCGCCGATAATGATCGGGAATAAGCATTGAACCGAAGCTGTGGACTTCGTAAGAAGTGGTAGGAGAGCGTTGCTGTCGGCGGTGAAGCGGTTCGGGAACGATCCGTGGAGCGGCAGCAAGTGCATATGCGGGCTTGAGTAACGATCAAGAGGGTGAGAATCCCTCTCGCCGAATACCCAAGGTTTCCTGGGCAAGGTAAATCCGCCCAGGGTTAGTCGGGACCTAAGGCGAGGCTGAAAAGCGTAGTCGATGGACAGACGGTTAATATTCCGTCACCCTCGTGGCGATCAAAGCACAGTGCGGATTTCTTAGTCTGACGGGGCGATCAGTAGTGCCCAGGCCCTCGTGGCCGATGTCAGCGGCGGAAGTCCCTAGAAAAGCTGTGTGGGCAAAGCGAGGCCCGTACCAAAACTGACACAGGTGGGTGTGGTGAATAACCTCAGGCGCTCGAGAGAACGGTCGTGAAGGAACTAGGCAAATTGACCCCGTACGTTCGCAATAAGGGGGCCCTTCGGGGCGCAGAGAAAAGGCTCTGGGAACTGTTTATCAAAAACACAGCACTGTGCTAACTCGCAAGAGGATGTATACAGTGTGACGCTTGCCCAATGCCGGAATGTCACGGAACCGGGTTAGCTTCGGCGAAGCTCGGAACCCAAGCACCGGTCAATGGCGGCCGTAACTATGACGGTCCTAAGGTAGCGAAATTCCTTGTCGGGTAAGTTCCGACGCGCATGAATAGCGTAATCACTGGAGCGCTGTCTCCACGACCGACTCGGTGAAATAGTAGTGGCGGTGAAGATGCCGCCTCCCCGCAGCAAGACGGAAAGACCCCGTGAACCTTCACTATAGGCTTTCATTGGTCACGAGCATGTTCTGCGTAGGATAGGTGGGAGGCTTTGAAGCCCGGGTTTAGGCCCGAGTGGAGCCATTGGTGAAATACCACCCTGATCACGTTTGTGTCCTAACCCCGACTCCCGTGAAACCGGGCGGGGGACAGTGAGTGCTGGTTAGTTTGACTGGGGCGGTCTCCTCCTAAAGAGTAACGGAGGAGTACAAAGGTCGGCTCAGCGCGGATGGAAACCGCGTGTTAGAGTGTAAGAGCACAAGCCGGCTTTACTGCGAGTCTGACAGGACGAGCAGTTACGAAAGTAGGTTCTAGTGATCC
>CAYMZJ010000012.1:0-74771 GCA_964394895.1 uncultured Phycisphaeraceae bacterium | reverse complement strand
TCCCAACCTGCACCAGCGGCACGCCGGCTTCCACGATCCGCGCGGCGATGCAGGGCCGCGGGGCGCGGGGCGGGTGTCTGGCGGGCGATCCCGCCGGGCCGGGGGGAGTTTCCCAGCGACCACTTCCCGGTGTGGGCGGACCTGCGGTTCGGGCTGCCTGCGGGACGCTAAATGCCTACAGTGCCTCCAAGGCAATCCGGGAACGCCCCGGCCCTTCGCCTTGGCCTTTCCCGGCCTTTCTTTGTCGAACGGGAGCGCGTGTTGAGCCGAGTTGCAACTGCCCATTCTCCGGTCGAACCCCACACCACCCGCCGCGCAGAGCGCGGTGCCGCGTGGACACGGCGTGACTCGCTCGCGGCTTACGTCGAGACCACCAAACCCGGCATCACCAAGCTCGTGACCATCACCTCGATGGTCGGCCTCGGTATGGCGCTCGGGCAGCGGTGGATCGCGGGAGATATTGCTCTGGGCGGGTGGAGCCTGGCGGTGCTGGTTGTCGGCGCGATCGTCGGGACCGCGCTCTCAGCCAGCGGCGCCAACGCGCTCAACCAGTGGGCCGAGCGGGACCGCGACGCGCTCATGCCGCGCACCGCCAAGCGGCCGTTGCCTTCGGGCACGCTCGCGCCCTCGCGGGTGCTCGCGTTCGCGCTGGCGCTTGTGGTGATCGGGCTGGCGGTGCTGTGGTTGACCAGCGGTGTGGCGGCGATGACCGTCTCGGCGGCGTGCGTGCTGGTGTATCTGCTTCTCTACACGCCGCTCAAGACCCAGACCTGGACCGCGACGCTTGTCGGGGCGATCCCCGGGGCGTTGCCGCCGCTGATCGGCTGGTGCGCGGGTTACCGGGACGCGGGGTTCTCTGCGATCCTGTTGCCCGGCGGCGTGTCGCTCTTCATGCTGATGTTTATCTGGCAGCTCCCCCACTTTCTGGCGATCGCGTGGATGTACCGAGACGATTACGCCCTCGGCGGGCACGCGGTGCTGCCGGTGGTCGATCGCTCGGGCCGCAAGACCTCGATCGTGATCGCGGCGTTCACCGTGCTGCTCATCCCCGCGACGATCGCGCCGGTGGTCGCAATGCCCGCGTTGCTCGGGCCGGTCACCCTCTTTACCGCAGCGGTGAGCGGGCTGCTCTTTGCCGGTCTGGTCGCCAAGCTGTTGCGCACGCGGGAGCGCGGGGATGCCCGGCGGGTGTTTTTCGCGTCGATCATCCACCTGCCGTTGCTGCTGGTGGTGATGGTGCTCGACGGGTTTGTGCGGGCCCTCTTCTGAGCACCCGTTCCCTATCCTGACGCGAACGGTCACCTGCCGTCGCGGATTGCGGGTACGGATCGGTACGCGGCCCAACGACAGTGCTCTACTATGGAACGAAGGAGTGACGCCATGCCCAAGTGGATCATCGGTCTTCTCGTCGCGGCAACGACGTTCGCGGTGCTCGCGTCCTTTGCAGCACTGCGGATGGCATCTTCCCGACAGGCACCAGTCGGCCAGAATCTCGAAGCATCAACAGGTCCCGGCGGGACGATCTACGCCCCGCCGCCGGGCACCAACGCCGCACAGGTTGGCCCGCGCGATGTCTCCGGGAACAAGACCTTCACGTCCCGACCCGGGCTCGAGAACTACGCGATCCCCCGGTTCTCTCTCGTGAACCAGGACGCCCAGGACGTGGACCAGACGCTGCTCGAAGGCGAGATCAGCGTCGTCGCGTTCATCTTCACCAACTGCCAGGTCGCGTGCCCCGCGATCACCGCGAACATGAAGCGTGCGTTCGCCGAGCTTGAGGGCACGCCAGTCCGCTTCGTCAGCATCAGCGTTGACCCCGAGCACGACACGCCCGAGCAGCTGCGCAAGTACGCCGAGCGGATGGCGATCGACACCTCGCGTTGGACGTTTCTCACCGGAACGCCCGGCGAGACCGCGCGGGTCGTGGCCGAGAGTATGAAGTTCGAGATCTCGCCCGACGAGGATGCCGACAACACCATCACGCTCGCCGACGGCTCGACCATGCGGAACATCCTGCACCCGATCAAGCTCTTCCTCGTCGGACCGGATCGGCAAATCCTTGACCTCTGCTCGCCCATTGTTCCCGCGGAGCTCGATCGGTTTATCGCACTGGCGCGCAAGGCGGCGGAGTAGAACGCCCTGTGCGCCACCGTGTCCCCTCGCTTGCGCGAGGGGCTCTACTTGCAAACACGATGCGTACCGAGATTTGAGCCCCTCGCGCAAGCGAGGGGACAAGCCGCAACCAACTCCATTCCCGCGCAACGTAACTCGATCACGCAACACCCTTGTGCACGCACCCCGATTGCCCCGGACAAAGACTCCGACTACACCAACTGCATGAGTTCGCGCCGCACGATCTTCCCCGTCGGGTTCCGAGGCAGCGCCTCCACCAGCCGCACCTCGCGCGGCACCTTGTAGCCCGCAAGGTGCTCACGGCACAGGCTCTTGATCGACTGCTCGTCAAACTCGGCCCCCTCCTCCATTTCGACAAACGCGACCGGCACCTCCCCCCGCATCGGATCGGTCTGCCCGATGACCGCCGAGGCATGGACGGACGGGTGGCGATTGACCACCTCCTCGATCTCGCGCGGGAACACGTTTTCACCTCCCACGATGAGCATTTCCTTGATACGGCCGGTAATCGAGAGGTGCCCGTCGGCGTCGAAACACCCCATATCGCCGGTGTGAAACCAGCCGTCGCGGTCGATTGCCTTTGCGGTTTCTTCGGGCAGGTTGTAATAGCCCACCATGCGGTTCGGACCACGCACATAGACCTCGCCCTCGCGCCCCCGCGGCAGATGGCTGCCCGTCTCAGGGTCCACGATCACCTGCTCGACCTCGGGCAGCGGGTTGCCGACCGAGCGCCGCCGCCATTCCTTCGGCCGACACCAGTTGGTCACTGGGCTGGTCTCGGTCAGCCCGTACCCCTCGCAGATCGTCACGCCGAACCGTTCGCGGAAGCGCTCGAAGATGTCCTCGGGCAGGGGCTCGCCGCCCGACACGGTGTACCGCAACGACGCGAAGTCCTCCGGCTCGGCTTTCTTCACCGCCAGCAGCGCGTTGAACATCGACGGGATCCCGATGAACAGTGTCGGCCGGTGCTCGCGGATCAGCCGCACTACCTGATGCGGCACAAACCGTGCGGCGTACACCGCCTTAAGCCCCCGAACCAAGGGCAGAATCGTCAGCACCGTCAGCCCGAATGAATGGAACTGCGGCAGGACGCCGAGCAGCACATCGTCGTCCCGCAGCCCGACATGTTCGATGCACTGGTGCACGTTCGACAGCAGGTTGCGGTGGCTCAGCATCACCCCCTTGGGCTTGCCGCTGGTGCCCGAGGTGTAGAGCAGACACGCCACCTCGTCCTCGCCCGGCCGCGCCGGCCAGCGAAGGTCGGGCACGCCGCGGAAGTCGATCGACTCCAGCGTGATCAGATTCTCAACCCGTGGCCGCGCGTCGAGATGCTCGAGCATCGGCTCGACCGTAAGAATCGTGTCGCAGCCGCAGTCGTCGATGACGTACTGCAACTCGTCGGGTTTGAGCAGGTAGTTCAGCGGCACGACGGTGCGGCCGAGCATCCACCCCGCGAGCGCACAGATCGGGAACGCCCCGCTCGTGGGGATCAGCAGCCCCACGGTCTGGGTCTGCGATCGGCGTTCGATCTCGGACGCGACGTGCAATGCGGCAACGAGAATCTCCACCCCCCGGTACGACCGCCGATCGTCGACGATCAGCGTGCGGCGGGCGTGGCGGAGACAGGTTCGGATGATCGGTATATGAACGGGCAAGCGAACCTCCGGGCGTTTGGTGTGGCGGGCAGAAGTTGATAATCTAGACGAACCGACGCCGGTTGGTCGGGCAAGCGGCATCCTGCCGATGGTTGGCCCGTATACAGGGTGGGAAACCGCCCCCACCCGGTGGTCCGGGGGCCCGCCCGGTCTCCCCCACCCCGATCGGCCCGGCAACCATCACTCCGGATGCCGCCCGATGGCAGAGCCACTGCCAGCAACGGCGCGAGAGCCAAACCGAGAGCCGCTCCAAGACCCCGACCCGAGAGAGAAAGGACCTTCTCCATGACGCACGATCGCAGGATTGCCCGCAACCTGGTCTTGGTGTGCGGACTCGCCGTGTTCGGCACCGGCGCAGCGGCACAACACCTCGTCACCGAACCGGACGCCCCCGCGAGCGTCCCCGCCGAGCCGTGGATGGAGCACCTGCTGCCCAACCCCGACGACCCCCGCGTCATCGCGTACGCCGAGCACCAGAGGCAACGGGCGCAGAAAGAACTCGAAATCCGGCGGTTCCGCTCCACCTACTTCGGCTCGGGCAGCAGCACCGAGACCCAGCAGGTCGGGCTGTCGTTGCTCCGCGAGAAGTACAACGAGCCGGCGCTCTATCCGCTGCTGCTCGAGGTCTTCGAGCGTGACCCGGTCGACGTCAAGGCGGGCCTGCTTGACATGTTCGCCGATGCGCGCACCGACGAAGCCGACGCGACGCTCGCGTGGGTCGCGGTGCATGACGGCGAGCACGACACCCGCGACGCCGCGCTGGCCCGACTCACCGATCGCGTCGAAGCGGTCGAGGGCGTGTCCGACCGCATCAAGCTCGTCGTGGCGGGCGGCTTGAGAGAAGAGGCCAGCGCCCCCGCCATCGCGGCCGCGGGGATCGCCGAGGCGTTCAAGCTCTACGAAATGGTGCCTCTGATGATCGCCGCACAGGTCGGAGGCAACACCCCCAGCGCCCAAACCCGCACCGGCAACCTCGGGTGGATCGTCATCGGCCAGCAGATCGCGTACGTCTCCGACCTGCAGCCGGTGGTCAGCAACAACGCGGTGGGCTTTGACCCGACACTCAGCGTCGTCACCGAAGGCGTCGTACTCGAGATCCAGGACGCGGTGGTCTACACCTACCGAACCGAGATTTTCTATTCACTCACAAGGCTCACCACCAACGCGCTGGGGCGGCCGACCGGGGCGTGGGGGATGGACGAACCGAAGTGGTGGACGTGGTACGACGACGAGTGGGAGCCGTGGATGGAAGCCCGAGCGGCAAAGGACGACGGCTGAAGTTTCTGGATCGCTCGCGCACCGAGTGTGTAGAGCCCCTCGCGCAAGCGAGGGGACGAGGCGGCACTACATCCCAAGCGCAATCGCCGACGCGGTTGCATAGTGCTCGGTGTGACTCAGCGACAACAACCACAACGTAATACCCAGCTCTTGCGCGCGCTCGGCGGCGAGGTGACGCAGTCGCACGCCCGGTCGGCCTGAATCGTCTCGGGTCACCTCGACATCGGTCCACGCGATCCCCCCGGCCCATCCGGTGCCCAGCGCCTTGAGCACCGCCTCTTTGGCGGCAAACCTCGCGGCCAGGTGCTCGACCTCACGCTTCTTTCCCAAGGCGTACGTCAACTCGGCTTCGGTAAAGAGCCGACGGCGGGCGCGGACCGGATGCCGCGCAAGCAGCTTGGCGAATCGGGCGTTCTCCACAATGTCGATGCCGTGGGCGATCGTGTTCACGCCCAGAGTCTAGAACGGCCAGACCGCCAGCCCGTGCGGCGCGTTGCGGATGTCCTTACCGAAGTTGACCGACACCAGTTGCTCACCGCTGGCAAAGTCCCACGCGGTGACCGTGCTCGGGCTCGACCCGGCGATGAGCAGCCCGTCCCCGGTCGTGACCAGCCCGCGGGCAAAGCCCTGCCGGGCAAAGTCGTCGGGCAGGTCGTTGTGGGTGAGCTCGGCGGGGTCGTAGGTAACGATCGGAAAGCGGCGGACGATCTCACCCTCGGCGGACGCGAAACACACCTCATCCTCGCCCGTGCTGTTGTAGAGCACGCCGCCCTGGCAGGGCTGGGCGTTGTGTGTCCACTCCGGGATCGGCAGCATCTCGGCGTGGCCCGTGCGCCCGATCGCGATGATCGACCGCAGCCGCACACCCGACACCAGCACCCGCCCCTCGTGAAAGAGCACGTTGTTGACGTGCGTCGTGTCTGCGGGCTGCGGCCCGTCGCGGCGGTTGGGGTCAAACCTGCCGACGCGGAGCACCCTTTCGGCCCGCCCACCGGTCGCGCCTTTCTTTGGCGAGTACCGCACAAGATAGCCGCGCGTAAAACGCTCTTTGCAAAGATCAAACTCAAGCACCGAATCGAAGTTGGTAGATGTAAGATAGAGCGTGTCGCTTGCACGATATATCTCGTGGCAATGCCGGAGGTAGGGGTTGCGAAACCTCTTGACGATGTTGAACTGCTGGTCAAAAACAAACAACTCATCGCTGGCCGCGATATACACATGCTCGCCGAAGAACTCGATCCCGCGGAGCCCGCGTCCCTGGCCGCGTCCCTCCCACTCGATATCCATACGGTTCCAGTCAAGCACCTTCTCGACATCGCCCGTTGCCAGATCGACGAGATAGGCCCCGCCGTGGCTGTCGCCCTGGTGAGCCGAGCGCACGACCTCTGTGACAAGCACCTTGGGCAGCCTCGGGTCGCTGGGCTTTGGTGCTGCCATTGCGGGCTCCGGTGTGACATGGGGATCGGGGCGGTCTCAGTCCGACGACGCAGACGAGCCGCTCTTCTTATTGCCGCTCTTCGCCGCAGCTTTGCCAGCTTTGTCGGCCTTGCCGGATGACTTGTCTTTGCTGTTGTCGCTCTTGCTGTCGCTGCCGGCTTCGGCTTTCTTGCTCGCCTCTTTCTCGCTCTTTGCCCCGTCCTTGTAGGACTTCGATCTGTAGTCGGTCTCATAGAAGCCCGAGCCCTTGAAGATCACCGCGGCCCCGGTCCCGATGAGCCGTTCGAGCGTGTTCTTGCCGCACTCCGGGCACTTGCGTTTGGTCCCCGCGCTCATGGACTGGAACAGCTCAAACTCATGCTCGCAGGCTTTGCAACGGTAGTCGTAGGTCGGCATGGTTCAGGCCCCCCCACCTTCGGCGTCTGTTTCGGGCGCAACCGTGACTTTCGCCGCTCGCACGACCCGGTCGCCCACGCGGTACCCGATCTGGTACACGCTCGACACATGCGTCGGCTCGACACCCTCGGCCGCAAGATTCGAGAGCGCTTCGTGCTGGTTCGGATCAAACCTGTCGTTCACCGCCGGGTTGATCGCCTCCACGCCGAACGCCGCCATCGCGCGGTTAAACTCGTCGCGGATCATCGTCACACCCGCGAGTATCTGCTCAGCACTAACCTTCTCGGTGTCCTGGTTCAACGCCATATCGAAGTGGTCGAGCACCGGAATGAGCGACGCCAGCACCCGCTCGACGCCCGCCTCGCGGGCTGCGGCCATGTCGGTCGAAAACCGGCGTTGGGCGTTCTGGTAATCGGCCAGCGCCCGCTGGTACTTCGCCGCCATCTCGTCGCGCTCGGCGAGGATCGCTTCATATGCTTCGGGCGAATACTCGTCGAGCGCCTGTGGCGGCGCATCAGTTGCCGCAGCGTTCGGGGTGTCCTGTTTGTTTTTCTTGTCCTTGGCCATGCTCTGCTCTCGGTTCGTGTCTGTGTCTGTGTCTGTGTCTTTCATACATCGTGCTAGCCGAAGATGTCTTTGACTTTCTTCCAGAACCCGTGGCTCTCGGGCATCACGCTATGGTCGTCGGTCTCCGCAAACTCGCGGAGCAACTCTTCCTGCCGAGATGTAAGTTTCTTGGGAATCTCGATACGGACGCGGACGATCAGATCGCCGTGCCGACCCGACCGAAGATTGGGAAGCCCCTGCCCGTCGAGCCGGTAGACGTCGCCGTGCTGGGTGCCCGAACGGATCTTGAGTTCCTGCCGCTCGTCGATCGTGGGCACGTCGATCTCGGCCCCGAGCGCCGCCTGACTAAAGCTCACCGGCAACTCGATAACAAGGTTGTCACCATCACGCTCAAACAACGTGTGGTCCTTCACCCGGATCACCACGTGCAGATCGCCGCGGACGCCTTGCCCTTCCGGCGACGCTTCCGGCGGCGGCGGCTCGCCCTCGCCGGCGATCCGCACCGCCTGCCCGTCGTGAACGCCCGCAGGAATCTTGACCGTCAGCTTCCGCTTCTTGGGCACGCGCCCCTTGCCCCGGCAGGTCTCGCAATGTTCCTTTATAACTTTGCCCCGCCCGCGGCAATGCGGGCACGCGGTGACCATCCGGAACATCCCGCCGAGCCCTTGCTGTGCAACCTTGCCCTGCCCGCGGCAGGTGCCGCAGGTCTCGGGCTTGGTCCCCGGCTTGGCACCGCTGCCCGAGCAGGTCTCGCACACATCGAGCCTCGTAAACTCGATGTCCCGCTCGCACCCCTTGGCGACATCGGTCAGGTCGATCCTTGCTTCATACTCAAGGTCATACCCGCGCGCAGTGCGCGGCCGTCCGCGCGCGCTGCCAAAGCCGCCGCCGCGTCCACCGCCGAAGATCTCCTCAAACATCGAGAAGATGTCATTAGGATTCATCCTTGAGAAGTCGTGCCCGGCCGGCCCGCCACTGGAGCGCAGCCCCTCGTGCCCGTACTGGTCGTAGACCTTGCGTTTGTTCTCGTCGGAGAGCACCTCGTAGGCCTCGGCGCACTCCTTGAACCGGGCCTCGGCGTCCGTGTCGTCGGGGTTGCGGTCAGGGTGAAACTTGAGCGCAAGCCGGCGGTAGGCGCGTTTGATCTCGTCGCCGTCAGCGGTACGGTCGAGGGAGAGTACTTCGTAGTAGTCGCGTGTGGTTGGCATGAATCGAACCCCGCGCGTTCCCGCCCGGGGCTCGGTGTGCTCGGCGGCCGTTCTCCTCCATGAAGACGGCCGCCGGGATGTCTTCTGCGGGCCGGAACGCATGGCCCGGCGCTAACGCATAGGGCTCTTTGGTGAACCCGCGTCATGTAGTCGCTCAGGCGATCGCGCCGACCTCGGCTTCGGTCTCTTCCTTCAACTCCGTGATGAGCACGTCGGTGGTCAGCATAATCCCCGCGACCGACGCCGCGTTGATGAGCGCGGTCTTGGCAACCAGCGCCGGGTCGATGATGCCCTCCTTGACCAGGTCGGTAAACTCGCCCGTCGCGGCATTGAAGCCGTAGCCGCCCGTGCCTTCCTTGACTGTCTCGACTGCGATGTCACCGTCATAGCCAGCATTCTCGGCGATGCGGTGGGCACACGCCTCGGCCGCGAGCGCGACGATATCAAACCCGAGCTTCTCGTCACCCTTTGCCTTGGCACGCCCGGCGTTGATCGCGTCCTGCGTGCGGAGCAGCGCAACGCCGCCGCCGGGGATGTAACCTTCCTTCGCTGCTGCGCGGGTCGCGTGGAGCGCATCTTCGACAAGGTCCTTGCGGGCTTTCATGTCAGTCTCGGTCGCGCCGCCGACCGCGATGATCGCCACGCCGCCGACGAGTTTGGCGTGCCGTTCCATGAGCTTCTCTTTGTCGTAGTCGCTGGTGGACTTCTCGAACTGGCTCATGATCTGGTCAGCACGTCCCTTGATGTCCTTCTTCTTGCCCGCGCCCTCAATGATGGTCGTGTCGTCCTTGGTGATGACAACTTTCTTCGCACTACCAAGCTCGCTAAGCTCGACCGACTCAATGGAACGGCCGAGGTCTTCAGAGAGGAACGTGCCCCCGGTGAGGACCGCGATATCGCCGAGCATCGCCTTACGACGATCACCAAAGCCCGGGGCCTTGACTGCCGCGATCTTGAGCATGCCGCGGAGACGGTTGACGACCAACGCGGTGAGCGCTTCGTTCTCGACGTCCTCAGCAATAATCAGGAGCGGCTTGCTGCCGGTTGCGATCTTGTTAAGCAAAGGAAGCAGGTCGGGCAGGTTCGCGATCTTCTTCTCATAGATAAGAATGAGACAATCCTCAAGCACGCACTCAGCGGTCTTCGGATCAGTCATGAAGTACGGCGACAGGTAGCCCTTATCAAACTGCATGCCCTCGACATAGTCGAGTGTGGTCTCGGCGCTCTTGCCGTCCTCGACCTCGACAACGCCATCGGGACCAACCTTGGCAATCGCCTCGGCGATCAGTTCGCCGACGTCGGGGTTGTGGTTGGCACTGACCGAGGCGATCTTCTTATAATCAGACTTGCCCTTGCACTTGACCGACATCTCGTCGATCGCAGCGGCCGCAACGCCAGCGGCCGCGTTGATCCCGCGCTGCAACTGCACGGGGTTGGCCCCCGCCGCCACGTGTCGGATGCCTTCGGTAAAGATCGCCTGGGCGAGCACTGTCGCCGCGGTCGTGCCGTCGCCGGCCTGGTCGGCAGTCTTCTTGGCAACCTGATGCACCATCTTTGCGCCCATCGCCTCGAAAGGTTCGGCGAGCGAAACCTCCTTGGCAACGCTCACGCCGTCCTTGGTGACCGAGGGGCCGCCGTAGGATTTCTCGATCACGACGTGCCGCCCCGCGGGGCCCATCGTGCACTTGACCGCCTCGGCGAGGCGATCGACACCTTTCTTCATTTCCAGAAGAGCGGCGTCGTCGAACATAATTTGCTTGGTTGCCATGGTTGAAAATCTCCGGTTCGCGTGTTTCGCGGGTTGTCCTGTGTGTGTTTGCTACCAGTCGTTATCTTCAGCGTAGCCGGCTCGCACGAGCGCCTCGCCGGCGGCCTGCTTGAACCAGTCACGGACTTCATCTGTAAAGTAATGCTGCCAGTCGCCTACCCGCCCCTTCCGGTGGAACTGGGTCGGGTCATTCTTGGTGTACCCGGCGGTCGTGCGGCTCTCCTCCGAGAGCGGCCGAGCCTGCGAGGGATCGAGGCCGAGGAAGCGGTACATGCGCACCCGCTCACCGTCGGGATCCTCGTGAAGCTTCTCGTAAGAGAGGTCCATCACGACGGGCTCGGGGCCCGTGCTGTTGAGTTTGTCGGCCGCCCTGCGGTCATCCCAGTACCACCGCCCCCACTCCGTGGCGACGTATCGCACCCAGGTTTTGTTGCTGAGCAAAAGCTCCGGGAATCTGCCGAACATCGTGGGGTCTTTGCGAAACGCCTCGCTCTTCTTGATCAGCCACTCGGCGATGTCTTGCGGAAAGCACCGCTCGATGGCCGAGGGACCCGCGTTGAGATGGTGGAAGGAGAAACTCACCAACACGTCGCGTCCATCGCGCACGATCCAGAAGTAGCGTCCGTCGGGGACCATGTCCATGAGTCGCCTCGGCGTTCTGTCGCCGAGCCACTCAGCGCCGGGGTTTCGCGGGGCACACCCAGCCACTATGCACCCGCGAACGAGATCGTGGATGCCCTTGCTGATCGCCGAGCGCACCGGCTCCCTCGTCGAGAACTGCCAATTGCACACGGTCTGAAGACGGTGGGCGGGCACCGCGATCTGCTCTAGGTGAAACTCGCCCATGCAGCAGATCTTGGGGTGGAGGTTGAGCAAGGCGCAGGTCCAGTTGGTGCCCGAACGCTGGTGACCCCGCACGAACAGGAGCTTCTGGCCCCGGTCCAGCGGTGGCGTGTCGTCGACGGCGGCGACACAATCGACGGACCGATCGCCGTCGCGGCCTGCAAAGACCTGCAGTGCCCGTCTCGCGATGGACTTCACCGGCGTCACCAGTCGAGGCCCTCCTCGTAACCGGCCGCGATCAGTTCCTCGCCGGCCTCTTCCTTGATGATCGTGCGGATGCGATCGGGGAGGGTCTCGCGCCACTCCCCCACCGCGCCCTTGCGGTAGAAGCTCTTGCGGTCTTCGCGCCCGAAGCCGGGGCGTGTATTTGTCTTTGCCGAGGGTGCTTCTGCGAGCTTCGGGTCAAGATCAAGAAAGCGGTACAACCGTTGCACTTCGCCGTCGAGGTCCGCGTGGAGCTGCTCGTATTTGATCTGGAGTACCGGTGTGCAGTCCTCCTCCAGCTTGGGCAATGCCTCGCGCGACGCCCGGCAGATATGCGCCCACTGTTTGGCATGATGCCGCACCCAACCCTCGTGGCCCAACAGCCCGTCGAGCGGGTTGAAGCCCTTGGGGTCTGCCTCAAATCCCGGCCTTGCCGCAGCCCAGCACTCGCGGAAGGGCACCGCGATCCCCATCTCGTTGTCCAGCCGCATGTGATGAAACGACCAGCTCACCAGCACGTCACGAACATCGCGCGTAATAATAATCTGCGGCGCCCCGCGGATCACCGTCCGCAGCGGATTAGGCGTGCGGTCGCCGAGCCACGTTGCGCCCGGCTTGTCGCGGGTGGAGGCATATATCATCCGCCGCACCATCGCTTCGGAGCCGTCGATCGCCACCTCGCGGAGGCGGGGGTTGGATCCTAAAAACCAGTACACATTCGTAAGCTGATCGACCGCGTTGCGGAGTACCTCGAAGTGGAACTCACCCCGCACGCGGGCGTGCGGGTGGAGGTTGAGCAGGTTCTGCACCCAGTTGGTGCCGCTCTTGAAACAGCCGCACAGAAAGAAGAACCGCCGCAGCGTTCCCGCGTCGCGGATCGTGTAGTGGTTGTCCACCCACCGGTCGGCAGCCGCGAGACCCTCAGGCCCGACCGGCGGCAACTCGTGGATGTTCGCCCGCACGTCCTCGGGCACAACACGACGCACCACCGGCCGCAACACCGAACGCAACCCCTCGGGGCTGGCGTTCTTGGCGTAACGCAGGAAGCGTGTGAGTTGGGAGTCGCGGTGTTCCAGAGTACGTGTGTCCAAAGGGGTGTTCAGAAAACGAACTAACTGATTCAGATGCCCGGGGTGCCACGGTACGAAGTGCCGTGCGAATCGAAGCCGACGAAGAGACCCGGCGCTGACGCTTAGGGCTCATGTGTCGCGTCGTGCAAACTCGATCAGCAGATGATGCCAAGCAGCTCCGACTCACGGAGAATCAGGTGCTTGACACCCTTCACCTCGACCTCGGTGCCGGCGTAGGTGCTGTAAACAACGCGGTCGCCTTTACTGACGACGGGCTTGGCGCGGTTGCCGTTCTCGAGCAGTTGCCCGGGCCCGACCGCGACCACGCTGCCCTGGATCGGCTTCTCCTTGCTCGACTCGGGCAGGTAGAGCCCCGATGAGGTCATGGTCTCCGGCTCGGCCGGCTTGACGAGGATGCGGTCTGCGAGGGGTTTGATTGCCATTGGTTGCGTTCTCCAGTCTCTAAGTTTTCCGGCCTGAACCGGTACATGTTGCGTACTACATATTATCGGTGTCGGCGGGCCGTACCCGGACACGGTGTGTATCGACGGTCAGAATCGCACCGGCGCCGAGTTCCGATGCGTACTTCTCCAGCACGATCGCACAGACCGGTCCTTGCTCATTCGCTCTGAGTCCAACGAGCCGAACGATGCCTGCGTGTGCCATGCCTCTCACGATCGCCAACTCTCCAAAGTCCTTGTCCAGGGTCACCAGCACCATCTTGTGCTCAGCAGCCCACTTAATGATCGCCTCATCGCCCGGGTCCTGCTCGCGGTCCCCGATCCACTCAACCTCGTGCCCCTTCTCCGCAAGGAGCACTCTTGCCCCTCCCCAGACACAGGTGTCGAGCAACACTCTCACGCCGCGTCACCTTCGGGCGTCGTGGCTATCGCGGGCTCCACACGTTCGTGGGAAACAAGCCGCCTCGCATACACAAGACATGCGAGGATGTCCTCTCGCTCGAGCCAGTCGTAGCCCGCGAGAATCGTGTCGGCGTCGTCGCCCGCAGCCAACATGCCGAGGATGTGCTCGACCGCGAGCCGACGACCACGGATAATAGGCTTGCCAGCATAGATCGCTGGATCAATGGTGATCCGCTTGAGGAGGTCAGATTCGTTGGTTGCCGATGCGACCATTTCATTCCTTTCCATGCATTCGTCCATGGCTTCATCGATTCAGAAGCTCAACGAACTCGTCAACTGTAAGCCCGGCGTCGCGGATGATGCTCCGCAGCGTGCCTTTGGCGATTGTCTTGTGGTTCGGGATTGTCAGCCTCGTGCGTTGTGGTTCGTGTCGGATCATCATGATGTGGCTGCCGCGCTGTCTGGAGACCTCGAATCCGGCATGCTCAAACGCGCGAACCGTTTCCTTTCCAGAAACCTGCGGCAGCTTGGCTCCCATCAGCCCGCCTTTCCGAACTCAACTTCTACGACCGCCTCAATCACCGGCGAGGGGATTGGATCGCCGTTCTCTGCGAGGCTCTCGAGATACAACTCGATCGCCTCCTTGATGTTGACGATGGCGGCTTCCTGCGTGTCGCCGCAACTGTGGCAGCCGGGGAGCGCGGGACAACTCACGCAGTGCTTGCCGTCTTCGTCGATCTCGATGGTGACTCGGTATTTCATGGTGTTACCTGATTGGTTCCGTTCTGGTCGGTTTGCCATGGCCACGCAGAGCCGAGGCCATGGCACCCGTACACGCCGGGGTACTGCTTCTAGGCGCTCCTCTTGGCGAGAAGATCCCGCACGGCGGACACGAGGTCCACCGGGATATCCATCACGGTGTGGCTGCGTTTCTCGAACGCCGCCTCGTCTTCCGCGACGGCTTCGTCCTCCGACTGTTGCTCGTAATGATCGAGCACACGCTTGACGCGCTGCTCGTCCCAACCTTTCGGAAATCGGTTCTCATCCATCATTATGTTCCTCAGTGCGTTCTACGCTTCATTCTACGGCGAAATGCGACCAGCGGTTTGCCTGTCAGTTCGTACGCGGTGATCACAAAGACACCTCCCGGCTCCTGATCCGGCACATAGATGACCCGAAGACATCGGCCATCTCTCGTCTGCCCGACCGCTACTCTCGATCCTTCACGGCCCGGACGATCCTCTCCCGGGCGACCGAGAACATCCTCGACTTCCTGCTCGTTCACGCCGTGGTGAAAGAAGTGTGGCCTTTCGGTCTCTGGATCGAGATAGTAGCGAATGTTCATCGATAAACTCGTTCCTGTCTCACACTCTCATCACCATGCAAAACCGTGGCCATGGCACCCAGAACCCGATCGCATGGGCTACTTCTTCTTGCTAATGTTGTTCACTTCGTAGGTGGAGTCCTTTAAGAGTTTATCGAAGCCTGCCCAATCGATTCGGTAGCCGTTCTTCGTGCTCCTTCCAGGAAGCCACTCAACGGAACCTCTGCTCAACTGAAGCGTGCCGAACTTCTTATCATCGCGGTAGACATCGAAGCAGATGTCCGCATTGCCAAGCTCAGAGGAAGGCACCCGAACGCTCACTGTGTGATTTGCCATATGACCGTCTCCTTTTTCTGTAGAACTAGAACCCCATGCCGCCCATGCCACCCATGCCGCCCATACCGCCCATACCCGGCATCCCGCCCCCCATCCCGCCCATCCCGCCGTCGTGGTCGTGGCCGCCCTCGGCTTCGGGTTCGGGCTTGCTGGTGATAATGCAGTCGGCGGTCAGCAGGATCGTCGCGACGCTCGCGGCGTTCTGCAGCGCCAGGCGATCGACCTTCGCCGGCGTGATGACGCCCATCTTGAGCAGGTCGCCGTACTCGTTGGTCAGGGCGTTGTAGCCGAAGTTGGCTTTCTCTTCGTCACTCACCTTGCCGACGACGACCGAGCCCTTCACGCCCGCGTTGTCAGCGATGGTCTGGAGCGGCACCGTCAACGCCGTGCGGACGATCTCCATCCCCACCGCGACGTCGTACTTCGCACGCCCGATGTCCTCGGCGGTCACTTCCTTGACCTTGGCAAAGACCGACTTCCACTCGCGGAGCAGCTCGATCGCCGCCCGTGCTTTGATGAACGAGACGCCGCCGCCGGGGACGATCCCCTCGGCGACCGCGGCACGGGTCGCGTGCAGCGCGTCCTCGATACGGGCCTTCTTCTCTTTGAGTTCGGCTTCCGAGGCTGCGCCGACGTTGACCTGCGCCACGCCCCCCGCCAGCTTCGCCAGCCTTTCCTGCAGCTTCTCGGCGTCATAGTCGCTCGTGCTGACCTCGATCTCCCGGCGGATCTGCTCGATGCGGGCCTTGATATCTTTGGTCGAACCGGCACCCTCGATGACGGTGGTGTTGTCGGCGTCAACCTCGATCTTCTTTGCCATGCCCAGGTGCCCGAGTTCGATCTTGTCGAGCCCGAGGCCGAGGTCCTTCATGATCGCGGTCGCCCCGGTGAGGACAGCAATATCTTCGAGCATCGACTTGCGGCGGTCGCCGTAGCCGGGCGCTTTGACCGCGCACACCTGGAGCGTGCCACGGAGCTTGTTGATAACCAGCGTCGCGAGCGCCTCTCCCGAGATGTCCTCAGCGATAATCAGCAGCGGCTTCTTGGCTTCCATCACCTTCTCGAGCAACGGCACAAGGTCGTTGACGCTCTCGAGCTTGTCCTCATGGATGAGGACGAGACATTTCTCGAGCTCGACCTTCATATCCTCGACGTTGGTGACGAAGTTGGGCGAGAGGTAGCCGCGGTCAAACTGCATGCCCTCGACGACCTTGACCTCGGTCTCGCGGGTCTTGCCTTCTTCGACGGTGATGACGCCGTCCTTGCCGACCTTGTCGAAAGCGTCAGCCATGATCTTGCCGACCTCGGTGTCGTTGTTGGCGCTGATGGCTGCGACGTTCTGGATGTCGCTCTTGCCCTTGACCGGCGTCGCTTGTTCGTCGATCGACGTGGCGGCCGCGATGACCGCCAGCTTCATCCCCCGGACCAGCGCGTTGGCGTCAACCCCAGCGGCGATGTAGCGGAGCCCCTCGCGGAAGAGCGCCTCGGCGAGGACCGTCGCGGTGGTCGTGCCGTCGCCGGCTTCGTCGGAGGTCTTGCTGGCCGCCTCCTTGACCAGCAGAGCACCCATGTTTTCAGCTTTGTTGCGGAGTTCGATCTCCTCGGCGACGCTCACGCCGTCCTTGGTCACGGTCGGGCCGCCCCAAGACTTGTCGAGGATCGCGGTACGACCCTTGGGGCCGAGGGTCGATTTGACCGCCCGGGAGAGTTTCTCGACCCCGGAAAGCAGGGCGTGGCGGGCATCAACGTCGAAGGTGAGTTCTTTGACTGCCATGGTCTTGGGCTCCGTGTCTGTGCTGACAACTGAAAGTGTGTCTGGCGTTTGGTCGAGTCTGGTGTATGTGCGCCGGGCATTCCCGGCGATATCGCTTGGATTCATGGCGCCGATCGCTCTGTGCGCGAACGGGCAGCACCAACATCTGTGGCAAGCCGGATGCCAGAACACAGGACAGCCCCACCCAGACCAAACACCAAAAGGCCCCCCACAGCCGCGCTCGGGATGGCAGGAGCGGCACCAAGGCCCGACTGCACCTGCCGAACTGGCAGACGCCGCCCGCGAGATGCGCCCGCCCGAGCCGACGCTCGCGCACTTCCTTTCGTCCGCCGCTCTCCGCCCGCCGGTGCGCCGAGTCCCCCACCGTCTCCCACCGCCCGACGCCGCAGCCACGAGCCGCTATCATCCTCGCTCTGACAGGAGGTCGGAATATGCTCGCGACACTCGCGACCGTTGATATCAAATCGTACCTGCCGCTGGGGATCCTCATCGGCATGGCGGTCACCTTCGCGGTGGCGAACGTCGTGATGTCCAAGATGATCGGCCCCAGCCGCGACGGCCCGAGCAAAGGCATCGCGTACGAATCCGGCATGAACCCCGTCGGGACCGCCCGCAAACGGTTCAACGTGCGGTTCTACCTCATCGCGATGGTCTTCCTGCTCTTCGATATCGAAGTCATCTTTCTGTACCCCTGGGCGACCACTTTCCCGAACCTCGAAGCCGGCACGTCCGAAGGGTTGGTGTGGCTTGGAAGAATCCTCTTCTTCCTGCTGACCACCATCGTGGCGTATCTGTACGGGTTCCGCAAGGGCGTGTTCCGTTTCGACTGATTCGGTGCGCAGCTCGCGGGCACAGGACCCGAGTGCCAGCACGCCTTCGGACTCCACCCAAGCTGTCCTCGCGCCATTCGGAGGATGTGCCTCACCGTCGGTACCATCCCCGGATGACCACGCACCCAGAGAGTCCGCCGACCACAACCGCCGGGGGGCTGGTGCGCAGACGCGCGTCGGCCGGTGCAAGGCTGCTCTCCGCGAGCGGGGCTGTTGCCGGGTTGACGGTGCTCGGGCTCGCCGCGTGGCTGACTCCCGACGCCGCCGGGCACGGCACCCACGTTCAGCTCGGGCTGCCCGACTGCGCCTGGGCGCAGGCGTTCGACAAACCCTGCGCCACCTGTGGCATGACCACCTCGTTTGCCTACGCGAGCCACGGCAACCTGCTCGGCTCGGCGAAAGCTCAGCCCTTCGGGTTTCTGCTCGCGGTGGTCACGGCCGCCGGGGTCTGGGGGGCGGGCCACGTCGCGGTCACGGGCTCGATGATCGGCCCCGCCGCGGCACGACTGCTCAATACCAAAGTGCTCTGGGGATCGATAGTCTTGTTGCTTGTCGCGTGGGCGTACAAGTTCGTGACCTGGACCGGCTGACCCGGAGGAGCCCCGACGATGTGGGACAAACTGCGAACCAAACACCGCGCCTCTCGACACGCACCAAAGCCGTCGCTGTTCCGACGCGTCGCGATGGGTGTTGCGTGTGCTGCGCTCGCCGCGTCACTCAGCGGGTGCGCGGTGGGCTACCTGATCGGCGGCATGGCGTCCTCGGCCGAGCGCGAAGGCTCGAGCATGATCGACGCCGAGTACACCGGGCTCGAAGGCACGTCCTACGCCGTGGTCGCCTGGGCGGACCGCTCGATACAGATGCAGTACCCCGCGCTGGTGCCAAGTCTGATCCAGCGGGTGGACCTGAAACTCGCAGCCGAAGCAAACGCCAGCGGGCACGTCCCCGGCGACGAGGTCACCCAGTATCTCGCCAACCACCCGCAGTGGGTCGCGTGGCCCCGCAGCCGCCTCGCCGACGAGCTGGATGTTGACCGCATCGTCCTTATCGAGATCAACGAGTTCCGCACCAACGAGCCCGGCAACGAACACCTCTGGGACGGGCTGGCGTGGGCGACCGTCTCGGTCGTCGAACGCGGCACAACCGGGTCGGACGCTGAGGCATTCCGCAAGGAAATCCGCGTCAAGTTCCCCGACGCCCGGGGGTACGGCCCCGCCGAGATCGACCGCAACACCGTCACCTCGATACTCCTCAAGCGGGTGATCGATCGGGCGTCCTGGCTTTTCTTCACCCACGAAGAGAAAAACGCAATCAAGTACTAACGTTCGGCTCGTCCACTTCCGCGCAAAGGTCGCTATGAAACACTGCAACAGGAAGTCGCTCACCAGCCCACTCGTCCTGGCGGCCGCTCTTTTTCTCGCCGCCGGTACGCTCGCGGGCTGCAACATCGCCGGGCCGGCGCTCTACCTGCTGCACGGCCCGGAAAAAATCCCCCGTGTCTACCAGCTCGACAAAGACCGCCCCACCGTGATCTTTATCGACGACCGGGCGATGAACATCCAACGCAGCCCGACACGCGAACGTATCGCCGCAGCCGCCGAGCGCGCGCTGCTGGACCATGGCGCCGTCGCCCGCATCATTGATTCGCGAGCCGCCGCCGCCGTTGTCACCAACGAACCCCGAGGCAAGCTCATGGCGATCTCGGAAATCGGCCGCAAGGTCGGCGCAGAAGTCGTCATCTACGTCACTCCCGACAGCTTTGCACTCAGCACCGACGGCCAGACCTTCGCGCCCAGCGCACGGTTCCGGGTGAAGATTCTCGACGCGGTCACCGACAAGCGAGTATGGCCGGAAGAACGCGAGGGCCATGTACTCACGGTCTCTGCCTCGACCCGCCAGGGCACAACCCCGAGCGACGCCGCCGAGGTGCGTGAAGCCGAGGACAGGTTCGCCGATCTGGTCGGGCTGCGCCTCGCGCAGATGTTCTATGCTCGCGAAGCCGACACAGTGTCTGACGAGCGGGATCGGTAGGGCTGGTTGTCTCGCCACGTCGTGCATGTCATCGATCCGGTCGGCCCCGCGGCCGCTGCGCGCGCGGCGTTGGCGCGCGGCGCAGCTGCGGACATCGCGGTCATGGCGTGCGCCGAAGCGATCCGGGCGTGTCCCGCCGAGCATCACACGGTCATGGTTGCAGGATCCGCCGAGACCCTGCGCCACGCGACCCGCCTCGGGCTGCACGCAACGAATCCTCGCTGTTTTCAGGTTTCTGCCGCACTCGGCCATTGCACGATGGGGTACCGCTCGCTGCGGCAGCACCTCGCGGAACTGCCCGCTGTCGATGTCCTCCAGCCGTGGAGCGATCGCGCCCGCGCCGCGTGTGTGCTCGCCGCCAAAGGTCGTATCCCGATCGCGGAGGTCCCGACCACGATCATGCCGCCGTTTGACGCCGAGGGCTTTGCGCAACCCGACGAGGTGCGCGCGCAGATCGGGGTCGATGCCCGGCTGCCACTGGTCGGGATGCTCTGCGATCCGGTCCACCACGCCGACACCCGGCGGTTTGTCTATATGGTCGGGACGCTCCAGGTCGCCGGGCATAAAGTCGCGGGCCTGATCGACCGACGCGCCGGCCACACCGCCCGCGCCCGCCGGTTTCACGCCGAGTCGGGTGTCGGCTGGCGGATGCTCATGGCGCCCGAGCCGACCTCGTTCCTGCTGCACGCCTGCGACATCGCGTTGGTGCTCCCGCCCACGGTTTACCGACCGCTCCGCTCCGACCAGGCGGCGTGGGTCAGGTGGTCAGTCCTGCGCGCGCACCTGCTCGGCGTCCCCGTGATCGGCGCGGCCGAGTGGCTTCCCGAGGCGTATCTCGGTGAGACAGAGCCGGAACTTCTCAGCCCGTGGTCGGGCACGTTGCGTGACATGATCCGCCGGCTCATCGCGCTCGTGGATGATCCGAAGCGGCTGCGACAAACCGCTGCGGACGTGCAACGCGCCGCGTCACACGCCGCGACCGGCGAGTCACTCTCGCAACGAATCGCCGAGGCGTGGGACAACGCCGAGCCGGTCCCCAAGGGAACACTCATCCGGGCGTTCACCCGTGGCGGCGCTCAAACTCTCGCATGAACTGCACCAGCGTCTCGCAGCCCTCGGCGGGGAAGGCGTTGTAGATGCTCGCGCGCATGCCGCCGGTCGAGCGGTGCCCCTTGAGGTTGTCCATCCCGGCCTCGAACGCCTCGGCGAGAAACTTCTTGTCGGTCTCCGGGCTCGGCGTGCGGAAGACCAGGTTCATCAACGACCGGCTGTCCGTGCGGGCGGGGGTGGTGTAGAAATCGCTTGCGTCGAGCGCGTCGTAAATCACCTTTGCCTTGGCGGCGTTCTGCTGCTCGATCGCACCAAGCCCGCCCTGCTTGAGGATCCACTTGAACACCAGCCCGACAACATAAATCGGGAAGACCGGCGGCGTGTTGGGACGCGATTCCTTGGCGGCAAACACCTTGTAGGACATCATGCCCGGCAACGGACGCGGCGAGCGCTCAAGCAGGTCCTTGCGAACGATCACCAGCGTTGTGCCCGCCGGGCCGAGGTTCTTTTGCGCACCGGCATAGATCAATCCAAACTTCGAGATATCCAGCGGCCGCGAGAAGATATCGCTGCACATATCACAGACCAAAGGCACACCCGCCGGGGTCTCGGGCACGTAGTGGTACTGCGTGCCTTGGATCGTGTTGTTGCTCGTGTAGTGAAAGTACGCCGGGTTCGCGGAGAACTTGAGGTCGTCCTGACGCGGAACAAACTCAAAGTTGGTCGATTCGCCGTCAAACGCCGCGTGGGGGGTGCCGTACAGCTTGCACTCGGCGATCGTCTTCTTCGCCCAGTAGCCAGTTACCGCATAGTCGGCGGTCCCGCCCTCGGGCAGCAGGTTGGCGGGAATCAGGTGGTTCTGCGCCGTCGCGCCGCCGGTCATAAAGAGCACCTCGTAGTCGTCCCCGATGTTGCCCACCGCGCGGCAATCGGCGAACGCCTCGGCGAGCACCTTGTCGTAGACCTTGGCGCGGTGCGAGTGTTCCATGATCCCCACGCCGCTGCCGTCGATGTTCCAGATGTCGCTCTGCACCTGGCGTAAAACGTCCTCGGGCAGCACGCCCGGCCCGGCGGAAAAGTTGAGGATGCGGTCGGTCGCGGTCGCGGTCATGATCCTGTTCCTTCTTCATGTCCCTTGCAAAAGGGGGTGTGCTGGTGAAGCAAAGCACGTGGTTCTCTATCTGATCGGCTGTATCGAGGGCTTCGTCGCGCAGACCGTCGGCGTGACCGCCGGCCCGTTCACGCGGTTCTCGAATCGGCCGGTCTCCTTGAATGCGCGGATGATCCGCACCGCCTCCTCGGCAACCGCCATCTGCGCCTGGTCGGTCGAGGCGCCGCAGTGGTGCGTGCCATACACACCCGGCAGGTGGACGAGGTCGCTGGCAAAGGTCGAGTCGGTCGGCGCGGGTTGATTCTGCCAGACATCCAGCCCACAGCGGACGCCGTTGTTCTTGACCGCCTCGGCAAGCGCGGCCTCATCGACCACCGGCCCGCGCGCGGTGTTGATGAAGTACGCGCCCCGCTTGAGTTTGCCGAAAAACGCTGTGTCGCAGAGGCCTTTCGTCTCGTCGGTCAGCGCAACGTGAACACTCACCGCGTCGGATTGCGCCGCAAGGGTGAGCAGGTCTTCGCGGGTGGTTCCCCACCACGACGCCCCGATCTCCTCGGCTTTGGCCGCGTTCATGCTGCGCGACCAGACGTGGATGTCCATCCCAAAGGCGCGAGCCCGCTGGACGAGTTCGCGTCCGATCGCCCCGAGCCCGACCACGCCGAGCACCCTTCCCTTGAGGCCGCGCGCTTTGGCGAAGCCCTTCTTGTCCCATGTCCCCGCGCGGAGGGCGTCGGTCTGATCGGGCAGCCGCCGGTCGCAGCAGAGCAGCAATCCCATCGCCAGTTCGGCGACTGCGACCGCGTTCATGCCCGGGCAGTTGCAGACCCCAATGCCCCGGGCCGCTGCGGCGTCGCAGTCGATGTTGTCGTAGCCCGACCCGGCGCGAACAATCAGTTGGAGCGATTTCGCCGAGCCGATCGCGTCTGCTCGGACCTTTGTCGAGCGAACGATCAGCACCGTCGGATCGTGAGAGGCAAACGCCGCCGGGAGGTCTTCGGCGCGGAGCCCCGGCTCGCTTACGACATCGCAGCCGAGCGAGACCAGCGCGTCGATGCCCTCTTGCTCAAACTTGTCAGCGATCAGTACCTTCATCGGCAGCACCCTCATCCAGAGCCCATTGCCAGCGGCCGAGCGAGGATCACCAGATCATCGCAGCCGGGCACTCGCTGAACGATAGGGACGCTGTCGAGGCGGCTGCAAGCCCGGGTCGGGCCGGTCAGAGGTGGAAATCTGGGAAATCTGGCGGGGACAGAGTCCGACGGGGCAGGACGAGCGAGCCGCGGATCAGGGCTGTCCTGTTCTGATCGGCTCACCCCCGAAGTCGATCCCCCGCAGGCCGCCCCGCGTGAAGTTGTAGCGGGCCGCGAGGGCGTCGCCGCCCGGGTCGCGCGGCGGGGCGTACCAGGCATCGTTGGGGTTGGGGTTGTAGTCGATCAGATAGTCGGCTTTGGTGGGGTTGCGGGGGGTCCAGCCGAGGTTGGCGTCGGCGGTGCGGGCGACGTTGCCCGAGCCGTCAAACATCAGCAGCGGCTCGCGTGCGTCGGGGTCCAGAAAGTAGTACTGTTTGGTCCCGTAGTGCCGAGCAAACTCGTCGTACATGTGGACCTTGCCCGACGGGAAATCAACGTCGCCGATCTTCAGGTTCCCGAGGTCCGCTGTGGCGGGCACCGAATAGCTGTTGAACCGGCGGCCGAAGTGCTGGATCCGCCGGCTCGCGTTCCCGCCGCCCTGGAGCTTGATCGAACTGCTCTGGTACCGGTCGTACGCCGCGACCACCGGGCGGTAGGACGAGCTGTACGGCCAGCGCTTGTTGGTCGTCGAGGGGTCCGGCTGGAACGGTTCCCACTGGCCGTTGTCGAAGTTGTTGCGCGGGTCGTCCTGCCAGTTCAATCGAGGTCGATCTTCGGGACACGCGACCATTTTCTCCGGCAAGCGCTGGGCGAGATAGTCGTTGACCACGAGGTGGGTGTAGTAGACGTGCGGGATCCAGCCGTTGATCTTGGGGATGTCCTCTCGATCACCCTGTCGGCGGAAGATATCAACCGCTTGGGCCGCGGCGGCCTCGATCGCGCTGTTGTACGGGCCGTCCAGATCGTTGTACCTTGTCTGCCCGACGGTTTCCGGCCGCCATGTGAACGCGAAGATGCGGTCCTCGAAGTCCGACGCGTACGTCCCCGCAGCCGTGCCGAACTGCCGGATGTTGGACTGGCAGACGATCAGCTTGCCCGACCGCCGCGCCTCACCAAGAGCGGGCAGCAGGATGCCGATCAGCAGGGCAATGATCGCGATGACAACGAGGAGCTCGATCAGCGTGAACGCGCTCTGACGAAGCGAGGCAATGCGAAACGATGACTCGGGTTTCATATGCTGATCTCCTGACTGGGCACCGCGCCTTCGCGCTCCGCACCACCGGTGAGTACCGGACATCGGCAGAATACCACAATCTTCGAGATTTACAAGCACTCACCGCAGGCGACGGAGGCCGGACAGGGTCGAGAGCCGAGGATCGGCCATGATCTCCGCCTCGGCCTGACCGTCCCGGACCGGCTTCTCGGCGTCTGGGATATCGCTGGGCGCCTCGTCGGCACCGGCCGGCTCGCCATCCAATCCGGTGTTTGCACCAGACATTTCGTCCGGCAGAGTGCCCGCCTTCCCACCCTCCGGCCCGATCTCGCCGAGCTCCGCCTCATTCGGTTGGGCCGAATCGGCACCCTGCCCGTCGCCAGAACCGGTGGCCGAGAGCCAGTGGCCGACTGGGCCAGCGTCGAGATTGAGCTGGCCGTAGATCACATATCCGGTGCCCCCCAGCACCGCCACGACGACCACCGCCGACCAGACCTTCGTCCATCGGCGTGACCGCTGAAGCTCTCGCTGGAGGCGGTGCAGGCGTTGCACCTCGACACCCGGGGCCCCGCCGGCCGAGGCGTTCGCCGCGTCCGCAACCGGGCTCGGCGGTTCGGCCTCGATATCAGTCTTTGCCGGGTGCACAACCTCTGCCTCGGCGACATTGACATTGTGCCCCGGCAGGGCCCTGACCTTGCCGAGCCCCAGCCGCTGCCGGTCTGTCGCAGCAAGAAACTCGACGCCGCACGCGGCACACGCGGTGCTGGCCGGATCAACCCTGCCCTGGCAGCTGTGGCAGATCCCCAGCCGATGGGCGACCCCCGGGCACCACCGCGCCAGCATCCAGAACTGCTTGGTCGTCGGCCCTCGGATCGCGGTGTCGGGCCGGACTGTGCCCCGCTCGATCAGGTGCAGGAGGGTCTCGTAGCTGCACCCCGGGCGGAAGGGCTGAGAATCAAACCGCACGAACCACGGCCCCATCGCGTTCTGGGTCGCCTGTCTCGATAGTGCGTCAAACCGTCCGCCGCAGCTCTCGCACGCCGCGAGGCTCCGGCTGCGCGAGCCGCAATAGGGGCAGATCGTCAGCCGCGGCTGCGGGGTCGGTTGTGGTGAGGGTGTATCCATCTTCGTGGTGTGGCCGCTGTCCCGGTGCACCATACTCGCTTTCGGGGCCTCGGGTTGACCTTTTCTCTTCTCTCGGCTCTGATCCTTGCATGAACCGACTCACCGCGGCCGGAATCTTCGCTCTCCTGTGCGGCATGTTGCTGTCGGGCGGGTGCGGGTCCGGGGGGGCTTCCCGTCCTGACACCTTCCGCGGGCTCGACCGGGCGGACCGGTATGCCGCGGGCGGGAGCAACCGATACCTCGGCCCGGTGGCGGGGGTTGCGGCGTTCTCGGTCGATCGAACTCCCATCGAGTGGAGCGTGATTGCCGGCCGTCTTGCCGAAGCAGCTGGCGCGGTGGTGGTCGAAGAGATCGCCCTCGAACTCGTGCTCGACCGCGAAGCCCGGCGGCGGGGCGTTGCGATCACCCGGGCCGACCTCGACCGTGAGCGCGAGTGGCTCGCGCACGCCGTCAGCCGGAGCGCCAGACTCGCTCCGAGTACCGATACCGCCGCGCTCGTCGCTGAGGTCCGCCAGCGGCGCGGGCTCGGGCCGGAACGCTTCGCGGCACTGCTCCGTCGCAACGCGCAGCTGCGCGCGATGGTGCGCGACAGTGTCGAAGTCACCCCCGAGCAGATCGAGCTCGCGTGGCGCGTTCAGCACGGCGAGCGGGTCCGCGTCAGGCTCATCGTTGTCTCGACCATGCAAGACGCCCAGACGCTGCGCACGCAGGCACTCGCAGCCGGGAACGAGATGGCGTTCACCAAGCTCGCCGAGACGTATTCGACCGACAACTCCGCCCCGCTCGGCGGGCTCATCGAGCCGTTCAGCACCGACGACCCGGCGTACGAGAACTCGATCCGCCGGGTGGCTGCCGGATTGCAGCCCGGCGAGATCGGGCCGGTCGTCTCCACCCGAAACGGGCACGCCGTGGTCTATCTCACCGAGCGTCTGCCCCCCGACCGCGTCTCTCTCGAAGAGGCCCGCGAAGAACTCGGCAAGCAAATCGCACGGCGGCAGGAACGCATCCGCATGGACCAACTCGCGACCCGGTTGCTCGCCGAGGCACGGGTGCGGGTGACCGATCCGGCGCTGGCGTGGTCGGTAGAGGCCGGTCGCGGTGGATGAGACCGACACCAATCCGCGCCTCGCGTCACGGGCTTTCGCTGCCGCCGGGCATCTGGCGGTCTGGGTGGGGTTCTACTTCGCTGCGGCTTACGCCAGCGCGGCGTTCCTGCTCGGCAAGGCGGTCCAGATCAACGCGCTCTTCGCGGCGTTCTGCGCCGGTGTCGGGCTCTATCTGCTCGACCGCCTGAAACTGCACGACGGCTTGCTCGACCCGGCGGACCTTGCTGCGGACAAACAGCGGCACGGTTTTTTGCGGTCCCGGAGCCGGGCGTTGCGCGTCACCGCGTGGTGCGTGCTCGCGCTCGGGACGGTGCTTGTGGTCTCGATCCGTCCCGCGGACGCGGTGTTGCCGCTGGTAGGCATCCTCGGGGTGCTGAGCTACAGCCACGCACCAAAGTCCCGCCGCCGTCCCAAGGACGTACTGCTCCTGAAGAATCTGATGCCGGGCGTCGCGATCGGAGGGCTCGGGGTGATTCTCGCTGCGCAGTCGCCCGCGCTCGCGGCACACTCTGCCGGGAGAGATCGCTCACTCGTGGCGTTGGCTGTATTTGTGGTGTTGGTGCTGGTGGTTGCTGCCGACGCGATGCTCTGCGACCTCGACGACGTAGCTGCCGACCGCTCGGCCCGGACCGCGACCGTGCCGGTGCAGCGGGGCGCAGCAGCGACCTGGAACATCGCCCTGGCGATGCACACCTGCGCCGGAGCGCTCGCGATCGGCATCGGGGTCCGGCAGAGTGTGCTCGTCGAAGCGGCTGCGTGGACGGCTGCCAATCTCGGCCTCACCGTGCTGCTCCGGCTCATTCGGCCGGCACGGATCCGTGACCTTGTCGATCTGAAGCTGCCGGCCGCGACGCTCATCGCGGTGTTGGTTGCGCTCTTGTAGAGCCCCACGCGCACGCGAGGGGACAAGGTGTGACCACCTCCAGAACACCGAAACACACGCACGCGAAACGCTCTACCGGGCGTACTCGATCGCCCGGGTCTCCCGCAGCACCGTCACCTTGATCTCGCCGGGGAAGGTCATCTCGTCGGCGACGCGCTTGGCGATATCGTGGGCGATCAGGAACGCCTCGTCATCACCGACCCGGTTGGCGTCGATCATCACCCGCACCTCGCGCCCGGCCTGGATGGCGTACGCCTCGTTGACGCCTTTGATGGACATCGCGATATCCTGCAGCTGGTTGAGCCGCTGGATGTAGCGTTCCATGCTCTCGCGCCGCGCACCCGGCCGTGCGCTGGATACCGCGTCGGCCGCCATGACGATCGGGGTGTAGAAGGTCGTCGAGGGGATGTCGGCGTGGTGGCCGCCGATCGCGTTGAGGACCGCCTCGTCGCGTTCGCCGTGCTGGCGTGCGAAGTCCATGCCGATTTTGGGGTGCCCGCCTTCCATCTCGTGGTCCATCGCTTTGCCGATGTCGTGGAGGAATCCGCACCTTCGTGCGAGCCGGCCGTCGAGCCCGAGTTGATCGGCGATGATCTGACTGAGGAACGCCACCTCGATCGAGTGCCTCAGCACGTTCTGCCCGTAGCTCGTGCGGTAGTGGAGACGGCCCATCGCGTCGACAATCTTGGGGTGCAGCCCTCGGGTGTTGACCTCGAGCGCCGCGTCTTTCCCGGCTTTGGTGATCTTCTCGCCGATCTCTTCGCGGGTTTTTTCGACGACCTCTTCGATCCGCGTGGGGTGGAGCCGACCGTCGGCGACGAGTTTTTCGAGCGACTCGACCGCGATCGCCTGCCGCACCTTGTCGAAGCAACTGACGATGATGACCCCCGGCGTGTCGTCGACGATGATGTCTACACCGGTCGCCCGCTCGATCGCGCGGATGTTCCGGCCTTCGCGGCCGATGATGCGGCCTTTCATGTCGTCGGAGGGGATGGTCACCGCGCGCACTGTCGATTCGCTGGTCACCTCGGTCGCGAGCCTCTGGATCGCCATGAGGGTGATCTCGGTCGCCTTGTCCTTGGCGTCGTCCTCGGCTTGCCGAATCACGTCCTGCACGACCTTCGCCACTTCATAGCGGTTCTCTTCCTCGATCCGCTTGAGGAGCATCTCCAGCGCCTGGTCGGTGCTGACCTTCGCCACGGCGTGAAGTGTTTCGGTCTGTTTGCGGACAAGCTCCTCGGCATCCTTCTCGCGGGCTTCGAGCTTCTCATCGCGGGTCCGGAGACGGTCCTGCTGCTTGTCGAGCGAGGACTCTCTTTTGGCGAGCGAGCTCTCTTTTTCGTGCATCAGGTCCTCGCGTTTGCCGAGCCTACGTTCGGTCTCGCGGAGCTCGTCGCGCGACGCTTTGACCTCGGCGTCGAGCTTCTCCTTGCGTTCAAGCACTTCACGTTCGGCCTCGAGGCGCACCTTCTCTGCGGCGGTCTTGGCTTCTGCCTCGGCCCGCTCGATGGTCTCGCGGGCCTGGTCTCTGGCGCTGGCCTGCGCGCGGGCCGAGAGTGTGCGAGTGATGAACAGCCCGGCCGGGATCCCGAGGACGAGCCCGATGACAATGTACAACGCGATCGCTCCGGCGCTGGTCGCCGCGAGTGTGATAGACGCAAGCATCATGCGCGCCGTCCTTTCCGAATGGCTGCGCATGCCATCGCGCAGCCGGGCGTGCTGCTCCGTGCGCGGGGGGCGGCGGGCTGTGGTTGCGTATCAGATCAAGCCATCATCGAACACCACGGACCGCTCGGCTTCGTGCCGAGAGTCGATCGCAGATTCCCTGTCCCGCTCTGCCTGCAAAGCGCGGGCACTCTTGCCCGGCAGGCTTGCGTTGTTCCCTCGATCGAGCCGACAGCGGCACGGGTCGGGGTTGTATCTGTAAAGAACGTATGCAGCGTTCGAAAGCCGTCAGCAACTACAGCCACACCTCCGCCTTGGTCCGCGGTGGTGCAGGGGGTATGTCTCAAATCTCGCGTCCGGCCCGTCCGGACGATTGCTGAGAGTTTAGTCTCTGGAAAGTGCCGCGCGCACCATCGCACAGCGCGATCGGAAACATCGGCCTTTGTTAGGCTATGCTGCTTCGGACTTTCCCTGGCTCTCCAGCATTCTGGACACCACGCCACAGACCTGCGAGATGACAAACTCGCGGTGACTGGGGTTGTACCCGAACTCAAACGCAATGCCGAGGTGGACCTTCTGCATGCTGTCGATATGGCTGTGGACCACACGCCCGGTCAGCGCGATCGGGGCGGGGAGGTCTTCACCCAGTGAAACCCTAAGCCAGAGATACCGGACCCGATCGAGCCCCGCCGACTCAGAAGACTCGACCGTCAGCCCCAGACCGCCGCCGGAGAGATTGACCAGACTCGCGTCAAAGCTCGGCCCGACCTGAGGCAGCAGTTGCGGCTGCGAGGGCGACGGCCCAACAGGGTCGCGCCGATAGCGGGCGAGGTCTCTCGCGAACGCCTCGTTGGCGACCTCGGCCGCACCGACGGTCGAGGGATCAAGCAGCGGCCAGCACTCGACCTGGGGCAGTTCCACGCCCACGGCACTGGCGCGGTAGTAACTCCGGCGTGAGCATCGGCTTACTTCCTCGGGCATCGCCAGCCGCAGCCGATCGTGGTTTCCGATGCTCTGGACCGAGGTCCGGAACATCCATCGGTTCTGCCCGATGCTCATCGCGCCGATGAGCGCTGCGCCCGGCTCGATCCGGATCGTCCGCCCGAACGCAGCCGGCTGGGAGACGACGATCTCGTCCTCGGTCAGGTGCATGATCTTCACGCGCCAGATCAGGTCGCTGCCTGACGACTCGGTCTGGCCCGGGCGTGCCAGCGAGATCTCCAGAGCGCCGCTGCGCTCGTAGATCTGCCAGAGGCAATCGCGCCATCGATGTGTACGGGACCGGTTTGCTGGCATGGTCTGCTCCCTCCCTGCGAGACTCAGCCTGTGCCATCGAGCCGATCGCCGGCGGGATTGACCGTGTGCGGGCAGAGCCCGGCGTGTAGCCCGACCGACTTCGGCTTGTGCGGCATGGCACGCACCGGACCGGTCCGAGAACCGCCGACCCCGTTCACGCCGCCCGTGAAGCCGCCGACCGGAGAGCCTCAAGAAGTTCGCGGGCGCGAACGATTTGGTCATTGCTCAGCTCGCGCCCACCGAATCGGATCACATAGTAAAGCTCGACCAACTCGGCGACGACCGGCGCGACGTTCTCGGTCGAAGTCGACGCACCCAGCGCTTCGCTCCACGCACATGGCGGCTGCCACTCGGGCTTGGTGATCCCCGCCCGCGCGAGCGTGCCGAGCATTTCCTGGTAGATCGGGTTCGCCACCACCCGCGCTCTGGCGTCGGCGTCGGCGATCCGCCGGGGGATCGCTCGGGGGCGCCTGCTCCACCACACCCGCCAACGCCGTAGGAGCACGACACCCAGAACGCCGAGCAGGATGCTGCCGACGATCCCGGCGAAGATTTTCACCGCGAGCATCGCGGTGTCCTTGAGTGACGCTGTCCGCAGCGCCCCGAGTACCTCGTCGGCTTTCTCCGACAGCTCCTGCGTGCGCGGCGAGTCAAGCGAGAGCAACTCTGACCGGCTCCCCCGATCAAACGACACGATCGAGTTCACCCACGCGTAGTTGAGCGTGTCGAGCAACCGGCCGGCGCGGGCGAGCAGCCCCGGCGCCGGGCCGTGCATACTCGTCAACTCCGACGGCGGGGTCGCGTCGTAGGTCTTCCACAGGCCCGGGTCGCCCTGCGCTTCGACCCAGGCGTGCGCGTTGCTCTCGCGGACCACATAGGCGTGCGTCGACCGGTTGTATTCTGCTGCGAGGTACCCGGTCACCACGCGGGCGGGGATGCCGACACTCCGGCACAACGCCGCGAGCCCCGAGGCGTAGTGCTCGCAGTGGCCGCGGTCGGTCCCGGTCAGAAACCACTCGGTGGGTTCGACCCCCGAGGGCGGCGGGGGCTCCCCCAGGCTGTAGGTGTAGTTGTCCCAGAAGTGCCGCCGGAACGCGATAATCGCCCGGTCGTCGTCGTCGATCGGACGCAGGTTCGGATCGGGCTCGATCCCGGCCTTGAGGAGTATCTCCGCGGCGACCTGCGAGACGACTTCTGAATTCCACGAGGTCGGCTGCCGCTGGGTCCGGCGGCGGATCAACGGCTCGGTCAGGCTCGACCGGATGACATACCGGTACTTGCCGCCCCCGGAGTTGACCATCGCGGTGCCGTCGCGGGCCGAGTGTGCGATCTGTCCCGGGTCCAACGGCGTAAACTTTGTCGGCCTCCAGATCGTGAACAGATAGGTGAAGTCGTCGGGCGTTGCCAGGAGCGTGATCTCCTGATAGAGACCGGTCTGCCCGCCAGAAGCCCCGAACGCGATCGCCTGCTCGGCGATCACTTCCTGCCGCGTCCCGACGGCGTCCGGGCTGCCCGAGCTGAACCATGTCCCGTCCTCGTAGCGGTCGAGTGCTGCGCCCCGGAGGTACTTGATCGCCCCCCGCCCGCCCATCGGTTCGCCGGCGGCATTTCGCAGCGCCAGGTGCAGGACCGGGCGCCTCGACATCGAGATGGTCCCGCCGCTGCCCACGCGGACACGATCAGAAAACGAGACCAGCCGCCCGGCGGATGGATTTCCCAGCTGCCCGATCTGCCGCAACCCTGCGCCCCGGGGCACGATCACGAATACGAACCCCGCGACGACCAAGCCCAGCGCAATCGCAAACAGGCTGGTGCGCCGGAGCGAGCCGCCCACCCCCGCGCCCGCCACCGCCCGGACCGGGGGCCGCCCGTGTTCTCTGGGCACGCCCTTGCCCGCGAGCCGCTCGGCTTTGGTGAATGCCAGCTGCAGTTGCAGGTACATCGCGGCGTATGCCAGGAGCGGCAGGTAGCTGATCGTGAGCACACCGACCAGCAGCCCGTTGCTCACGATGACCGCCGCGAGCGCGAGAAAGATCGAGTACGCGAGCAGTTGGGCGTCGTCGCCGGGGTGCCTTCGGTCGAAGAGCTTGACGACGATCATCCACGTCACAAACGCCGCGAACTGGTGCACGCCCAGCCCCTCGGCCAGCGTCCGGTTGAGGGTGTAGAGCAAGACCGCGAGCGTGGCAAGCCCAGCGACCCACCGCGGGAGTCGAAGCCCGATCAGCGGCGAGGACACCACAAGGCCGACCGCCCCGAGCAGGATCGCCAGCGCCTGCATTTCAGGCGTCGGTGAGGCTGCGGCGTACGCGATCAGCGAGATCGCACAGCACGCCAGCAACGCCCGGGCTCGGCCTGCGCGCACGTTCATGCGACCCGCTCCGGCTTGGTCGGCACGCTGCCCGGCGCGTCGGTCCTGCGTGCGGTATCGAGCGTGAGTGTCCGGCCGGCTCTGGAGACGCCACTCGAAGCGTGCGGCCGAACCGTAACGACGAGCTCACGCGCTTTGGGCTCGGGGGTCGCAGCGGTGCTCGGCGCAGCGTCGTCGGCAGCGCCATCGGCTTTGTCACGCTCGACATCGAGTGCTGCGAGCCTCGCCAGCGCATTGCGGAGCCCGACCCGCCCGGCTACGGGCAACGTGTGGACGCCGTGCTCGGGGCAGAGCAAGCCGACGAGATAGCCCCGGTCGGTCGCGGCCTTGAGCACACCCGCCGCCAGGGCGATAGTGGACTCGGCCTCTTCCTCGTCGGCCGCCCCTTCGAGGAACAGCCGAACCCACAGCCGCGTCGGCGCGGGGAGGGCGTTCTGCCGCACGACGAGATCGCCGACCCGCGCAGTTGCGCTCCAGGAGATCGACCGCATCGCGTCACCCGGCACGTACTCGCGGATGCCGTAAAAATCGCCGGTGTTGTCTCCGACCCGCCGCGTCGAGCCGTCGCGGCCGGTGCCGACTCCCGCGTGATTGAGCACCCGGGGGTCGATCGCTGCGGGCTCGGGATAGACCAGCGCGGTCCGGCGCTGGGCAAACCGCAGGCTCTTGGTCGCCAGGCCGAAGGGAAAGCCCGACGAAATGATAATGTCGGTAAACTCCGGCTGCCCGCGGTGGGTCGCGAACGGGCGCGCCTCGGCGATGACCTCCTGCCCGGAGCGCACGCACGACACAAACGCGACCGGCCGGGTGAGGCATCGCTGCCACGGCGTGCTGACCCGACGCCGCCGCGGGGGCTCGCGCTCGGAGATCGTCAGCCCGAACGCCGGGGCGATCCAGTTGCTGTTGCGAATGCGATAGCGGACGACCATCCGCCCCCCGGCCGAGCCGTCGGGGATCGTCTCGCGCTCGGCGCGGATGCCCATCAGCCCGAGCCCCGAGATGATTCCCGACACGCCGATGCCCGCGACCGCGAGGCCGAGCCCCCAGAAAAGCAGGTTGTTCTGGCTCGATATCGCGGCGATCGCGAGAAAGCCGGTCACCGCGAGATAGACCAGCCCCGTCATCCGAAACCGGTACATGCGTTGGACGGGGTGGTCCGCACGCCGTTTCACCGCGCACGGTCCTCAGCCGCGGTGCCGTGCTTGGGCTCGGCAAAGATCAGCAGCCTGCGACCATCGCCGGGCACATACACCGACCCCCGGCAGGTCAGGATGTCTGCACCGCTGGCGACCACCTCGACCCGCCCGACCATTGCCTGACGCTCGGTGAGTTTGATCGAAAACGTGCCGTCGGTGCCCGCGGTTGCTTCCGCCATCGGGGTGATCGACGAGCCCGGCCGCATGATCCGCACCAGCACTCCCCCGATGCCGGGGTTGTCGAGCCTGGGGTCTTTGGCATCGACGAGCGTCACGACGCCGGCCTTGCCCGCGATGACGCGCCCGTGCACGGTGCGTGAGTTGCTCGCGCACCCCACTCCCGTCATCATCACCGCAAAAAGCAACGAAACGAGCAACGCAAAGATCGGCCGCGTGTTCATCCTTGAACTCCTGGGGTGTGCTTGCTGACCGGGGGGAGGTCTTCGATCGACCCGAGCCCGAAGGTGTCGAGAAACTGCCGGGTGGTGCCGTAGAGAATCGGGCGTCCGAGCTCCTCAGCCCGACCCTGAATCGTGATAAGTCGATGGTCGATGAGCGTCTTGAGCACCTCGCCGCACGCCACGCCGCGGATGCCCTCGACCTCGGCCCGCGTGACCGGCTGGCGGTAGGCGATGATCGCGAGTGTCTCGAGCGCCGCTTTGGACAGCCGTTGCTGTACCCGTTGTTGATGGAACGCTGCGATAAACCTCGCGTATTCCGGCAGCGTCATCAACCGGTACCCGCCCGCCACCTTCTCGATCCGGAAGACCCGGCCGGTCTCTTCGTACTGGGTGTTGAGGGCGTCGATCGCATCCTGAAGTTGTTGGAGGAGTTCGGGCGACACCGTCGGGGCTCGGCCGCCCTTGGGGGTCTCGTCTGGGGCCAGCCCCACCGCTGCGGCGAGCCGCTCTGGCGCGATCGCCTTGTCCGCGGTCAGCAGTACGGCCTCGATCGGGGCGCCGAGCCCGTCTGCGATGGTCCGAGAACCCTCGCCTGCTTCGGTTTGTTCGGACCCTGTGTTGGTCTTGGTCGCTGAAGTCATGCCCAATGCTACCACGGCATGGACAGGCCCGGCGGCCGTATGCGCGCATCGGGTGATCTGGGGTGAGCAGACTTGCGATCACACCATCAAGCGAGCACCCCCGACCGCCGATGAAAGCACTGTCTGGCAGGCGAATCCACCCGGACCGCCGCCACGACACGCCGGAAGGAGTCCACCTTGAGCCGTCGAGTTATCCTGCTGGTTGATGACGAGCCGCACATTCCGATGATCGTCGGCAGGAAGCTCTCGACCGCTGGGTACGAGGTTGTCACGGCCGCCGACGGCGAAGAAGGGCTCGCCGCGGCCCGGGAGTCAAACCCGGACCTCATCATCACCGATCTCCAGATGCCCTACATGAGCGGGGCAGAACTCGCCGCGGCTCTCCGAAAGGACGAATCGCTGCGGGAGATCCCGGTCATCCTGCTCACCGCTCGCGGGTATGTGCTCTCCGACGAGGAACGCCAGGACACCAACATCAAGCGGTACCTTTCCAAGCCCTTCAGCGTTCACGAGGTCCTCCGGGTTGTTGAAGAGTTGCTCGGCGGCCGCGCGGAGGCCGCCTGATGCACCGCCTCGAATCCACCGAGACCGATGCCCACGCCCCGTTCCGGCAGAGACTCGCAGGACTGGGCATCCTGACGTGGAGGCTCGATGCGAACGGCGGAGTGCTCTATCCGCCGAAACTCGCCGGTGCGCAGGCCGCGTGGGTGTGCAGCGGAGAGATGATCGAGCGGATTGAAGCCTCAACGGGTGAGATCACCAAGCCGGGAGTGCCTGCCCGCATCGCGCTTCTTCCGGGGTGTGAGTTCGTCCTCACGCCGCTCAAACACCGTCGCCGTGTTGTCGAATGGACCGCCGCGATGTTCCTCATGCCCGGGCTGTTTGCGTCTGAGGACTTTGACCGGTCGTGCGAGCGCGGCCGGATCGACCCGGCCGCTGCGAGACGGTCGCTCCGCCCGCTGGCGACGTTCAGCCGACACGAGATCGAACGGCTCGCTGACCTCCTCCCGAAGATGGCCGACGACCTTGAGGTCGCGCTCCGCAGCGAATCAACACTCGGCGGTTTCTCCGACACACTGACCGAAGCCTACGAACACATCGAACTCACCCACGGCCTTGCCGGTGCGGTCCGGGATGTGGCTCGCCCCGAGAACTTCTTTGAAGAAGCGGTACGGAGCCTCGCCAAGACGCTCCCCTTTGGATGGGTCGCGATCCACCTGCTCGATGCGCCTTGGCTGGACGAACACAACCCGCGATTCTCGCTCAACGCGGGCAGCACACCCCCGGAAGCAACGGTCATCGACACCCTCCTGGACCTCGCGACACACCAACACCCCGACGAGAACTCGGCGATCCTGAGCGGAGGGTCGATCGACACCCTGATCGGACCCGACGAACAGGTTGTTGTCTACCCGATCCGCCGCGACGGCGAGGTCAAAGGGGCGTTGATCGCAGGGAGCAAGGGAGGGCATGACCCGCAGGTCAGCACCTACGACACCCGGCTCATCGACGCGGTCGGCGCGTTCGCCAGCAGCTACTACGCGATCGTCTGCCTTGTCCGCGAACAACAGGCGACGTTCATGGGTTCGATGCGCGCCATCTCGGCGGCCCTCGACGCCAAGGACCGCTACACCCGAG
Organism: uncultured Phycisphaeraceae bacterium; assembly: GCA_964394895.1. Classification (GTDB taxonomy): domain Bacteria; phylum Planctomycetota; class Phycisphaerae; order Phycisphaerales; family UBA1924; genus PNC22. Next base: position 38,228 of record CAYMZJ010000012.1, on the reverse strand, counting down.
GTCACTCCGAACGGGTCGCCCACCTCGCCGCATCGCTGGCAACCAAGATCGGGCTGCCCGAGGCCCAGGTCGAGCGCATCCACATCGCCGGGCTTATGCACGACGTGGGGAAGATCGGCGTCCCCGAGGCGGTCCTCTGCAAGCCCGGCCGCCTCACCGACGAGGAGTTCGACGCGATCAAACGCCACCCGAAGATCGGGCACGACATCCTCGCGGGCATCCCCCAACTCGGCGATATCCTGCCCGGGGTGCTCTGGCATCACGAACGCTGGGACGGCCGGGGCTACCCCGACAAAATCGCCGGCGAGGACATCCCGCTGATGGCGCGCCTGCTCGCGATCGCCGACACGTTCGATGCGATGAGCTCGGACCGTAGCTACCGTCCCAAGATGCCCCGCGAGCAAGTGCTCGGCGAGATCCAGAAGTGCAGCGGCTCGCAGTTCGACCCCGAGCTGACCGGTCCGTTCCTCGAGCTCGATTTCACGGTGTTCGACCGCATGGTTGCCGACCACGCTCCACAGCAGGTTGTCGATCGCGATGCCGCCTGAATGAGATCGCTCAGCTCGGCCGGCGCCACCCCCGGCCGATCGTCTACTGGATGATCCGTTCCCAGGTATCCGCGACGATTGCGTAGTGCGCCGGCGCTGGATAAGCGGTGTACAGCGCAAGCACCTCTGCGTCGGACATCGGTGCCTTGAGCAACGCGAGCTCGCACACCGCCCCGGTGATCGGGTTGGTTCCCTTGTGGTCCGGCGCGCGGAGTCGTCGCGACACACCGATCCTGATAGTCTCGGTCGGCGCGCAGCCCGCCAGCTCCCCCGCGAGCAGGATCGAGCTCCACCGGTCGACCTGCACCCCGTTGAGGTACAGCCGCATCTGGTCGTCGGCGACCGTAAGCACAGCGTGGTTCCACTGCCCGGTAGGCACCGTCCCACCACGGAGCGACACCGTCCGCGACGTGGTATCGAACATACTTTCGAGTTCGCCGTTGATGATCGCCAGCTCCCACCGCCCTCCTGTCCCCCGGCCGCTGGCGTCACGCGTGACGATGCCTTGTAGCCCGGTCGTCGACGATACCCAGAACCAGACACTCACCGTGCGGATATCGGTGTAGATGTCCTTCGACGGCGCCTTCATCGAGCCCAAAGTCCCAGTGAACCACGGCGCGGAGTTTGTGCCCAGCGCCGGAAACACCCCCGGCAGCACGTCGGAATCACTCCAGGACTTCTTCAGCGCGTTGTCACCCACCGCATCGATCTCGTACCCGCCGGACTTGAGCCCATCAATCGGCCAGTACGCCGCGGCGCCGCTGGCGAACAGCAACTCGATGTGGTCCCGGCTGTCAACACCCATCAATGCGACCTGCGCCCGCAGCACCGAGCGCGACGTTCCCTCGAAGCCGAACCCCGTCAGCTCGACAGGCTCGAAGGCATCGAGCGTGAACGGCCCGCCCCCGACCGTCTCAACAGCGACTGTCGCGGTGCCCGTCCCCACGGCGACCTTGTTCAGCCACGTCCCCTCGGTGCGATCGGCACGCCACAGGGGCTCGGTCGTGATCGTGTGAATCCCGATCTCTATCCCGGACGCCGCGTGCTGTCGCGCCGAGATCGAGTCGGCAACCCGGCGGCCCTCCGTGCTCCCCGCGATCGCCGCGCGCAGGCCGAGCAACGCCATCCCCGACACGATCGTCGTCACCACCAGCACAAGCACATACACCCCGCCACGGCGGCTCGGCCCGCGCACACTCTCAGACAACCGATCCATGACTCACCCTCCAGTGTCGGCCGACGCGTCCAGCGCCGCGGTGCGGATGCGGGTGATCACCGCGTAAGTCACCCCGCCCCGGCTCACCCCGACCTGCACACGTTTGGCCCCGGTCTCGGTCACCGATTCGATCGAAGGGTCGAGCGGATCAACCCACTTGACATTGACGATCCGTGTCCACCCATCCGAACCAGGGACCGGTGTCCCGTCGGACTGAATCGGCGGCGATTCTGACCAGCCGTCGAAGTCGTCCACGTCGTCAAACGTCGAACGGTCGGCCGCGTTCTCGTCGCCGCCCACGGCAAACTCGGCCGCCCCAGCAGGGTCCGCGTACGCAAAGCCGCAGACCTCTTCGAGAAGGTCGGCCGCGAGCGAACGGGCATAGGTCGCGTCGGCGGTCGAGTGCTGGGTCCGGGCCGAGAGCTCGACCGCGCTGAGCACCGCACCCAGCATCATGCTCAACAGCACCATCGCGAGGACTACCTCGATGATCGTCATACCGGAACTAAGTCTGGAATGCTCCTGTCTCACGGTAACACCTCAGGTGTATTCAACGGCCGCACGGCGCGCTTGATCGTCACGGCAGGAACACCCACCACGAGGATCCCCTCCAACTCGACCAACTCGGTCCGAGTCACGATCGTTGCTGTTTGTGTCCGGATTTCCGCGGTGATCTCGTGGTGCATCGCTGAGTAGTTCACCGCGGACCACGAGCTGCCACCGTCGGAGCTTCTCCACGCCACTCGGCCGTTGAGAGATGTCGTCGCGAGCCCGAACTCGATATCGCAAGCGACTCCAGAATCCTCCGTGCGGATCACCAGGCACACGTCATCGGTTGGTGAGAACCGCACGGTGTCAAAGCCCAGGTCAACCCGCGTCAGGGTGCTCCCCAGCGATGACGTCTTGTACCGCTTTTCCTTGTACACAATGCTGCCGGGCAGGCCGGTGATCGCGTCAATATTTCTGATCTCGACCAGTATCTTCCCGTTCGACCCGCTCGCGGACAGGATCCAGAACGACACATCGCGGATCCGCCAGTCCACAGTATCCGCTGGCAGGTTAGGCACGATTCGCTGGGCATAGGCGCCGGTTGTGTCGACGGGGTCTGGATACGCATCCAGCACGCTGATCGACTGCACCAACTGATTATCAAGTGTCTGTTCATCCCCCGCAACGTAGGTGTCGGTCGATTGGGTCAACGGGCTGAGGGTAAAGCTGTCTACCGCCCCCACCAGCACGCTCGCGGCACCGCCATTGACCGCACGCAAGAGCGGGTCTCCGACAACACCCGACCAGGCGTATCGGACGGTCTCGACGACACTGTCCCCGGTCCAGTCGTTGAGCGAGAACGTGATATCGTTCGCGTTGACATCGAGCACCTCGATCGCGACCGAAACCTCAGCGGTGAGCCTCTCGAGCATGTCGGCGGCTTCAACGGTGCTCGACTGGACACCCTGCGCGTCGGGGATCGCCCGACCGGCAATAAGGATCAAGGACTGCAACGCCGAGAGAACAATCGCCGCCAACGCGAGTGCGAGCAGCATCTCGATCATGGTAAATGCCGGTCGACGGATTGGCTTTACTTGGCGCGTCATGGTCGTCCCTACTGGGGTCCTTTGCCTTAGTCTTTGCTCGTGCTGGTGCTGGTGCTGGTGCTGGTGCTGGTGCTCGGATACATATCAATCATCGTTCCTGACACCACCATCGACATCGTGCCCGTATTCCGAACCGCAACGCTCCCGGTCGCCGAGTACGATCCGTCCGCCAGCACGACACTGCCGCCGACCGGGACGCCGCCCCGCCCATCGATGGTGAGCCTTGTGGCGCCAGCAAAGTCGACGCTGTTGATCGAGAGGTTGTACGGCGCTCTGGAGAGATCCACGATGTACGGATTCCCCATCCCGTCGGTCATCCCGACGATCTCGTAGCTGTTGTTGGCGACATCGAACACAAGCTCTCGCGAGGTGCCCGTGTGCCACGCGTCCTGCTCGGCGAGCCGGAAGTCCCGCTCGATACGTTCCATCGCCATGTCGACGCGCCGTTGCGAGCCCGCGTGGCTGAATCGCGGCGTCGCGATCGCAAAGACCACACCCACCACCACCAGCACAATCGTGATCTCGATAAGCGTAAAGGCCCTGTGAGTGGTTCCGAATCGTGTGCGAGTGGATGACATGCCGGCTCCTTTCAAGCAAAGAGACGTCCGCACGGTGCGGACGTCTCTCAAGTTTCGTGCGTCGGGTCGGGGATCAGTAGTTGACCCAGGGCGTCCCGTTCGAGTCCTTGTCCGTCGCCCCGGCATTGATCCGGATATCGCCGGAGGTCGCGGTGTACCACCAACCGGCGCCCGAAGTGCCCTGTGTCCCGGTCACGGTCGCGCTTCCCCGATTGGGCCCGGCTTTTTGCACCGGAATCGTCCGGATGTACGGGCCGTACATAAACACCGCGGTCTTGGTCGCGTTGGTGTTCCCATCAACGTCGGAGTACAGCGTGAGCTGATCATTGAATGTCGAGAGCACGGGGAACGCCCCGATATGCTCCGCAGCGTACAGCTCAATCGCGCTGCGAGCAATCGCGAGATCGGAGATAGCTCCGGACTCGGTCGCTCCGACGGCTCCACGACTCATCCTGGGAATCGCGATCGCCCCGATCACGCCAAGAATCACAATCACAATGACGAGCTCGATAAGGCTGAACGCCCTCGAGCGACGGGCAAGACCGGTGCGAATGTTCATATCTAAAGACCTCCACGCTTGTGCTGCTGGCAGTTATTTGCCGTGCTGGTGCCTGTCATCGGCACAAGACCGGACGCACTTCAGTAGCTCACACCTGTACCGCCGGGAATTCCCTTCCCCAACGGCATAACCGGAGTGCGCCCCTCGGTTTCGGACGACCTTATATTCCTCGGTCGAGGCTATCGGCCGTTGCCTGACAGGGCGTTCTCCAGCGGCACCCGAAACTCCCGCCCGGCTTTGGCAAAGATCCCGCCGTCGCCATCGACCCGCACGAGCACCGCGTCCTCGTACGCCTGTCCGACCCGGATGAGCTTGGTACCGATGCGGACCGCGCCGCGCTGTCCGTTGCCTATGACCGCCGTCACAGACCACTCCGCGTCGTCTCCGAAGAGATCAGGCACCCCGGCTTCCGGGTCGATGTTGTTGCTTCTGGCAAATCGTTCCAGCTGCTGGGCGAAGGTGATCCCTCGCTCGGCCGCCACCGCCTGGTGCGATGCCGCCTCGACCTCGTCGGGAAGCACCGCCTGGGCCGACGCGGTCGCCGGCCCTCCACCACCCAGAACCAATCGATCAACCCCGAACGCAGCAACCGCGAGTGCCGCGATCACCATCCCCGTCTTCTGCTGCTTGTTCAGTTCCATACCCTCAACAGGCAAAGCAGAACGGGCGGAAGCAACCCCATCGAAAGATTCAACTCTCCGGCACGCCGTCAGAAGCGATATACCACGCAAGATCGAACCCAAACACCACCTGTTGCCCTGTGGAATCGCCGGCAACGGACATCTGGAACGACGAAATCGCGACGTCCGGAAACCGCTTGCGTAGCGCGTGCATCGCGGCGATGACGTCCGGCGACGTACCGGTACCATTGATGCGTAAGGGGATGATATCGAGCAACTCACCGGGCTGCACCGATCCAACGACGAACTGGCTCACGCTCACTCCCGCTCCTTCGAGGACACGCCCGATCCCGGCCTGGCGTGACGCGAGTTGGTCTGAGGTGTCGAGCTCGATCGAGAGCGCGTCGAGGCTCGTCCTCGCGTCCCGGATCTCCTGCTGCAAACCCCGATGCTCGATACGTGCACCCTCGAGCTGGGACTGGGAGAGGGAAACCTGCCCCATCAGGCGACGGACGTCGTCTCCAGAGTGCAATACCGGACTGACTCCAAACCAGAACGCGGTGCCGGCAATAGCAAACGCAAGGGCCGCGCCCCCGATGTCCAGATGTTTGTGCGCAAAGCGCCGCGTCTTCTTCGCCATCAGCGAGCCTCCCGGATCCGTGCATCGATCGTGAATCCCATGCGTGGCTTTATCTCCTCGTCCGGACTCGGAAGGCTCTGGGTCTGCGTGATCTTCACACGCGCGAACAGGTCGGTGCGTTCCAGGCTCTGCACAAACCCGGTCAACTCGGCCTGGGTGTCACAGTTCCCCTGGATCGACAGCCTGTACACCTGATCCGCTCCTGCACCACTCTTCTCTGCCCCGCTGAGCTGCAACGAATCAAAGACAACCTTGCCCTTCCCCTCCCACGCCAACGCAGAGAGCAGGATGGACCAGTCCGGCTTCCGAACGACCTCTGTCGCGACCGCCAGCTGTTGCTGCACCTCCTGCAACTCGTTTTTGAGGGCCGCAGCGGCGGACGAAACGACATCGATCTGCGCCACGGTGCCCTCGATCGCTTCACGTGATTCCACGGTCGGATCGCTGACCTGCGCCTGAAGCAGCACCACCGCTCCCGCGACCGCGCAGACCTCGAGCAGCAGCACATACTGCCACTGCCTCATCCGATGGCGGAGTGACCGCCGTTCCAGCACGTGCAACGGAATGAGATTCGGATCACGCGGCATCGTTGTACCCCCACATCGCGTGCCCCACCGCAGTGACCAGCGACGCACTTTCGGCCAAGCCTCCGCCAGCGACCCCGCACTGCTCGGGCGTGAGCGCATTGATCTCAAGCCCGGCAAACTCGGCAAGAAACTCCGCGAGACCGGGAATGCCCGCGCCCCCGCCGATCAGCCAACACTGCGACACCGATTCACCCGGGAACCGGTCCAGCACATACGCCAACGACCGCAGAATATCGTGAAACAGACCTTCCGCGTACTCCCTGCTCAGGCTCAGCACCCGAGAGACTGTCACCGAATCGAGCGCCTCGCACGTGGGCGCGATGAGCCCCACCCTCCCGACAAGCACCCGCGCGGCCGCGGGCTGGATCGAGAGCGATCGGCACACCGCCTCAACGAGCCGACCCACCCCCGCGCCCGCGAGCCAACGGTGGTACACGCTCTCACCCTCGCGGAACACCGAGAGCCCGATCCCGCTCGCGCCGACATCGAGCAGCGCGGTGAGTTCTTCGCCTTGGGCGCACACCGGGTGGCTCGCTCGGCACCTTGCCTCGGCCCCGAGGTCGATTGCCTCGATGATGATCCCGGCATTGTCGAACGGCGCGATCAAGCGTTCGGCGTCGGTGTTCGACATGCCATTGATCGACATCTGGCTTGTGTTGACTCTCGACGTCGCGCTGGGCACTTCAACCATGTGCATTTGGCACCCTCCCGGCGAGAGCCGGTACATCCTCGCAAACTCGGCCGCGCAGATCTGTTCCACCGGAGCCCCGCTGGACTTCGGCGGCGCATCAACCAACGCCGTCAGCAGCATGGACCTGGGCGCGCCGAGCACCGCCGTGTCGCCGGTACACCCAGCGCGGTCCAGCACACCCAGCAACCGATCCATCTCGGCCGCAGACAACGCGTCTTCGCCGTCAAGACGCGAGTAGCTCGCGCTCGCGGCCAGGCACCAGCCCGTCCGCGTGCGCGCGAGTTGCGCCGCCTTGATCGATGACGTTCCCAGGTCAATCCCGATCGGGGTCCGCTCACGTGCTCGCATGGTTATCCACCTCCCATCGCCGGCCCGGTGGCGGCGGTCGCGTCAAAGAGCGGCAGGAACATGCTCACCGCGATCGTCCCCACCACGAGCCCGAGGATGACCAACACGATCGGTTCGAGCATCTGCGTCAGTGCCTTGAGCAGCGAAGCGTTGTCCTCGTCCAGGTAGTCCGCGAGGCTCGTGAGCACCTCACCGATCCTGCCCGAGTCCTCACCGCTGCGCACCGCTTCGGCAAACGCGGGCGTGACAAGGTTGCTCTTGCCGATCACGCTGCTGACTGTGCTGCCCCGCACCACCGCGATCCTGACCCGTTCGATCAGCCTGCGGAAGCTGTCGTTAGACATCGCCTCTTCGACCAGTACCAGCGAATCGAGCAACGGCACCTTGCTCTCCAGCAACACCCCGAGCAGCCGCGCGATCCGCGCCATCGCCAGCGAGATGCAGAGATCCGAGAAGCCGGGAAGTTTCAGAATCAGCGAGTCGATCGCCCTTCGGCCGGGCTTCGAGACCGCCCACATCACCGCCGCCACTACCCCGATCCCCACAGCCGGGAACTCCCACATCCAGTACGCCCGCAGGTGATTGCTCACCGCCATCAGGACCGCCGTCGAAGCCGGTACCGGCGTGTCAAGCGAGTCGAACAACACCGTGAACCGAGGCACAACAAACATCAGCATGTTCACCAGCACCACCAGAGAGATCGACGTAAGCAGGATCGGGTACGCCAGCGCAGAGGTCAGCGAACGCCGCACAATCTCCTGCTGCCGATTGACCGCCGCGAGGCGTTCGAGCATCGAGTCAAGCCGACCGCTCGATTCACCCGCGGAGATCAGCGACCGCGCCACCGCGTCAAAGTACTTGGGATGCCGCGAGATTGCTTCACCGAGCGACGTCCCTTCCTCGACCCGCCGTCTCACGTCGCCCACAACCTCGGTAAACCGGGGGTCCGTGACCTGCCGCTCGACCGCCGCCAACGCCTGCACCACCGGCGTGCCCGTCGAGACCAGGATCGCCATCTGCCTGGTAAACTCGGCAAGGCAGCGCCACTTCGACTGTTTGCGGCCGGCCGATACCCCGCTGCTGTGACCAGACGAACTCTCCGAATCTATCTCGACGACAAAAAGCCCTCGCTCGGCGAGGGTGTCCTTGGCTGCCACCTCGGACGCCGCGTCGATGACGTCCTCGGTCCGCTTGCCGCCAGCATCGAAAGCCACGAACGCGTACTTCATGCCGCGTCCCTTTCAGCCGCCGCGATCTCCGCGTGATCCTCTTCCATCTTCGTCACACGCAGCGCTTCTTCAAGGCTCGTCTTCCCGTCGATCGCCAGCAGCACCCCCTCCTCACGCAACGTCTTGAACCCCAGCTTTCGCAGCATCGAGCGGTACTCGTGCGTCCCCGCGCCGATGTGGATCAGCCGCCGCATCGCCGGCGTGACCTCCATCACCTCGTAGATCCCCGCCCGTCCCTGGAACCCGCTGTCGTGGCACGTCTGGCACCCCGCGCCCTTGCTGAACGCCCGCCCCGCCATGCTCGGGATCGCCGCGTCGGCGAGCACTTTTTCGGTCGGGAAGTACTTCGTCCGGCAGCTCGGGCAGAGCGTCCGTGCCAGCCGCTGCGCGACCACGCCGTTGAGCGCACTCGAGAGCAGATAGGGCTCCACCTTCATATCAATCAACCGCGCGATCGCGCTCGGCGAGTCGTTTGTGTGCAGCGTCGCCAGCACGCTGTGGCCGGTCAGCGCCGCCTGCACCGACACCCGCGCCGTGATCTCGTCGCGGATCTCCCCGATCATGATGACGTCGGGGTCCTGCCGCAGCGCACTCCGCAGCACACGCCCAAACGAGAGCCCGATCGCTTCGTTCACGCCGATCTGATTGACACCATCGAGCTGATACTCGACCGGGTCCTCCACCGTCATGATGTTCAGCTGCGGGCTCCGCAGGAGGTCGAGCGCCGAATAGAGCGTCGTGGTCTTACCCGATCCCGTCGGGCCGGTCACCAGCACGAGCCCGTGCGATTCGCCCAGCACCCGCCGAAAGATCCCCAACGGTTCGCTCCGGAACCCGAGGTCTTCGAGCCGAACATGCAGATTCATCTTGTCGAGAATGCGGACCACCAGCTTCTCGCCGAGCAACAACGGCATGCTGCTGACGCGGAGGTCGATGTCGCGCCCCTCGGCCACGATCCGCACCCGCCCCTCCTGAGGCAGCCTTTTCTCGGCGATGTCCATCTTGCCGATGACCTTGATCCGCGAGACGATCGCCGCGTGCATGCCCATCGGCGGCTTCATCAGGTCGCGGAGCATCCCGTCGATCCGGTACCGGATCCGCGTCCCCTGCCGCTCGGGCTCGATGTGGATATCGCTCGCTTTGTGGCGGACTGCGCTGGTGAGCGCCACGTTCACCAGGTTGATAATCGGGCTGTCGACCGAGATGTTGTCAAGATCGGTCGGGTCGTCCTCGTCGATCGTTTCGCGTTCGACGACCTCGACGTCGGAGTGCTGGAGGTTTGCCAGAAACTCGTTGACATCGTCGCTGCCGTGGGCGTGGCGGTGCAGATACTCGGTGATGTTGCTCTCGAGCGCCAGCACCGCGCGGATCTCGTGGCCGGTCATCGCGCGCAGCCGGTCGATCGTCGGCACCGATTGCGGCTCGGCCATCGCCACCGTCAGCACCCCCCGCACCAGAAACATCGGCACAACCTTGAGCCGCTCGCACTCCTGCTCCCCGATCACCGCGAGCACCTCGGGGTCGAGCAGGCCCGGCCGTAGAATGCACCCGCGCACACCCAGGCACGACGCCAGCGCCCGCACCAGAGATGTCCCGCTGATGACCCCCTGCTCGACCAGCAGCTCGCCGAGCCGACGACCCGACTGCTTCTGGTCGGCGAGCGCCTTCTCGAGTTGCTCCTCGGAGAGGTCCCCCGAGTTGATCAGCACCTCGCCGACTCTCGTCTTTCGGAATGGGCTCGGCAGGTTCACAGGAAGCTCCTCACCGCGGACGGCACGTCCTCGAAGTGCTCGAACATCGCGGCGGTTTCGGTGATCTCCAACGCCTCACGCACCGTCTCGTTGGTGCCCGAGAGCTTGAGCACCTGTCCCGCGTCCGAGAGCTCGTCTGCGAGATCGAGCAACGCCTCGATCCCCTTGCTGTCCACATACACGATCGCGGAGGCGTCGATCACCAGCCGCCCGAGCGACTCGGCGATCGCCTCCCCGCCCTTGTGCCGGACAACATCCGCGTCGTCGGCGATCAACGGCCCGCGGGGTCTGAGCACCGTCACCGCGCCCTGCCGTTCGATCTCGATCTGCATCGCACTGCTCCATCAGGCCGCACGGGCCTGCGCTATTCCACCAATCGGCAACCAGAACGAGAACGTGCTGCCTACGTCGAGCTCAGAATGCAGCGTGACGTCCCCGCTGTGCAGACGCGCGATGTCGCGCGCCAGCGCCAGCCCGAGCCCCGTCCCGGTCTGCGCCTTGACCCTCTCGTCGTCGGCACGCACAAAGCGATCAAACACCCGCCCCTGATCCTCCTCACGGATTCCGATTCCCGTATCGCTGACCTCAAGCACAAGCCGATCGCCCTCTTCCTTGACGACAACTCTGATCGACCCGCCCTCGGGCGTGTACTTGACCGCGTTGCCTAGCAGATTGTGAAGCACGATCCCGATCTTCTCTCGGTCACCAACAATCGAAGGAAACTTCGGCGGCAGCTCGAACTCGAGCGTCACCCCTTTTTGTCGCGCCGATTCCGCGTAATCGGCCTGGACCCGCTCAATAATCTGCTGCACACGCACCTCGCCCGACTTGGCGTGCAGGTTCCCCGCCTGAATCTCCGCGATCGAGAGCATGTCGCCCACGATCCGGTCAAGCCGCAGGATCTCCTGATTGATGGTGTTGAGCGCCGTAGAACGCTCCTCGGCGGGCAGGTCGTCGTCGATGAGTTGTTCGACATAGAGCTGGACATTCGTCAGAGGTGTCCGCAGTTCGTGCGTTGCCTGTGCGACAAAGGCATGCTGCGCCGCGTCGCTGATCCGCTGCTGGGTCACGTCCTCGATCACCACCAGCACCGACCGTTCTCCCTGCGCCCCGACCGACCGCACGCTGTACCGAAGCACGCTCGCGTCCGCGACGGCGGCGTCCCCGACATCGACCACCCGACGCTGACGCGACCCGGTCTCGATCGCCAGGGCGATCGCCTCGAGCACCGATTCGTCGGTAATCGCCCGACGCACGTCGAGCCCAGGCAGTTTCTCGCGCCGCTGACGCATCAGCACCGCCGCCGCACCGTTGGCGTACCGGATCACCTGCTGCTCGTCCACCGCGACCACGCCCTGCCAGAGCGCGTCGGCGGCGCGTTCCCCGGCCCCTCCCCCGCTCGTGCTTCCGGCCGTCGGTCCGCTCAACATCTCTTCAACCTGCCCCCGCTCTGCCTCTTCGCCTCGCCAATCGAGCAACCCGTTCCACGAACGCGCCGCCCCGGGCTGATCCTGCAACTTCAACGCTCCGAACGACCGTTCCCCCGCGCCAAAGGCGTGCAGCGCCCCGCGAATGCGCAACAGCACCCGAAGCCTTCTGCCCAACCACAGGAATCCGCTCAACATGAGAACGATTGCCGCAACCGTCGCGATCGCAAATCCGGCCCGGTCCGAAACCGGAACCCCCTGCTCGGCGATCCAGCCCTCCGAAACTGTCGGCGCAATCGTCACGCCCAACGCCCCGAGCCCCGCCAGCGCCGCCATCCCCGCCACCAGAGGCGGGAGCAACAGCGCGCGGTGCCTCCACCGTGAAGGGCGGCGCACACGCGCCTCGATTTCAGGGGTCTGATCGGATTCTACATCTGGCGTTGGTTCCACAGTGATGCCTCCGCAAGGGCGAGCCCGCTCTCTCTTCGGCGGTTTACGGACCCGGTTTGAGGCCCGCCCGCGATCAAGCACCAAAGATCGACCTGTACCGCATGGGTCCGACCTGTTACATTGCATAGATCCAGGAGGCCCAAAGCATGCTGTTCGCCAGACCGTCGTTCGCTCGCGTTGCCATCGCAGCCGCTGCCCTCACACTCACCGCCCTCTCAACGGCAACCCACGCCCAACAGAACCAGGACTGGCGCAAGAGCGCTGACCCCGCCAAACCCATCTTCGGCGAGCCGATCATCGGGCCGATATCGGCTCGGAACGGTGACGCAGGCGGGTTCCCGGCCTCAAACATCACCCTCTTCTCGTGGCTGCCGCTCGACCAGTTCCCGAACAACCAACGCTCCGCCAACGACTGCTGGGGCTACGTCTCACCAGCCGGCCGCGAGTACATCCTGCTCGGGCTCCAGTCCGGGTTCTCGGTCCTGGATGTCACCGTGCCAACCAATCCCGTCCAGATCGGGTTCATCCCCGGCAACAACAGCGCATGGAGAGATATCAAGGTTATCGGAAGTTATGCCTACGGCGTCAGCGAGGGCGGGCTCGGCATTCAGGTCATCGACCTCGCCGATGTTGACAACGGAAACGTCCGCCACGTCAGAAACAAAATGCAGAACGGACACACCTCGACGCACAACATCATCTCGAACCCCGACAGCGGCTACATCTTCCTCAGCGGCGCCAACATCGCCAACGGCGGCCTCGTCGCGATCTCTCTTGCCGATCCAGAGGACCCCGTCATCGCGGGTGCATGGACCGGCAGATACGTCCACGACGCCCAGGTCGTCACCTACACCGACGGCCCCTTCGCCGGCCGCGAAATCGCCTACTGCGGCACAGGAAGCGGCGGCGTCTACGTCGTCGATGTCACCAACAAGAGCAATATGTTCACCGTTGCCTCCCACCGCTACCCCGGCACCCACTACACCCACCAGGCGTGGCTCTCCGAGGACCGCCAGTACCTCTTCACCAACGACGAAATGGACGAAGGCACCTCCTTCGACGTCACCACAACACACGTCATCGATGTCAGCAACCCCGCCAACCCCCACGAGGTCACCACCTTCACCTCAGGGCTGGCAAGCACCGACCACAACCTCTACGTCGTCGGCAATCTCGCGTACCAAGCCAACTACACCTCCGGCCTCCGCGTCTTTGATATCTCCGACCCGTTCAATGCCCAAGAGATCGCCTACCTCGACACCAAACCCAACGGCGACGCCCCCGGCTACCACGGCGCGTGGAGCAACTACCCATTCCTCCCCAGCGGCACCATCGCCATCAGCGACATCGAACGCGGCCTCTTCCTCCTCCGACTCGGAGAGAGCGGCCTGGCGTTCGACTTCCCCGAATCACTCCCCGAAACACTCAGGCCCGGCCTGACCAGAACCGTCCGCACCGCGCTCGTCGAAGACGGGGTCAACCTTGATCCCGATTCGGTCCAACTCATCCTCGACGCCGGGGACGGCCCGACCCCCATCCCCATGAACAGCAACGGCGAAGGGCTCTTCGAGGCGGTCCTCCCCGCCGGCGAATGCTTCGACACCTACGAGTTCTGGTTCACGGCACAAGACACCACCGGCCTCTCCTATGTCGAGCCTTTCAACGCCCCGATCAGCGGCGGATACACCGCGAACATCCAGACCGGGATCGACTCACTCTTTGCTGACGATTTCAACACAGACACCGGCTGGCTCGTCGACAACGCCGACGCCACCGCCGGCGGCTGGGCTCGAGTCACGCCGGTACAAGGCAACTCCGTCGAACCCGACAGCGACGCCGACGGGTCCGGCCTCGCCTACGTCACCGGCGCAACACCCGGCGAGTCACTCGACGGCGGCCCCATCTTCCTGACCTCCCCAATCTTCGATCTCGAAACCACCCCCTACGCAAACATCAGCTACAAAGTCTGGTACAACGTGGACGGCAATCTCGCGCCCCACCTCGTGGTCGATATCTCCAACAACAACGGCTTCACCTGGACAAACGTCACCTCGCACGCCCCCGAAGACTTCTGGCGCGATGCCCAGTTCGCGGTCGCCGACTTTGTCACACCAACCAACGCCATCCGCCTCCGCTTCCGCGCCAGCAACGTCATCGGCTCCGCCATCGTCGAAGCCGGCGTCGATGCGGTCCACCTCACCACGCCGGTCTGCGACCCCTGCATCGCCGACTACGACGGGTCGGGCACCGTCAACACCCAGGACTTCCTCGCCTTCCTCAACGACTTCACCGGCTCCACCAACGAAGGAGACCCAGACCTCAACGGCGACGGCGAGGTCAACACCCTCGACTTCCTCATCTTCCTCAACCTCTTCGCACAGGGCTGCGACTGACGCTGTCTGGAGCCCCTCGCGCGAGCGAGGGGACATCCTTCCGCACCCGTTTCACATCCCCGAGCACGCCCACGCCCCACTCCCCGCACATGTTCGGTATGCTTCCGGCATGCTCGCACGCATCCGCTCAGGCCTGCTCCAAGGAATCGACGCCCTCCCCTGTGAGGTCGAGGTCGATTTTGACCCCACGGCCATTGAGCGCGCCCTCATCGTCGGCCTTCCCGATGCCGCGGTCAAAGAATCGCTCGAACGGGTCCGCACCGCCCTGACCAACTCCGGCTACTTCCCCCCGCCCGGCCGGCTGCTCGTCAATCTCGCCCCCGCCGATCTCAAAAAGGAAGGCCCGGTCTACGACCTCCCCATCGCGATCGGCATGCTCGTGGTGCAGGGTGTCGTCCGCCCCCGCGAGGACGACGCCCTCGACTATCGCGGTGCGGTCTTCGCCGGCGAACTCGCCCTCGACGGTCGGGTCCGCCCCATCAAAGGCGCACTCGCCCTGGCAAGCATGGCAAAGGACTCGGGCGCGCGCGCGGTCATCGTCCCCGCAGACAACGCCGAAGAAGCCGCCATCGTCGAGGGCATCGAGGTCTTCGGCGTGCACACCCTCGCCGAGGTCGTCGGCCTGCTCACCGGGCAGCTCGATCTCGCCCCTGCCCCGCCGCCGGATATCTCCGGCCTCCTCCAGACCGCGCACGCACCGATCGACTTTGCCGACGTCCGCGGGCAAGAGTCTGTCAAACGCGCACTCACCATCGCGGCTGCGGGGATGCACAACATCCTGCTCCTCGGCCCCGCTGGCACTGGCAAAACCATGATGGCAAAGGCGCTGCCCGGTGTTCTTCCTGCGCTCTCACCCGAAGAAGCGGTCGAGATCACCCGCATCTACTCGGCCAGCGGCGAACTCCGACCCGGGCAAGGGCTCATCACCACACGGCCCGTCCGGTCACCACACCACACCGCAAGCTCCCCCGCGATCGTCGGCGGCGGCGTCATCCCCCGCCCCGGCGAGGTCTCGCTTGCCCACCGAGGCATCCTTTTCCTCGACGAGCTCCCCGAGTTCCCCCGCGCCGTTCTCGAAACCCTCCGCCAACCGCTCGAAGACCACGTCGTCACCATCGCCCGTGCCCACGGCTCGATCCGATTTCCCGCCAGCTTCATGCTCGTTGCTGCGATGAACCCGACACCGAAGGGCGACATGCCCGCCGGCGAGGTCGGCCGCCGCGACATGGACCGTTACCTCTCCAGGATCAGCGGCCCGCTCCTCGACCGCATCGACATCCACGTCGAAGCCCCGGCTGTCCCCTGGAAAGAGCTCTCAGGTCGAGAACGCAAAGGCACCAGCACGGCGCAGATGCAGGAACAAGCCGCCAGCGCCCGCGCCCGCCAGACCGCGAGGCAGGGTGCCGCCACGCCCAACGCCAGACTCTCCGGACGCGAACTCGACAAGGTTGCAACGCTCGACGAGCCGACCCTGGCGCTGCTCGGGCAAGCGATCACCGAGCTCGGCCTCAGCGCCCGCGCCTACGACAAAATCCGCCGCATCGCCCGCACCATCGCCGACATGGAAGGCAACGAGGAAGTCACCACAAACCACGTCGCCGAAGCCGTCGGCTACCGTGTCCTTGACCGACGGCTGTAGAGCCCCTCGCGCAAGCGAGGGATCAAGCCGTCACAACATCAACCCCCACGACTTCACCCCCGCATCAACCGCTCAATCTCCGCCGCGTCTTTCACGATCATCGGCGACAGGTTCTTCCGCCCCTTGTCGGTCACCAGAATATCGTCCTCGATCCGCACCCCGATCTTCTCCTCCGGCAGATAAATCCCCGGCTCGATCGTCACGATCATCCCCGCCTTGAGCTTGCCGTCCGGCTCGGCGTCGTGGACGTCCATGCCCAGCTGGTGCCCGATGCCGTGCATAAACGCATCGCCGTAGCCGGCCTTCTCGATCACCTTCCGCGCCGCCCGATCCACCTCCCACATCGCAACACCCGGCTTCACCTTCGCGATCGCGGCCAGCTCGGCTTCGAGCACGATGTCGTAGATCTCGCGCTGGCGTTTCGTAAACACGCCGCTGGCCGGGAACGTCCGGGTGATGTCCGCGGTGTAGCCGCCAAAGGTCGCGCCCGCGTCGATGAGCACGAGGTCGCCGTCCTCGACCGGCCCGCGGTTCTCAACATAGTGCAGCACCGTCGAGTTGATCCCAGCACCGACGATCGGTGCATACCCGAGCCCGTCGCCCCCGGCGTCATCAAACCCGCGCAGGAGCGCCCTGGCGATGTCCGCCTCGTCAACCCCGGGTCGCATCGCGTGCATCGCTGCTTCGTGCCCGGCTGCGGTCGCCGCGATGGCCCGCGCCATCAGCTGCTGCTCGCCCCTGCTCTTGACACTCCGTAGCGAGGGCAAAAGCCCCGTCCGGTCCTCGATCGACACCCCAACCACTCGCTCGGCGAGCTTGCGAAAGAGCGCAAGGTCGGGCGACACTTTCGTCTCGGGCATTGCCGGGGCGTGCAGGCACGCAAAGCGTTTCCGCCGCCGCGCCAGCATCGTCATCAACCGCGGCAAGTACCGCGTCCGCTGCACTGATTCGATGCCGTACTTGGACTTGAACGCCGCTCCGATCCCCTCGCGGTACCCGTCCCACGCCTCGAGTTCCGGGTCGCTGGCCTGCAACAGCACCGTCACCCGCCGCCTCGGGTCCTCGGCGTTGCCGTCAAGCACCAGCGCCGCGCCGGGCTCGTCGATGATCCCCGTGAGGTACGCAAAGTGCTGATCCGCCCGCCACTTGCCCAGCAGCGTGTTGCCTGCGTCACCCGAAAACAACACGCCGACCGCGCCACCCAGCGCCTTGAGCACCCGCTCGCGGCGCTGTGCAAACTCCTTTGCGCTGATCGATTCGAGAGCTGCCGACGCACCGGCCGAAGCCCGCTTGGGCGCGGTCCGCTTCGAGACCGCTTTCTTTGTTGCCGCTTTCTTGCGGCTTGTCCTCTTCGCCATTGATCGCTCCGCCCCCGGGCCATTGCCCGAGTACTTTCGGTGTGTCCGGTTCAGCCGTCGGCTTTCACGCCGACCAACCCCTCGATTGTTGCTCGCGCTCTTTCTGAATACATCTCTGACTTCCCAAAGCCCTCCACCGCGCCGGCCGCAACTGCCTCGGCCTGCGCATCGGGCAGGTTGCTCACCAGCGCCGCCCGCCCGCGCAGCCCATCGGGCAACATCCCGATCAACTCCACGCCGTTGCCCGTGCCGAACTGTCCGTCCAGCGCCCGGTTGACCAAGAGCGCAGCCGCGGCCGGGTGCGCCCGCAGCGCCTCGGTGTCGTTGACCTCGACAAACGCCGCCCCCGGCGCATACCGCCCCAACGCCGCCCGCATCGCAAACGCATCGGGACGGCAATGCCCCACCAGCAGAATCTTCGTCTCGCCCTCAGCCATCGCTTGTGCTCCTCATTGTCACGCTCGTCGGCGTGACCGTGACTTCCGTCGCTTTCCAGACAAACCGTCTCGGCTCTCCGTTTGTTCGCGCGCCGTTCCCGTAAACTTCCGCAGCACCCGCCCCGACACACCCGATCGCCTCGACCACCCGCCGCACGCTCCGGGCCGTAAGGCTATCGGCCAAACGCCCGCCGTGAAGCTCGGCAAACCCAAGCCGCAGTGCCGCCGAGGCCACCGCCGGGTGCGCACTGGCGAGCACCGACCGCTCCCAGCAGATCGCCCCCTCGTCCCTCGCTGCCCGCGCGAGCAACGCCCCCGCGAGCGTCTCGAGCAGGTCGCCAATCTCTCTCATCTGCCGGGCTGATTCGACCGCCCGTGCTGCGCCCGTCGGCCGGATCTCTGCAAGCCCCGGCAACACCCGGTGCCTGATCGCCGCCCGAAACCGCGACAGGTCCGCGTTGGTCGGGTCGGTCGCCCAGTTCACGCCCGCACACGCACACAACCGCTCGGCATCGGCACGCCCGACCTCGAGCATCGGCCGGACCAACTCAACGCCGCGCGATCCCTTCGCTCCGTTCACTCCCAGCGCCCGCCGCGGCCGCACGCCGCCCAAGCCGCCGACCCCCGCCCCACGCAAAAGCCCCATCAGCACCGTCTCGAGCTGGTCGTCGGCGTGGTGCCCGGTCGCGACAAACGGGCACCCGGCCTCGAACGCCAACCGCTCCAGCTCCCGGTACCGCGCCCGCCTGGCGTTCCCCTCAGCGTTGCCCGCGTGCCCACGCACCGCGACGTTCGCTTCGACAAACCCGACCCCCAGCCTCGCGGCGAGCCCCGCCACTCCGTCGCGCTCGGCTGCGGTCTCTGCCCCGTCGCGAAAATCGTGTACGACATGCCCCAACACAACACCGCCCCCGCTCGCCGCTGCCAGCACCACCGCCAGAGCAGTCGAGTCGGCCCCTCCCGAACACGCGACGAGCGTCCTGCGGTCGGCGTCAACCACCGCCCGGCCACCGGTCAAGGCCCGCCAGCTCCGCAGGATCCGTCGTGCTGCTGGCTCGCGTCGAATCGTCTCCATGTCCGTCGCAGATTGCTGCATTGCAGAGTATGGTACGGTATCCACACACCCGTTCCTGCAACGACGCTCCACCCGAGCCTCCCTCTCCACATCGGCACCATCATGCAAGACGAGACCCTCCAGCAACCCGAGCTCTCCGACACATCCACCGGCCAGCCCGCCGACACGCCAACCGATGCCGGCGAGACCACGCCGGTCAATAAAACACTCTCGACTGTGCTGATCGCGCTGGGCACGGTGATGATGATCATCGTCATCACCCGCATGCTCCGCCGGTCGACCAAAGCCCGGAACTCCCGCGTGCGCACCATCTATACGTCGAAGTCTCCCCCGCCGCACCCCGAGCCCAAGGTGCAGCGCAACTCTCGCAAGAGCCCAGCCTTCGCCGAAGCCACCGCCGCCAAGGATCGTATCGACCGCGTCATGGCCAACGCCGAGGAGCTCACCCGCCGCCTTGCTGCGATCATGGACAACAAAGCCGCCCGCATCGAGGTGCTCATCGAGCACGCCGACCAGCGCCTCGCCGCGCTTGCCGAAGCCGAAGCCAGCGCCCAGCAAGCCGCGCCCGCAGCAGCCCCCGCCCTGCGCACCAACCATGAGACCGAACCCCCCGCCCCCCCCGCCCCGCTCTCGATCGACCCGCTCCACCGCAAGGTCTATGACCTCGCCGACCAGGGGCTCGCGCCGGTCGATATCGCCCGCAAGATCGACCGGCCGACCGGACAGATCGAGCTCATCCTCGCGCTGCGCCGCGCATAACCCAACCAGTTGCGCAGATTTTTCGTTCTGGGTGTTGGGGTCGAAAATGTGTTGGGGTCGAATCCGTCGACAACCACGCCCGGGATGAGAGCACAACGTGCTCGAATCCCGGGATACCGCCGCACTCCTGGAATCTCCACCCGTCGCGTTTACCCCATCCGTCGCACCGCGTCGAGACAGAGCACCTCGAACACCACATGCGCCGCTAGAAACGCGGTGATCCCCGCCGGGTCGCGGTCGGGCAACACTTCCACCACATCCGCCCCCACCACGTTCAGCCCGCGCAGCGAACGCAGAATCCCCAGCACCTCAGCACTGGTAAACCCGCCCGGGCACAGCGTCCCGGTCCCGGGCGCGTACGCCGGATCAACGCAGTCGATATCAAATGTCAGGTACGCCTCAGCCTCGCCAACTTCCGCAACAAACGCCGCGAGCTGCGCCGGCCCGTTGTCCTGCCACTGCGCGTGGGTCACGATCCGCACGCCGTGGTTTTTCGCATAGTCCAGGTCGGCCTTCGAGTTGAGCGGCCCCTTGATCCCGATCGAGATCATCCGCTTGGGGTCAATCAGCCCCTCCTCGATCGCCCGGATAAAGGGCGAAGCGTGCCCCCACTTCTCACCCCACACGCTGTCCACCGTGTCGAGGTGGCTGTCGAAATGCACGCACGCCAGCCCCGCCGCCGGCTTGCCCCGGCGCAACCACGTTGCCTTGATATTCGCATACGCGATCGAGTGGTCCCCGCCCACCGCCAGCAGCCTGGTGTGCCCCGCGTCACCGAGCCCCGCAGCAAACGCCGCAACCCGCTCGGCGTTCTCCTTGCAGTCGTAGGGAGACACCGGCGCGTCGCCCGCGTCCGCCATGCTCAACACCTCGCACACGTCCACGTCGTGCTCGATCGAGTACCGCTTGACATACTGCGATGCATCCCGCACCGCCCGAGGCCCGAACCGCGCACCGGGCCGATACGTCACCCCCCCATCAAACGGCACGCCGTAGATCACCCAATCCACCGGCAACGACTCGGCCGATACCGATTCCAGCAGTGGGTACCGGCAGAACGTCGACACGCCCGCAAAGCGAGGGAACTTTCGGCTATCAGGCAACACTGTCCGCATAGGCCTCTCCCGATCTGTCACTCCACCCACCCGTCCTCCACCTTCATCCCCTGAGGCACCGCCGCCGCGTCGCCGCTCTCGAGCATCCCCGCGACCGGGTACGCGCAGTAATCCAGGCTGAAAGACCCCGCCGGCCTGTGGTTGCCCGAATGCCCGAGCCCGCCGAAGGGCAGCTTGCTGCTCGCCCCGGCCGTTCCGGTGTTCACGTTCACACACCCGGCTCGCGCTTCAGCCAGGAACCGGTCGGCCAGCGACGTGTCCGAAGTAAACACCGACGCCGCCAGCCCGAACCGCGTCGCGTTCGCCTGCTCAAGCGCATCGTCAAACGAATCGGTCACACTCACCCGCACCAACGGCCCGAAGACCTCCCGGTCGCACCCGGCATCGGGGCGGGACACTCCGGGTCCCGACGCTTCCCCGCCCTCCCCGAGCGCAAACCGCTCCACCCGCATCACGCTCGGCGACAGAAAGTAACCATCGCCCGCCGAGTCCACCGCGGTCGCTTCGACCAGCACCTCGCCACCGCTTTGCACAAAGTCGTGTTGTGCCGAGAGCACCGCGTCCCGCGCGTCGCCCGAGATGATCGGGCCCATGAAGACCGGATGCTCAGCATCCGGCTCGCCGATCACCAGGGCACCCGCCACCTTGCAGATCGCCGCGATGAATCTGTCCGCGATCGCCTCGTGGACGATGATCCGCCGCGTGCAGGTGCAGCGTTGGCCGGTCGTCACAAACGCCGACCGCCCACATTCGATCACCGCCTGCCTCAGGTCGCAGTCGGGCATGACGACCGCCGGGTTGTTGCCCCCCATCTCGAGGGCCACGATCCGACCCGGGTGGTCCATGTTTGCTTCTAATATCCGCCGCCCGACCGGCCACGACCCGGTAAACAGGATGCCGTCGATCCCATCATGCGTTGTAAGTTTCTGGGCGATCTCCGCGCCCCCCTGCACGACGTTCACCACGCCCGCCGGCGCACCGACCTCGCGCAGCGCCGCGTCAAAAAGCTCACCCATCAGCTGCCCCACCGCAGGGGCTTTGTCGCTGGGCTTGAGCACCACCGTGTTCCCCATCGCCAGCGCCGGCACGATATGCCCGTTCGCCAGGTGGGCCGGGAAGTTGTACGGCGCGATCACCGCCATCACGCCGTGCGGCCGGAACCACGCCCGCCCGACCCGGCTGTCGGTGAGCCCGACCTCATAGCCCGACACCCGCCGTAGCCCGCCGTGCTCGGAGGCATCTAATGTTATATCCACCTTTGCTGCCAGCGCCCCCGCTTCGCCAGCTGCGTCCCACATGACCTTGCCGGTCTCTTTGCAGATCAGTGCCGCGATCTCGTCCTTGCGCGCTTTGCACAGGTCCCGATAAACCCGCAGCATGTCGAACCGTTTCTCGATCGGCCACGCCGCCCACTCGCGCTGCGCCGCTCGTGCAGCCTTCACCGCCGCGTCCACGTGCCCCACGTTCGGCGTGCCCCGCCACAGCTCCTCCGCCGGCCGCGCCGGGTTGACCGAGACGATCCCGTCCCCGGTCAGCTCGCGCCATTCGCCGCCCACCAGGTCCGCCACGCCACACTTGAGCACACTCGTCATCACGACACCTTCTCTGCTTTCGCGCCCGACGCCGCCGCGCCGCCGGTCGGCGTGGGGGCAAATCCTCTGGTCAAGTCCGTCACGCCCAGTTCGTCCCCCGCCCTCACCCCGATCGCCTCGGCGTGTGCCGCAGGGATCGACACCAGCCCCTTGCTGTCGATTTTCATCGGGGCAAACACCGCCAGAAACTCGCCGTCCTTACGCATCATGCTCACGATCCCCTCGCTGTCGCACACCGACTCTTCGACCACCCCCGCCATCTCCCGTGATGATGTAAGTTTCAACAACGGGATGTCGTCGGTCACCGCGTCCAGCATCGGGCCCGCGTCGAATGGATCCACCACGCCGCAGAACTTGAACCCGAGTTTCTCCAACATCCGCCGCGCCGGCAGCGTCTCGCGGTGTACCTCGCCGACACCGTCCCGCGCTTCGGGAGGCAACAACGAAAGATAGATATCCTCGTGCGGCAACAACGCCGCGATAAACTGCCGCGACCGCCCGCACTGCACGTCCGCTTCGGTATAACTCAACGGGATAAACCGCTGCCCGACGTACTCCCAGAACAGGCTCCGCCCATCGTCGGAGATCGGCGCCATCAACTCGGCCAGCACCCGATCGGCAAACAACTCCCGCCGCATCCCGATAAAGTGGAACCGGATAAAGCTCAAGAGCCTCCCGAGCCTCGCCCCCCGCGCCGCAGGCTGAAGAATCAACCCGCCGATCTCCGTCGGCCCGCTCTCATCAGCGTGCAATCGCGCCACGACGTGCGAGGTTCCCGTCTTAATATCGTCGGCGAAGAACTCACGGCGTTCGAGCTTGAATCCATAGTTCGGATTCCCGGGCCCGCCCATCTGCGCGATCAGCTGCGACGTCCCCAGCACCGAGCCCGTCTCCGTGTTCTCCAACACAAACATAAACACGTCCGAATCCGCGACGCCCTCGCTGTAACCCCGCACCTCGCCCGGCTCGTGCAGACGCTTCGGGCGGTCCTCGCGCTTCCCGCTGCCCGCTGCCGCCCTGCGGAACGAGTCCCGGCTTGCCGCGATCTTCAGCCCGATCATATCTTTGTTTGGGGGCAAGTTAATAAAGTGTACCATCCGCGCCAGCTTGGTCAGCGTGCTGACATCTTCCACCTTCGCCCGTCGAATCAAATACACAACCGCCTCCTTGCCGTCCGTGTGATGCCGAGCATCGCCCACTCCATCAAACCCCACGCACACATCGACCAACTTACTTTCAGCCCGCAACCTTTGCAAGCCCTCGTTCCACCGCAGCAAACACACGCGGCCAGTCCTCCAGCTTCATCACCCCAAGCGGCGGCAACATCCGGATGTGGTACGGCCCGTGCCCGCACGAAAACAAGATCACCCCCTCGTCATAACACGCCCGCAGCGACTTGCCGACCTTCTCTTTCGAGCCGCCGAACGGGCTGAACCGCATCATCCCCCCGCAGCCGCCGACGTGCGACACCGGCGAAGGGCTCATCCGGTGCGGCTCGATTTCGGGGAACCAATCCGGGTGCTTCGCCACCATTGCCTCGGCGTGTTCCTTGAACGCCCGGTGGTGCTGCGCGATCAGCCCGTCCTCGCCGTAATACCCGCCCGTAAGCAGACGCCTCACGATCTCGCTCCCCGCCTTGCACGCCGACCCGCTGCCGGTAAAGGTCGCCGACAAAAGGCCCGGCCCGGGGTTGTACGCCTCGGTAAAGAGCGTCGCGCACGCCTGACTCATCTTGCCGATCGTGACCAGATCGACATACTCGCCGAGCCCCAGCATGTCGAACGCAAACAGCGACGAGGTCCGCCCGAACGTCTGCACCTCGTCGTCCCACACCGCGATGTCGTGCGCCTTACATATCTTCATCAGCTCGACAAAGTACTCCCTCGGCGCGGCGTTGAACCCGCCCTCACCCTGCACAAGCTCGAAGATAAAGCACGCGTGCTGTTTGGGGTACCGTTTGATGTAGTCCAGCAAGTGATCGCACCCGATCTCGATCTGCTTCTGCACGCCTGAGCGCGCCGCCTCACCCTCGTCGTAGAACGGCATGTAGTCCACCAGCGTCGAGAGCGGCAAGCCAACCCGATTCCCCGCCGAGTCGCCGATCTGCGACATCGTCACCGTCCGCCCCATAAAGCAGTCCCTAAACGCCAGCACCCGCGGCGCCGCCCCGTGCTTCTGGAACGCCAGTTTCAGCGCGTTCTCATTCACCAGCGCCCCCGAAGCCGCGACAAAGCAGTGCTTCAAGTTCGACCCTTTCGCAGCTTCTTCGAGTAACAACTCCGAGAACTCGTAGGGCTCAAACCCCGACTGAAGATTCCCGTGCATGATCGTGTCGGTCATCGCCCCGCGGATCGACGCGGCGACCACGCCCGGATCGGAATGCCCGAAGAAATGCACCCCGATGCCGCAGATCATGTCCCACTTGACCGATCCGTCGGCGAGTTCGACCAGCGCCCCGTTGCCGAGCCCCGAACCAAGATAGGGATAGAGCAACCCGCGCCCCCGCGCCGCCGCCGCCCGCGCCATCAGGTCCTCGTAGCTCTCGCGCAGCTCCTCGCGCCCGGGGCGCACATCGGTAAGCTCCGCGGCCTGCGCGCGCATCGCGTTCACGATCGCCTCGATCCCCTGCTCGACCTCGGCTGCGTGCATGAACTGCTCGCCGTGTGTTGCTGTTCTTGATGTCGTTGCCTGGCTCATATCCGGATTTCCTTTCCTTACACAACCTTCGTCTTGCTTTCACCCGACCCCGCCCCCGCCCCCGCCGCGCCCCACGCCCCACGCCCCCGCCGCCAGCCGCGCGATCAGCACCGCCAACAGCTGGCACCGCTCGACCAGGCTCGACAGGTCGATCCACTCATCCGGCGTGTGCAGCCCGCCGCCGCGCACGCCCAGCGTGTCGATCGTCGGCAATCCCACCACCTGGAGTTGATTCCCATCGCACACGCCGCCGGTCTTGGCAAAGGGCAGCCGTTGCCCGAGGCTCTCGGCCGCCCCACGTGCAAGCAGCGCCAGCTTCTCGGTCCCCGGCGTCATCGGCTTGGCGGGCCGATTGAAACTCCGCAGTACCTCGACCCCCGGCAGCGCATCTCCAGCCGCCCCCAGCGCGTCGATCGCCGCGATCAGCTCCTGCGCCCCCGCCTCGTCCGGATACCGCACGTTCCCCCACGCCATCGCAAGGTCCGGCACGGCGTTGGTCGCGGCCCCACCCTGCAACGGCCCGATGCTCAGGATCAAACCGCGCTCGGGGTCGGGGATCTCAGCTGCCCGCACCAGTCGCTCGGCGAGCGCCGTCACCGCCGAGATGCCTTTGGTAAACTCACGCCCCACGTGCGCCGCTCGCCCGCGTGCGCGCAGACAGAACTGCCCGCTCCCGGCCCGCTCGACCGCCAGCTCGCCTCCCGGCAGCGCCGGCTCGAGCGCGAGCCCCACATCGTGCGCTCTCGCCGCCGACGCGAGCGCTTCGTCCGAGTGGTACGACCCGGTCTCCTCGTCGCTGTTCAAGAGGAACGACCACCCGCAGTCGATCCCCGCTTCTTCCAGACACTCCAGCGCCGCGACCGCGATCACCAGCCCGCCCTTCATGTCCACACAGCCCGGCCCCAGCGCAGTCTTGCCGTCGGAGGCGATGGTCAACTCGCGGAAATCGCCCTCCGGATCGTGCACCGTGTCGAGGTGCCCAGCGATCAACACCCGAGGCATCCCCTCGCGCAGCCGCTCGCTCACCGCGGTCGGCGGGGCGGGTGCGTCAAGATCGCGGCCGTACAACCAGTCCGGTGCCGAGTCCCCCGGCACAAGTTTCGTCTTCGCACCGAGCGCCCCGAGCCGAGCCGTCAGCCGTTCCCGGGTTTCGTCCAGCGCGGCCGCGTTCCGCCCGCCGGTCGGGATTCCGACGTGCAGCCGCAGATCGTCGAGGAGCGCCCCCGCCCGCCCCTCGATCAGGGCGCACACTCGCTGCTCGGCAGCTGTCAGATTCCGGGTCTCAAGCTCAGCCATGCCCGAACCCTAGCACTGCCCCCTGACCAAATCGGCCGAATCGGGCTTCCGGGGCTCGCGCACGGGCCGAATCCGTACCTTCTGCCTCCCCCGGTCTACCGCCGAGGCCGGGCTCGGCATGGGTTGCCGGATTCACTGCCAGTTCGGCCAGTCCGGCCCGGCGCTCACGCTTGGGGCTCTGTTCTGTCTCGGGTCCGGCTGCCACGGTCTCCAGCACCGCCAACCCGACCCCCACGACCAGCAGCAGCAACACCGCGCGCTTGACCAGTCCCGCCGCCCGGTCCGCCTTCCCGCGCGCGATCGGCTCGCCCACCGATTCCATCAGCCGTTGCCGCCGCCCGTCGATCGACCCGTGCCGGAACGTGAACCGCTCCGGCGGGAACCCGTTGACCAGCGCCACCGCCCGCAATGTCTGGGACATCACCCGCGCCCCGGCCGCGCCGACGACCGCCGCCCCCTCGCCCTCGAGCCGCCGCGTCATGTGCTGGGCTGCAAAGACATCCGCCTGCCACTCAAACGCCCGGCTCGCCCATCCGAAGACCAGCACGCTCATCCCCAACACCCCGAGCAAGAGCACCACCGGCCACCACCCCTCGGTCACCGAGCCAAACCCCGCGAGCCGCGCTCCCATCGACGCGGCCGACCCGAAAAACACCGCCGACCCCCCGAGCCCAAGCGCGAGCCATGGCATGTGCCGGTGCTTGACGTGGGCAAGCTCGTGAGCCGCGACAGCCTCGACCTGCGCCCCGGGCAACGACTCGAGCAGCGCATCGGTCAGCACGATGTACCGAAGCCGAGGCAACAGCCCGACCACCGCCCCGTTGATCATCGCGCCGTGCGTCCGCCACACCAGGATGTTCCGCACCCGCACGCCGTACCGCTTGCACATCCCCACCAGCCCGTCGCGCAGCCCGCCGGGGCCGAGGGGCACCGTGTCCCACAACACCCGCAGCGCCAACGGCAACAGCGCCAGCATCACCACCACGCCCACCAGTTGCATCCCAACGGAGCCGTAGACGATCACGTCGCGGTTGAGCAACCACTCGGGCGCGCGCGCTGCCCACTCCGGCGCGGTCACGCCCCCCAACCCCCAGACGCCCCAGCCGTCGCGCACGTCCGCCCGGTCCCACAGCCCGTCGCGGACGATCCCCACCGCCTCGGCCCACCCCATGATGAGCAGCACCGGCAGCGCCGGAAAGAGCAGTTGTTGCCGCACCGTCGCCCACCACCACGTCAGCGCCCCGGGCATCGGCGGGATCGAGAGCCCCTCGTCGAGCCGACGGATCAGGAGCGCCTCCCGCAGCCGTCGCTCGATCGGGCCGGCGGTCGCCCAGGTCAGCGCCATCACCCCGAACGCCGGCACCAGCGCGATCAGCTCATCCACCGCGACCAGATCGCCCGTCCATCCCCGCACGATGTCGAGCCACCCGAACACCAGCACCGCCGACACCTGCAACAGCAGCGTGGACAGGCGGACCAGAGCCGACACCTTCTCAAAGACCCGCACCGCCCGCACCGACCCTCGACGGTCCACCAGCCGCCCGCAGCGCCAGCCCGTCACCACCTGCACCAACGCCACGGCGAGGAAAGGCAACAACGCCCCCGCGAGCGCCCCCGCCGGGTGAGCCTCGACCCACGCCTGGTTGACCAGCGATTCCGGGCCGATCTCGCGCAGCGCCCCGACCACCACCAGCCCGATGACCAGCAGGTGCGTCATCGTCCCGCAGCCGACCGGCGGACCTCACCCAGATCGACCACCGTCCCGTTGGGGAAGTAGACATCCGCGTTCAGCACGCCCGGAGCGATGCCAGTGAAGACCACGCACGCGCGCCCAAACCGTGCGGCATAATCAAGGTCGGCCGGGCTCGGCCCCGAGTACCCCCGGTTCCGCCACTTCGTCACGTGGTAGTGAAAGTGCGCCAGAGCCGCGCTGCTGAAGTCGATCATCTCGCGCGGCGCGACAAACCTCCGGTCGTCGGGCGTCGCGGTCCCCCGGGGCGCGAACGGCTGGACATGGAACCCGCCCGCGTCGGTCCACACCGTCCCGCCGTGCTCGGTGCTGCGGTCCTTGTTGTCCTTGTCGGCCCCGGCAAACACCGCGCTCTGCACGCCTTCGTCGGCCAGCGCGCTGTCGATCACCAGCAGCACCACCACATCGCCCCACACCAGCCCGTCGCGCACCGTCGCCAGCCGCTCGGCATTCGCGTTGGCGGTGCCTCTGATCGCCTCGGTGCGTGCATAGAGCTGCCGCCCGCGCAACCGTGCCGCCAGCTCCGAAAGCAGGTCCTCCCGGCTCATCCCCAGCCATCCCGCCTGCGCCTGCCCCGCCCACCGGACCGCCTCCAGATGCCGCAGCGCAAACCCTTCGCGCTGCGCCACACCCAGCCGGCTCACCGCGTCCCGGGCCTGCGTCCACCACGCCCCGAGTCGATCCTCCCGGGCATCGACCAGCCGCACGGCCCACCGCATCTCCTCGGCCCTTTGCGGCACCACGCCGAACGCCTCGTGGACCTCGCGGAGTTTGCCCAGCAGCACCCGCCCCTCCTCGTCGCCACCTGTTGAATCTTGCAGCAGCCGCGCCCGCGCGTCACCATCGGCCGCCAGCCGACCCACCAGCTCCCACCCCGCTTCCCGCGTCCGCATGTCCAGTTGCAACCCCGCCGGCCCGGCGTCCACCTTCGGCTCCAGGAACACGTCGAACGCCACCCGCTCGATCGGCTCGTCCGGATAGAGCGCCTCGAGCGCCCGGAACTCCGCCCGCTCCCGATCGGCGACACCTTCGACCGGCCGTGCCAGGCTCCGCACCAGCATCGGGGTTGCCTCGGTCCACCCGTGGTCAGCGATCGCGGTTGCCATCACCGCGACGCACTGCCGCCCCGGCTCGGTCGGGAGCATCTCCTGCACCAGCACCAGCGACTCGGCCTCGGCTTGCTCGTCCCACAGCACCGCTTCGAGGGCCGCCGCCCGGACCATCTCGGGCGTGTCGAGCGCCCACGCCATTTCCTTCATCGCGTGCCGCATCACGACACGGTCGGCCTGGCCGGTTGCGACCTCCGCCTTCACCTGTTTGATCGCCGCCACCCGCTCGGCCGGGGTGAGGTCCGCCTGCCGGCTCGCGGTCAGCGGGTCGCCGCTCGCGACCACAGCCGGCCCCGCACACCCGCCGCCGATCAGCACCAGAGGCGTACCCACCAGCGCGAGCCCGCACGCGCCCACACACGCCCGCACGCACCTTCCGAGCCCCGGCTGCCGCTGTCGATTTCGGTTCATAGCGTGAGTCTATCGAGCGTGCCGCCCGCCGGCCGCCGCGCCGATCCGACGGGGCAACGCCCTCGCTATACTTGTGCGATGGTCTCCCACGTCCCCGACAACATTCCCTCGGTCTCTGACGACCTCGCCGAACGCATCGGCCGGGTGATCGAAGCCATCCGCCCGGCGATCCAGGCCGACGGCGGCGATATCGAGTTCGTCGAAGCCAAATCCGACGGCGCGGTCTACATCCGCTTCCATGGGGCCTGCGTCGGGTGTCCGTCCAGCGACATCACCCTCAACCTCGGCATCGAGCGCAACCTCCGCCAGCACGTCCCCGAGGTCCGCCGGGTCGTGATCGTCGAGTAGGGTCGTCGAGCGCGACCGCTGCCGAGCTGTCGTCGGTCCCTCGGCCGAGCCAACCGGCCAAAACCGATCACAACCCGATCAATCGTGCACCATTGCTCGCACATTCCGTGGGCCCTTTCCCACAAACAGGCTTGGGGCCGACGGCGTCTTCCGCTATAGTGCGGCCGGTGGATTCGTGAACAAGGACGCGGCCGGTGGTCCCGGTCGCGCCAGTGCATGGGAGGCACGCAATGCTGGTTATCACAAGACGTGAGGGCGAAGAGATCGTCATCGGTGACCCGCGCAACCCCATCGGGGTCGTGCGGATCGCATCAATCAAGGGCGAACGGGTCCGTGTGGCGTTCGATTTCCCTCGGGAGATTGATATCCACCGCCGCGAGATCGCCGACCAGATCGTCCAGGAGACCCCCGACGTGGTCGGCACGATCAAGCCCTCGCCCGCCGGCGCGCTCTGAGGGGGGTGAGGGGGTTGAGGGGGGGCTTGTTCCCGGGCGGTGCCGCTGGTTGGGTGCCACTGGGCAAAGCCCAGTGCGGTATTGCCGTTGGGTGGCACTGGTGGGGTGGCACTGGACACAAGACGTTCTGCACCTTCGGGCACCGGGCTAGCGCCCAGTGGCACCCAACGCCACGACCCCTGCTTCGGGCACGGCTCTGGTCGCCGGAGCTGCGGCGGTGGTTGCCGAGGCAGCGGTGACGACCGCAGCGGCAGCGGCGGTGGCCGCAGCGGCAGGTGCGACGACCGCAGCAGCAGCGGCGGTGACCGGAGCGGCAGCGGCGACGACCGAAACAGCCGCTGCGATCACCGAAGCAGCAGCTGCGATCACCGCAGCGGCAGCTACGATGACCGTAGCTCTCCCGATAACCACAAAACCACCCGTCAAATACCGCATATCACCCGTGCAAAGACCTGGTACGGCGAGAACCAGCCCGACCGGCCCGACCGGGGTGGTAGTGGTGAGTGTGGGGGTGAGTGTGGGGGTGGGGAGGGTGAGGGTGGGGGTGGGGGTGGGGGCGGACGCTCTATTCCGGGTCGCCGCCGGAGAGGTCGTAGACCCAGCCCTCGATCGCCCGGGGGTAGCAGAGCACTTCACCATCGTTGAAGAAGAGCCCGAGTTCTTTCTCGGCGGCCTCTGGGCTGTCCGAGCCATGGATGAGGTTGAAGCTGTTGGAGACGCCGAAATCGCCGCGGATAGTCCCGCCCTCGGCCTTGGAGCCGAAGGTCGCGCCCATCATCTTGCGGCTGACCGCGATCGCATCCACCCCCCGCACCGCCATGACCAGCACCGGCGAGCTGGTCATAAACATCACCAGCCCGTTGTAGAACGGCCGCTCCTTGTGGGCGGCGTAGTGCGTCTCGGCCAGCGTATCGCTGATCTGCATCAGCTTGCACCCGATGATCTGGAGCCCCTTGTCCTCGAAGCGGCTGACGATCCGGCCCATGAGCCCCCGCTGCACAGCGTCGGGCTTGAGGATGATGAGTGTGGTTTCCATGCTGGCGGGCTCCTGTCGAGTAGAGGTCTATCCGGGGTGTTTCCCCCAAGGGGGCCAAGGATAGGCCTCACTGCGCCATCCTCCCACTCTCCCGACCACCCCCAACCACCCCCAGCCGATCCCAGCGGTGGTCAGAAGCCGCCGCCCCAGTTCGGGAACACCCGCTGGATGACCGGCATCAACAGGCCCACTGCCACTAGCGCCAGCAGGACAACCAGCACCGGGCCGATCGCCAGCCTCGTTGCCCAGCCGCGCCGCGGGAACGACGCCGCGATCTGCCCGGGCGTGAGGCCGGCGATCTTTGCGACCTTCCCCAGCCGCTGCCGCCACAGCACGACGCAGCCGAGATACAGCATCAGCACGAGGATGAGTGTCCCGACGGAGCCGAGGTACTCCATGACCCATCCCACCACTGAAAGATCGCCATACCAATAGAAGTTCATCCAGAAGAATGTCAGGCCGATCATCACCACCACCCACGGCGAGTACAGCCGCCCGATCGCCAGCAGCCAGGCGCGACGGCGCACCCGCTTGACCACCCCCTTGCCCCCGGAGTCGGGCAGCAGCCGCACCGCCGCGATCCCCAGCAGATAGGGGATGACCGCGATCCCCATCGTTGTGAAGACACAGACCACCAGCAGCAGCAGATTCCCCCACACCACCTGCCCCCGTGTCAGTTCGAGGAACACCCGCCGCCGCGCGTCGAGCCGCACGTCGGCGTCGGTGATCTCCTCGCCGCACTCGGGGCACCGCCGCTCGCGCAGCCCGGCCAGCTCGTAGTCGCAGTACGGGCACCGCTCGATCGCGACACCCGTGAAGCTGGCCGTGGGCGGATCGACTGACGGATCGGTCGGCGGCCCTGCCCCGTCGTCCCTCGCTCCGGTGTCGTCGGTATCCCGGCCCATCGCCAGAGCGTAACAGATCGCGTTGTCCACGCCCCGGGGCGGGACACTCCGGGTCCCGACTCCGTAGCTTCACGGGGCGGGACACTCCGGGTCCCAACTTCAAAGCTCCCCGGGGCGGGACACTCCGGGTCCCGACTTCACTCCAAGGCAGGAGGCTCGGGGCCTGGAATGCCCCGCCCCGCCCCGCAAGGCAGCCGCAGCCGGGTCCGTCACCAGTCTTCGTCGAACATGAACAGATTCTCGATCCCCAGCCACTCGGCCACGCCGTCAGCCGCGACCACCCCCGCGCCAAGCCCCAGCCCGCCGGCCCCCAGCACGACGCCCACCCCCAGCACAAACGCCACGGCTTCTGACCGGCCCAGCGGCAACTCCCCGCGAGGCCCCCCCACCCCCGTCACGCCCGTCACATCCTGCGCACCCCACCCCAGATACAGCGCCCACCACACTGCAAACGCCACCAAAGACCCGATCACCCACAGCAGCAGCCCGAAGGGCACCGTCATCCAATAGGCCCCGCTGTCGCCCCCCGCCCACATGTCCACGAGCCCCGCCAGCCCGGCGACAACCACAAACAGCGGCGCCACCAGCCACGGCAGGTGCAGCCGCCAGAGCGACTGCTGCCACACCACCCGCGTGTGGACCCGCAGGTCTTCGCGTTTGAGCCGCGCCACCACCCACCCGGCGTTCCAACTCATCCAGACCGCCAGCGTCAGCACGGTCGGTGCCGCCAGGAGGATCGTCCAACTCCGCGCGACCACCGCCGCTCCGATGCTGTAGGCGACGATGACCAGCACCCACCGGCGGACCACGACCCGCCGCCCCGAACCCCCCACCCGCCACGCCTCAACGACCGCCCGCCTTGCTGCCTGGGCGTCCACCTCGACCCGGGTCGCCGGAACACCGCACTCGGGGCAGGCCACAGAACCCCCACGCCCCCCCACCGACCCCGACACCCCGCTGGGATAGCCACACCCCGCGCAGCAGTAGTCGGCCGGGATGGTCTGCGGCTCGGGCTCGACCTTCGCCGCTGCCGCCGCCGCGTGTATCGCCCGTAGGGCGGGGTCCCCGGCGGTCTCTGGGGGAGGGGGAGGGGGTGGGTGGGGGTGAGAGTGTTCGGTGTCGGCCGGTTCCATCATCGCGGGTATACCACACCGGGGCGGCGAGGGTTCGGCGGGGGGTGCGGGGGGGTGTGGGGGGGTGCCTGGCTGTGCCGGTGTGCCGGGTGTTGCGGTAGACTGTCTGGGTGTGCGGCAGGTGGCCTCACTGCGCGGGAGCGTGCGGAGACGAAGAGGCCGCGAGTGATGGTGCCGTGGGGGAGAAGCATTCGGGCCACCCGGCGCGTTCTTTGTCATCCAGCGCAAGCTCGACGACGAAACCCAGTGGTCGAACATCGGCCAGACCGGGGCCAAGTCGTTCAGCGACGCGACCGTGCCCCTGGGCACCACCCGCGCAACGTATGTTCTCATCCCCTGGCGCGGCGACCTCACCGGCCCGGCCAGCAACCAGGTCTCGGTGCAGTTCGGCGTCGAAAGCCCGCCGGTGCCCGCAGCCGAGAGCGGCAACGAGAACCTCGGCCTCGCGGCCTGAGCATCGAACGCGAAGAACGCAAAGAACATGCAGGAACGCGCAACGCGGCCCGGGTTGAAAGACCCGGGCCGTTTCACCTTTTCACCCTTTCATCGCCGAGCACGGCGGGTGGCCGTCGTGTCGGAGGATCGCTGCGGTCGGCATCACTGCGCGGGAGAAGGGCAGGAGGTAGGGAAGATGAGGAGGCCGCGAGTGATGGCACCCGAGGGAAGAAGCACTCGAGCCACCCGCTGCTTGTCCCAAGTCGCCAAATGCACTCTTTCACATTATGAGAACAATAAACCTCGCAATAGTATCAGCATAATGCATAGTGCGAGCACTCGGACCAGCACAGGAAACTAAAAATAATAATACCTTGGCCTGAACATTGCGATCAGCATGGTTCCCAACATCCCTAATCCAGCCGTGCAGAAAACTATGACCAACAGTAAGTCACCGATTGCCCCCGCAACCGGGGCCGCTTGTGCATACAGGTACAAGCCGATGACGCCAACGCCAAAGCACGCAAGAACAAACGCCTCGCGAAGTGATGGGATAGGGCTGTACACATGTCTTTCCCTCATTGCACCACCTTCCCACCTCCATAGCTCGTCACACATCCAACTGGCCGGGTGCCCTTGCGTGGGCAGGGCGATGCCCCCTCACCCGCACCCGACTACCCACGCATTCAGGAACGCCGTCACGTCGAGCGTGTTCACGTCGCCGTCCTGGTTGATGTCGGCCGACTCGTCGCCCATCGACCAGGCGTTGAGGAACGCCAGCACGTCCTGGGTGTCCACAGTGTCGTCGCTGTTGAAGTCCGCCACGCACGGCTCGCCCAGCCGCACGACGAACAACCCCCGCTGCATGTCGCTGATAATCACCGTGCCGCTGGGGAAGAAGGGATAGCAACTCCACGAGCCGGCGAACCCGGCGTTGTCGGTCTCGGGGTGCGTATCAAACCACGCGATCCGCTCGAGGTTCAAGGGGTCGGTCGCGTCGAGCACCTGCAGCCCCGAGCGGTAGTTGGCCTGGAACAGCTTGCCGTCGTGCCAGTAGTTGTTGTGATCGCTGGCGGGCAAGCCGCTGGTGCCCCAACCGGCGTACTGCGGGTCGGTGATATCGGAGACATCAAAGATGTGCGTCGTGGTCACGTCCCGGCCGCGCACCTCGTCAAACTCGTCGTTCACATAGAAGTAGCGACGGTCGGCCGACAACCACCCCTGGTGGATGTACAGCGCGCCCGCATACTCCACCTGCGACACCTGAAACATATTCGACTTGTTGGTCACGTCGATGATGCGAACCTTGTTCCCGTTGCAGCAGAACGCGATCTCCCGCCCGGCGTACGGCCCTTCGGTGAAACTCACGATCTGCGCATCGTGCAGGTAGTTGCCGCTCCACGATCCGGCAAAGGTCGGGTTGGTCGGGCTCGCTGTGCTGACCGCGACCAGCCCGCCGTTGGCGACGTTGCCGCCGATCAGATAGAGATAGCCCGAGTCGGGGTTGGCCGCGATGTTGTGGGTGGTGCTGTGGCCCTGCTGCCGCTTGTCACGGACGTGGGTAACGACGCCCTCGTCGATCTGCGAGAGGTCGATGACCTGAATCCCGTTGCCCGACTCGTTCACACCGTAGGCGTACTCGCCGAGCACCTTGATATCACGCCACAGGCTCGGCTGTCCCGTGATGAGCTCGACGATGACCGGGTTGGCCGGGTCGGTGATCTCGACAAACGCGAAGCCCGTCCGCACGCCGATGATCGCGTACTCCCGGCCCGACGGGGAGGTGTACCCCCAGCAGTCGTTGGCGACGTCCTGCCCGCCCGGGAAGTCGTCGAGCGCGAGCCAGCTCATCAGCGTGGTGTTGCCCGAGCTGAAGCCCATTCTCGCTGCGCCGTCCGGACCGAGAGGTTGGCCGACGAGCCCCGGCCCGCGGTAGGGCGGCGCGGGCTCGAGCAGCTTTGCGAGATCACGATTCACCGAGACCGCGCCCTGCGCCGAGGCGGTGGGCGTCCCGCTGCCGAGGGTCACGCCGAGCACGCCGAGTACCATCGCCAGAGGCAGGCCGGCTCGACCAACCACCGATCGGCCACCAGAAAGAGCCGCAACGCGAACACACAAGCGAAATCGAAACATCGTGCTTCTCCGGGAGGGGGACGAGGGGGACGAGGGATGGGGGGACGGGGGGACGGGGGGACGGGCCAGCCCCAGCCTACCAGCCCGCTCGCCGAACGCCAACACCCAATCTGCCAACCCCCCCACTCACCCCACCACATCACCCCACCACTCATCCCACCAACACCCGCTATCCTCCCCCCATTCGCATCCGTACCCCACGACGAACCCACCAATGACCCCACCACGGAGGGTGGCATGGCCAAGAGTGCAACGAACAAGAAGGCAGGACGCCAACGCGCCAACGCCGAGTCCATGGCCAAGGGTCAACGCGACATCTCCGTCGCCGAGTTCTTCTCGAAGAACCGCCACCTCCTCGGCTTTGACAACCCGCGAAAGGCCCTGCTGACCACGATCAAGGAGGCTGTCGACAACTCGCTCGATGCCTGCGAAGAGGCGGGCATCCTCCCCGATATCGAGGTGAAGATCGAAGAGCTGGTCGCCCCGCCCTCGGTCCAGAAGGCCGGGCGCTACCGCATCACCATCACCGACAACGGCCCCGGCATCGTCCGCAAACAGATCGAGAACATCTTCGGGCGGCTGCTCTATGGGTCGAAGTTTCACCGCCTCAAGATGAGCCGGGGGCAGCAGGGGATCGGCATCTCGGCGGCTGGGATGTACGGCCTGATGACCACCGGCAAGCCGATGATCATCCACTCCAAGCCGAAGAAGAACAAGCCGGCCCACCACCTCGAACTGGCGATGGACACCGCCAAGAACCGACCCGAAGTCACCATCGACATCGAGACCGACGACTTTCCGGCGACCACCTCCGGCACCGGCACCCGCGTCGCTATCGAACTCGAGGGCAGGTATGTGCGGGGAAAGGCGAGCGTCGAGGCGTACCTCGAACAAACGGCGATCGCCAACCCGCATACGGAGATTGTGTTCATCCCGCCGGAGAAGGCGGGGGAAGATCCGTCGCTCGAAGCTGCAAGCCGCAACGACATGAGCCCCGACCGTGAGGGAGCGGGCCAGAGCAACACCGAAAGCCAACCCGTCGCTCACGCTCAGGGCTCATCAGTCTCGATCACCCGCACCACCGACCTGCCCGACCGGATCATCTACCCGCGGACCGTTGACGAGCTGCCTCCCGAGACCGTCGAGATCAAGCCGCACCCCTATGGCGTCGAGCTGGGCAACTTTCTCGGCATGCTCAAGCAGACCAACCAGAAACATCTCGCCGGGTTCTTCAAGCACGAGTTCTGCCGCGTGCCCCCGGCTGCGGTGCAGGCGATCACCAAAGCCGCCAGCACCAAGACCAAAACCATCACCAGTCAGTCCTACACCTCGGCGATCGACCACGCGGCTGCCGAACGGCTCTACCGGGCGTTGCAGGACTGCAAGCTCCGCGCCCCCCCCACCGACTGCCTCGCCCCGATCGGTGTGCGGACGATGCTCGCCGGGATGCTCAAGGGCGTCAAGGCCGAGTTTTATGCTGCCAGCACCCGCACCCCGGCTGTTTATCGAGGCAACCCGTTCCAGATCGAGGTCGCCATCGCCTTCGGCGGCGATCTCCGCGCCGACCAGCCCGCCCGTATCATCCGCTTTGCCAACCGCGTGCCATTGCTCTACCAGCAGTCGGCCTGCTGTGCCTTCAAGAGCGTCTGCGAGGTCGGGTGGAAGAACTACGGCCTCCAGCAGCCGCGAGGCTCGGCCCCGGTCGGGCCGCTGGTCGTGATGATCCATATGGCGAGCGTCTGGGTGCCCTTTACGAGCGAGAGTAAGGAAGCGATTGCCGACTACGACGATATCCGCAAGGAGATGACGCTCGCGCTCAAGGAGTGCGGCCGCAAGCTCGGTACTTATGTCCGCCGCCGTCAGCGGATGAAACGCGAGAGCGAGAAGCGCGATGTCTTCGAGCGCTACATCGG
>CAYMZJ010000011.1:0-92557 GCA_964394895.1 uncultured Phycisphaeraceae bacterium | reverse complement strand
TGTCGCCGAACGTCGCAGCAGCGCTCGACACGTTCGAGCTCAGCGTCACCGCGTCATTGAACGTCAACGTCGCCGCGTTGGTGATCCCGCCGGTGATCGCTGTCGAGCCCGCAGCGTTGGTCGTCAGGCTCAGGTCGCCGTCGTTGATTGCGCCGCCGAGCGTCGTCGTGCCCGTCGAGTTGATCGCCAGCGTCCGCGCCACGCCGTCGGCCGCGATCGCGGCGAACGTTGATGCGCCGGTTGTCGTCACCGTCCGGTTGCCACCGGTCACGGTAAGTGGGGTGTTGAAGAGGATGACTCCGCCGGTGAGATCAACCTCGAGTTGGAGCGCGGCGGCGTTGACTGTCAGGTCACCGCTGCCGAGCGTGAAGGCGTTGGTGTCGATGATGACGCTCGAATCGAGCCCGCCTCCGAAGGTTGCCTGGTCGTCGGCGTTGATGATGACGTTGAGTTGGTTCCCGCTGGTGTTGACAATCCCACCGCTGAGGGTGATGAGCCCGCCGGTGCCGTCACCGTTGCCGTCGAAGGAGCGGAACTCGATCGTGGCGTTTCCGCCTGCGCTCTTGGTGATCGCCGCGGTGCTGTTCTGGGTGATGTTCCCGGCCTGGGTGCCGCTGCCGCCGTCGTTGGTCGAGATAAGCACGCTGGTGCCGGCGTCGAGCACCGCGTTGATATCCGTATTCAGAATCGTTGAGTCAACGTTACCGGCGATAAAGTTCCCGAATCCGTCATCACTTGTATCCCCCGCGGTATTCTGGATTGTAATATTGAACGGGTCGATGACCCACCATCCGCCCTGCCCGTTGGGCGCGCTGGCATCGGGTGTGCCGGACACATCGAGGAACCCCTTGCCGGAGGTTTCGATCAGCCCCCCGTCACCGCTCTGTGCCCCGCCCCGTGCAGCAAGCGTGCCGTAGATACGTGCGGTCTCCTCAGCAAAGACGATGACCTTTCCGCCGTCGCCAGCATGTAATGCGTCCGCCCGGATGACACTTCCGGCATCAACGAATACTGCTGAGGCGGTGGGTGTATCGCCTTTCCCCAGATAGTCGCCGCCCACGAGCACCTCGCCGCCGCCAGCAGGCCCGGAGGCATTGATCTGCGCATCGAAAAGCCCGACACGGGCACCGGTGATCTCGATCTCGCCGCCGCGGGTGCCGGGCAGGGTCGAAGAGGCGTCGATCGTTCCCGACACAGAAGCGAGCGACGCCGCGCCGCCTTGGATCTGCACACTCTTTGCGGTGATTGATGACCCGGTCCCCAGGGCGAGGCTGAACATATCACCGGCTGCGAGGATGGCTCGTCCACCCTCGGCGTTGATCTGGCCCTCGTTACGCACGCCGCCGGTGACGGGAGTCACGCGCGGTGTCGAAGTAATGTGCGCGTACATCTTGCTGCCTTCGCGTCCGAGATACACCTCGTCGCCAGCGACCATCGCGACCATGCCCTCGGGAGCGATAATCGACCCGAGGTTGACGACACTGTTTCCGGCGAGCACAACCTCGTTGGCCCGGATCATCCCCTCGTTGCGGACCTCACCCTGCATGTTGGTAAACCGAGTCACGCCGTTGAGGAAGTCGCGGTTGGACATGTGCCCGGCGCCGGCGATCAGCGTCCCGACATTGACCGTCGAATTCTTGCCGAAGATCACGCCGGAGGGGTTGACGAGGAACACCCGTCCGTTTGCCAGCAGCGTGCCGTCGATCCGCGTGGGCATCGCGCCGGTGATGCGGTTGAGGACGCGGGCATCGACCCCGGGCTGAACGAACCGCACCGTTTCGGACGCGCCGATATTGAACCGCCGGTAGTTGATAATCGCGTTGTCGGTCACCGTGATGGTGGTGAAGTCGCCCGATCGCTGAAAGCTGGCTGCGCCGCGCACCACCTGCGGGTCGTCTGGCCCGGCCCACGCGAGCGTGCAGATCAGGCCCACCAGAGGCAGCCCGACGAAGAGGATCTCGGTGGTCTCTCGTGCTCGGTCGCTCATCGCATTCTCCTTGTTCGGCATCGCGAACAACTGCCCCAGAACCAAACGCTGCCAGCCAACCCGGCGGATGAAAGTTGCATAAAACTAATAGACAAAGGTCAAAACAAAGTGGAAGCGGTTGCTCCCGGCGGTCACCTCGCCGGAATCCATGTCTTTCAACGCGACACCCCAGTCGGCCCGCAGGCTGAGGTTTCGCCGAATCACCAGTTCCAGCCCCAGCCCGGCCCCGACGAGTGTTTCGTCAAACTCGAAGTCCTGGCGGCTGGAGTTGAACGTCCGGGCAACATCCACAAAGCCGCGCGCGAGCAGGTCCCAGTCGGGATTCTCGCCGGCTTCGGTCGGCCGCCAGCGGAACTCGTTGCCGCCGATGCCCTTGCGGGGCTTGCCCGGGCTGAGCGCCCGAGGCACATGGAACCGGTACTCGGCGCTCCCGATGATGACACTGTCACCGGCTGCGACGGACTCGGGGTACCCCCGCACCGAATAGAGGCCGCCCGCCACCTGCTGCTCGACCGGGATGAGCCGATTGCCCATCGACCACTGCCCGCGCGTCGAGAGCGAGACCTCGTGGGCGAGTGTGGACTTGCCGTGGGTGTAGTTGTCTTCAAACATCGGCTCGAGATAGAAGGAGTATCCCACGCCGCCCCGCAGGACCTGCCAGCTGCGGTCGGCGTTGAGCCGCCCGAGGTTTGCCAGCTCGGCCTCGTCGACACTGGTCACGCCCGCCATCGAGGACTCGAACACCAGCGAGGCGTCCAGCGTCGAGGTGTCCCGATACCGTTCCACCGCGACGCCGATGCGGGGCACAAAGAAGCTCTCCTCGCCTTGGAGGTCGGCGGTGATGTTGTCGATCTTGCTCTGAAAGAGGCGGGTGCCCACAAAGACATCAACGAAGAGGTCCTGTTTCTGGAACAGGGTGTAGACCAGGTCGCCGCTGATCTCGAGTCCTCTGCCGGTGAACTCCTGCAGCGAATCTCCGACATCGCTCGCCGCGAACTCAGACCACGACGCCGCGACCCGGCCGCGGAGCCGATCGCTGCCGCCGAGGGGGGTGTCGTAGGACGCGATGACCGCGTTGGTCTGCTCAAAGCCCGCGGTGGTGAACTCGATGTTGAGGATGTCGTCGCGGCCGGTGAGTTGTGTGTGCGTGAACCCGAAGCGTTCCCGCCAGGTGTTGGTCTGCTCGGTCCCGGTGTTGGAGAGCTGGGCGTGGATGCGCCACGGCCGGTTCTCGTACACAAGAAAGTCGATCACGGCCTCATCGCGACCCACACCCGGCGCGACCGCGAGCTCGACCCGTCGTCCCGGGTGACGGTTGAGCCGGTGCAGGTAGTTCTCAAGGTCTCCCGAGGAAAGAAACGAGGCCGGGCCGCCTTCGAGCATCGGGACCGCGGGAGAATGTGCTCTGATCCGTTCGTGCCCGGGGTTGTTGATCCGATCGTCGAAGGGGATGCGCTCACCTGAAGCGATCGTGCGGACCTCGGAGACCGACCCGGCACGGACCTCGATCGTGAGCGAGGTCTCGTCGCCGCGCTTGTCCTCGCCATCGGCACCGATCTGGTCGAACGCGGGCACCGCGTAGATACCGATGACCCCCGCCGAGCGGATCACCTCGCCCGCGACCGCGCCGCCGATCTCTCGCAGCGCACTCCCGTACAGCCCCACCACCTCGCCGGACATCAACGCATCAATGGTGTAAGGCTCGCCCGGGCGGTCCGCCGTCGGGCCGACGAAACCGTCCTCGGTCTCCACCAAATGAAACACCACTCCACGCGCGGCTGCGAGATCAGGCAATCGGTCGTCGTCAGCAGCAAACCCGCCGTACCGGAGATCAATCCCGCTCACTTGGTACCGGTCGCCGTCGGAAGTGCTCGCCACAACCATCGGCGGCGGCACCTGAGCCCCGTCGGGCTGCGCGGGTTCGGATTCACCCTCGCTTGCGGGTTCGCCCGCGTCGGGAATGATCGCGGGCGTTTCCTCGGTTGCCGGCTGCGCATCGCTCTGCGCGACGGCCGCTGTGCCAAGCGACGCGAAGATCACCGCCGAACCGAGAAGGACCATGGCCCGCTGACGATGCCCGCAGATATCTGTCGCCCACATAATGTGCCCCACACGCATAGGTAAGACTCCGATCGGCAGTGCCGCCCAAGGACCCCCGGGCGGAGAGGCAGCGTAACAAGTCTCCCAGAATCATGCTACCCGATTGTCCCGGGAGGCGGGTCTCGCAGAGCCAGAATGCGCTTGCGGTCGGTTTCGTCGATCTCGTAGGGGATCGAAGTCACCATCGGCACCGCTGCTGGTGTGGCGAGCAACGCGAACACCTCATCGATACCCGGATTTCCCATGGTAATATCCACCCAATCCCGCCCGGTGGCCCGGCAAACGAAGATCGGCCTCCCCGACGCCAGCGTGCCGAGCGCGGAAATCCAGAGCCGAAGCGACTCCATGGTGTCCTCGACGAGCCCGGGCACGCGCAGATGTTGCGCCGGCCAGCTGGCGAGTGAAACCGAACCCGACCGCTCGCCATCGAGGCCGCACTCACGCTCGATGTGGTAGATCAAACGGACGAACTGTTCCGGCTCGGCCGCAAAGGGGGGCAACGTCGCGAGCTTCGCGATCGCCCCGCCGGGGTCCACCTTGCCGCTCTCGGCCGGGCCACCCGGCAGGACGCCCCGGAGCCGATCCTTTGCGCTGGTCACCGCCGCGACGACCCCTTCGCTGCCGGGCGCGTCGATGCACGCCTTTCTCAGATCGTTCAACACCGGTTGCGCCTCGCGGCATACCCAGTCCAGCCCCACATGGACCGCCGAGACGCACGCGATCATCGGATAGTCAGCCCGCCCCTTCCGGTCCTTCGAGGCCCACATCAACCCCGCGTCGATCGTGTCCCCCGCCTGCCAGAGAAACTCGTGCGCAAAGCCGGGCAGCCGCTGCTCGTCGGGCAGGTCCTTTGCCCATGTCCCGCGATCGAGATTCGCCTGCACCCCGTCCTGGTACAGCCGTTGCCAGACCTCGGTCAGGTGCTCGGTGTCCACGCCGAGATGGTCCATGTGGTCGTCCCACCCCGGGTGCTTCCCGAAGCACGCGACATGGACACCGGGTTGTGCGGGATGCGCGGCTGCGGCCCCACGCTTGAGCAAGCCCCTGAGCTTTTTCATCGGGTCCTCTCCGGGTTGGTCGTTCGCTCAGTTTCCGCCAGTGCAACTCGGCCAGTCCTTCGGATCAAACGGCAAGGGCTCGCTGAAGGAGAGCCCGATCCATATCTGCTTCCCAGTGGCGCCGGACCGCACGGGAACGATCCAGTTCTGGAGAGCCTCGTCTGACCCCGATCCGAAGCTGCCTTGCTCCACCCCGTCCTGCCAGACCAGCTTGAGCACACTCCACGGACCGGGATAGACCGCTGTCCCCTGGCTGGTGCCCCCGGATTGCGATGTTGAGAATGCAAAGGTTAGTTGCGCCGAATCGGTCAGTGTCACGGCTGCGCCCAGCGTCGCGCCAAATGTGGAACTCTGAAGGCCGCTGCCGTCGAGACTCACATACTTCGGCGCGGTGCTGCTCCCGCCTGACTGGGCCGGCCATTTCCCGCTGTCCAGCGTGTACATCGTGACGTCGGGGTTCAGGTCAAGCCACTCCGCGAGGCGTTTGACCCGTTGCAGCCGTCGGCGGTCGTCAGGACTGAGCTCTCCCCCCGCCCCCCGCAGCGTGTCGAGGAGGTCATCCACAGCATCAATCCCCGTCGTCCCGCGCCCGGCACCCACAGTGCCCGGCTCGAAGGCCTCGCTCTCTCCCCCACCCGAGCTGCCGAGAAGCACACCCACCGACGCCGCAACTTCCGCGTAGCTGTCCACCCGCGCGGAAGTCTGCGCGTCCCGACAGAACGGCTGCTGCTGAAGAACCGCACCTGTGCTTGCCAGCACGCCGGCAAACTCTCCTGACGCGCTCTCGGTGAGAGCCCCAAGCAGGTGGTCGGTCAACGAATCCCAGAAACCGAGCGAATCATCCCGCTCATCCTGTGAGGCATGGACCAGATAGTCCGCCGCGAAGGAGGCCAGAGGCGTTGACAGGACCTTCCGACGGGCTTCCGTCGCGTCGTGCCCGGGCAGATTGCCCCACTCCTTTTTCACATCACGACAGCGGTCGTTGAAGTCGTCGTCCAGATACGCCGCTCGGGCGTCGGCCGTGGCATCCAGCATGTCTTGGAGCGCCCCACTGTCATCCTGAGACAGCAAACCAGACGGAATCCCTTCGAGCGCTTCTGTCTGCTGCTCCGCCATCCCGGCGAGCCATCTATTCACCTCACGCGCCCGAAGCCCCAGCAACATATCCCGACTCTCGGGCCATGCCGCGCTCGACGAGACCTCGAAGTGCTCCTGAAAATCCTTGGACCAATAGCCCAGGTATCCCGTCGCGAACTGCCGAACGTCTCTCTGGTTCTCCTCGAGCAACCCTCGCAACTTTGCCCGCTCCAAGATGGCAACCGACCCGTCTTCGAGCTTGGTCGTAATCTCGTCGAGCCACCCCCACGCCTCGAACACCCGGCCTGCGCTCTGAGGAGCGTACCGCGTGTCAACCGATTCGCTGCCAACGAGTTCTACGTCGGCACCGTTGACGGTCACAGAAAGCCCGGGCAGTTCTGTCTCGCGGTCATCTTCCGCGCCCCGTGCGACAAGGTCTCCGAGATCGCCGTCCGCGTTCTCCAGGACCGCGAGC
Organism: uncultured Phycisphaeraceae bacterium; assembly: GCA_964394895.1. Taxonomy (GTDB): domain Bacteria; phylum Planctomycetota; class Phycisphaerae; order Phycisphaerales; family UBA1924; genus PNC22. The sequence goes on along the minus strand of CAYMZJ010000011.1, from coordinate 85,860 downwards.
ATGTCGCTGGCGACCTGGTACCGGCCGTACCTCCTGCCCGCGTCGGCGACTTGCTGACAGCTCGCTGCTGCCTTCTCGCGCATCCCCTTCCCGTCGTCGCCCGAGTCGATGCCATACCCAAGAAGCTTCGCGTACTTCTCCGCTCTTTCCTCATGTTGGGTTTCGATGTTAGATCGCACATTGTGGAGCCTGGCGAGCGTGCCCGGGCGATCTTCGTCGTCATCGAAGACGCTTGCCAGAGCCTCGTCCGCAGCCCGATACGCCTCAACCCGCCACCGGTACCTCGCGCTGCCATCGACGACTTCCAAGGACCTCTTCCGTTCCGCTTCAAATCCTTCGGTCGCCAGCTTCAGCTCATTGAGCAGGTCGCCCTTGAGTGATTCCTGCTTCAACGCGATCCGCTGAGCAATGCTCTGCGGCGTCGAGCCCTCGGGTGTCTCGTCGGAATCCTCTTCCCCCGAGCCCCCCTCGGGCAACGACCCGAGCACAAGCCCAAACTCGCCGTCCACCCGTTCACTCACTTCTTTCTCTGCCGCGGCTTGCAGGCCTGCGAGATCGCCGTGCAGATCAATACCCGAGCTTTCGATGACCGCATCAAGAGCGTCGGCGAGATTGCCAAGGTTCTCAAGTTGAGCCTTCCAATCCGATCTCTCTTTCTTGTATTCCGTCGAGGTCGAAACATTCCCGAACCAGTTGCGATCAAGAATCTTGCTTTCCGCCTCCTTGAATGCCTTGAGTTGCCCGGCAACACCGAGCAACCTGGCCGCCGTCGGCGAAGCGCGTTCGATCGTCCACGATTCCAGAAACCTCGCGGTTGCCGCGCCGATATCTTCGTCCGCAACGTCAATGGACTTCGGCGGCCACTCCTTCTTTGCCGAACCGCCGTAGGCCATGTCCAACGCACGTTTGACCGCCTTGAGGTCCGCGCTCCGATCCGTCAGTGCTCCCTCGCCGTCCGAGCTTGCCGCTTCTAAAGACAAGAAGAAGTACTCCCACATCCCCTCGATCGGCAGGTCTGATGGGGGAACGGTCTCGCTCTCACCCGCTGTGTCTTCATCGCCATCACTTCCGCCGAAAACACCCGGCTCCGACGATCCCGCACGCGGCTCCTGCCCCCCAGCCCGCGTCCAAACGTCGAGGAGCTCGGCGTAGGCACGTGTTGCCTCGTCGCTCCAACCTGTGCCGGTCTTGTCTTCCGTGAGCAACTGCGAAGTGACCGAAAGCAACGGCTTGACCACCGACACGTTCAGCAAAGCCCGCTGCGCATCCTGCTGGGCGTTACCAAGATCGGTGAGCAGTCTCATCTTGCTGAAGATTGCAAACAACCCGCGCGCACGCAGCGGATATTCTTCGATGTAGTTGCCGAGCTTGTCTGCCAGATCTGTCGGAGTGTACTTCCATCCTTCGATGTTCTTGTCACCCCAGTAGACAGGCTTCTTCTCCCGACCCTCGAGTGTGAATGCCGCGATCTCCTCTCGTGCCCGGCCGTCCTCAGCCACCACTTTCTCGGCGACCTCCTGCCAGTCCCGCTCCGGCTTCTTGAGATCATCCCAGAACCTGTACCCGGAATAGACCGTCAGCCCGATCGCCGCCAGCAAGATCGCCGCGACCGCGCCGTACAACACCGCGAGACGTTTCCGCTTTGCCCGGCCCGGGCTCGGCGCCGAGGTTACCAGCCCCCGCTCGCGGAAGATCTTCTCCATGAACAGATCGTGCAGGAAGAACGAGCGCTTGGACTCCCACGCCCGGTCCTCCTGCACGTCGGAGGCCTCCATCCCGATCGCCTCAGCCAGCGCCAGATCGACCGCTTCGCCCTCGCGGAGCGCCGATGTAAAGTAAACACCACGCAGGAAGGGCGGCGGCGCGGACCACTGCCCGCCGGCAAAGAACAGATCAAGATACCGCTGCAACCTGGGCGCGATGCGCTCGATCTCGTCGGGCAACAAGAACAACCGGTCAACCTCGTCGATCCGCCGATCGGCGACCATCGCCTGGGGTGCCGGCTCCTTGAGCAGCAGCGCCCGACGACGGATCACCCGCTCCCGGATCGCGCCCAGCGCGTCCCCGATCTCGCGGGGCTGGAACGTCTCGTCGAGCGGTTTGGGATTTGACCAACCAAAGATCTGGTACTGCTCGCGCGGGTCGGAGATCCCCTCGAAGAACTCGCTGAACCCGACCAGCAAATCCGCCTTTGAGATCACTACCGACAGCGGGAACCGCACGCCAAGGGTCTGCTGGACAAAGTCGAGTTGTTGGGCGATCTTGCGGGCCTTCTCTTCGAGCTCGTCGGCGGTGTCGTTCTTTAGACTATCAACCGGGATAAAGATCAGCATGCCGTTGATCGGGCACCTGGGGCGGGCGATCCTGAGCAGGCGGAGAAACTCTTTCCATTCACTTGTTTTGGCGGTATCAACCTCTTCAAACGCGAGCCGCCCCGCGGTATCTAATATCACCGCGTCGTTGGTGAAGAACCAGTCCATATTGATCGTGCCGCCGACGCCCTGCATCTCGCCGTGCAGCCCGGGCGGAAATCCGACGCCGCTGTTGCGGATCGCGGCACTCTTGCCCGACGCAGGCTCGCCGATCACCACGTACCAAGGCACGCTGTAGAGGTCCTTGCCCCGCTGCCGATAAACCCGGAGCCCCTCGTCAAACTTCTTGCGGAGTGAGTCCATCTGCGCCCGCCGCGACGGGTCGGACACCTCGCGGGGTGTTGCCCCCCCGCTGTTGGCGATCTGATCCTCGAACGGCTTGGACTTGCGGGCCTGCCGTTTCTTGAGAAGCCAGCGGTACCCGAAGAAGATCCCCGCCAGCAGCGCGAGCCCGATCCCGATAAACAGGAAGACCCGGGGATCCCCGATTAAGAGGTACGCCGCGCTCGACAGCCCGCCGCCGCCCAGGATAACGCACGCAACCTTGGCCCCCACGGGGAGGTCCACCCACCGATTGAGCAACGACATCATGACTCCGCTCCCTGCTGGTCGATCTTGGTGATGCGTTCGAGCGTGCCCTGCAAGCGTTTCGAAGCCACGGCGTAACCAACAAAGATGGTCACAATAAGTATCACCAACAGCCCGACCACAACAATACCCACGCCGCCGATCGTCCCCCCCACCGGCTTGATCAGCCCCATGCTCTCATCGATATTCTCGTAGGCTTCCGGGCACAGGCGGCTCGAGAGCGACGCGTCGATCAGCCGATCGGCACGCAGCCTCTGGGCGATATCGTTCTTATATTCGGCGATCTTCTCCGGCTGCCCCTCAAAGAATCCCTCAAACCCCAGCCCCAGGCAGGTAAAGAAGACCTCAAGCCGTTCGGTCGCGTCTTCGCCTTTCTCGCGGAGCGTCTCGTCCAGGATCACGAAGAAGTCCTGCTCGTACCCGCGCCAGCCGCGTTCGACCGAGAGCTCCTGCCAGTGGTCACCCGCGCGGCTGCGGACCATCATCGAATCAAAGAAGTAAATCAACGGCCGCTCGATCAGCTCCACCTGCCGCCGGAGGTTCGAGGCGTTCCCCGCGTCGGCCGCTCTCGTCCGCAGACCATCGATCTCATCGTCCAGCTGCGACCGGATGTGCCGCTCGTCCAGAGGCACGCCCTTGCGCGCAGCCGAGTTCAATCGGCACACAAACAAGAAAAACGGTTCACATATCTCGGCCAGTGACATGCCCATGCCCTTCCAGGATTTCGCTACCCGGGCAGCGTGATATAGATCGCCATGTTCTCAGCGGTCATGCCCGCCAGCGAACTGTCCAACATCACCCCGCCGTCCTGGACCACCCGGTCCCACACCAGCTTGCTCTCGTCGAGCCGGAGCTCGAAGTAATGTTTGTCGGCACCGCCGGGGAACTGCGGCGGGGGCTCCCAGGATTTCTGCAACTTCACCCCAAAGAACCTTCCACCACGCCGCATGCTGAGCGCAAGCAGCCGGAACGAGTTCTCGTCCTCCACCTCGCCGGCAAGCACGCGCGGGTCCTCGTTCGACTTGATCCCGAGAAAGAACTGCACACCCGCAGCGAAGTGTTCCGGCGTGAGCTTCGCGACCGGTGCCCCGCCGTCGCCAGCCTCAAACGGCACCCGCTCCCAGGTCCCCTCGTCCTCGTCGGCAAAGTACCTGTTCAGCCGTTCCTCCAGCGAGTGGAACGAGACGTACGGGTTGTCGTGGTCGTAGTCGGCGATCGAAGCCAGCGGAGCGCTCTCGCCCTGCAGCACGCCGTACTCAGCGACCAGCGCCCGGAGCTCGAGATACATCTCGATCGGGGGCAACGACGACGCGGTGCTGAGTCTCGGCAGCAGCGTCGCGCCGCACCGGCTCAACGACTGGGCCCGCAACAGCCGCACCATCTGCGAGCCCTTGAGCGAGTCCACCTTGCCGCCCGAAGGCACCACCGTCGCCGCGGTCTGCTGCCAGGTCGATTCGATCTGGTTGCAGATCCGCTGCAGCATCGCCAAAAGCAACGGCGACCCCTGCACCACCTGGCACGGCGGAATAAACGTCTCATCAAGTCGGGGAGCGCCGACGCCCTCGCCGGTCCCCGTCCGCTCGACTCGCAGCAGCGGCAGCGTCTCCAGCCCGGGGCTGTTGGGCGAAACCCCGCTCTTGGCCGCCAGCAGCCTCGCGTTCACGCGGCGGATACGCACCGGGGTCGCCGGGCCGCCGTCGCGTCCGCGGTTCTCGTCGGGGACGTCCTCGAGCTCTTCGACCACCCAGTGCCGCAGCGAGTCGGCCTTGCCGCGCTCGGTCGCGTTGGCGCGCTCGGGGTCGTAGGTCGGGACCCCGAGATAGACCGTGACCCCCGCCCCGCCGGACTCGGCGAGGACCTGTTCAATATTGAGCCTGGGCAGCTCGGCCGCATCGGGATAGCTGACCAGCACACCCTCGCGCGTCACCGCGGTCAGTCGCCGGAACGCGATCCACCCGTTGGCGAGCTCTTCGCGGGCCATCTCGGCGCTGATGATGCCGTACGGGTACGACCACCCCCAACTCTGACGCCGCACGAGCTGCGCATTGACAGCCCGGTCCAGCATCTGCAAGTGCTGCTGGCGGAGAAAGAGCCCCTCTTCCCAATGGACGTTGTTGTGCATCTACCCCGCCCGCACTATCTGGTGCGTCCAAGCATGACATCTTGTACGAACTTCTCGACGAAGCTCTTCATATGGCCTTCGAGGGCGTGCGAAGACAGGTGCGTCGCCGCAGACTCTTCGTACGCCGCCCACAGCTTACGGTGTTTGCCGCGTGCACCGCTGGCTTGCTCGATCTCTTCTGGTAACAGCGCCCGAACATGATCCCACGCCGCTTTCCCGGATCGGCCCGTAGAACCGATCAAAAGTGCAGCAAGCATGCGTGTGGATTCCAGATCGCCCTCGACCGCGACGCGAGGTGTGTCCTCGTCACCACTCACAAACCGGACGATCTGATCTGAAAACCGCGCCTTCTGGCGCACCTTGGATCGGGGTGCGATCTCCTGCCACGCCGCCCAGGCTGCACGGTCGAGCTTGACCATCGCGTCGGCGAGCATCGCGGCCAGCGACGCCACCCGATCGGGGTCGAGCGGGCCGTTGGCCCGAGGCCCGAGCGCATCGCGGAGCCGTTTTTCGGTTTCTGAGGACCACCCCACCCGGCCGCCGGGCGCGATATACCCGGCCTTTGCCAGGCGTGCCGCCACGAGCTGGCGTTCAGAATCAGACATCGATTCGGCATCTCGTTCCAGAGCGGCCAGCGCCGCCTCGGGGTCGATGGTGTCGTTCGTCGCACCCCCAGCACCCCCAGCGCTTGCTGCTGACTCTTCGCCCCATCCCCTCGGAAACATCGGCTTGAGCTCTTCGAGGATCGCTCTTCGCTCGGCGTGCGAGCGGCCGTCGAGGGCTCGGTTGATCTCGGCGTCGATGTGGGCTTCGCGTACCGACGCGGGGTCGTCGTGCAGCTCGGCCGAGATCAGCCGGAGCCTCGCTGCCAAACGATCCGCTTCACGAAGTCCATCGCCCATGCCTTACCCCACCATTCAACACACCGTTGCCACCAGCCGCACCCACGAGGACCATCATACACAACGCCCGCCATACCGGAGCGGACTCATCGAGCCGTCGAAACGTACCTCGTCTCTGCGGCCCCGAACCAATCCTGAATCTGTTGAGCAAGCGAGGGCTTGAGGGTGCCGGGGAACTCGAGCGCGAGCCTGAATCCGACGTCGCTGAAGGACTGCCGCTTGCGGAGTCTCTTGACGCCGCCGAGCATTCCGGGGGTGGACATCTCCGACGACTCGGACAACGCAGACCCCCCCATGACACCCGGTTCACCACCGACATCCACCCACTCGGCGACATTCCCCGCCATGTGCCCAAAGCCGCCGTTGCCGCCCACCCCGTTGAAGAAGAGCGTGCGGTCGGCCCCCCGACCATCGGCGGCAATCGCTCCCACATCTGTCCCGTTCGGTGCATAGATCCCGTCGTCTGGGTAGGGCAACTGGGCGGCGGCCTGTGTGACATAGTCACGCTGAACCCCGAAACTTGCATCCCGCAGGTTCGCGACCCCGCCGACAGCCGGTCGCGCAGCACCGAGGACCCACTCATCCCTGCTCGGCAGCCGACACCCCAGCCTCCCGGCGAGCACCTCGGCAGCGGCGAACGACACATGCTGCATCGGGAACCGCTCGGCGGGCACGGGTTCATGGGTCAGTACACCCGGCGCAAACTTTTCAGCAAACTCTGCTGCAAGGGGGGTCCACGTGAACCAGCTCTCACGATTCGGGACCACAACGAGATTGCCTCCACGAACCGCCCAGAGTCGCAGCCCGTCCCAGGTCTCCTTGCCGAGCATCGACCACACGCCCTCCAGTTCACTCCGATCACCGCTCGAGAACGCCCACGCTGCAACCCCGATCGAGACCTCGGCTGTGGACAGATACACAAGCCGCGGCGGGTTCGTCTCCTCCTGGATCAGACGGAACTCCAACTCGAGCCCGGCCCCGCCGCGAAACCGCAACACCTCGCCCAGCCTGCCGGTGGGGCCCTCCGCGAGATCACCAACCCAGCCGTGCGCACCCGGGCCGGCACCCATCAACGCCTTGACGTTGGTCCCCGAGGCGGCTTTGTTCTCAAACTCCCGAAACGCCGACTCGTAGGCGGCCTGTGCCGAGAGCGCCAGCCCCGCGACCGCAGCCCGGTAAGACACGAGACCGGGCTCGGCATCCGAATCCTCGCCGGATGCGACCGATCGCTTGAGAAGATACAACGCGGCGTTGAGCCGAACCCCCGCGGCCTGCTCACCGATCTCCACGTCGAAACTCGGCATCATGCCAAACGCGGCCTCCATCGCGGCCCAATCCTCACGGGCCATCGCGCCCTCAACCGCAGCGCTCCACCGCGCAGCGGCCTCGACCCGCAACTCATTTGCCCGCTCGATCAACCCGCTCTCGCCGGCAAACACCGCCCGCACCACGCCGATGTACTCGTCGGCGCGGACAAACTCATCGGCAGTCACCGGCCACAAGGCGTCGGGCGCACCAAGCCGGCGCCACGCCGCGTACGCAAGCTGCGGCCGTGTCGCCCGGTCTGTCACCCACGAAATGAGTGTCGAGCGGTCGGCCGCCCGCACCCCCTCAAGATCAGCCGCCAGCCGCACGAGCGGGCCGAAGCTCTCGTCGCCGCCGAGCTGTGTGTAGATATCCTGCCCCGTCCACGTGTTCAGCGACTGCTGCGGACTCTCGCCGCCGGCACCGACGTTGTCCAGTGGCTCATATGCCGACAGCCTGTCGAACGCCGACGCCAGATCACTCAGCATTTCCTCAGCATCCCCGAGCCAGACCGCGCGCGCCGTTGCGATCTGCTGAATGCGCTCCGAATCCTCGCCCGAGAGCGTGAAATCGCCCAACTCCCAGTCTGTGCTGACCGCGCCCAGTGCGCTCTCGAGTGCACGAATCCACTCTGCACGCACCGCGCCTGCGATCCGGCCCTCATCAAAGGCGGCGGGGACCGACGGCACATCCAACAGCAGCAACTCGGCGCTGATTGTGCCCAGCGAAGCGTCGAGCTGCCTGAGCGACAGGTTCACCTTGTACGGTTTCAGCGTGTCACGCTGCACACCCTCGATCCACTCGCGCTGTCTTGCGACTCGATAGGTTTGCAGCGGCGTGACCTCGCCAGACAGGTCCAGGTCCGTCTCGAGCATCGTGATCATTTCTTCAGCACTGATCTCCATCGCCCCGACCCGGTCGACAATCGCTGCAACCTCGGGCGCGTGCCCCGTCGCCGCCTCACGGATCATGGTCTCGTGCTTCAGAATCCACGCGTTGTTCTGCACACTCAACGTCGCGGACAGGTCGTCGATCTCTGCCCGGAGCGCCACGACTTCCTCATCCGGCGTCGTGCTGTCATCGACGATCGCGTCCAGCCGCGCCCGCTCGGTGTCGAGCCTCGCGATCAGGGCGGCCACGGGGCTCGTGCCTGCGAGCCTGCGGTACTGCGCCGCCAGTTCCGACCATGCCGAGACAGTCCCCGGCGTGACGCTGCCAGAGTCCACGAGTTTCTCAGCTTCGATACTCAGCAACCGAGAATCTGTCTCGCTCCACGACGCTTCTGCCACGCGAAGCTGCGCCCGCCGGAGCGGCCCGAGCGCTTCGGTCACCCTTGCTGTAACCAGTTCGACCGCGCTGGTGTCCCACACCTGATCGGCCGGCATCCCCACAGCCTCGGGCGAGAGCAGTTTGCCGACTCCCTTGAGCACCGGGTCGTCCCCCGCCTTCTGTCCCAGCTCCGCGACGATCGCCACAGCCTCCTGCCACTCCTGGGCGAGGACAGTGAGCCGGTACTCCAACTCGGCGGCGTCCACGAGCCCGTCGACAACTTTCCCGGCGGCATCCCTCTGGTACCGACTTTCCAAGGAGCCGTCGGTCGGCTCCTCAACGTAACTCGCTGGCGACATCCGCTTCACTGTGTCGGTGATGAGCGTGTCAATCCCCTCCCCTGCCCCGTCTTGAAAGGGCTCCGCGCTCAACCGATCAAGATTGCGGTGCAGCTCCCAACGCTCGGCCCCTTCCACTTCCTCGCCCGACAGAGCCGCCCGCAGCGACATCAGCGCCGCATGCGCAGCCTCCACACCATCCTTGAACTCTCTGAGGGTGAGCCAGTCCCAGGGGCGGGCTTGCTGTCCCTCTCCAAGATCCATCAGCACGTTGCGCTTGTCCCACGCCAGCGCCCGCCGCCCGCTCGCACGACCCTGCTTGTCCACAGGGATCGAGTCCTCAAAGGTCTTGAGGAGGCTGTCGATCTCCCCCACACGGCGCGCGACGTGCTGGCGAAGGGGGTCTTGCTCATCGAGCTCACGGGCTATCGTCTTGCTTCGCGCTTTGAGAGGCTCGAACAGCCCCTTGCTCCAGCCGTCCTCTTCGATACACAACTCCTGCCACTGGTCGTGGAGATCCTCGAGCTGCACCTTCGGCGGGCGCGTGAAGAAAAACACTCCCGCGACGGCGCACAGCACCACCACCAACCCCACAGCCGCCGGCACCTTCCACCGCCGCTCCGTCGGAGCCTTCCTGGTGATTCTCTTGACGAGCCCCGGCAGGTCGAGCGTGTCATCCCCAGCATCGGGGCGGATGAGTTCGCTCGTCAGTTTCCGCCAGAAACCGGCCGCGCTTCCGAGGTGCGCCCACGCCCCGTCGGGTGGGTCGCCCGCTCGCTCCTTGTACCCCGTCGCGAGGTGGCGCACGAGATACCCGAAGTCCCGCAGGTCGACCGACTCGGCTTGGGGTGCTTGGGGCGCCGGGTCACTCAGCACGATCTCGCCGAGCACCGAGCCGCCCTTGCTCTTGAGCAGGACGTTGGCAGCGTTGAGCCGACCGTGCCCGCGCCCGCAACTGGTCCCGATCTCTTCGAGCCCTTCCAGCACCGCGAGTGAGAGCGTGCGGAGTTCGCTGCGGGTCAGCTTTCGCTGGCGGGAGAGGTCCGCCGCCGACCGGTCGTACCGGTCCATAACGACATAGGTCTCTGGCGCCGCCGAGGAAATCTCGCGGACCTTCGCCCAGTGGCGGGAGTGCTTCTGCTTTGCGACCTGCTCCTGCACCGCCGCGGCCTGCAACAGATCGCGCCGGCGTTGCTCGGCCTGGGCGGGCGTCTCCAGACCGGGCATCGGCCGCGGCGCTTTGAGCACCAGCTGCGGCGGATCGTCCTCCCCCGCCCGCCGCGCCGTCGCCACAAGAACCCAGGGCCGCGACAGGATTTCTTCGACCGTCTCGTAAGGACCAAACGCAGCCATCACGCCCCTCGTTTTTGAGACGATTCACAACGTACCGACGATCTCTTCGCACCCGCGAGCCGCACGAGCCTACTCGGGCAAGGGTTCCTTGCGCGTGGTCAGCTGCAGCCCGTTGCCTTCAACCGCGATCGTGAGCAGATTGGTTTTCCAACGCCGCTTGTCCAACGGCAGAACGATCGGCCGGGCGGGCTGCCTGACACCCTGCCCCGTCACAAACTCCCGGTTGGACGCGATGACCAGGTACCACGCGCCCCGATCGATCCACGTGTCCCACATCGGATCGCTCACCAGCAGCTGCTTGGTGGAGGAGTCCCCGACCTCCCAGTGCAACGTCACCGGCTTGCGGCCGTCGCGGGCGGCCTGCATCGACCCGCCGGCAAAGTGCCCGGCGACCTCCGATGAGCTCCAGCCGGCAAACTCGCCCTCGCTCGCCACGCCGAAGATGTCCACGTCGTACGCCTGATCGGCCGCAACGCCCGTCGGGCTGACCGAGACGGTGTACCGCCCGACCTTTGCCGACGAGGGGCCGCACCCGCCGAGCGTGGTCACGCCCAACGCCAGCACCAGAGCGCAGAAGACTGTCTTTGTGATTGTGCGACCAACCGACCGAGAGCCGAAGTTTCCAGCGTGCCCCATGATGAGCTCCTTCCAGAGAGAGTGATGATACCTGTTGTGCAGAGTCTAGCCGACAGGCGAGATCAGCGCAAGGTGCCGATCCAGAACCCCCCCGACCTCTTCGCACGTCTGCCGATCAACAATCAGGAGTGACCTGGCCTGCACCAGACAACCCCCAAGATCAGCGAGCGGCTCGTCGTAGATCGACGCCAGCCGCCGCCCGCTCCCGACCCCGAAGTCCGAGCAATAGCTCTCCCGGCCCGCCCCCGGGAACATCCGGCAGATCGTCCCGATCACCCCCCACCAGAGTCGCAGCGGGATCCCGTCCTCGATCTGCCCGGCATCGCCAGCCCCAGCCATCAGCCGCTGCGGGCCGAGGACCTGTCGCCACCTGGGGTCCTGCTCGGCGATTGCTGCAACCCGGGCGGCGATCGAGAGTTGCTCTTCCCCAGCCTCGGGCAGCTCACGCGCCAGGCTCATCGCCGTCACCACCGCCGTCCCCAGCGAGTCGGCCGAATCGGCAACCAACGCCCGCAGCGCCAGCACCCCCAGCGCGTGCAGATCGGCTGGCGAACTCAGCGAGGGGCTCAGCACGACCGCCACATCCCCGACCTCCACGCCCTCCAATCGCCGCAGCTCTGACTCCTCAGCATCCGTCACCTGCAGCGGCAACGAGGTAAACCCGAACTCCCCCTGCGACAGCGCATCGCTCAGCGTCAGAAACGCATGGAACTCCATCCGCCCGCCCGGGACCGCCAGCGGCACCGTCGCCAGCGTGCTGCCTCCGGTCCGGATCGGCTCGCGCGGGAGCACCGTCCCCTCGATGCTCACCCGCCCGGCTTCGATACCAACCACCCGCTTGATCCGGACCGCCATGCTCCGCGCCACCGGGCCGGCGTCCCCGCCCGGCCGATACACGCTCGTCTGCCCCGAACGCTGGTAGGTAAACCGGCGCGGCGCGCCCGGCTCGACCGAACCCACCTCCGCAGCCTCAGCCACACAATCAAGCACCACCCGCGACCCCCACGCATACGGCAACCCCACCGAAGGCGGCGGAATCTCCACCCCCAAGCTCTCCGACCCCAGGCTCAAGAGCGGCGAATCCAGATGCTCGGTCGCGACAGCCACACTCTCGACCGCCGACGCGATCGCGCGCAGCTTCAGGTACAACACCTCAGCCGCCAGCCCGGCCGCCCCGCCCACCGACGACATGAACGCCCCGTGCGCAAGCGACAACTCGACCGGGTCTTCTCGCGCCAACTCACGGCCGACAGCCGGCACCTTCGGCGTGGGCGGCCGATGAAACTGCCCCCGCGACAACCAATCGATGTAACTCTCAAACCCCACACCCGCCAGCCGTCGCACAAACATCAGCCCGCACGCCGGGTTGAACGCCATCGCCCCCGACCCCGCGCCGGACTCCGCACCGTACAGCTCCCGCCACCCGGCCCGGTCGTCCCCGGACACGCACACCAGCGGGCTCTCCGCCCCGAGCGCCGGCCGCCACAGACACCGCGACAGACTCGCGCCATACCCCGGCAGCCCGGCCGCTGCGAGCCGTGCATCGTCTGTACACAGCTCCCACGGCCCGCCCTCTTCCCCCTCGCCGAGCACCCGGACGCAACCGGCATCCAGATCAAACACCGTCGGCCCGGGGTGGACCGACTCCCACGCCCCACCGATCACCCGCCCGGGCTCAAGCTCGCGCCGGGCCGCGGCCGACCGAGCCCATCGGGTATCGAGCAGCGCGTTGTTGGCGTTGGCAGCCTGGGCATCGGTATCCCCGACCGGAGGCGACTGCACCCATATCTCGAGCCACTCACGGACATCGCCCGAACCGTCGAGCACGCACCCGGCATAGACCGCCGCGTCAACCGTGGTCCGCAACACCCGCAGCGCCGGCTCGGCATTTGTTGACGTCTCCACCAAAACGCAGACCGCCAGCGCCTCTGACGCTCCGAACACGCGCACCGCTGCTGTTTCTGATCCCAGATGCACGCCATCCTCCAGCCGCAACACCCCGCCGGAAAGCCCGGCGGGAGAAGCGAGGATAGCAGGTCGTCCCCGGCACTGTCAGGTCTCGGCTCGGGGCAACTCCCCGGGTCTGGTCACTCCGGGACCGCCGCGACAGCCGTGCTCGATTCCCGGAGGTCCGACGCCAGCACCCCCGAGCCGAACAGCCGTTCGACATCGGCATCCCGCGACGCCTGCCTCCGATGGGCCGCGTAGAGCGCCTGCCCGAGCGGGTCACCTGCCGAGAGCGAGCCGGAGCTGCCCCCAGCCGAAACCCGGCCCGACCAGCCGGATGACTCCTGCGAGCTGCACCCGGCGAACCCGCCGCAGACCCCAAAGACACAAAACCCCACAACAACACGACTGCGCAATCCGAGCATGGTGTTTCCTCCAAACACCCTCATCGACGCGCAAGAAATGCCGATCAAGCGGGGCTGTCATTTCTGCCGGCCGCCTCATCGCCCATGCCGTGCAGTCGGCACGAACGGGCAGCTCCCACCGAGGTCTCGTCCGAGAAGAGACCGACCCCGCAAAGAGCCACCTTGGAGACTCGAACTCCAGACCTGAGCTTTACGAAAGCTCCGCTCTACCAACTGAGCTAAGGTGGCAACGCCGGCACCCACACAGCACGCCGGACCCGCCCCCGGAGCGAACCGAGGACAGCCCCGTAGTATCTGCCCCCATCGGCGGGGAGTCTACAGCCGACCCGTCACAGCTTGCGCCCGGTCACCGCTCTATCGGATCACCACGCTGCCGGGTCACCACGGGTTCTTGACGTGGCACGCCCGCCCGGTGGTCTCGATGTAGTCCTGGTGGTAGGCCTCAGCCTCGTAGAACCTCTCGGCGGGCTCGATCTCGGTCACGATCGGCCGCGCGAATCGGCCCTCGGCCTTCAGTTTGTTGACCATCGCCACGGCGGCCGCCTGCTGGGCGGCGCTGGTGGTGTAGATCCCCGAGCGGTACTGACTCCCCACGTCCGGCCCCTGCCGATCGAGCTGCGTCGGGTCGTGCATGTCAAAGAACGCCTCGAGCAGCCGTTCGTAACTGATGGTCTGCGGGTCGAAGACGACCATCACCGTCTCGGCGTGCCCCGAATCCCCGGAGCTGATGTCCTTGTAGGTCGGGTTCGCGGCCTCGCCTTGCATGTAGCCGCTGACCGCGTTGATCACGCCCTCGCCCTTCTGGTAGTAGTGCTCGATGCCCCAGAAACAGCCGCCCGCAAAGTAGGCGGTCTCGGTCTCGATCGGCATGCTCTGCGGCGGGCGTTCCTCGTCGCTGTCATAAAACACCAGCGACGCGGAGTTCAGACAGAACCGCAACCCCGTGGGCTCGGGCCCGTCGTCAAAGACATGCCCGAGGTGAGCCGAGCAACGGGCGCACTCGATCTCCACCCGTGACATCCCGAGCGTGCTGTCCTCTTTGCCGACCACGTGCTCGCGGTCAAACGTCGTGTAAAAGCTCGGCCACCCGGTGCCCGACGTGAACTTGTGCTCGCTGGTAAAGAGCGGCAATCCACAGACCACGCAGGTGTAGACGCCGTCCTTTTTGTTGTCGAGCAGCGTGCCACAGAACGCCGGCTCGGTCCCGGCTTTCTGCGTGATGCGGTACGTCTCGGCATCAAGCCCTTTGGCAAGACGCTCGACCTCGTCACGGGGCAGCGGGGTCACGTCGTACCCGGCTCTGGAGAGCTTCTTTGCGGTCACTGTGGTGTGGTCCTCGGCATCGGGTGTCGCGGGCTGAGCGGGTTCTGGTTGGTCGGCCTGTTGCGAGCGGTCGCCCGAAGAGGTCTGTGCCATCACAAACGCACGCTGCGTGCTGTCGATCTGCGTTGATCGACCAAAGAGCCCGAGCCCGCCCAGGAGCACGAGCGTCAGCATGGCACCGCCGGCAACGCCGAGCGTGAGTTGGAGTGTTCGCATACGGAATGAACGGCTGAGCATGGTGAGGTATTTCGGCTGACAGGACAGTTTGGATGCACCCAAGCAGCAGGATATCAGGCCGGGAGGCGTTGGGGCGGGACAAAGGAGGGGGCTGACGCTCCGGAGGGAGCTGACGCTCCGGAGGAGGCCGGCTCTGCGGAGAGGGCTGACTCTTCCTGCTCCCCCTCCCGCGCCCCGCGGGAGGGGGTGGGGGGAGGGTGCCTTGCTCTGTTCGCCAAGCCAGGCCGAGCCAGTCAAACACGAGAACATAGCGGACGCTGTACCACACCCCCCCGGCCCGACACGGGCCGGCTCGCGTTCTGCCTTCCGCGTCCCCGTTCCTGCCTTTCCCGCCCCCGGAGGGGGTGCTGCCCCTAGCCCCTGGCGCAGCCCGGGGACCGAGCCGCGTTCGACGATAGAGACCCGGAGGGGCGAAGGTGTGCGCTTCCATCGTCCCACCTGGACACTCGCTCACTGCAGCACCAGTATCACTCTTGCATCTCGCCACACTCCGGACATACAGCATCCGGTGCCAAGCCAGCCAGATCGTATCCACACTTGCCACAAGCGCCCTTCGAGCGCCAGGTTGCAGAGCGTTTGCGACCCGCCCAAGATAGAAGCAAACATACTACGCCGATCCCACACACAACCCCGGCCACAAAGAACAGCTCCAACGGAAGATGCTGTATCCAAAAATACGACCCAGTAGGGACAATATAATCCCGCCAGTTCACTGCAAGGTCGATTGCAATGACCATCAATGGCACGGTGCAGAGGAGCCATCCAAATACCCGCAACCTTTGAGTCATATCACTGTCTCACTGATGCCAACAAGTGGCATTGCTAAAACTACTCCGCCACGCAAAGCCGTAGCCATCCCGACCGCACTACTTGGACTCGTGCAGTGAATCCAACGCACGCATTGCTCGTGTCCTCTGTGCCTCATGGGCCAGCAGGAGAGCCCTTGTAGGTGTCGTGTATTCCTCCGCCGAAAAAAATCCCGCAGCGCCTCCCCCAAACGACAACAGGACATCGCTCAGCCACCACACTTGATCAGCTACGAGATCGGAGAGCGGAATCTCGCGATTGTCTCGCCACCGCTGTGGACAATACGGTCCCGCGACGAGGCAGTATCCGCCATCGAGGCTCCCCAACGCTGCGGTGAGGATTTCGATGATATCGCCCGATGTATGCACCTTGCTGCCGATTGCGATGGCCCGTCGCGAGTCGAGATACCGCTCCAGATCATGTGCGATGTTCTCACTCAGGAGTTCCGGCTTGAAGAGATACCGTTGACGCTTTGTCGGTGCAACGAATGCATTGATGAATGCCTCTGCCTCAGATCGCCATCTTGGATATTGTACTGTGCGCCGACGACTCATCTTGCATCTCCACTACAAGTATCACCATGCGGCGGGTGGCATGGCTCATCGCCATCTAGCATCATCTTCATTCAATGTTACCCCCATGCTCATCAAAGCCTTCTGCCATTCGCCATAAGTCCCGTACTCCATGACAGCTCGTGACTTCGCTCGCAAGACAAAGAACAAATGCGATGTAGATTGCGATGGATCGACACTCTTCAAATCACCAAACACAAGATCACCTTCCACTGCATAATCGTCAACATAGTTGCGCTGAAATGCTGTTGGCACAAGAATCTCGACGTGATCGATATTGTTCGCAGCACCAATGAATCGACCAGCACTCGATTCATCAAATACTAGCCCGGAAGGAAGCGACGGCTCTTGTTGGCTGCAACCAGACAAGGACAGCGATACGATTCCACTTGCAACGAAGACCAACCACACTCTTGCAAGGCATCGGCGTGAGACCCGATTTTCCCGTGCCATCATCCGCATCCTCCGCGCCCGTCTTCCCTCGCGACCTTTGTGTTCCAACTCCGCGCCTTCGCGTTCTGTTCTTCCGGCGGCCCAAGCCCACGCTGGCGCGTTGGGCCTCTTTCCTTGGTTAATCTCACTCATACAAAAACTCACTCCTCACCCGCTTCGCCCCTTCGCCGACACACACCGCCGCGTGTCCTCCTTTGAGGATGCTCGCGGTGCCGTAGGCTCCGTCCTTGCGCACGGCATAAAACGTCACGCTAAAGCGGGGGCGTTTGTTGTCGTCGAACATGCGGGGCTCGTGTGTGCGATCGACGATGCGTTTGCACGCCGCGAGACACGCCTCGGTCGGGCTCATGCCGTTTGCCATGGCTTCGACGATCCAGAACGAGCCGAGGGTCTGGATGACGCTCTCGCCGCGGCCCGTGGCACCGGCCGACCCGACGGCGTTGTCGCAGTAGAGCCCCGCGCCGATGAGGGGCGAGTCGCCGACGCGGCCGGGCAGCTTCCAGCTCAGGCCGCTGGTGGTGGTGCAGCAGCCGACGTCCTGGTCGGCGTTGGTGGCCGAGCAATGGATGGTGCCGTAGGTGTGGGGGTTGCCGAAGGAGTCGAGGGCGATGTGGTTGAAGTCGTCGCCGGTGGGGTGAAGCGATGGCGGCGCCCCCTCCCCAGCCCTCCCCCGCGGGGCGCGGGGGAGGGAGCCGGAGTCGAGCGTCGAGGATTGCCGCCATGGTTCGGGGAAGTTGATGATCTGGTCTTTGTCCAGCCACTTGTCGCCGGGGTTGAGGTTGGCCCGCCAGCGTTTCCACGCCTTGCGGGACTTCTCGGTGTTGAGGTCCTCTTCCTTGAACCCCATGCGGACAGCGAACCTTGTCGCCCCCTCGCCGACGAGCATGACGTGGTCGGTGTGGCGGAGCACCTCGAGCGCGACGCTCGCGGGGTTTTTGATGTTCTCGATGCAGCCGACCGCCCCGGCCCGGTGCAGCGGGCCGTCCATGCAGGCCGAGTCGAGCTGGATCACGCCGTCCTCGTTGGGCAGCCCGCCGTAGCCGACGGACATGTCGTTGGGGTCGTCCTCGACGATCTTGACGCCGCGCACGCAGCATTCGACCGGACGCCTGCCCTTGGCGAGCAGGTCGAACGCGAGTTCGACGGTCTTCATGCCGTTGCCCGACGCGATGACGCAAGGCCCGCGGTGGTCGTCGCCGGGAGCGAGCGGACGGCGGCCACGCAAAACAGCAGGCCCGGTACCCGGGGCGCCGTGTGTGGCGGTCGTGGTGACAGCAGCGGCAGAAGCAGCGGCAACGGCAAAAAAGCCGCGACGATCGAGGGGGGGTGTGTTGCTCATGCCCACAGTGTGCCAGAAAACAGCAGCTGTGTCTTGACGGAGAGAACGCCGGCTGGCAAATCAGGGATCGGGCGGCCCATCGACCGGCGGAACCGGGACCCGGAGTGTCCCGTCCCGGGTGGGCTCTGCTGGCAAAAACACCACCGGCAGCGTGTAGGTGTAGGACTCGCCGCCCATGAGCCCGAGCAGCCCGGACCGGGCGTAGCGAGCTTTGACCGTCAGCGTCCCAGCCGCGTGTCGGGACCCGGAGTGTCCCGCCCCGGGGACGGTGATCGCTTCATCGCCCCCTCCAACACCAACCCCGATCTCGGCTCCCTCGACCATGGGCAAGCTGACATCCAACAGCAGGCTCGTGCCCGGGTCGATCTGGCGGTCGCCCTCCCAGCTCCCAGCCGCCAGTCCGCCGTCATCAACGGAGAGCGTGATCGACATCCGGCGGAGCCACAGCGGAGCGCCGGTCGAGTTGGCTGCGAGAAACTCGACACGAACGTTGTCAGCTGTCGTCGCCGGGCCGGAGAGCGTCGGCAGCGTGGCGCGGGCGGCATAGAGACTCGGCCGCGGGAGGTGCAAACCCCCAGCCGCCCCACTGCCCCCACCACCCCCACCGCCGGTGCCGGCGCAGCCCGAGCCCTGGAACAGCCCCGCGACCGCAAGGCTTCCAAGCACGATCAGCACGATGTGCCGGTGGTGAATCATCCCCGCAGCATATCCGACGCAGCGGGCCTCCAATAATCAGATGTGGCAGGCAACCAACCCATCCGCAAGGCAGCACGAAAGGCCAAGGGCGCGGTGCAGTTCGGCGTCGGAAGGCTGCCGGGCATGGTCGCCGATTCGGTCCGGGACGCCCGGCGCGATACCGCCCGACCAACGCCCCCTCTGCCCGGGAAGGAACACGACCTCCACCAGCTCGCAGACACAGACTTTGCCGCCGCCTGGCTCGGGCACGGCGGGGTGCTGCTGCGACAAGGCGGACTGACGATCCTCATCGACCCGGTGCTCAGCGATCGGATCGGCCCACGCATCGGCGGCCGAACCATCGGCCCGGCGCGGCTTGCCTCGGCCCCGGCGGCGGTCGGCGAGTTGCCCGCGATCGACCTCGTCCTTATCTCCCACGCCCACTACGACCACCTCGACCGCCCCACGCTCGAACAGCTCGCCCGCTCGGGCACCACCCTCATCACCTCACGCCGCACCCGGCGGCTGATCCCACGCGGGTTCGGGCGGGTGATCGAACTCGGACTGGACGATGATCTCGAAATCGGGGGCGTGCGGATCGCCGCGCTGCGCCCCGAGCACTGGGGCGGCCGCACCGCGGTGGACGTCGCGCGAGGGTGCAACAGCTATCTCATCGAGAGCAACACCCGCCGAACCCTCGCGCCCGGAGACACCGCGCTGACCACCGAGTTTGACTCCGTCGGCGCGGTTGACCTCGCGGTCTTCGGCATCGGTGCCTACGCGCCCAGCGAACACCACCACGCCACCCCCGAGCAGGTGTGGAAAATGTTTACCGCGATGCCCGGCCGCGTGCTGCTGCCGGTGCATCACTCGACGTTCGACATCTCGGGCGAGCACGTGGACGAACCCATGGCACGGCTGCTGCAAGCCGCCGGCGATCGCGCCGCGCAGGTCGCGGCGGTCAAGCCCGGCGAGCTGTGGGTGCCGAACGACGATTGACCCCACGACTCAAGGCTGCGTCACCCGCTTCCAGTCGTCCGTGCGGAACGGCGACGCGGGCAGCCCCTCGCTGTTGAACAGGTTGGGCTCGTCGTCATCGTCCCAGCCGTAGCGCACCGCGACCGGCTTGGTGATGCCGTACGCAGAGAGCACCACCGTCTCGCCGTCGATCAGCGCCCCAGCCGCACGCCAGACCTGGTCCTCACCCGCGATCTCGAATCCTTTGAGCGCGCCGCCGCGCGAGACAAGCCCCTCGGCGTGATCGAATCGCACAATCACCTGACTGCCCGAGACCACAACATCCCGGTACAACGGCCCGGAATACACGATCCCCGGCTGGTTGTAAGTCTTCGCCAGCGCCCAACGCGCAAGCCGCTCGCCGACATCGCGTTTGTTGCCCGGGTGGATGTCGTTCGGATCGCCGATATCCATCGTGACGACCATGCCGGTGTTGGGCAGCGACAAGGCCATCAACTGCGCCTCGCGCAGCTCGGCCGTCTCGCCCACATCGCCGGGATAGGTAAAGGGTGCAATCTGCACGAAGTAAAACGGGAAGTCACTCCCCCCACTCTCCCCACTCCCCCCCCACTGCTCCCGCCAGTCGGTGATCATCTCAGGAAAGAGCGATCGATACTCGTGGGCAAAGCGGCGGTTGCTCTCGCCCTGATACCAGATCACCCCCCGGATCGACAACGGCGTGAGCGGGGCGATCATCCCGTTATAAATCGCACTCGGCGTGTTCGAGGCCATGCCCCTTTTCTGCGGCTTGTTTGCGAGTTCGTCGGGGCTGCTCCCGATCTTGTACCGCCACGGCCCGGCAAGGCTGAGCCGTTCGCTCTCCGAGCCATCCCGGGGGACGAGGAACATCTGTTCAGGCCTGCCATGCATGCCCCCGGCGTTGTTGGTGTCAAACACGCTGACCCCGATGACCGCCCGGCCCGGCTTGACCAGCTCGCTGGCGATGCGATAGCGACGGGCTGTGTTCCAATGCCCCGCCCCGCGGTGGGCACCGACCTCGACGCCGTTGAAAAAGGTCGTGTCCTGATCGTCGATGGGGCCGAGTTCGATGGTGAGCGCACGGCCAGCCCAAGATACGGGGATTTCGATATCGCGGCGGAACCAGACGGTGCCGTCATAGTCGCGGAGGTCCGGGGTGCGCCAGGCTGTGGGCTGGTCCATGATCGTCCAGGTGGTGTCGTCAAAGTCGGTGTTGGCCCAGATGAGCTGCTCGGCCATGTGATGCTTGGCCTTCCACGCGGCGAGCGCCCGTTGGTACTCGGCCTCGAGCCGCTCGGGCTCCTCGCGGAGAAGCTGGAGCGATTCGAGCCCCCAGCGGAACCGGGGAGCGTACTTGAGAAGCACCTCCTCCCGCGTCCACGCATGGAGGGGCGTCCCCCCCCAGTCGGACGCGATGAGCCCGACGGGGGTGCCGAGCTGTTCGTTGAGCACCCGGCCGAAGGTGTACCCGACCGCGCTGAAGTTGGCGACCGTCTCGGGCGAACAGACGACCCACTCGCCCCGGCAGTCTTCGAGCGGCATAGGCGAGATCGTATTTTCGACGATGAAGAGCCGAACCTCCGGGTAGTCGGCTGCTGCGATCTCGGCCTCGGGGTTGTTGCTGCGACGGACGAACCAGACCATGTTCGACTGCCCCGAGCAGAGCCAGACCTCGCCGAGAAGGACATTGGTGAGGGTGAGGGTGTTCTTGCCAGCGATGGTGATCGTGTAGCCCCCCCCCGCTGCCGGCGTGGGCAGGGTCGTCTGCCAGGTGCCCTCGGGAGTGGTGACGACCGAGACCGCGATCGCCCCGGGCCAATCGGCTGCGATCGTGACCAACTCGCCCGGGTCGGCCCAGCCCCAGAAAGCCGCGTCGGTCTCGGCCTGGAGGACCATGTTGGAGCCGAGGATCGCGGGGAGGCGAATGTCGGCACGGACGGCACTTGTCACGAGAGAGGAAACAGCCGCAAAGAAAACGAGCGAGATGCGCATGAGAAACTCCTTGTTCCAACTCGCAGCATACCCGATGGACGCCGAGGCTGAGGCTCTGCGAAGCCTCGGATGAACTGTTGGAACCTCTGAACAATCAGGAGGGCGGGCTTTCCAGCCCGCGTTGACAGGAGGGCGGGCTTTCCAGCCCGCGTTGATACGGCTTGAAGCGATGAAGAACAATCCAGTCTGGTATTATTCAGAGGTTCCTGTTGTCAGGTCAACTTCGAGACGAGTGCTGCAAGCCCGGCGATGTCGCGCCTCTCCAGAATCTGCCGAACCGTCGCGTCGCCGACACTTGTCCTGGCAAGGGCCGTCTCGACCCGCTTCCAGAGCCGATCGGCCGCCTTGCCCTCGGCGAGGTACAACTCGGAAACCAGCTCGGCGAGCTTCTGCACCGTGATCGTGTCGAGGTTGTCGTAGTACCGGCTGACGATCTTGCGCTGGGTGCTGGAAAGGTCGGGGCGTTTGGCCATGGGGAGAGACTCCAAAGGACTTTGACAGTCGGCAGAGCGTAGGCCGGTGAAGAACGCACCTTGCCGAATCGTCTTCTGTGTGCCACAGCTTGTCGCGTGTGCCACGGCCATTTTGGCCGTGCTGGTGGTCCCGCACGACCGACACGGTCGTGGCACACGAGAGAATGTCTTGCCACACACCACTCGAGACAGCCGCTCATCCCCCCTGCTTCCCGAGCCGATCGAACTCCTCATACAACGGGACAAGGTGCGCCCGATACTGCGCCGATCGACGGACAGCCGTGGTATACAGCCCGCGGGCGACCTGATCGGTGCTCGCCGTCCGGGCAACAGGGGCTGACCGCTCAAAGTGCAAGCATGCCTCGTCATAAGGCAAACCAAGAAACTCGAGCAACGCACCCACCATCGGCTCGGGCTCGGCCACCAGCGACTCATACGAAAGCTCAAAGATCGGCAGGTCAAGCTGCGAGCACCAATGCTGCATCAGCCGATCGCAATCGTGGTGATAGCGGGCGAGCGTGCGAAGATCGGCACAATAACTGTTGTCGTTGAACGGCTGCATATAACAGGAAAGACAAGTGTCGGCCGGATCACGACGACACCAGACGACCCGGGCCTCGGGGAGCGCAAGCTCTGCAAGCCCGAGCAGCTTGAAGTTGGCAGGCATCTTGTCGGTGAACACCTTTGCATCGCCACGAGCATCTTCGATCGCGTCGGTGTAATGGACCGAACCGGCAGCGAGAGCTTCGGGTGTGCAGGCGGCGAGATTAGTCACAAGGCCAAGCCGCTGCGCAGGGTCCGGGTCCACTCGCCCGGCCGCTTCACGCAGAAACGGGAGCTCGCCGCCGGCTGTCACCAGCGGGTGAGCCGCGAGGATGCGTTCGGCAAGCGTCGTGCCCGAACGGCGCATGCCGACGATGAAGACCAGCCCCGCCCCCGCGCCCCGCACCCTCGGCGCAGACGCGACCGCGTCGCGGGTCCACGTCTCGATGACCCGATCGATCGCAGCCGACTGGCCCGCGATGTCGTACCGGCGTGACTCCAGCGCGTTGGCACGGCTGACCGCAGCGAACGCCTCGTCGTATCTCTCCAGCACGTCGAACACCGCGCCAAGCTCAAAGAACAGTTGCTGCCGACTCGCGGGCGGGTGGTCGTCACGCGCGGCTGCGCGCCCAAGCGGCTCGACCGCCTCGGCCGCCCGATCCAGGAATCGGCACGCACGCCCGAACTGCGCAAGCAAGCCCGGCCGGTCCGCACCCCTCACCACAAAGGGCAACAGCAGGTCGTATGCCTCCTGATGCTCACGACGGGTCGAGAGAATCTCCGCAAGATTCGCCAGCACGATCTGCGACGAAGGAGCGCGGGCGTGCGCCTCCCGCAGCACCGCGAGACATTGATCCAACTCCCCCCGGCCGCGATGGACCAACGCGAGCGTCACCGACCACTTCGGCGGGGCAGACGCGCCGATGCGCAACGCCGCCCGAATGTCCTCCTCCGCTTCGGCGTAACGCCGCATGCGCACGCGAGCCGAAGCCCGCGCAGCCAACGCCTGCGGCGAACGCGGCTCGCGGGCCAACGCCCGGGTCGCGAGCGATTCGGCCTGCTCGTACTGCCCCTCGCCGAGCGCGCGCAGCGCGGCCTGGGTGAGCGGATCGGGCGGTCGCGGATGGGCGGGGCGCTTTGCCAAGAGCAAAACGATAGCGGCCGACCGGGGGAACCGGTCGGCCGCGGAAAAATCTTGCGTTCAGCAGAGCGCCGGGCAGCCAGACGCTGCGCTGATTAGTTCTCACTCGTCGCGTCTGCGGCCGATTCGGCGAGCGAGACATCACGCACCTCGACCTGGGGCATGCCGATGGGATCGGCCCGGTCGGCACCCAGCGCCTCGGCGGCTGCGGCTGCTTCGGCGAGCATCGCGTCGGCGTTGTCCTCCTTCGCGGTCGGCGGCTCGACGAGATACTTCACCCGGATGTTCTGGTACCGACGGAAGCCCGTGCCCGCCGGGATCAGGTGCCCGAGCAACACGTTCTCCTTCAGCCCGACCAGGTCGTCCTCAGCACCACGCAGAGCGGCCTCGGTCAGCACCTTCGTGCTCTCCTGGAACGACGCGCCGGAAAGGAACGAATCGCTCGAAAGCGCGGCTTTGGTGATACCGAGCAGCAACGTGCGACCCGACGCGGGGCGACCCTTGCGACCCTTGGCGGGTTCCTTGCCCTCACCCTCGGCGCGGGCGTTGGCCTCGCGGACCTCATCACGCGGGTAAAGCTCTCCCACCCGCAGGTCGGTGTCGCCCGCTTCGGTCACGCGGACCATCGAGAGCACCACGCTGTTGCGGTGACGGAAGTTGAACCGGTCCACGATCTCCTGCGGCAAGAGATCGGTGTCGCCGGGGTTCTCGACCTTGATCTTGCGGAGCATCTGGCTCAGGATCAGCTCGATGTGCTTGTCGTTGATCACCACGCCCTGCGCCCGGTACACGTTCTGCACCTCGTCGAGCATGTACGCCCAGAGCGCTTCCTCGCCCTTGATCCGCAGGATGTCGTGCGGCACCAGCGGCCCCTCGCACAGCGCCTCACCGGCCTGCACGATGTCCCCGGTGTGTACCAAGAGCGGCTTGTCGCTGGGGATGTGATGGTCCTTCTCAATCCCCGCTTCGGAGATCACTCGGACCGTCATCTTGCCCTTGCGCTTGTCGGAGTGAATCTCCACGCGGCCGGAAATCTCCCCCATAATCGCCGGGTCCTTGGGCTTGCGGGCCTCAAAGATCTCGGTCACTCGGGGCAGACCACCGACGATGTCGGCCGAACCCGCAGCCGCGCGCGGCTGGCGAGCGAGCATCTTGCCAGCGACAACCATCTCGCCGTCTTCGACCTCGATACGCGCCTTGGCGGGCAGGTAGTGGAAGTCGAGAATATTGTCCTCGGCGTCGACGATGTTGATCTGTGGTCGCAGGTCGCCCTTGTGCTCGATCACGACCTTTGCCTTGCGACCCTGCCCGGCGTCCTCGTCGCGGTAGGTCTGCCCTTGCTCGATATCCACGTATCGAACCTCGCCAGCCTTCTCGGCGAGTGTCGGCGCACGGTGCGGGTCCCACTTGACCAACGCAAAGCCCTTCTTCACCGCGTCGCCGGTCTTGGCGTAGAGGTACGAGCCGTAGGGGGCTTTGTACTTCTCGAGCTCGCGTCCCTTCTCGTCGAGAATCGCGATCTCGGCGTTGCGCTTGAGGACCACCTGGGCGTCCTTTCCGTCGTCATCGACGACGGGAACCTCGGAACAGTCGCGGAGCTCAAGCGTGCCCGAAACGCCCACGCGGTACTCGGTTTCCTGCGTGGTGCGGTGTCCGATGCCGCCGGTGTGGAACGTCCGCATGGTCAGCTGCGTGCCCGGTTCACCGATGGACTGGGCGGCGATGATCCCGACCGCCAGCCCCTCTTCGACGAACCGACCCGTGGACATGTCCATGCCGTAATCAAGCATGGAACAGCCCGACCGGCTCTCGCTGGTAAGCGGCGAGCGGACCATGACCGAATCGATGCCGAGCTCTCCGATGCGCTCGCCCATCTCGGGGGTCACCATGTCGTTCTGCGCGACAATGACCTCGTCGGTCATCGGGTTGATGATGGCGTTGACACTGACCCGGCCGACGATCTGCTCTGAAAGCGGAACGTCGATCTCTTCGCCCTTGTAGATGGCGCGTTTGACGATGCCGCGCTTCGAGCCGCAGTCGTACTCACCGATGATGACCGACTGCGCGATATCGCACAGCTTGCGTGTGAGGTAGCCCGAGTCCGCGGTCTTGAGCGCGGTGTCGGCCAGCCCCTTGCGGGCGCCGTGCGTCGACGAGAAGTACTCAAGGATCGACAGCCCTTCGCGGAAGTTGGCACGGATCGGGGTCTCGATGATCTCGCCCGAGGGCTTGGCCATGAGGCCGCGCATCCCCGCCAGCTGCATCATCTGGCTGACGTTGCCGCGAGCACCGGAATCGGACATCAGGTACACCGGGTTGAGGAAGAACTTGCCCTCTTTCTTCTCGATGTCGGTGTAGTTACCATCCTCGTCACGACGGTCGTTCTTGAGCGTTTCGATCAACCTCTTGGTCACCTCCTCGCGGCAGTGCGACCAGATGTCAAGCAACTGGTTGTACCGTTCACGCTCGGTGATGATGCCACGGTCGTAGTTCTTCTCGACCCGCTCGACCTTCTTCTGCGCCGCGGCGAGAATCTCGGGCTTGGCCTCGGGGATACGCATGTCATTGACACCAAAGGACAGCCCCGCAAGCGTGGACTGCTTGAACCCGATCGTCTTCATGTCATCAAGCAGGTCAATAGTCGCGGGCTTGCCGGAGTACTTGAAGCAATCGTCGATGACCCGGGCGCACCCCTTCTTGCCGAGAACGCAGTTGTAGAACGGCATGCCCCGCGCGAGGATATCGCCGAAGATGATCCGGCCGACCGTGGTGGTGATCCGTCCGTTGTCCGGCAACGGCGCGACCGGGCCGGTCTGCGATTCGACAACCGACGTAAACCCGTCGAGCCGAACAACGATCTTTTCGTGGATGTCGATCTTGCCCTGCGCATGAGCGAGGAGCGCCTCGTGCCGATCCTTGTACCGACTGATCTGCTCGATCGGACGATCGTCGGGCACCCCGGTCGTGACAAAGTACACACCGAGCACGATGTCCTGCGAAGGCGAGATGATCGGCTTGCCGTTCGCCGGGCTGAAGATGTTGTTGGTGCTGAGCATCAGCACGTGCGCTTCGGCCTGCGCCTCGATAGAGAGCGGCAGGTGGACCGCCATCTGGTCGCCGTCAAAGTCCGCGTTGAACCCGCCGCACACCAAAGGGTGCAGCCGGATCGCGTTGCCCTCAACCAGCACAGGCTCGAACGCCTGGATACCCATGCGGTGGAGCGTCGGTGCGCGGTTCAGCAGCACCGGGTGCTGGTCGATGACCTCCTCGAGGATGTCCCACACCTCCGGGTCGCGGCGCTCGAGCATCCGCTTGGCGCTCTTGATCGTGTCCGCCAGGCCGTGCTCTTTGAGCTTGCGGATGATGAACGGCTGGTAGAGCTCCAGCGCGATTTTCTTGGGCAAGCCGCACTGCCACAGTTTGAGGTCCGGCCCGACAACAATGACCGAGCGTGCCGAGTAATCCACTCGCTTGCCGAGCAGGTTCTCGCGGAACCGACCCTGCTTGCCCTTGATCATGTCGGTCAGCGACTTGAGCGCACGGTTCGACGACCCGAGCACCGGGCGTCGGCAACGGCCGTTGTCGAACAACGCGTCAACCGCCTGCTGGAGCATCCGCTTCTCGTTGCGGATGATCACGTCGGGCGCGTTGAGGTCCATCAGCTTCTTGAGCCGGTTGTTCCGGTTGATGATGCGGCGGTACAGGTCGTTGAGATCACTTGTCGCAAAGTTGCCCGACTCGAGCAGCACCAACGGCCGCAGATCGGGCGGGATCACCGGGACCACGTCCATCACCAGCCACGCCGGATCGTTCTCGGAGTTGCGGATCTGCTCGATCAGCTTGAGCCGTTTGGCGTAGTCCTTGATCTTCTGCTGCGAGCGGGTCTCGCGGAGCCCCTGCCGGATCGTCTCGGCCTCCTCGTCAAGGTTGGTCCGCTCGATCAACTCGCGGATCGAGTCAGCACCCATCACCGCGCGGAACGCATTCCCATACTTCTCGACCGCGAGGCGGTGCTCGTCCTCGGTAAGCACCTGCTTGAACGTCATCTCCGTGTCGCCCGGATCGATGACTACATAATCCTGATAGTAGATGATCTTCTCAAGATCGCTCGTCTTCATGCCCAAGAGTGTCCCCAGACGGCTCGGCATGCTCTTGAAAAACCAGATATGCACGATCGGGCTGGCGAGGTTGATGTGCCCCATCCGCTTGCGGCGGACGCGGCTGTGCGTCACCTTCACGCCGCAGCGGTCGCAGATGATGCCCTTGTACTTGGTCCCGCGGTACTTGCCACAGGCGCACTCGTAGTCACGCTCGGGCCCGAAAATCCGCTCACAGAACAGCCCGTCTTTCTCGGGCCGGTAGGTGCGGTAGTTGATCGTCTCGGGCTTCTTCACCTCGCCGTACGACCACGCACGGATGTCGTTGGGTGACGCAAGGGTCACCTTGACAGAGGAGTAGTCGTTCACCCGTTCGTATACGTTCTCAGCCATTTGTCGTTATCTCCGCGCGTCGTTGCTCGGCAGTTCTCTTTGTTCCGTCGCTCAGCGTGATCGCTTGGCGTTGGATCCTCGAATCAACCATGTTCCGAACGAGTTCAATACAATCGCCCCGATGAATGCAAACCACATGGGGTTACCCGTGCCTTGCCAAACTTCCTGAAACATCTCTACAGCAAACCACACCAACAATGCCAGGCCAACCACGATCGCAACGCGTCCGAGTTGTTTACGTTGAAGGCCGACCATCCCCGGTCTCCTCGGTTACAACAAACTCCCCGCCTCCAACTGCTTCTTCTCCAGCGTGATGTTCATGCCGAGCCCTTTGAGCTCGTTGCACAGCACATCAAATGCCACCGGCATCCCCGCTTCGAGCGTGTTGGTGCCCTTGACCATCGACTCGTAGATCTTGGTCCTGCCCTCGACATCGTCGGACTTGACTGTCAGCAGCTCTTGCAGGATGTAGGCAGCGCCGTAGGCTTCGAGCGCCCAGACTTCCATCTCGCCGAACCGCTGGCCGCCCGTGCGGGCCTTGCCGCCCAGGGGCTGCTGGGTGATGAGCGAGTAGGGGCCGGTGGCGCGGGCGTGGATCTTGTCGTCCACGAGGTGGTGCAGCTTGAGGATGTACATAAAGCCGACCGACGTCTTCTGGTGGAAGGTCTCGCCGGTGCGACCGTCGTGGAGCTGAATCTTGCCACCCACGGGCATCTTCGCCAGCAGCTCGCGCGGGCCGGGCCAGGTCGCGGTCTCCTCGTGGTGCTTGAGCTTGGTCCTGACGTGCTCGTTGGCCTCTTCGATCGCGGCGTGAATCTCGGTCTCGGTCGCACCATCAAAGACGGGTGTGACCGCTTGGAACCCGAGCACCTGCGCCGCCCACCCCAAGTGCAGCTCAAGAATCTGCCCGACGTTCATGCGGCTGGGCACACCAAGCGGGTTGAGCAGCACCTCGACCGGCGTGCCGTCCTCCATAAAGGGCATGTCCTCCTGAGGCACGATGCGGCTGATGACACCCTTGTTGCCGTGGCGCCCGGCCATCTTGTCCCCCACCGAGAGTGCACGCTTGCTGGCGAGGTAGACCTTGACCATCTCGAGCACACCGGTGGGCAGCTCGTCGCCGCGCTTCATGTGCGCGACCTTGCGGGACTTCTCGGCATCCAGCGCCTCGACGCGGGGCCAGAACTGCTTGTACACAACCTCGGCGTCGGCCTTGGCGTCCTTCGAGCCCTTGACCCACCGCAGGTCGAACGTCTTGATCTGTTCGAGGATAACCTCGCGGATATCCGAAGCACCGACCTTCTGGCGCGTCATCGGGTCGACCATCTCGGTCCCGATGATGACGTTGACCGCGTCGATCATCTCGCGGAACAGCGCGATCGCCTGATCGTCCATCGCCTCCTCGTAGACCTCGATCTCTTTCTTGAGCGCCTTCTTCTGGGCCTCGGTCATGTGCATGCGCCGGCTGAACCGGTTGGCACCGATCACCACGCCCTTCACGCCCGCGGGCACCTCGAGCGAGTCGTTCTTGACGTCCTCACCAGCGCGGCCGAAGATCGCGTGGAGCAGTTTCTCCTCGGGGGTGAGCTCGGTCTTGCTCTTGGGGCTGACCTTGCCGACCAGGATATCGCCCGGCCCGACCCGCGCGCCGATGCGGATGATCCCCGCTTCGTCCAGGTTGCCGAGCATCTTCTCGCTGACGTTGGGGATGTCGCGGGTGAACTCCTCGCGGCCCAGCTTGGTCTCGCGGATCTCGACATCGAAGCTGTCGATATGCACACTGGTAAAGGTGTCGTCCTTGACCAGGTTCTCGTTGATGACGATCGCGTCCTCGAAGTTAGAACCATCGAAGGTGTTGAACGCGATGAGAATGTTCTTCCCGATCGCGAGCTGGCCGTGCTGTGTGCTTGCCCCGTCGGCGATGACCTGCCCCTCCTCGACCGCTTGCCCGATCTTGACGATGGGCTTCTGGTTGAGGCAGGTGCGCTCGTTGAGGCCGACAAACTTGCGGAGCACGTACTCGTCGGCGTTGTCGATAATGATGCGCTGGGCGTCGACCGCCGTGATCGTCCCGCTGCGGCGGGCGCGGACGACCATCCCCGAGTTGATCCCGACCGGCATCTCCATACCCGTCGCGACACAGGGCGGATCGATCTTGATCAGAGGCACCGCCTGCCGCTGCATGTTCGAACCCATGAGCGCACGGTTGGCGTCGTCGTGCTCAAGGAACGGGATCAACGCCGCCGAGATGCCCACGATCTGTTTCGGCGAAATATCGACATAGTCGATCTCGTTGGCGGGAACCTCCTTGAGCTCCCCGTCCACCCGCGCCACAAGCATCCCGGTGCGCAGCTTGCCGTCCTCGTCGATCGTGTCGGCCGGCGCGAGGACCGCTTTCATTTCCTCGTCCGCCCGCAGGTGCAGCACCTCGCCGGAGGGCTTTCCGTTCTTGATCGGGCGGTAGGGCGTACGCAGGAATCCGTAGTCGTCCACGCTGGAAAAGATGCCCAGCGACGCGATAAGCCCGATGTTGGTGCCCTCGGGCGTCTCGATCGGGCAGATGCGGCCGTAGTGCGAGATATGCACGTCGCGGACCTCAAAGCCCGCACGCTTGCGGTTGAGACCGCCCGGACCAAGCGCCGACAGCCGCCGCTCGTGCACCAGGCTCGACAGCGGGTTGGTCTGGTCGACCACCTGGCTGAGCTCGCTCCGACCGAAGAAGAAGTCGATCGCCGACGAGATGCTCTTGGAGTTGACAAGGTCCGCGATCTTCGCCAGTTCGTCTGGGTCCTTGACGCTCATCCGTTCCTGCACAGTGCGGCGGAGCTTGAGGAACCCCTTGCGGAGCTCCTCGACACCCAACTCATCGAGCGTCCGCAGACGCCGGTTGCCCAGGTGGTCGATGTCGTCGGTGTTCGCAACAGGGCGACCCGTCTCGGGGTCGGCGCGGTTGGACCGCAGGTCCAAGAGATACTGAATCACACGCAGGAAGTCCTCAGCACTCAGGAACATCTGCTCCTCGGGCACGTTGAGATCAAACTTGCGGTTGATGCGGAATCGACCAACGCGACCCAGACGATACCGATTGTCGTCGTAGAACTTCTCGCGGATGAGCTGTCGCGCCTTCTCGACCTGCGGCGGGTTGCCCGGGCGGAGCTTGGTATACACACGCAGCAACGCCCGCTCGTACTCGGTCTCCACCTCGAAGAGGTCGAGCCGCTCTTCGGCAACGGTGTTGAGGATGAGCGGGTCCGACGGGTTGACCACCACCTTGACCTTCTTCAGGTTCGAGTTCACAACCGCCGCTGCGCCCTCCTCGCCGAGGGCGCGCCCGACGTGGATCAGCTCCTCGCCGGTCTCGGTGTCAACGATCGACGAAGCCGCGTAGTACTCGGGCTTGACGTCCGCTGCTTTGATCTCGCTGACCTCGTAGAACAGCGAAATCAGCGCATCGGTCGTCGCGTACTGCGCCGCGTAGGCCACCGCCTTGGCTTTCATATCCTTGGTCGGCTCGTCGTCGCCCACGTGCTTGTCGAGGTACGACCACTCCATCGCGAGCCCGGCCAGAGCGCGGAGGAAGGTCGTCGCCGCGAGCTTGGTCGATTGGTCGATCCGCATCGCCAGCGCGTCTTTCTTGGTGACCTCGAGCTCGATCCACGACCCGCGCTCGGGGATGATCCGCGCCGAGTGCAGCGGGCGGTCGCCCTCGCTGGAAACGATCGAGAAATCTACGCCCGGTGAGCGGTGGAGCTGGCTGACGATGACACGCTCGGCACCGTTGACGATGAACTCGCCGCCGCCCATCATCACCGGGAACTCGCCGAGGTAGATGTCCTCTTCGGGCAGCCCGTCGTGGTTCTCACGGTGCAGCCGCAGCTTGACCTTGAACGGCATGCCGTAGGTCAGGCGCAGCTCACGGCACTCGTCAGAGGTGTATCGCGGCTCATCGAGCCCGTACGCGATGTACTCGAGCCGCATCGTCCCGTCGTAACTCTCGATCGGGAAGACCTCACGCAGCAGCGCTTCAAGGCCGAGCCCGCCATTCCGTGAATCCGGCGACTTGGTCACCTGGAGAAACCGCTCGTACCCGTCGCTCTGCAGCCGGGTCAGGTTGGGGATGCCGATGGCGTCCCCACGCTTCGAGTAGTTACGGATAATCCTCTCGCGCACAGTTTTGGCCGTCATCAGCTACCTCGCGATGATGCAACATCACCGGTCTCGGGCGTGCCCCGCACGCCCGAACGCCGGTCGTTCATCTGGTGTCTTTATTTCGAATCGCTGCGCTCACCCGCATCCCAAACAGGCATCAACCCTTGCCGGTCGGTCCCGAACCCACCAGTGTATCCGGCTGGCATTCAGATAGCCACCGGAAAATGTGCAAATTATACTCAGGAAAGCTCTAGATTTGTACAAAAGCTCTCGAAAGCACCACCCGGGGCCTTGCGACCCCGGGTGTGTGGGATTCTGGTCTACCGATTCAGACCGAATTACTTGAGCTCGGCGTCCGCACCGGCCTCTTTGAGAGCCTCGAGAAGTTTCTCGGCCTCTTCCTTGCCCAGGCCTTCCTTGATGGCTTTGGGCGCGGCGTCCACGATCCCCTTGGCCTCCTTGAGACCCAGACCGGTTGCCTCGCGGACGAGCTTGATGACCTTGATCTTCTCGCCACCGTGGTGCTTGAGGATCACGTCAAACTCGGTCTGCTCCTCTTCCTCGCCGCCGCCGGCTGCCGGGCCGGCCATCATGACCGCGCCGCCCGCTGCCGGCTCGATGCCGTAGGCGTCCTTGAGGTAGTCACCCAGGTCGACCGCCTCTTTCAGGGACAGGCCGGCGATCGAGTCGCCGAGCTCTTTGATCTTTGCCTCGAACTCTTTTGCTGCTTCATCAGACATGGTGCTTCCTCGTTCTCGAACGCCCCGTGTGGGGGCTGGTGATCTCGCCTGAGAGGGGCCGAACCATTCGGCGCTTTAACCCGGAGCACTCGAAGGCTCTCTAACCGGGCCAGTCAGACGACGATGCGTGTGGTAAACCGTCTCTCAACTCGTCGTGCATATCTCAGCCGACCGTTTCTCAACCGACCTTGGCGATCGCTTCGCCCTTCTCGAGCTTCTCCTCGATCGTCTTGACCAGGCTCGCGATCTTGCAACCCGGCCCGACCATGCTGGAGACCAGCTTCTGCGCCGGGCTCAGGAAGAGCTGGACCGTCTGCCCCAGCGCCTCTTCGCGCGTCGGGAACTTGCTCAGCGCCTCGACGCCCGCCGCTCCTTCAAACAGCTCCCCGTCGAGCATCGCGCCCTTGAGCTCCACGTGCGGGAAGGTCTTGATCAGCTCGACAAGCTCGCGGGCGATCTCGACGACCGACGCACCGCCGTAGGCAAGCGCCGACGGTCCTTCGAGCACCGGCGTAAGCCCTTCGAGCGCGGTCCCCGCAAAGTGCCGCTTCGCAAGCGTGTTGCGGATGATCGTCACCTTGATGTCCTTCTTGCGAAGGCTCGACCGGAACTCGTTGTTGTCGTTGGCCTCCACGCCACGGATGCTGATCACCGCGACGTCGGACTCCTCGCCAAACCGATCGGCGTAGTCCTGGAGAATCATGGATTTGACTGTCTTGGACATGGTTCGTCCTCCCGAGGCGTCAGGCGGTTTCGATGTTGGAATACGCGATCTGCACGCCGGGGGTCATGGTCCCGCTGACGGAGATCTTCTTGATGTAAATACCCTTGACCGACGAGGGCTTGGCCTTCTCGATCGTCTCGACAAAGTGTTCCAGGTTCTCGATGAGCGACTTGTCCTCGAAGCTCATCTTCCCGATCACCGCGTGCACGTTCCCGGCTTTGTCCGCCCGGAACTCGACCTTGCCCGCAGCAAACTCCTTGACCGCCTCGGCGACCCGGGGGGTCACCGTGCCGTTCTTGGGCGAAGGCATCAACCCCTTGGGGCCGAGCACCTTGCCCAGCTTCGACGCCACCCGCATCATGTCCGGGCTGGCGATCGCCACGTCGAAATCCATCCATCCGCCAGCGATCTCCGCGACCAGCTCTTCTGCGCCGGCTTTGATCGCCCCGGCCGCGAGCGCGTCGGGCGCGACATCACTCTGACAGAACGCGATGACCCGCTTGGACTTGCCGATCCCGTTGGGCAGGCTGACCGAGCCACGGAGGTTCTGGTCGGCTTGGCGGGTGTCGATCCCCAGATACATCGCGACCTCGACCGACTGGTCAAACTTGGGCGCTTTGAACTTCCGGAGAGCCGCGATCGCTTCGCCCATCGGCAGCGGCTCAGCGGGGATGAGTTCCTGGTTGGCTTTGGTACGTTTGGTGAGTCTGGTTGCCATCGGTTCAGCCCTCCACCACGACGCCCATAGAGCGAGCGGTACCTTCGATGATGCGCATCGCAGCCTCGGTGCTGCCGGCGTTCAGATCGGCAGCCTTCTCTTCTGCGATCTTGCGGACCTGATCCGACGTGATCTTGCCCACCTTCTCGGTGTGAGGCACGCCCGATCCCTTCTCGATCCCCGCCGCGTCCTTGATCAGGACCGACGCGGGAGAGCTCTTCACCTCAAACGAGAATGTGCGGTCGCTGAAGACCGTCACCACCACCCCGACGAGCTTGCCGTTGAGGTGACCCGTTGAGGCATTGAACTGCTGAATGAACTGCCCGGGGTTGACCTGGTTGGCACCAAGCACCGGCCCCAGAGGCGGCGCAGGCGTCGCGGTCCCGCCGGGCGCCATCAGTTTAAACGTCTTGACAATTACTTTCTTGGCCATCGATCTCTACCTCCCACTCGTGCCCCGGGCGTGCCCCTCAGCGAGGCTCCCGGCTCGACCGTCCCCGGCCTGGGGGCGATCGGCATCGTGGTCTTTACGGTTCACGTTGTGCCCGTTGCCACAACGCAACGGGCCTCAACAGTAGGCGCGCAGGTCACAGAGACAAGAGACACCCGCCTCCGACTTGACCTAACACACCCATGACACATGCTCCCCCGGCACGACCTCTTCCTGCTCCCCCTCCCGCGCCCCGCGGGAGGGGGCTGGGGGGAGGGTGCCTCCCATGATTCGTCAAACCCGGCCGAACCGGTAAAGCACGAGAACATGACAGAAACCGCACGAACAATCGTACTTCACCGGTGCGCCGGCGTCCCCAGCTCCCGCCGGAGCGCGTCCACGATGTCCTCATCCAACCCCGCACGCTCGGCCCGATCAAGCACCCGGCTTGCCCCCGCAACCTTGCCCTCGGCCTGAAGCAGCACCACCCCCGCAAGGTGCGCAGAACCCGCATCCGTCCGCTTGGCGTACGCCAGCACCCGCGACAACAGCCGATCGTGCCGCCTTGCGCCCAGCCCGAGCTCGTCAAGATCAGCCGGCTTCCGGGCGAGCATCGCATCGGTGCGGTACGCCAGCGCGACCATCGCGGTCCCATCGCTCAGCCGCCCGGCATCGAGCATCGCAAGCCCCAAGCTGCGCATCGCGTTGACATCCTCGGGGTCCTCGTCCAGATGGTCGCGGAACGCCGTGACCGCTTTCTCTGCTTCGTCAGCCTTCAGGAACGCCCGGGCGCGTTCGAGGGCGGTCAGCTCCCGCACCGGTTCGACCGGTTGGGCTGGTAACGGCTGCGGCCGCATGAGCAGCGTCGGGTCGAGCTGCCGGTTCAGCACGCCATCGACCGGGCGTCTGGACCAGTACCGCCCCGAGTCGTAGTACCAGTACGGGTTGGAGTACGCCCCGTAGCCGTACCGACCTGTGTGGAGGCCCGTGTGGAGGTATGTGCCCTGCGTGTAGACCCCGGCGGCATATCCACCCCCACCGGCCGGGTAGTACACCCGCCCGTCGGGCAGCAACACCGCCCCACTCCCCCCACTTCCGAGGTGGAGCCGCAGCGAGAGGTCGCCGTCGTCGTAGGCACCGCCGATATGGATGCCGTCGGCACCTCGGCCGCCATAGATATACCCGGGATGCCCAGCGACGTCCGCGGTGCCCCCGGCTCTCGGCTGGGTCGGGCTGAGCCCGGGCAGGGTGATCTGCCGGTTGAGCAGCGAGCCGCCGGAGCGGTTCAGCCCGGGCAGGCTCGCCCGCTGTCCCTGCACGCCGAACCCGCGCACAGGAATCCCTCGACCCCCATTGTGCTGACTGGCGGAATAGCCGCTGGAATGGCTCTGGGCAGCGGCACCGGGGGCTGCGACCGCGAAGCCGACCGCGGCAAAGAGCACGAACACGTGGTTGATGGCATGGGTTTGCATCGGCGTGGCCTCCGGTTGGTGAATCGGCCGTTCGCCGCGGCCGGGTGTCTCGCGGCCTGTCGCTCCTCAAAGAGCACAGGCGGGCGTTCCCGGTGCGGCCTGCTGTCCTTCATCTAGTGTAACGGCCCAACCGCCCTGAGGTTTCCCGAAAACCCGCAGATTGCGGGGCGGGTATCCTCCGCAGATGCTCCAGACCGGTCCCAAAGGCAGGCAGATGTTCATGTGGTGTGCCCTCATCGCGGTTGTGGGGGGGGTTGTGGGGGTTGTGGGCGGCCTTTCGGGCTGTTCCCGGCTCATGCACACCTCCGGCGTCCGCCTCGAATCGTTCGAAAATGGTTCGGTCCTCGTGCCCCGGGTGGTCTCCAGCGGCTACACCGCCACCGACCGCTCGACCGCCGACCTGTACCTCTCCGATATCCCGCTCGGCGACCTCAACCGGGCCGAGTCGTTCGACGATCTTGTCGGGACGATCGTCCGGATACGCATGTTCGTCGCGCCCAAGCCGGGCAAGACGCCCATCGAGCCCACCGCTTCAACCGCGACCATCCAGGCCGCGGTCCTGTCCCGCGGCGAGATCGGGCTCTACGGCGGGGGGGCGTTCATGCTCCCCTCGGGCAAGCCCGGCGACCGCACGTTCGGCGGCAGCGTCCGCGGCGGGTCGGTCCGCCTGCTCTCCTCGACGCCAGGCTTTGCCGACCTGCTCGGGGCGTCCCGCTTTACCGCCGGCATCTCCATCCCCCACGACGAAGCCGCCGCTGCGATCCTGTCGCACGTCTTCGAACAAGCCGCCCGCACCGCCCGCGGCCGGGCCAACGCCAGCGGCCGGTAGAACAGTTTCGTTCTTGTGTTTCTTCAGATTGCACTGTCGCGGTTGTCCCCTCGCTTGCGCGAGGGGCTCTACTACGTTCCTTTTCTTTATATAGAGCCCCTCGCGCAAGCGAGGGGACAACCGCCACCCACTGCCAGCCGATGTCGTGCGTTGCTACCCCGACGCCACGAACGCCTCGACCACCGACTCAGCCGTCGTCCGATACAGCTCCACCAGCACCTCCCGCGAGAGCGACAGCCCCCGCAGCATCGGTGCCGCCTTCGCGTCGTACCGGGCCGGGTCGCTCGTGTGTAGGTCCGGATCGACCACCGGGCTCTCGCACACATAGTCAGTCTCGAACATCGTCCGCAGCGCCCAGTACCGGCTCGCATAGAGATCAAACGCCTCGGCCTCGGTGCTCGACTGCTCGCCCTTGGTGCCGATGCTCCCCCCACTACCAGCAGCAAGGTGCGCGTCCATCGTCACGATGTCAGACCCAAAGAGCACCCTGCCACGCCACCGCTCAAAGAACCGGACCACCCGCGCTGTCGCGTGCTGCCCCAGCGCCCGCACCACCCACTTGGTCGCGCTGGTGTCCAGATACAGATTGCTGTGCCGATCGAGCAAACCATCGAGAAAGTCTAGGTCCTCCGGCCATCCCCCCATGTGGGCCGCGATCCAAGGCTGCCCGAACCGCTCGAGCATCCGCTCAAACGAAGCATAATGATCCCGCTTCTTGCGGTACCGTTTGGCGTCGGTGTACTTGGCCGCAAACCACGTGTCCGGGTCGGCGATGTGCACCATGAACATCATCCCAAGCTCGGTCGCAAGCTCCGCCTGCCGGACCCGCCACGCGCTGTCGAACTCGACAACGTCCGCCGGGTCACCCCCGGCATAGTCAATCAACGTCGGCCCGGACCAGAACTTGACAATCCGCGCATCGAACCGCTCGCGGTACTCCCCGATCGCGTCGAGGTATCCCCCACGATGGACCGACTCCCGGTCCTCGTTGGCCCAATCCGGGAACGCGATAAACCGCACCCGATCGCCGAGAGCCTCGCGGACCGCCTCGGCCCCCGCGAGCTGCGACATGGTGTAGACACGCTCGACACCGAACAGATCGGCCGCACGCGCCCACACCCCCGCCGCCGCGCGGCCGTGGATGTGGGCGTGGATATCAATGATCCGAACCGGAGGCTCGGGCAGCAGCCCCGCTTCGGTGGCATAATCAAGCCCATACCGGTTGGCGTCGCTGCGGAACGTGCCGTCGCGCGTCGAGCCGACAGCGCCCGACGCCGTGCAGCCGCACTCGGGATGTGATCCGGGAGATTCTGGCATCGGCGATGGTAGACAACCCACCCCAACCCGACCCCCACCACCACCGCGACCACTCGGGGCCGCGCTATGCCCTCGCCCACGACTGGCTCTGCGGCTATCGCGGCGGGGAGGCCGTCCTCGAACGCCTCGCCGCGCTCGCTCTCGAGACCGGACGCATCGACCGCCTCTACACCATGTTCGACGACCGCCGCCCCCTCGCCCCGACCATCGACACCCTCTCCCGTTGCATCTCGCCGCTGAACGCACTCCCCGATACCTGGCGGCGCTGGCTGCTGCCCATGTACCCGCTCGCGGTGCGGTCGCTCGCGCGCAAGCTGCGGACTCGACAGAAACACACCCCCGTCGATCTGCTCATCTCGACAAGCTCAGCCGCGATCAAGGGGCTCCGCGCCCCGCCGGGCGTGCCCCACCTCTGCTACTGCCACGCCCCGGCGCGCTACGTCTGGTCGGTCCGCAGCGAGTACGAAGGGGGGCGGAGCATCCCCGACCGCCTCCGCGCCGCCGGGCTGGCAACGGTCGGCAGCACCTACCGCGCGTGGGACCGCGCCACCGCCGCCAACGTCACCACTTTCCTCGCCAACTCGACCCACACCGCAGCCGAGATCAAACGCTGCTTCGGGCGCGACGCCGAGGTCGTGTTCCCCCCCGTGCGGACCGAGTTCTTCACACCCGACAACACCATCCCCGGCGAGGAGTTCTGGCTCTTCGCCGGGGCGCTCGAGCCCTACAAACGCGCCGACCTTGCAGCCGAAGCCGCCCAGCTCGCCGGTGCAAAGCTCATCATCGTCGGTCGCGGCTCGATGGAGGCAGCGCTCCGCCAGCGCTACGAACCCGCCGGCGTCGAGTTCTGCGGCAGAGTCACCGACGAACACCTCCGAGACCTCTACCGCCGCGCGAAGCTGCTCGTCTTCCCGCAGATCGAAGATTTCGGCATCACCGCGGTCGAGGCCCAAGCCTGCGGCTGCCCGGTGGTCGCACGCCACGCCGGCGGGGCGCTCGATACCGTCGTCGCCGGCAAGACCGGGGTGTTCTTTGCCGACGCCGATCCCCGCGCCATCACCGATGCCGCATCCGCCTGCCCGCAAGACCCCAAAGCCTGCCGCGCCAACGCCGAGCGGTTCGCCGAATCGGTCTTCGACAACACCATGCGCACGCACATACAGCAGTGCCTGGACGCCGCACAGCCCTCGCGTTGTGAGTGAGCCGGAGCCGTCTGCGTTCTTGTGTTTCTTCGGGTTGCTCTGCCGCCGCTGTCCCCTCGCTTGCGCGAGGGGCTCTACTCCGTTCCTTTCCTTTACGTAGAGCCCCTCGCGCAAGCGAGGGGACAAGGCACACCCTCGAATACCCGAAAGCTCCAGTCTCAACCCTTCACGCATGGGTAAAGCAGAACTCCGCAATACGCTCCCGCTCAATCCGCCGGCTCGAGCTTCACAGGCAGCACCATCGCCCGGGTCTGCACGATCCTCGCTTTGGCAACCGGCTCGCCGGGGTCGCTCAGCGAGACCTTCCCCCCGAGCAACGCCGCCCCGACCTCGAGGTACAGACTCTCGCCGGGACCGAGGCGCACGAGCCTGGTCGCGTCGCTCCGACGCTGCACGCGGACAAGGTGTTCGCCGGGCCCGACGATCACCACCGCGTGCGTGTTGCGACGGAGCCTGGCCACCTCGACCTGATCCACAAACGCCAGGACCGGCCCGGGGCTCAACAGCGACCGAGGCCGGTAGAAGTAGATCGCCGCGTCGCCCGCCGCCAGTTGCACCGGCTGGTACGGCCCGACTCCGTGGGCGCAACCCATCGGCGCAATGCACACAATCACCGCAAGAAGCAGCGTCGAAACAACACCCAATCCGTGATATCTGAAGGCCGCAACGTGTCGCATACCGAAACTCTACACGGTTTCGTGCGCGATGCCATAGTCAGCCGCAACCCGGCACGCGACCACATGCCCGATATACAGCTCAGACTCTGCCTCGAGGTCAAAGTGCCGGACCACCTCGCAGTCGAAAACCAAAGGCGATCGGCGGAGCACCGGCGCCCCCGTCGCCAGCCGCTGGGTCGGGATCGCGTCGAACTGGTTCTGCTCGTCCAACGGAACATCGGACGCGAACTTCCGCAACGCCAGCTTGTCAGCCTCATCGAGCCGACAGACCGCAAAGCACCGGGCATCACGGATGATCGGCTCGATCGGATGGCCCGTCCGCACCGCCACACAAAGCAGCGGCGGGTCCTCGCTGCACGGCTGCACCGACCGGACAATCACCCCCGCCCGAACATCGTCGTGCGCAGCCGTCATCAGGTACAGCCCGGTTCGCAACAGCGCGAACCCACTAAGAGGATGGGTGCTCCCAGCCATGCACTGACTCCTTCAAGCACCCCAACGAGCGAACGCCTGCAAGCGTATCGGCCGGGCCAGAAACCTGCTTGGGCGGAACTCCCACATGCCCCCGCATTCCCAAGTCTCCATGTGGAAAACTCGCCTCCAGTTCCCGATCTTTACACCGGGTTTTGCTGGTTTTGTCAACTTATTCCCAGATCCGCCCAATAGGTGTTGACAGGTGGGGCAAAGTGGGGCACAATCCCACGCATGGACACGGCCCCGGAGATCAACACCTGTGAGCTTTATCGGACAAGCAGAAGTCACGATAGACAAAAAATCCAGGCTCGCGGTCCCGGCCAAGTTTCGTGCAGCCCTCGAAGTGGGGAAACTCGGCCCGGCCTGGGTCAGCATGCCCCGAGGCCCGGGCGTGCTCTGGATGATCCCCGAGGTCTCCTTCGACGATCTCTCCGACCAATGGGGAGACACACTGATCCCCGATGCGGACACCGAAGCAATCGAGCTGCTGCTCTTCAGCCTCTCCGAGAAAATCGAGATGGACGCCACCGGCCGGGTGACCGTGCCCCGCAAACACCTGGAGCTGACGGGTCTGGACGGCGAGGTCGTCGTGATCGGGGTCAAGAGTCGGCTCGAGATCCACGACCGGGCCGTCTGGCTGGAGCGAGAGAAGGAACGCCTCGCCAGATTGCCCGAGTTGATCGCCAAAATGGCCGCCCGCAAGCGTCAGGATTGAGCATGTGGGCGAGAGACGAAGACACCCACCGCCAAGGACGGCGGCGTGAAAGAGAGGCCCGGAACGGTCCGGGCATTGCAAGGACGCACGGGCGGGAAACCGCCCTGACGAGTCACGGAGCCGAGGACTGAAAGGACTCGCCCGTTCGGCCCGCTGCACGCAGGGATGCGCCCGCACGGCCGACGGCTCTTGGGCTCACGACAGTTCGGCCTCCTCCGGGCATGACGCCCGGTGAGAGGCCATTCCGAGCCGGGCGCGCCGAGCAAGTCGAGGCCGCCCGGTTCACCGGGTCCCACCACCCGGCGACGGGGCGATCCACCACCGCCTCCCAGCCGTCGCCGAAAAGCGAAGCTCGCCCGCTCCCTCAGGGGACGGGCGAGCCGCTTTTTTGGAAATTTCGTCTCTATCCGGGCGTGCTGCTTTTCCATCCGTTTTCTGCCCGCGTGCCGGGCAGAATCGCAACTCACCGGCGCCGACGGAACGAGAGCAGACCAAGCCCAGCGAGCACCAGCGGTGCCGCGGGAGCAGGGATCGGCGACGGCGGGCTGGCGAGATCGACCTGGCCTCGGAGCCCGAAGCCGCCCAACTGCTTGGTGATGAGCGGGAACTGGCCTCGGATCTCGCCGTTGGGGTACTGGGTGGTATAGAGCTGGATATAGACGCTCCCGCCAAAGAGCCATTCTTCGTTGGTGAAGATGCTGGAGGAGAACGCCCCCTGGTCGCCACCGAGGCGAAGGGTCTCCGCGGTCAGGCGGATGTTGTCCCCGTCCTGGTAGAAATCCGTGAAAAAGGACGGATCGAGGATGATATCCCCGTTTTCACCGGGCTTTCCGTGGTAGATGTGCAGCGGGGTGCTGTTGGGGCCGGTGCCGAGGAGGTCCTCCAGCGCGATTCCTGAGACGACCAGATCGATGTCGTACCTGAAGGTGTGGTGGCTGTAGGAGAGGGTTCCTGTGGCCCGGGCGGTGCTGTCGGTCGCGGGGACAACGTGGGTGCCGCGCATCCCGAAGATAATCTGAAGGATGTGCGCCTGGGTCGAGGCCGCGCACGCCGAGAGGATGACCGCCGCACCAATAACAGATTTCATTGTCTTCTTCTCCATATCCAGATCCGATCCACACTTTCGCCCGAATGGACTTGTACATTCTACAGCAAAGGTGTACGCTGACCAAGTATCCGGAGTTGCCGCCGTTGGTATTTTCGCCTGCGGAGGAAAAAAACCGGGTCAATCGGGATTCGTACGAAGCGCGGACGTGCCTTCTGCACTGCTCCGCATGGACACAAAAACACCGGGGATAGTGAAGGAGTCAACGATGACCGGACGGAAGGGCTTTACATTGATCGAGTTGCTGGTGGTAATCGCGATTATCGCGTTACTTATCGGCATTCTTCTCCCCGCGTTGGGCAAGGCCCGTGACGCCGCCCGGACAATCGTTTGTGGTGCGGGTGCACGACAGATCATGCAGGGCACCATGGGGTACCTCAACGACAACAAGGAGTACTACACGGGTGACCACGCCCAGTCGAACGGCCAGTTGCAGGTTGCCGCGTGGCTCCCGCGTGCCCGCGTGTACCTCAGCGATTTCAACCAGGACGTCTTCTACTGCCCGACCGCGATCAAGGATGCGCAGTGGGACTACGAATGGCGGAACGCCAACGTCGTCAATACCCTCCGCAACGGCAATCCGCCCATCACCGCTGAGTATCTCGGCCACCTCCCGGGCGAAGCCGTGCTCGACGGCCGTGTCCTCGGCGGCGATCCCGATGCCCGCACCAAGAGCGGTCGGTTCTGGTACTCGTCGTACGGATTCAACGGCTGGGGCATCAAGGACTTCCCGCGCAAGGAGCAGGGCGAACCGTTCCTCGGCCTCGGCGGACACGTCGCGCTTCCCAGAGGCATCAACAAGGGTGCCGTGTACTACTGGGAGCGCAGCGAAGCAACCATCGCCCAGCCCTCGGACATGATTGTCATCGGCGACACAACGACCGACGGAGCCCAGGACCAGTGGCTCACCGCGCAGGCCTCCGGCGAAATCGCGCACCCCTCCGAGCGTCACTCGGGCGGCGCGCAGATCGCGTTTGCCGACGGACACATCGCGGTGCATAAGAAAACCGATCTCATCAAGCAGGACGAGAGGTCCATGCGTCGTTGGAACTCCGACTACAAAGGACACGAGGAGTTCTGGGGCAACTGATTCTGTCTCGCCGAATGATTCGGTGTCCACTTCATCAACACACGCCCGGCTGACTTGTCACGCTGGTCGCGGAGAACTCATGTGTCGAAGCCTCTTCAGATAATCATCGTGGTGCTCTGCCTCGGAGCTGCGGGCTACCTGCTCATCAACTTCATGAGCAAGCCCT
This sequence comes from uncultured Phycisphaeraceae bacterium, assembly GCA_964394895.1. Taxonomy (GTDB): domain Bacteria; phylum Planctomycetota; class Phycisphaerae; order Phycisphaerales; family UBA1924; genus PNC22. The sequence goes on along the minus strand of CAYMZJ010000011.1, from coordinate 41,754 downwards.
CAGCGACCTCCAACGAAGGCACGCCCGAGTTCCTCCACTTCAAGTGTGGAAACTCCGAGTGTGGGCTGGGGTACTCTTGGAAACGCGGGACCGACACCGAGGGACGCGATATCGACACCTGCCCGGACTGCGGCACCATCGAAGCATTGCGTGCCGCCAAGTGCCAGGAGTGCGGGCTCTACCAAGCGATGACCGGCCACGGGGCGTACGAAAAGATCTGCCCCCAATGCGGTGCTGATCTGCCACCGATCCGCGAGCAAAAGTAAAAACACACGCGACATCGGTCGTGTCTGAAACGTCAACAAGAGCGGCCGTGCCTTTCCGGGCACGGCCGCTCTGCTTTTTGGCCATATCTTGATGCTCGCGGGCTCTTCCCGACCGGACCTCTCGGTCAGAACACGCTCAGTTCGCCGCTTGCTGAGCCACTTCAACATCCATCCGCTTCACCGCTCGCAGGTGGATCTCGGCTCCGGATTCACCGATCACGGCGCGTACGCCAGCGTCAGAGCTGCACGAGACCTCGTCGGGATTCATCGCGTCGGTACATCCCTCGGCTTGAGTAGCTCCCTCGGGCTGGATGGGCGGCAAGGCTTCGAGGTCGTTCATCAACGTACCGAGTGCCCGGCGGTGCTCAGCGTCCTGATACTCTGTGGGGTAGGCCATATTCATCTCTCTCCCTGATGTCCCTGAGCAGAAGTCGTCCTGACCTCCGCACCGTCTCTTAGGCGGTTCGCCCATCTTACCCGTACGGTTCTCCGTCGATGCGTGCTATTACGCAAAAATCGTGCAAAAGCCTGATATGTCAGTGACTTGCGCAAAGCCTGCGCGACCGCTTTGGGTTATCGAAGACTGTCTCGCTCCTAGGCCCGGTCGCACAGCCAGCCCACCAACATCCTGTGCTGCCGACGGTAGGCAACAACTCCGTCTGCCGGGTTGGATTATTGAAGAGCACTGCCACAATGCAAGGGCAATCGAGCTCGCCGCGCGGCAGGTGTGACCCACTTGCCACCGGGGTCTCACCAGATTGCGACGAAGTCGGCTACGCCTTGGAAAGAGCCGGGCACGCCCTTCGAGAGATTCAGCCCACGGTGCCTCTCATGCACGACTCGGCGATGGGCTAGAGCGCCCGCCCGCCGGCCTGTACACCCGCCAATGCGAGCCCTCTGGGGGCCGCGGTCGGGCCCACAGCCCCGGCAGCCCGCGAGGCCCAGCGTGTCAATCCGGTCCCGGTGACGACAAGCCAGATCACCGCTGCCGCGGCAAGAGCAAAGCCCGACTCATCCGGGAAGAGCGCGAGCCCGCCGGCGAACACCGAGACGCTCCCGATCTGGAAGAGCAGCGAGCCCGACCAGGTGAGCGCGAAGATGCCGACGGTGAGGGTGAGCAGCGCCGTCGCGACCGAGACCGCCTGCGGCAACTCAGCCACTACCGCGACCGGGAGCGCATCGAGCGGGAGCGACCATGTTGTCAGCGCCTGAGCAACCGCGAGCGACCACATCGGGAACCACCAACCAAACGACGCGCCGATCAGCCCGATCACGATCGCGGGGGCGTCAAACAAACGCCCCGCCAGCGCGTGGGATCCGAAGAAAAACGCCGCGAATGTCACGCCGAGCATGAGTGCGGCCTGTGTTGGGTCGCTGTTGATCCCCGCGACAACCGCAGCACCCGCGGTCACGACCGCGCAAAGCCAGGTGAGCCCGATCCCAACACTCCGCCGCGCCTGCTCGGCGCGGTTGATCCGCAGCTGCTCCTGCACGATCCGCTGGGGGAGTTCCTGCTCGACACGGCGGGCCTGCTCGCGGGTGCCCTTGAGCTCCTTGCGGACGACATCGCACTGCTCGCCGAGTTCGCGGCAACGGGACTCGAGCTTGATCGTGTGCTGCTGTGCCTCGGTTGCCCGCTTCTCGGCTTCGTCGGCGCGCTGGTGGGCGAGCTTCTGCGCTTCCTTGAGTTGTGCCGCCAGTTCGAGGATCTCGGGCGTGTCTTTGCCCTGCTCGGCGGCGTGGGCGGCAAGCTCACTCTCGCGGGTTGCCAGCTCTTCCTGCTCGTGGCGGAGCTTCTCGGCTTCGGCCTCACGACGTTCGCGCTCGGTGCGCAGCGCGGCTTCGGCGGATTCGAGCCTCGCCTGCATCTCGTCGACCACCGCGACCCGCTCGCTCTCGCTGGCTTCCTTTTCCTCAAGCTCGGCGTGCTTGGCTTCGAGCGCCCGCTGCTGGGCAAGGAGGGCGTCCCGTTCCTCCCGCAGCTGCGACCGCTCGGTGTGAATCTCAGACGAAGACTCGGTGAGAAGCTGCTCGCGCTGCTCGATCTCCGCCTCGCGGGACTCAAGCTCGCTGCGGAGGTCATCCAGTTCGTCCTCGATGCCCTGGCGTTCGTGGTGCAGCTCGCGCACATCACCAAGACGCTCTTCGAGCGAAGTAATCATGACGAGGAGATCGTCTTCGGACGTGTCAACGCCGTCGATGACGAACGCCCCGCCTGTGGGTTTAAACTCGGCCTGCTCGCGAAAGTTGTCCATGACGCTGCCTTCCTCCCCCCACCACGACCGGCGCACACCGCCGCGCACCGATAGAGAGATCGGCCATTGAGAGCACCAGTCCAAGGCGTGTTCTGCGGAACGTGGGTAGAGGCGGCAAGCTGTGCCGGTGAAAGGGGTTGCGGCCAAAAACGCCCTCAGAAACAGCCGCAGGGCTCGCCGGTCAACGCCCGAGAAGTCGGAAAAGAGTCTCCGCTGCCCGCTCGATCGCGTCGCGAGTGACATCCAAGTGCGTCACCGCACGGATTGTCTGCTCGCCCTCGGGGAGCACCAGCACCCCCTCGGCTTCCAACCGCCCGCACACCTCGGCCGCAGTGCCCAGCGCAGGCACCACAGCAAAGTAGACCAGGTTGGTCTCGACCTGATCGGCATGGACTGCAAACCCGGGCACCTCGGCAAGCCGCTCGGCGAGCAGGCGGGCGTTGGCATGGTCGTCGGCGAGGCGCTCGACGTGGTGATCGAGCGCGTAGAGCGCAGCCGCGGCGAGCACGCCCGCCTGGCGCATCGCGCCGCCGAACATCTTGCGGAAGCGCCGGGCACGCTTGATGGTTGCAGCGTCGCTCGCCAGCGCCGACCCGACCGGAGCGCCGAGCCCCTTGCTGAAACACACACTCACGCTGTCGGCGTTGCCGAGGATCTCGCGGACGGATACGCCCGACGCGACACTCGCGTTCCAGAGGCGAGCACCATCGACATGCGCGCGCAGGTCGAGACTGTGAGCAGCATCGATCACGGCGTGGAGCTGGTCCGTCGGCCACACCTTGCCCCGGCCTCGGTTGTGGGTGTTCTCCATACAGACAAGACTCGTCGCGGCGAAGTGCTGATCGTCGGGTCGGACCAACGCCCGCACTGCGCCCGGCGCAAACGTGCCTCGCGGCCCGTCGGCAAAGCGGGTGGTCACGCCGCTGAGGGCCGCGGGGGCGCCGGCTTCGTAATGGACGATGTGACTCTCGGGGTGGCAGATGATTTCGTCGCCGGGCTGGGTCTGGGCGCGGATCGCGAGCTGGTTGGCCATGGTGCCGCTGGGGACAAAGACCGCAGCTTCCATTCCTGTGATCTCGCAGACGCGGGCTTCGAGCCGGGCGACGGTCGGGTCGTCGCCGAACATGTCGTCCCCGACCTCGGCCTCGGCCATGGCGCGACGCATGGCGTCGGTCGGGCGAGTCACGGTGTCGGAGCGGAGGTCGATGGGCGGATTCACGACGTTGCCTCGGCGGGCGGCGTGGCGCGGGTGGGCGGTTTGGCATCAAAGAGCGTCGCGTGCGTCGGCCATGCGCCTTCGAGCTGGAGGAGGAACTGCTTGCGTTCGAGCCCGCCGCCGTAGCCTCGGAGCCCGCCGCCGCTCTCGATGACGCGGTGGCAAGGCACGACGATCGCTACGCGGTTTGCCCCGTTGGCAGCACCGACCGCGCGCTGGGCACCAGGCGACCCGATCCGCTCGGCGAGCCGGCCGTAGGAACAGGTGGTGCCGAAGGGGATCTCGAGCAGCGCCCCCCACACCCGCTGCTGGAACTCGGTGCCGGGTGTTTCGAGCGGGAGTGTGAACGCCGTCAGTTGCCCGGCAAAGTAGGCCCCGAGCTGGCGCTCGACCTCGTCGTGCAGCGGCACGCGGGCGGCCTCAAGGTCCGCGTCGAGTGCGGAACAGAGCTCGCGCTCTTCACGGGCAACCCGAGGGCCGTCGGCAAACTCCAGCGCCGCAAGGGTCTCGGCCCCTTCCCGGTCCACGACAATCGCGGCCAACGGCCCCACCGGAGAATCGAATCGCTGGCAACAGAGGCGTGTCATATGCGGATGGTACCGCGATCGGGCGTGTTGCGGGCGGGTGGAACAGCGGCGCGTTGACAGCGGTTGGCTGCTGGAGGAAGCTGCGGACGATGAAACTGCGTGAGAGAATCCAGGCCGGGATGCCGAGGTTGCTGCGTGCCGGCGTGGCGGGTGTCGTGGCGATCGGGATGGTGTGCGCGTGGGGGTTCGCCACCGGGTGCATGGGGACGGTCCACATGACCGGAGCGGCGGCCCTGCCGATGACGCCCCCAAGCGAGTCGTCGCTCGAAACCCGCTTTCCCGGAGCCTCCGCCCTGCTCGACGGCATCGAAGCCGCCCGGGAGACCGGGCAATGGCGGCCCGGAGATCGGGCGCTCCTGGGCATGACGTTTACCAGAGGGTCGTCGGCCACCGAGCGGCTGCTGCTGGTCGAGCTGAAGGCCGAACCCGGGCGACGGGCGTTCTTCAGGCGGCGGGTCAACGTCTTCGGCGACGAGCTGCGGATCAACTCGCCCACCCGCGCGGTGCGGCTCGGGCTCTTCGACGCCGAAGGGGAAGTCATCGACGAGCGCGACGGACAGCTGGCCGAGGTCTTTCTCGACTACGGCCCCATCGAGGTCGCACGGATCGGGGGCGGGTACGCGATCTCCACCGGGAACGACGACGACGAGCCCAACGAGAACCCAAGACCCGAAATCGAACTCGAGACACTCACCCCCAGCGTCTACGGCATGATGAGCCTGCTGGCGTTCGGCGACGGCGCGAGCGACAACCCCACGCTCGCCAGGCTCATGCAGCGGGCGTTTACCACCGGGCAAAAGCTGCGGCTGCTCTGGACGTGGGGAAAGTTTGAGATCCGCTTCGGCGAGGTCAAGAAACTCGATGACGACGCCGAGCCGGTGCCCGGGCTGCGCGGGGTCGAGGCCTACGACTGCGAGCTGCGGATCTCGATCGGGGGCGTCGAGGCGCTGTCGGGCCGGGCGGTCGTGGTGCCGACTTACGCCCCGCTCGGGCTCTTCGGCGGGATCGTCGCGGCCGAGCTTGTCAACTCGGCAAACCCGAGCCTGCGAGCAGGAGTGGTGTTGCTCGGCGCAGAGCGAGGGCTGGCGAATCTCCCGGAAGAACCGCACGATTGATGCGAACAGCACTGCAACAGACGCCAAATCCGGCCGATGGATGACTACATTACTTGTGAAGCGCAGCGTTCGGCCGTCGCGAAGACCCGCCGAGACTTACCGATCGCCGCGCTCTGCCGGTCTGCCATCGCACATTCTGCCAGCACAAGGAGCACCTATGACGCCCGCCACCCCTGCCACCCCCGCCACCCCCTACAACGCCCGCCGCCAGCTCGAGACCTCGTCGGGGACATACACCTACTTTGACATCGGGGCGTTGGACGAAGCCGGCGTCGGCGTGGGGATCGCCAAGCTGCCCTATTCCATCCGCGTGCTGCTCGAGTGTCTGCTGCGCAACTGCGACGGGTTCACCGTCACCCAGGACGACATCGCCGGCCTTGCCAGCTATAACGCCAAATCCGTCAACAGCGTGGAGATGCCGTTCGTCCCCGGGCGGGTGGTGCTGCAAGACTTTACCGGCGTGCCCTGCGTGGTCGATCTGGCCGCGATGCGCGACGCGATGAAAAACCTCGGCGGCAACGCCAGCCAGATCAACCCCGCGGTGCCGTGCGATCTGGTGATCGACCACTCGGTGCAGGTGGACGACTTTGCGACGCGGGTGGCGCTGACGATCAACGCTGAGCACGAGTTCGAGCGGAATAACGAACGGTACACGTTCCTCAAGTGGGGGCAGGAGAGCCTGGACAACTTCCGCACGGTGCCGCCGGCGACGGGGATTGTGCATCAGGTCAACCTCGAGTTTCTCGCACGAGGAATGCTTACCCGCGAGATCGACGGCGAACGGCAGGTCTATCCCGACTCCCTCGTCGGGACCGACAGCCACACCACCATGATCAACGGCCTGGGCGTCGTCGGGTGGGGCGTCGGCGGGATCGAAGCCGAGGCGGTCATGCTCGGCCAGCCCGTCTTTATGCTCACCCCTGAGGTCGTCGGGTTCCGCCTCACCGGCAAGCTGCCCGAGGGCGCGACCGCGACCGACCTGGTGCTGATGGTGACCGAACAACTCCGCGCGTTCGGCGTCGTCGAAAAGTTCGTCGAGTTCTTCGGCCCCGGGCTCGCGGCGCTGAGCCTCCCCGACCGCGCGACCATCGCCAACATGGCACCCGAGTACGGCGCGACGATGGGCTTCTTCCCGATCGACAGCGTGACGATGGAGTACCTCAAGCTCACCAACCGCTCCGACGCCGAACGCGAGCTCACCGAGAAGTACGCCAAAGCCAACCACCTCTGGTGGGAGCCGGGCGCGCCCGATCCGGAGTTCGCTGCGGTGCTCGAGCTCGACATGAGCACGGTGGTGCCGAGTGTCGCTGGCCCGAAGCGTCCGCAGGACCGGATCGAGCTCAAGAACCTGCACACCGCGTTTGCCGAGTCGCTCGTCGCGCCGGTCGGGCCGCAGGGACTCGGCGTCCCCAAAGACGAAATCGGCGCCACCGCACAGATCGAGCACACCAAAGAGCGCCCGGGCGAGAAGCCGGGCATGGTCAGCCAGTTGCACCACGGCAGTGTGGTCATCGCGGCAATCACCAGCTGCACCAACACCAGCAACCCCGACGTCATGGTCGCGGCCGGCTTGGTCGCCCGCAAGGCCCGCGCCCTGGGGCTGACCCGAAAGCCGTGGGTCAAAACCAGCCTCGCGCCGGGGTCCAAGGTCGTCACCGAATATTACGACAAAGCCAACCTCACCGAAGACCTCGACGCGATCGGGTACGCGACCGTGGGCTACGGCTGTACCACCTGCATCGGCAACTCCGGCCCGCTGCCGCCCGAGGTCGAAGCCGCGATCGATGAAAGCAAGCTCGCCGTCGCGTCGGTCCTCAGCGGCAACCGCAACTTCGAGGGGCGGGTCCATCCTAAGGTTCGGGCTAACTTCCTCGCAAGCCCGCCGCTGGTCGTCGCGTACGCGCTCGCGGGTCGGGTGGACTTTGACATCTACAACCAACCTCTCACGCAGACCCCCGACGGCAAGGACGTCTTCCTCAAAGATATCTGGCCGACGCTCGAAGAGGTGCGAGAGGTCGTCGCCAGTTGCATCAGCCGCGAGCAGTACGAAAGTAAGTACGCCGGCGTCTACACCAGCAACGAGACCTGGAACGCGGTCCCGGTGAGTGAGAGCGAGCTGTACCCGTGGGACGAATCGAGTACCTACATCCAGAACCCGCCGTTCTTTGAGGGGATGACCGAAGAAGCGCCGGGCGTCACTTCGGTCCACGGCGCACGCTGCCTCATGCTGCTCGGCGACAGCGTGACCACCGACCACATCTCCCCGGCCGGGGCGATCGCCGAGAACTCACCCGCGGGCAAATATCTGCTCGAACAGGGCGTCGCCAAGCGCGACTTCAACAGCTACGGCAGCCGCCGGGGCAACGACCGCGTGATGACGCGAGGCACCTTCGCCAACGTCCGCATCCGCAACCGCATCGCTGTCGACGAGCAGGGCAAGATCCCCGAGGGCGGGTGGACCCGCGACTTTACCAAGGGCGACACGCTCGAAACCGCGCCGGTGGTCTTTGCCTACGACGCGGCGATGGCGAGCAAAGCCGCCGGCGTGCCGCTGGTCGTGGTCGCGGGCAAGGACTACGGCATGGGGTCCAGCCGCGACTGGGCCGCCAAGGGCGCAAACCTGCTCGGCGTGCGTGCGGTGATCACCGAGAGCTTCGAGCGGATCCACCGCAGTAACTTAGTTTTTATGGGCGTGATGCCGCTGGTCTTCAAGGACGGGCAGACCGCCGAGAAGCTCGGCCTGCGCGGCGACGAGGTGTTCAACATCGTCATCCCCGACGAGATCGAGCCGCGGATGGATGTCGATGTGGTCGCGACCACGCCCGTGGGCAAAGCGATCGAGTTCACCTGCACGCTGCGGCTGGACACGCCGGTCGAGATCGACTACTTCCGCAACGGCGGCATCCTGCAGACAGTCATCCGCAAGAAGCTGAACGAGGCGAGGCAACTGGCATAACGCATCCCACATACGCTTTGAGCTTTGTTATACTCCCCGAACACCTTGTGTGAACGGGGAGTCTTTATGGTCGTCCACATCGATCCAACCAAGTTCAACCGCACCTGCCCGCGCTGCCAGGCAACCGTGCACGGAACGGATGCGCAGACATGCCCCAGGTGCAGCGGGTCGATGATCCCCGCGTGCGTGGCGTGCGGGTATGACCTCGCCGGGCTGCCGCGGGAAGGGCAGTGCCCCGAGTGCGGCACATCGGTTGCGCTGTCGTACGCACCCGACCTGCTCGAAAACCGATCCATCGACTTTCTCGTGCAGCTGCGGTCGGGGCTTGGGTTTGTTGTCTTGGGCATCCTGTTGCAGATACTGCTGGCCGTCGGTGTCTTCGTGATGGTGCTGGTGTTCATGACCGGGGTTTCTTCCCGTGGCAGTTCCATTGCCTGGTACTCCGGGATGGACTTGTTGATGCAGGTTCTGGGGTTCGGGCTGTCTCTTCTGGTGCTCTTTGGCTGGTGGCGGATCACAACGCCCGACCCCGCCCGGGTTGGAACCGATCTTGATGTCAAGCCGCGGCAGGTCATCCGGATCGCAGTGGTACTGCAGGCAATCGCGGCACTCGCCAGCCTGATCGCGGACGCGATTGTGCTGAGCGCTCCCACCCTGGCGACGGGCATCGCCGATGTGGCGACCGCGCTCGATTGGGTGAGCGGCCTCGCGTGGATCGTCCAGTTCTTTGCCGCGATGCTCTACATCCAGTGGCTCGCCCGCCGCATCCCCGACACCAAGCTCCACACCGACGCCCGGCGGTTCATGTGGCTGGGGCCGGTGCTCTATACCGTCGGTGCGCTGTGCATCGGTCTCGGGCCGCTCGTCGCGCTCATCCTCTATCTCATCATGCTCTTTGTGCTCCGCAGGCACCTGACCACGATCCTCCTCCGCCTCGGGGCGCTCTAGGCCAGAGGCAGGGCACAACCGAAGCAACACGCCCGCGCGCCCCCTACCCTCTGTCCATGCCAAGCCGCGCTCTGACCACTCTCGTCACCAGCCTCTTCGACTACGCCGGGCTCTTCCCCCCGGCCAAACTCGACATGCTGCCGACCTGCGAGAACTACGCCCGCGCCCGCATGGGCAAGCACGCCTGGATGCTCGCCCGCATCGTCTGCCCCGCGTCGAAGCTGCACAAGCTCTCCGAAGCCGCGGCGATCCTCATGCCCGGGACCTACGGCACCAGCGGCTACCGCGAACACGCCGACATCCTCGAACCCTGGGGCGTCTCGGCGGTCATCGACCGCCCGCTCGACGAAGCGCTCGAACTGATCGAAGCCTTTGACGAGCACCACGCCGAGGAGGTCCACGGCCTGGCCCGGGTGGACTGCTTCGAGCTCCGCCCCGACTCACCCGACGCGATCGACGCCGCGCTCGATTGCATCCCCGAAGAGGTGATGCCGTTCTTCGAGGTTCCGGCGATGGGCGACTGCCGGGGCTTTATCGCGGCGCTCGCGGGCAACAACGCGGCGGCCAAGATCCGCTGCGGCGGCGTCACGCCCGAAGCGTTCCCGACGAGCGAGCACGTGGCCGACTTTCTGTTCGCCTGCCGCGGCGCAGCGGTGCCGTTCAAAGCAACCGCCGGCCTGCACCACCCGCTGCGGGCCGAGCAACCGCTGACCTACGACACCAACCCGCCGCGCGGCGTGATGCACGGGTTTGTCAACCTCCTCATGGCAGCCGCGTTTGCGCGCACAAAAGACGCGACGCGAGAGATGGTGATCGAGCTGCTCGAAGAACAGGACGCGGCACAGTTCACCTTCGCGGACGCAACCGCGCGGTGGCAGCAACAAGAACTGGACGCCGTCGATCTGGCCCGAACGCGCGAGACCTTCGCCCTCTCGATCGGGTCGTGCTCGGTGGAGGAGCCGGTGGCCGACTTGCAGCAGTTGGGGTGGCTGTGATGACAGAAAGACCCACAACAACGGGGCCCGAACGATCACCAGATCGCGTTCCCTCCGGCTCCCTCCCCCGCGCCACGCGGGGGAAGGCTGGGGAGGGGGTTCCTCCTCTTGCCTCACTCGCTTCCACTTCTCTGCCTTCTTCCGGCTCCCTCCCCCGCGCCACGCGGGGGAGGGCTGGGGAGGGGGCTCTTCTTTCTTCCTTGCCTCCCCACTCCCGCGACCTCACCCCCACACCAACCAGCAAGGCCCGCGCCCTCGACCTCCGCCACAACATGAGCATCCCCGAGCGAGTCCTCTGGTCTAAGCTCCGCGCCGACCGATGCTTCGGCATCAAGTTCCGCCGCCAGCATCCAATGGGAGAGTACATCGCCGACTTCTACTGTCCCGATGCCGGGCTGGTGATTGAGGTCGATGGCAGGACACACGCTGGCCCCGCGAAAGAGCATGACGACCGCCGAGATGCCTGGATGCAGAGCGAGGGTGTCGAGGTGCTGCGGGTGCCGGCCTGGAAGATCAGCAAGGATGTCGAGCTTGTGGTGCGAGAGATTCTTGTGGCCGTCGAACGGCGGATGGATACGCTACACCCGGGACGGTTTGCCGAGAAGAAGGCAGCGTTTCTTAAGAAGCGAGCCGTGAAGAAGATGAAGAAGAAAGAGCCCCCACCCCAGCCCTCCCCCACGGGGCGCGGGGGAGGGAGCAGGATGCAGCCCGCTGCGCGGACTGACAACAAGGAGTAACCCATGCCCTACGACATCAACGAAACCCACGATCCGAAACTCGAAAGCTGGGTGGATTCGGCCAACGACCCGGAGACGGACTTTCCGATTCAGAACTTGCCGTTCTGTACTTTCCTGCTGCCACCATCTGAAGGTATGGGCTGCTTGAGCAGCGTGGGCGTTCGGATTGGAGACATGGTTCTCGATCTACAACAACTCCAGAAGGCCAAGCTGCTCGCGGGCTCTGGCTTTGGGCCCGATCCCCAAGCATTCGACATGGATGCGAATCTCTTGATGCTGGCGAGTCCGTCAGACCTCCGCGAACTGAGAGCTCTGATTTCAAGGCTGCTGACACGCGGTTGTGATCGCTCCAAAAAAGTTCACCGCTGTCTGATTCCGGCAAGCGATGTATTCTTTCGTGCAAACCAGATCGGCGACTACACCGACTTCTACGCCTCCCTCCACCACGCCACCAATGTCGGCTCCATGTTTCGGCCCGACAACCCGATTCTCCCCAACTACAAGCACATCCCCATCGGCTACCACGGCCGCGCGTCCTCCATCGTCCCCAGCGGGACGCCGATCCGCAGACCCGTCGGCCAGCAGGCGCCCACCCAAGAGGGTGGCGCACCGGGGTTCGGACCTTGCAAACTGCTTGATTACGAACTCGAACTCGGCCTCATCGTCGGCCATGGCAACGAACTCGGCGAGCCCATCCCCATGGACCAGGTCGAGGACCACATCTTCGGCATGTGCATCCTCAACGACTGGTCGGCCCGCGATATGCAAAAATGGGAGTACCAGCCGCTCGGGCCGTTCCTCGCCAAGAGCTTCGCCTCCACACTCAGTCCTTATATCATAACAATGGAGGCCCTCGCCCCCTTCCGCACGCCCGCTTTTGAGCGCGCAACCAGCGACCCCCAGCCGCTTCCTTATCTTGACAGCAAATACAACCGCACCCACGGCGGAGTCGATATCACCGTCGAAGCCTACCTCACCAGTGCCGACATGCGAAAACGCGGCATGTCGCCCGTGCAACTCTCGAAGGGCTCGTTCAAGGATATGTACTGGACGATCGGCCAGATGCTCGCCCACCACGCCTCCAACGGCTGCAACATGCAGCCCGGCGACCTCCTCGGCAGCGGCACGATCAGCGGCCCCAAACGTGAGAACCGCGGCTGCATGCTCGAACTCACCTGGGACGGCGACCCGATGGGCATCCCCCCGATCGCGGCCCCGGGAACCCAACGCACACCCATCAAACTCCCCACCGGCGAAGAACGCAAGTTCCTCGCTGACGGCGACGAGATTATTCTCAAAGCGTACTGCGAACGCGAAGGGTTCCGCAGGATCGGATTCGGCGAGTGCCGGGGGATTATCGAACCGCCGAAGGAGTGAACCATGTCGGGCTCTGTGCTTGTCACACTCTGGGCAATCGGACTGATCTCACTGGGCGTTGGGGTGTGGCTCAGTCTGCGGTCGAATCGAAACGCAGCTCGGCCTGGTTGCTGTGTCGCCTGCAACTACGACCTGTACGGGCTCCCTCCTGGATCCAAATGCCCCGAGTGCGGCCTGAGCCCCAGCAGCCGGCCCACAGTGCCCATCCTCGCCTCGATATCTGCATTCGTTGCACCGATGGTCTGCGGCACACTGGTTACCTTGCTTGCCGATATGATGTTTATCGGTTGGTGGGGTCTTGGTGCGATGCTGTTCGCAGCAATCCCCATCAGCCTGAGCTACGCGCTTCCCGCTGCGATCCTGTTCGTCCTCTGGTACACCAATCGCCGCCACGGGCTGCTCGGATTGAGTTTGGGAGCGTCATTGACCATAACGCTGGTCAACTGCCTCGTGTTGTACGACGCGGGGGTTGTGCATCCAGATGCGCAGAACGGGATTGTCATCATCATGCTCCCGTTCCTTGGACCCGGCGCAAGCGGGTTCGGCTGGCTCGCCGCCTCGCTGGTCATCGCGGCCCTGGACCGCAAGCAATGTTCAGGTAAATGCTCTTGAGTGATAGATACGCCGGGGTATCATCGAACCGGCCCGGCGCTCACGCTTAGGGCTCTTTTGGGGCGATTCACCTACCGCCGAAACATTACCGCGCACGCCGAGTGGCCGTGCAGATAACTCTGCTCCCCCACCGGCCCGAGTTCGCCCGCCGCGAAAAAACCCGCGAGCGGGACCGCCGCGTTGTCGGGCGTCACGAGGCGGCCGCCCTTGGCGTGTTCGGGCGCAGGCAGCGTGTCGGCAAACGCCCGCTGGATCGTCGAGGCGTCGTGGTGGCGGTGGTCGAAGAGGTTTGAACCGCGACCCGTGCAGGTGATGAGCAGCACGCCGTCGGGCCGGCCGTGCAGTTGCTGGGCGTTGAGCAGGAGGTCCAGGTCTTCCTCAGCGGTCTGGGCGTCGCGGATATGAAACCGCACGGTCTGCCCGACTCTGACAAGGTCCTGCACCGCAATAAAGCCGCTCTCGGGATTGACGCCCGCGACGTTGCGGATGAGATAGTCACCCCGCCCGGTGTGGTCCTTATATTCGCTGACGACACGCCCCAGGAACAACCCCCGCTGGAGCAGGTCGCGGTCGTGATCGCCGAGCGACTCGAACGTCTCACGGAAGACCTCGAGCGCGGGTCTGCCGCCCAGCTCAAAGATTATATTATTCTTTGCCTTCGTAATAATCATATTCTCGGCGATGGGTCGGCAACCCTGGCTCACCACCGTGTCGATATGGATCGGCCCGGAGATACTCACGCCGACGAACCCTGAGCGGGTGACGCGCTCGTTGCACAGCAGCGCGTTCTCGCCCGCTTTGCTGCCGCCGGACGCGACCCCGCCGACGATGACACCCGCCGGCCGCCCGGTGCGGTCGATCGCGCGGCACTCGTTGAGCTGGGGCAGAAGCTGATTGACCGGCGTGCTGAAGGGGTCGGCAAAGATCAACGTCGCGCGCAGCGACGGGTCGGTCCCGATGAGTTCGCGGAGCGCCATGCGGCCGGCCTCGCCCCGGGCTGCCGAGTGCCGGAGCGAGGCGCTGTGGAACGGCTGCAGCCTGACCCCGGGCAGCCGTGCTGCAAGAACAGCGACCGCCGGCGTGCGTTCGAGCTCTTTGCTCCCGGCGATGACCGATCTCGTCGTGGTACCCACAATCGTGCGCGGGCGGAGCGACTCGCGCAGCGTCTTCCCGATCGCCGCAAACTCCTCGGTGTGATGGGCCGAGACAAAGAGCAGCAGCAGGTCGGGCTCGGGGATCTTCCGCAACTGCTCGGCGACCTCACCGGCTGCGATGGTCGCGTCCGGCGCGGTCGAGACGGCGTGGAAGAACCGCTGGTCGGTCTCCCCCGAAGAAGGCTGCGCTGGTTCACTCACCACGCCGGTCAGGAGCCCGACCGATGCAGACCACGCCCGATCGCGTTGAGGCTCTCCGGCCCGAGCGTGTCGATCCGGGTCGGCGTAACGATGCGGAGGTTGAGATCGCGGTCGAGCGTCGAGGTGCCCAGCACGCCGACGATCTCCCCCAGCCGAGCTGTCATGTTCAACTCGTTCTCGCTGGGCACGATATACCCGATGGTGCGCGGCACGCTCTCGTTGACGCTGACGATGCGGTACATCAACGGCAACCGGTTGCCGTCGTACACACTGCTCCGCACGAGCCGCCCGACAAACTGGTAGCCGCGTGTGGTCTCAAGTTCGCGGATACGAGTCACGATCTCGGTAAAGCTCGCGTCAATGGAATCCCGCTTGGCGCGGAGTTCGCGGCGGGCATCGCGGGCCGAGATCCGCATCTCGATAAGTTGCAGCCGCTGCCCGAGCGAGGTCGTGATCCGCTGCCCGACCGCGTCGTCGCCCTGCGCCGCGATCGCCCGGCGGAGTTCGGCCGCCATCTCGTCGAGCTCGGCGGTGTCGCTGTTCTGCTGCTGCACCTGATTGAACAGGTCGGACAACTGCCGGAGCGTGCCGATCATTCTCGCCGTCGCGTCGGCTTCGCCCTGAGTAATGCGGGTGACGCCGTCGTCGGTGTCCGTGGTGGCCTGATCGGCTGCTGCTGGTTGCTCGCTCTCGCCGGCTGGCGTATCCGATGAATCGGCATCCGGATCGCGCAGGTCGATGTCCCGCCCGCCGGCGTCCAACTCTTCGGTCGCGTCGACGTCCGGCTCGGTGACCGGCTCAACCGTTGGTGCGTCACTCTCGTTGGCCGAGTCGGGTTGATCGGCGTCACCCACTGCGGGCTCGTTGCTCTCGGTTGAGTCTGATTCGTTCGGCTGGGCGTCAGCCTCGGCTGCGTCCGCTTCGCCAGCAGCCTCGGGGAGCGACGAGAGGTACGCCTCGACCTCGGCATCGGTCGCAGCCCGGAGTGCGCCGACCTTGAGATACGCCCGCGCCCCACTCGGCGGCACGACCGCGTAGCCGATCGTCTTGTCGTTGGTGTCATTGATATCAGAAAATACCCGCAGCCTGGTCCCGATCGGCGCATCCTCGCCGCGGGGCATCGCCCGCTGCCAGCTCGCGCCAAACCCGCCCGCCTGGTTCACGCTCTTGAGCCCACTCTCCCGGGTGAGCACGACGGCCTTGCCGTTATCCTCAGCCGAAACATCCTCGGCCCGGACATAGACCGGCAGGTCCGGCGGATACGCCACCCGAGCCCAGCCGCCGCCCTCGGCATCGACCCAGACCACCCGCCCGCGTTCGAGCAGCGCGACGTGGTAGTACCCGTCCATGTCCCCGGCCTTGAGCGGGACATCGTCCCCGGTCGTGACCGCGTAGTAGGGCTCGACCGGAACGGTCTGCGCTCGGGTGGCCAGCGGGTGTACCAGCAGCACGAGTGCCGCGAAAAGCACCGCGCGGGGAAGAAAGTGGACGAAGATCGAGTGACGTGTGTGGACCATGGGCGTCGCCTCCTGGCGGGTCTGGCCCGACGCCGCTCGATTCGGCCTCCGCGCAGAGCCCGGTCGCTCCGCTGATCGGCGCCTCCTTGCGTCCGCCGGGTCTTCGGGGAGTGTATCCTTGTCGGTCCGCGCGTGGGTGCGGGCCGGGCAGCCCGCGCGGGCGCGGCACATGTGAAGGCAACCGAGCATCGCCCGAGGCCCCGTTCGGCACGACACCCCGACACAGAGGCCGCCCGATTCAACCCACTATCACCCGCCCGGAAACACCACCTCACCGCGGGCCCACACCGGCATCCCGCCACCCGGGCCTGAATCCAAGGGATCACCGCATGCGTCTTGATCGACTGGCTGTTGGCACTGTCCCCGTTGTTTCCACCGCCGGTCTCGCCGCCGGGCTGACCGCAGCCCTTATCGCGGGGCTCGCCGGGTGTACCCCATCGCCGCTCGAAGGCACCCGCGAGCAGAGCCTCCGCAGGTACGTCACCGAGTCGGCCCGCGCCGAGATCGCCGACGCCGCCCTCAAGCCCCAGCTCCGGGTCACCACCCGGACCAGCGACCCCCTCCCGATCGATCCGAAGTTCTTCCCCGAGCTCGAAACAATCGCCGGCCCGGCCTCACGAAACATGGCCGACCGCGACTACGGGACCGACCTCACCGGCGCCCCCACCCGGGCGGTAGGGATCACCCTCCGCCACGCGATCCGCTCGGCGGTCGACAACAACCTCGAGGTCCAGTTCGCCCGCCTGGCCCCCGCGATTACCGAGACCGACGTGATCGCCGCCGAGGGCGCTTTCGACTGGGTCTTCTTCTCAAACACCACATGGAACGATCTCGACCAGGTCGGCCCGGCCAGCTCATTCAGACCCAACGGCGGCGTCACCCTCCAGGAGTCCATCCAGAACACCACCGGGCTCCGCCGACCGCTTGAATCCGGCGGCCAGTTCAGCATCCAGCAAGAGCTCATCTACACCGATTTCAACACGCCCGGCTTTGCGTTTACGCCCGACCCAGCCGCCCAGGCAGCACTCACGATCCAGTTCGACCAGCCGCTCATGCGAAACTTCGGGTCCGATGTCGCGCTCGCCCAGATCCGCGTCAACCGCAACCTCGAACGCAACGCGGTTGCTCAGCTCCGCGCCCAGCTCATCCTGACCGTCAACCAGGTCGAGTCGATCTATTGGGAGCTGGTCAGAGCCCAGCACGACCAGGTGATCCTCGAACGACTCCTCGAACGCGGCATCGGCACGCGCGACCAGCTTCAGGTGCGCCTCGAATCCGGGCTTGACGTCCCCCCGTCGCAGCTCGCAGACGCCGTCGCTCGTGTCGAACGCCGTAAGGCAGACGTCGCGACCGCCAGGGATGTCGTCCGCGACGCCAGCGACCAGCTCAAGCTCCTGATGAACGACACCGATACCCCGGTGGGGTCAGAAATCCTCCTCGAACCAATCGATATGCCCGTTGATGAGCCCATCGAGTTCAGCCTCGTTGACGTGCTCATGACCGCGGTCCGCCACCGCCCCGAGGTCGATCAGGCGATCCTCTCCATCGACAACACCTCGATCCGCGAGGTCGTCGCCGCAAACCTGAGGATGCCCCAGCTCAACCTGCAAGTCCAGGCACGGTTCCAGGGGATCGACAGCGGGATCAACGCGCTGCGCGAGCAAACCAACGGCGACTTTATCGACTACGTCGTCGCTCTCACCTTCGAGCAGCCCATCGGCAACCGTGCCGCCGAGGCGGGCTATGTCCGCCGAAGGATCGAGCGCGAGCAGGCCGTCCTCTCCTACCGCAACACCCTGCAGCAGGTTGTCCGCGATGTCAAATCGTCGCTACGTTCGGTGATCCGCAACTACCAGCTGATCGAGCAGCGGCGGAACTCCCGCATCGCGGCCGCCGAATCGCTACGCACACTCGAGGTCGAGAACATGGAGATCCGCGAGCGATCATCCGAACGCCTCGAGCTCGAGTTCAATCGGCAGGAATCGCTCTCCAACGCCGAGCGACTCGAGATGCAGACGATCACCGACTTCAACATCGCGGTCGCCCAGCTCTACGCGTCGATGGGCACCGCTCTTGAGCGCAACAACATCGTGTTTGTCGCCCCCGATGCAAAGGACGCGCTGCTGCCCCGCTATTCGACCGACTACTGGGCGTCCTGGGGACAGAACAACGAAACCGAAACGACGCTCGATACCGCTCCCGACGCGAACAACGGCTCGCTCGACAGGATGGGCATCGGGGCGATCGTCGAGTCGGTTGATGCGCCCGCCGAGGAATCCGACACCGAGAACGAGAACGACCTTCCTGACAGCGAGAACGAAATCGCCACGCCCGACGAAATCACCGATCCCGGCGACGGGTGATCCCCATGCAGTCCGGCCCAGAAGACATCGCGGCGGCGGTCACACAGCTGCGCTCCGGCGGGCTCGTGGCGTTCCCCACCGAAACCGTCTACGGCCTCGGGGCGCTGGCGCTCGACGCCCACGCCGTCGCCGAGGTCTTTAGAGTCAAAGGACGCCCGGAAACCAACCCACTCATCGTCCACGTTGTTGATGACGTGATGGCGCAGCGCGTCTGCGCCGAATGGCCGAGGGTCGCGGCAAGACTCGCTGCCGAGTTCTGGCCCGGACCCCTGACGCTGGTCCTGCCCAAAGCGGCGGACCTCCCGGGCATCGTGACCGCCAACGGCCCGACCGTCGCCGTCCGCTCGCCAAGCCACCCGCTCACGCTCGCGCTGCTCGAAGCACTCGGCGAACCCCTCGTCGGCCCCAGCGCCAACCGGTCCGGCCGCGTCTCGCCGACCTGCGCCGCCCATGTGCGCGAGAGCTTTCCCGACGACACCGTCCTCGTCCTCGACGGCGGCCCCTGCGTGGGCGGGATCGAGTCCACCGTCGTTGACGTGACCTGCGAGCCGCTCTGTGTACTGCGCCCCGGGCTGATCTCTGCTGCACAAATCGCCGCAGCAATCGGTCGCGACGTCGTCTCGGGAGAACCACACTCAGACACCACCGACACCCCCACCCGAACCCCCACCCGAGCCCCCGCACGCACGCCCGGCCACATCGGGACGCACTACGCCCCCGTCGCTCCGGCGCGGCTGGTGAACAGTGCCGAGCTTGATCGTGCGCTGCGCGCCCTCAGCAAAGGTGAACACGCCGCGGTGCTCACCGCGCAAGCCGCCCGCGTTCAGCCACCCCACCGCGCCATCGAGATGCCGCGTGATGCCAGGGCTTACGCCGCACGCCTCTACGCCGCGCTGCGCGAGGCCGACGCGATGATGCCCTCGATCGTCCTCATCGAGCGCCCGTGGCCCAACGAGACCCCCACCGCGCCCCCCACCGGCGTGTGGGCAGCGGTCGCCGACCGCCTGACCCGCGCCACTGCGCAGACGCCATAGCACACGCCCGGGCGACCTCTCTCCACCACGGCTCTACCTCAAGCTCTCCCGCATACGCACCCCGAAATATTCTCGTGCTTTCATACCCTGCCGAGGAGAACAACGCGGAATCACGCGGAAGAAGACGGAGTCCGAGAAGAAGACAGAGCCCGAAGCGCCAGCGAGGAGCCACCGTACCAAGAGCAGAAAAGCACCCTCCCCCCAACCCCCTCCCGCAGCGCGCGAGAGGAGGAGCAGGAGACGGCAGGGCACGAGTTCTAAACGGAATCCGTATCAGGGCACGTTGCGTCAATACGTTGTGTCGTGTGCCACGGCTCTGTGAGCCGTGCCCGCCTGAATCTACAGCGTTCGCACGGCCAAAATGGCCGTGGCAGACAAGACAAGAAAGGTGAGCACGTTCTATTTCAAAGGTTCAGCCCACGTCCGCGAGTTGATCGCTCGCCTGGTTGCAGACCGCCAACGCCACGCGCTCGGGGTTGTACCCCGCCTTGAGCAGCACAAACGGCTTGCCCGCCGCCTTGGCAAACCGCTTTGCCTCGTCGGCGTGCAGGTGCCCGGTCAGCTTGATAAGGATCAGCACCAGCGCCGTGTCCGCGCGCTCGATCGGCGCTCGGATCGCCGCGCTGCTGCCGTGCTCGGTGAGTGTCACCCAATCGACACCCGCCAGCCCAAAGGCATCGACAAACCGCGAAACCGCCTCGCGCCGCTCTTCGCCGCCCACCACCACCACGCGCCGCCCCGCGAGCAAGCCCCGCACCTCGAGCACCCGCTCGCTCCACTTCCGCTTTGTCGAGGGTTCGTTGCGCTCCTCAGCCTCAACCTGCTGCACCAACGCTCGCAGAGCCTCGAGCGCCTTGCCCGACCGCTCGCTCGTCACGCCCGGCTCGATCTCGACCTCCGCCAGTTCCTCGATCGCCGTCGTCACCCGCGCATCGGTCGGCGAGACACCCGCACGCTCCAACTCCGCGAGGCTCGACTCGATCCGTCCCCAATCGTGCCCGGGGTCAAACGATCCTTCACCCGCGAGCAACTCGGCGTGGTAGCGCACCCGCTGAAGCGACTGTCCGATCGACGCCTCCTGCTCGGCGCGCTCCGCGATCTCTCGCGCAAAGGCCTCAAGTTCCTCGGTGAGTTCCCCGACCGATGCAGGATCGGCGGGGTCAGCCATCCGCATGTACCGCTCCACAAGCACCTCCCGCACCTTGGTCTCCCACCGCAGCCACAGGTGCCCCTCCTGCTGGTCAACGTCAGGGCGGGTAAGCCAGGTCGCTTCGAGCACACCCCGGAGCCCAGAGTTGGCGTGGGCAAAGAGCTGCATCACCCGTTCCAGGTCGGGTCGGCGCAGACGTCCCGAGGCATCGAGCGTCGCCATCAGCCGGGCCGCCGCCGCTTGGGCGTCGTACCACCTGGCGATCCGTTCCATCGCGTCGTCGTCGGGGTGCCGATACTCGCGGAAGAACATCCACAGCAAACACTCCCGCATCGACTTGGCGGTATCGATCAGCCCGTGCATCTCCTCGATGCAGCGGTCCTCCTCGGGGCTCATCGGGGCGGTCGACCGACGCCGAACAAACGATCGGCACGCCACCGCTTTGAGCGCGCACCGCGTGGCGATCAGCCCCAGATCAATCGCCGCGGGGGCATCCGCTTCGCCACCCGCCCTCGCCGCCTCGGCGTCCTCAGCCTCAACCATCGCGTGCACGCGGGCGACCTCTTCTGGACGCCCAAACACCTTGACCGAAGTATCGGCGCCCCCAAGACGCAGCGGCACGTCGCGGGTCGGCCTGGGGGTGACCACCTGCGGCCCGTTGATAAGAGGCGCAGGCTCAACAGGGGAGTCAGCCTCCGAACCGGTTGCCTGAGTCGCCACTTCATCGAGAGCCGCGGCAGGATCGTCCGCCCCCGAGCCGCCCGAACCACCAGTCTCGACAGGCCCGGCCTGGTCGGCTTGTGCCGCGAGCCACACCCCCGCCGCCCTCGCCAGCCGCCGCAATGGCAACGACTCCCGCAGGTGCGGACGCAGCGCCTCTTCCAGCGCCCTGACCAGTGCCTCGGTTTCTCCCTGATCCATCGTCGGCCCTCTTCCCACACACCAGCCCGAACCGAAACTACCCCTCACGCATACGGTGCTCGATCGAGCCGCTGTCACGTTCGATCAAGATCTCGTCGGCCTCGGTCAGAAAGAGCCCGTGGTCGATCACACCCGGAATATCGTTGAGTGACGCCGACAGCTCTGACAGGTCGTGCTCGCCCATCGCCACATCAATGATGAGATTCCCGTTGTCGGTGATAAAGAGCTCGCCCTTGATCGTCCGCCGGCACACGCCGTTGAGCCCGAGGTTGCGCAGCTCGCCCCGCACCGCCGTCAGTCCGAACGCCAGCACCGCGATCGGCAGCGTCGTGCGCTGCCCGAGCCGGTTGACCAGCTTGGACTCATCAACCATGTACACACATTTCTCAGCAGCCCACGCGACGATGCGTTCACGGGTCATCGCGCCGCCCGAGCCCTTAAGCATGTTCATCCCGCCGTCCACCTCGTCGGCGCCGTCAAAGAGATAGTCCACCTTCTCGACCAGCGCAAAGTCCATCACCGGCAGCGCATGAAACCGCGCCAGCGTCTCGGTCGCGTGGCTCGTTGCAACACACCGCAACTTCAGGTCTTCCAGCCGCATCCGCTCGGCGAGCGCAACCACGCCCCGGGAGGCAGTCCGACCCGTGCCGAGCCCGACAAGCATCCCGTTCTCGATACAGGCGACCGCTGCTTCTGCAAGAGGATCGGCGACACGTTGCTCGCTCATGATGACGCTCCGAACTCGATGCCCTGGGCCAGCCGCATCGACGACCCGTGGTTGATGGTAACCGTCTGACGGCGCATGTACTGCTTCCACGAATCGCTCCCCGATTCGCGCCCGCCCCCGGTGTCTTTTTCGCCCCCGAACGCCCCCCCGATCTCGGCGCCGCTGGTCCCGCCGTTGACATACGCCAGGCCGCAGTCGCTGCCGATCCCCGCGGGGCTGAGAAAACGCTCGACCGCACGCATCCCGCCAGCAAAGATCGCCGAACTCAGCCCCTGGTCGGCGTTGTTCTGCATCGCCAGCGCCTCGTCGAGGTCGCGGTAGGTAAACACATACAGAATCGGCGCAAACGTCTCTTCGTGCGCGATCGGGAAAGGGCCCGACGCCGGCACCCTGACAATCGTCGGCTTCACAAAGTGCCCGCCGAACCCGTCGCCCGTGACCCGCTCGCCGCCGACGAGCACCTCGCCGCCCTGTTGCTTTGCCTGCTCGATCGCGCGGAGGAACTGGTCCACCGAGCGGCTGTTGATCAACGGCCCGACCAGCGTCTTGCGGTCGAGCGGATCACCGATCACCACACCCTTGTACGCCGTCACCAGCCGATCGACCAGCTCATCGGCAACCGACTCATGCACAATCAGCCGCCGCGTGGTCGTGCAGCGTTGCCCGGCGGTCCCCACCGCGCCGAAGAACGTCCCCTCAAACGCCAGATCAAGATCGGCGTCCGGCTCGACGATGATCGCGTTGTTGCCACCGAGCTCGAGCAGCGTCCGTCCCAGCCGCCTGGCGACCACCGCGCCCACGTGCCTGCCCATGCGGCACGACCCGGTCGCGCTGATCAAAGGCAAGCGCCCGTCGTGGATCAGCCGTTCCCCGATCGCATCGTCAGACCCGATCACAAGATTGAACACACCCTCGTGCCCCATCTCGCGGGCGACGCGGTCGGCGATGCCGTTGGTCGCGATCGCGGTGAGCGGCGCAAACAGGCTCGGCTTCCACACCAGCGAATCGCCACAGACCGCGCCGAGCATCGCGTTCCACCCCCACACCGCATTCGGAAAGTTGAACGCCGAGATCACCCCGATCGGCCCCAGCGGGAGCCACTGCTCGTACATCCGGTGCTCGGGCCGCTCGCTGGGCATCGTCTTGCCGTAGAGCTGCCGACTGAGCCCGACCGCAAAGTCGGCGATGTCGATCGTCTCCTGCACCTCGCCGATCCCCTCGGCTCTGATCTTCCCGACCTCGAGCGCGATCAGCTCGCCCAGCGGCTCAAGATGCCGACGCATCTCCTCGCCGATCGCCCGCACCACCTGCCCCCGCACCGGCGCCGGCACGCGGCGCCAGCGGTCAAACCCCGCGATCGCCGCCAACATGGTCTGCTCGTAGCTCTCCTCGGTATCGAGCCGCACCCCGGCGATCGGGCGACCCGTCGCGGGGTTCTCAGTCAGCACGATCCCGGCTTCGGGTGTTTCGTCGCCGACGGGTTCGAGCACGACGCGATCGTGGTCCGCGAGGCCGAGTTGTTCGAGGAGAGCGCTGCTCATGCGATGACTGTAGGACAGCCGGGTTTGCGGGCGGCTCGACTCGACGTACCGGCTCCGTGGCGCGGGCGTCTCGCCCGTGCGTGCCACGGCTCTGTGAGCCGTGCGGAGAGCCAGTCCGTATTCGGGATGCTCGCACGGCCAAAATGGCCGTGGCACACAGGAGTGCGCACTCTATCCGGGTACAGATCGCTCTACACTGTCCGACGAGCCAGAGGAATCGGCTGCCTGTTCGGCCCCGGGAAGCCCCCGTAAAAATCCCGTCAGCCTGGGCAAATCCGGCGAGACCGCGTCCCGAACATACGCCCCGCTGACCGCACACCCCACCGCCAACGCCTGCCCCAAAGGCAGCCCCAGCACCTGGGCATAGCTGAACCCGGCTCCGAAGTGATCCCCCGCCCCCGTCGACAAGCGCGGCTGCGCGGTGAACGGCCCCTCGAACCACGCGCTCTGCCCCGAGTCGTCCGCCGCCCCCGCCCCCTCGCGCGGATGAATCACCACACACGCCAGCCCCGCCCGCTCTCGCACCCGCGCAGCTGCCGCACGCACACCCTCCCCCTGCGACGCCGCGTCGGCAAACGCCTCAACACCCAGCACCGCCGCCACCCGCTCGCCCTCAGCAAGATTCAACCCGAGCGTGACCGCAACAAACCGGTTCATCCGCCGCAACACCTCGAGCGCCGAACGCAGGTCCGCATCGGTCCGCTTGGCCGGATCAGACAGATCAATAAACACCCGACGCTTCACATCCAGGGGGGCGGGCTTTCCAGCCCGCGACGACTCAAGGGGGGCGGGCTTTCCAGCCCGCGTCAAAACCTCTCCATCCTCCGCCCCCAGCCCCGGCAGTACATGCTCGATCAACCCCTCCCAGATCCCCTGCAACCCGCCGCAGTGGGTCCAGTCCACAATGCCCAGCAGCCGCGCCCGCGCGCACATCGCGCGCAGCTCGTCAAGCCCGACCCGCTCGACCAGCCGCTCCCACGTCACCGCCTGCATGTTCACAGGGCGGCCGAACATGATCTTCCCGTCGGCAAACTCCAACGCATCGGTGTACGCCGGCGCCGCGATGGGGATCACCCGCTCGCACCGCGCCGCAAACGCCTCAAAGATCGGCAGCAACTCGCTCGATCCGTCGTCGCGCCCGACCGCACCGACATACGTCGTCGGCATCCCCAACATGCCCAGCGCCCCGGCGTACAACGGCCCGTTGCCACCAAACCTGATCTCGTCCACGACCAGCTCGATGTTCGTGCTCTTGCCCGCCGCCGACGCGATCCGACCGGCAAAGTCCGAGATCGTGGCGATGGGCGCAAAGTCCTCGAGCGCCATGCTGCCCCGCCGATCCACAACCCGGATGATCGAGTCGAGAAAGCCGTCAAACCCCGCCAGCGCCGGCGTCTCGGCGAGCGTGCCGCCGGCGTGCGCGCGCTCCAGCGCATCAGCGGCTGCGTTCGCGATGGACTCCCGGCTCGGCGTCTTCTGACGTTCGGTCATAGAGACAAGCGTACACTCGTTCCCTCATGACCGACCAGCCGCAACACCCGCCCGGCCCCGATCTCCCCAGCCGACCGGACCTCTCGCCGGGCCTCTCCAAGATCGTCATCGCCACCGGCAACCCACACAAGGTCGAAGAGCTCCGCCGCCTGCTCGCGCTGCCCGGCATCGAGTTCGTCGGCCTCAAGGACCTGCCCGACCACGAGGCCCTCATCGAGCCCGAAGAAACCGGCAGCACCTTCGAGGCCAACGCAACGATCAAGGCAATCTCCTACGCCGCCCAGACCGGGCTGCCCTGCCTGGCTGACGATTCGGGGCTCGAGGTCGATGCCCTCGGTAGTGCGCCCGGCGTGATAAGCAGCCACTACTGCACCGACGGCCGCGAGACCGGCATGACCCGCGCCCAGCGCGACGAGGCCAACAACGAGAAACTCCTCCGAGAACTCGATGCCGTGCCATCCGAGCAACGTGCTGCGAGGTTCGTCTGCGTGATGGTGCTGGCGTCCCGTGGGACCGGCTTCCAGCCGGTGATGCCATGCTGTGGGACCGGCTTCCAGCCGGTGCCTGCCCGCCCAACCCCAGCCAGCATGTCACCGATCAACCAACACACGCCAGGCCCTCTCCACAAGTCTCTCGGCGACCTCCCCCACTGGCATCAGAACGGGGCAACCTACTTCATCACGACCCGTGTCCGTACAGGCTCGCTCTCCCCCAACGAGCGCACAATCGTCCTTGATGCCTGTCTCCATTGGCACCGGCAGCGTGCGCTCGTGCATCTTGCTGTGGTGATGCCCGACCATGTTCATCTTCTTCTCTCGCCGCTGCCCGGGGCCGACGGCCAGTGGTACAAACTCCCCGACCTCATGCACAGCATCAAGTCCTTCACCGCCAACACCATCAACAAGGCGCGGGAAACGCAAGCCACCCTCTGGCAGCCCGAGTACTACGACCGGATCGTGCGGGATGGCGATGAGTTTCAGGAGATCTGGGAGTACATGCTCAAGAACCCTGTGACTGCCAAACTCGTGGAACACTGGATGGACTACCGCTGGACGCGAGGCGGGCAGCAAGAGCAACACCGGCTGGAAGCCGGTCCCACGACACTTGCCAAAGAACACCGGCTGGAAGCCGGTCCCACAGTCCTCGCCACATCCCGAGGCACATTCGACGGCCGTATCGGCACTCCGGGCGCACCGCCCGCCGGCGTGCCACGAGGCACCAACGGCTTCGGCTATGACCCGCTCTTCCTCGCCGGGCCGGAGTGCCTCCGGACCGGGGCCGAGTTGTCCGCTGAAGAGAAGAACCGACGAAGCCACCGCGGGGTTGCAGCAAAAATCATGCTCGAACAACTTCGCAACCTCATGGAAAAATAAAACAAGGCCGGGGCGGGACACTCCGGGTCCCGTCTGCCCCCAACCATCAACTACAAAAGACGACCGCATGCTTTCACATGCGGCCGCCTGGAGGAGAGAGAGTCTTGATTGACTCTCTGTATACGAGCGAGCCGGGGGCCGGGTTCACTTTTTTAGATGAAACCGGGTTTGGAGCGGGACCCGGAGTGTCCCGCCCCGTGATTTACATGTCCCGCCCCGTGCTCTTCGTTGGAATCAATCACTTGTCGTCCTTCACCTCGAACTCGGCATCGATCACGTCGTCACCGCCCGAGGCATCACCTGAATCCGCAGCCGGATCGCCCGATTCAGCACCCTCGGCGGCCTCGTCGCCAGCTTTCGTCGCTTCCTCGTAGATCACCTTGCCAAGCTCCATCGACGCCTGCTCAAGCTCCTGAATCGCGGTCTCGATCACCGCTTTTTCGTCACCCTTGAGCTTGGGCTCAAGGTCGGCGATCGCGCTCTCGATCTTGGACCGAACATCCTGATCCACTTTCTCGCCGTGCTCTTCGAGCGCCTTGCGGGTCTGGTACACAAGCTGGTCGCCCTTGTTCTTGACCTCGATGAGTTCGCGACGGTTCTTGTCCTCCGCGGAGTGGGCCTCGGCGTCACGCTGCATCTGCTCGATCTCTTCTTTGCTCAAGCCGCCCGAGTTGGTGATCTTGATGTCGGCGCTCTTGCCGGTCTTCTTCTCGGTCGCGGTCACCGTAAGAATGCCGTTGGCGTCGAGGCTGAACTCCACCTCGATCTGCGGCATCCCCCGCGGCGAGGGCGGGATCCCTTCAAGATCAAACTGCCCAAGCAACCGGTTGTCCGAAGACATCTCCCGCTCGCCTTGGCTGACCTTGATCGTCACGCTCGGCTGGTTGTCAGCCGCGGTCGAGAAGACCTCCTTCTTGCTCGTTGGGATGGTCGTGTTCTTCTCGATGAGCTTGGTCATCACGCCGCCGAGCGTCTCGACGCCCAGAGAGAGCGGCGTCACGTCGAGCAGCAGCACGTCCTTGACCTCACCCTGCAGCACGCCGCCCTGGATCGCCGCACCGACCGCGACGACCTCGTCGGGGTTGACGCTGCGGTTGGGCTCTTTGCCGAAGATCTCCTTGGCGATCTCCTGCACCTTGGGCATCCGGGTCGAGCCGCCGACAAGGATGATCTCGTCAAACTTGCTGGGGTCGAGCTTGGCGTCCTTGATCGCCTGGAGGCAAGGCTCGCGGAGCCGTTTGTAAAGGTCCTCGCACAAGCTCTCGAACTTGCTCCGCGTGATAGTCATCTGCAGGTGCTTGGGGCCGCTCTGGTCGGCGGTGATAAAGGGCAGGTTGACCGTGGTTTCCTGCATGGTCGAGAGCTCGACCTTCGCCCGTTCGCCCGCCTCTTTGAGCCGCTGCATCGCCATCGCGTCGCCGCGGAGGTCGATGCCTTCCTTCGCTTTGAAATCGTCCGCGAGGAAGTCGATGAGTTTCTGGTCGAAGTCGTCGCCGCCCAGGTGGGTGTCGCCGTTGGTGCTAAGCACCTCGAAGACGCCGTCGCCGACGTCGAGGGTCGAGATGTCGAACGTCCCGCCGCCGAGGTCAAAGACCGCGATTTTCTCGTTCTTCTTGCTGTCAAGCCCGTACGCCAGCGCGGCTGCCGTGGGCTCGTTGATGATGCGTTCGACCTTGAGCCCAGCGATCTCGCCGGCGTCCTTGGTCGCCTGCCGCTGCGAGTCGTTGAAGTACGCGGGCACGGTAATCACCGCGCGGTCGACCGGCTCACCCAGATAGTCCTCCGCGACCTTCTTGAGGTCTTCGAGGATGAACGCCGAGATCTGCTGGGGTGTGTATTCCTTGTCGCGAACGGTGACCTTGACAAAGTCGCCCGCCGCCCCGGTCACGCCGTAAGGCACGCGCTTCTCGTCCTCGCCGACCTCATCGTGCCGCCGCCCCATGAACCGCTTGATCGAGTAGACCGTGTGCTTGGGGTTGGTCACCTGCTGGTGCTTTGCCTGCTTGCCGACGAGGCGTTCGCCCTTGTCGGTAAACGCGACAACCGACGGCGTCGTGCGGTCGCCGGCACTGTTGATGAGCACCTTGGGCTGCCCGCCTTCCATGATCGCGACAACCGAGTTGGTGGTCCCGAGGTCGATACCGATGATTCTGGACATGTTCTGATTCTCCCTTCGTGGGGCCGTCCCCCACGCTGCGTGGTTCTCGTTGGGCGCAGCGGCGCAAACCGCCGAGCCGGGGAGGAATATGCAACCCCGGTGCCAACCCACCGGGGCGGATCAGAGCCCGGACCCCGCCGATTAGCCGCTGCCAGCGGTGAAAGAAACGCGAAAGGGCGGCAGGGCTGCCGAATCGGCAGGACGCCGGTGCCCCGGACTGTCGAACCCCTCGATCGGCAGATGTTCCTAACAAAGAACGTATTTCGTATTGCGGCTGGTGAACACCGCCTCTGCGCAGCGCGCTTTGCGGCCGACCTGTTCCAACGCGGACATGTGTCGATGTCCCCTCGCTTGCGCGAGGGGCTCTGCCCGGTAGAGCCCCTCGCGCAAGCGAGGGGACACACCCCGGTAACGCACATCAGAGCCGGACCATCCCCCCGGTTTCCAGGCTCCGCCGCTCGGCTTCGAGCAACGCGAGCGAATCGGCCGCGTCGTCGCAGGTCACCCCCGCATCTGCCGCCCCCGCCGCGATGCACCGCACGAGGTGCCGAATCTCCGCGTCGTAGCCGGTGATCGGCTCGACCTCGATCGGCGCACTCTCGCCCTCCCGACTCAGCACAAGCTGAGGCTCGCGCCCGAGATCAAACTCGGCTGTCGCGCGCTCAAAGCACACCACAAACCGCATCCGGAACCCGAACCCCGGGTCGTGCCCCCACCCGCCCTCAGCAACCACCATCCCCGGCCCGTTGTCGTAGCGATAGATCGTGGTGACGTGGTTGGGCGTCCCCGCGCTGACGACTTCCGCGGGCGGGCCGAAACAGTGCCGAACGAAGTCGGTGTCGTGGATGTGCAGATCGACCAGCGCCCCGCCCGACCGCGCCGCATCGGCGTAGAAGTCCGCCCACGCCGGGGTCGAGCCGAGCCTGTGAAACGTCGCGCTGCGGACCTTGCCGAACTTGCCCGAATCGACCGCCTCTTTCAGCCACGCATACGCCGGCCAGTAGCGGATGCACATCGCGGGCATGACGATCGCGCTGGATGCGCGCGCAGCCTCGGCCACCCGCCGCGCGTCGGCGCTGGTCAGCGCCAGCGGCTTCTCGATCAGCACGTGCTTGCCGGTAGCGATCGCTGCGAGCCCGAGCTCGACGTGCGTCGGCGTCGGCGTACAGATCGAAATCAGCTCCACCGCATCGTCAGTCAGCAACCCGCGCCAGTCGGCGTAACCGGTCACCTCGGCGGGATCGAACAGCCGTTCGGCCTGCGCGCCGGTCGAGATGTTGCCCGCGCCCTCGCCCCGCCCCTCGCGGCGGTCGGCGTTGGGATCGGCGACCGCGACCAGCTTGCAGGGCAGCCCGGCTGCGCGCGCATCCTGAAACGCTGCGACGTGCGTCCGACCCATAAACCCCAGCCCGATGACACCGACGCCGATGTCCTTGCCCTTTCCGTTGTCCTCGCCCGCGGCGGTCACTTGGCGCTCCTCTGCTGCGCGATACCGCCGGCGGCCGCGCCATCGAGCGAGCCGTCCGCTTCGCTCGGGGACCACTTCACAAACCCCTCGATCGCCTGGTATTCAGGCAACCCGAGCCTGTCGTACATCTCGGCGGTCTTGCGGTTGCGGTCCTCCGCCCGCTGCCAGAACTCGCGGGTGTCCCACGAGCCGGGAAACAGCGCCCGGTCTTTCTGACTCTCGTGCTTGAAGATCGCCATGCGTTTGCGCTCGACCTCGTCGGGCGAAAGCGGGACGGCCATCTCAACCTCGTGGGCGCCCCACTCCTGCCACGCCCCCCGATACAGCCACAGCTCGCAGTCCTTCATCCACGCCCGGTCCTTCATGCGGTGGAACGCGGTAGTGATTGCCGCCAGGCAGGTGCGGTGAGTGCCGTGGGGGTCGGAGAGGTCCCCCGCGGCGTACACGATCTGCGGCTCCACCCGCTCCATGAGGTCCGAGACGATCTGGATATCTTCCTCACCCAGCGGCTTCTTCTTGACCTTGCCCGTTTCGTAGAACGGCATGTCGAGAAAGTGGATGTGCTCAAGAGAGACGCCGCTGAACTTGGCACCGGCGCGGGCTTCGGAGCGACGGATGACCGCCTTGATCGCGCGGAGCTCGGGGGTGTCCACTTCGCCCGGCGCTTTGGTCCGGAGAAAGGTCTGGATATCACGGGCGACCGACGCCGCACGTTCGGCGCCGTCGCCGATCCCCAGCGCCGAGCACAGCTCCTGAAAGAAATCCACATGCCGTTCTGCTGCGGCGTCAAAGACCGCGATGTTGCCCGAGGTCTGGTACGCGACGTGGACCTCGTGCCCCTGATCGCAGAGGCGGATGAAGGTGCCTCCCATGCTGATGACGTCGTCGTCGGGGTGCGGGCTGAAGACGATGACCCGCTTGGGGAAGGTGTCGGGGCCGTTGGCTTCGTCCACCCCTTTGCCGACGACGAATCGGGGCCGTCCCGGCTTGCCGCCCGGCCAGCCGGTGATGGTTTTCTGGAGCGACTTGAAGACCTCGATATTGATCTCATACGCCGTGCCCCGCTCGGCCATGAGTTCCTGCAGCCCGTGCTCGTTGTAATCCTCAGCCGTGAGCTTGAGGATGGGTTTGTCGAGAGCCTGCGCGAGCCAGATCACCGCGCGTTTGGTGAACGCCGCGTCCCACTCGAGCCCGAAGTCGGCGATCGGGCCGAGCAGCCAGGGGGTCTTGAACCGGGTGAGCTCGGCCGCCGCTGCCGGGTCGAGCACGACCTTGGCGTCGGGGTGTTGCTGAAGGAAACTCGCCGCGACAATCGGGGTGACCTCGCCCTCAACCGCGTCGCGGATCACCGGGGCTTTGTGCTCGCCGAACGCGAGCATGACCAGCCGCTTGGCGTCGAGGATGGTCCCGACGCCCATGGTGATCGCTTTGCGGGGGACGTTCCACTCGCCGAAGAAATCGCTCGCCGCGTCCATGCGGGTGACGCGGTCAAGCGTGATGCGCCGTGTTCGGCTGTCGCGCCCCGAGCCGGGCTCGTTGAACCCGATGTGCCCGGTGCGACCGATGCCGAGGACCTGGATATCGATCCCCCCGGCGGCCCTGATCTTCTCCTCGTACTCCCGGCAGAACTCGGCGACCCGCTCGTGAGGCAGCGTGCCGTCGGGCACGTGGACGTTCGCCCGGTCGATATCCACGTGGTCGAAAAGGTACTCGTCCATGAACCTGTGGTAGCTCTGGAGTGCCTTGACCTCCATCGGCCAGTACTCGTCGAGGTTGAAGGTCACGACGTTGGCAAAGCTCAGCCCCTCCTCGCGGTGCATTCGGACGAGCTCTTCGTAGACGCCGCAGGGGGTCGAGCCGGTCGCAAGCCCGAGGACAGCCTGCTTTCCCTCTGCCGCTCGCTCGCGGATCAGCTCGGCGATCTCGGCCGCGACCGCGACGCTGGCCGCGGCGCTCGACGGGTGGACGGTAACCGCGACTTTCTCGGTGCCGCCCCGGGGGGCTGGGTGGTGGTCTTCGTGAGAGGCCATGTCGCGGGTTCCTTTCGGGTCGAGAGCCCGGGTGTGCGGGATTCGAGGAAGCCTAGAACAGCCTGACCCGGGATGAAACGTGTTTCTCCGTGTGCCATGGCCATTTTGGCCGTGCGAGCGCGCGAGTGCCCCCGGCTTGGCCCGGCGCTGACGCTGAGGGCTCTGTGCATACTGGCCGTGCGAGCATCCGGGTTGCCCACCGATCTGACCGCACGGCTCACAGAGCCGTGGCACACGAGACGAGACAAACGCACCCGATCTCCCGTATCCTGCTGGCACACCGGAAACCTCACCCCCCCCCACGGATCGGGAACCTCACATGTACCGCTCGAACGCCTCTGCTGTCCCTTCGCCGCTCGCTGTGTTCGTGTCTGTTGCGATCGTGCTGGCGGGGCTGATCGCCGGGGCGACGATCCAGGGCTGCTCGTCGAGCGGCCCGTTCCGCGGGATGAGTTCCCGCCCGAGCGAGGAGAGGATGCGCGGCATCTGGGTCACCCGGTGGGACTACCGCACCGCGGTCGATGTCGAGCGAGCGATCGACGACGCCGCGGCAACCGGGTTCACCGATATCTTCTGGCAGGTGCGTGGTCAGGCCGACGCCTACTACCGCTCGAACCTCGAGCCCTGGGGCGAGGACCTGTTCCGCGACCGGCCCGACGCGACCGATCCGGGGTTTGACCCGTTGGCGGTCGCGGTCTCCCGCGCCAAGCAGCGCGGCGTCCGGCTGCACGCCTGGATCAACGTCTACCCGCTCTGGAAAGGGAAGAATCAGCCCCGCGACCCGAGGCACCCGTTCGTCCGCCGGCCCGACTGGGTGCTCACCGACAACCTCGGCCAGCCCCAGCCGCAGAGCGATCATTACGTCGTCGCCAACCCGACCGACCCGAGCGTGCAATCGCACATCGCAGCCGTCTGCCGGGACATCGTGAGCAGGTACGCTGTGGACGGGCTGCACCTGGACTATGTACGGTTTGTCAACGACTCGCTCGAGGACGGCCGGGTCTATCCGGCCGACCCCGCGACGATCACGCGGTTCTATGCCGCGACCGGTCGGCGTTCGCTCACGACGATCGAGGACAAAGCCGCCCATGCTGCGTGGGTGCGGGACGAGATCACTGCGCTGGTCCGCCGCATCAGCCGCGAGACGCAGCGGATCCGGCCCAGGCTGGAACTGACGGCCGCCGTGTGGCGGACACCAACGCTTGCGCGGGAGGCGGTGCTGCAAGACTCGGCGCTGTGGCTGCGTGAGGGGATCGTCGATCGGGTGCTGCCGATGATTTATACCGACAGCAACGCCGACTACACCCGCGACCTCAAGCTCTGGCTCGACGCGGCGGATGGCAAGCCGGTGACGCCGGGCATCGGTGCGTACAAGCACCAGGCGACCCAGACTCTCCAACAGATCAGGCTGTCCGAGCAAGCCGACGGGTACTGCCTGTTCGCGTTCGCCACGATCTTTGAGGGGGCCAACCCCTTCGAGCCCAGAGACGCGACCTCGGTCGCCATGCGCGAGGCGAGACGACGGGCGCTCGAGGCAGTGCAGCGGGTGCGGCAGTCTTCAAGATAGAGCACCTTGCATCGTTGTTTTTCGTGTGCCACGGCCATCTTGGCCGTGCGAGCGCCGCAGATTCAGGCAGGCACGGCTCACAGAGCCGTGGCACACGACACAACACAATATGTTTACGCAACATGCTCTCAGGACAGACTCCAGTGCGTCGGGCTCGTGGGCGCCCGCTGGCACTCCTGCCTCTGGTATGCTGTGCCTCCACCCTAGGAGTCTGTGATGCCCACGATGCGTTTTCTGTCCGTTCTGTTGGTCGTTGCCTGCGCCAGCCTGTGCGCGAGAGCCCAGCCCGACAACCTCCCTTCCACCCCCGAGTCGGTCGCGCTCGTTGACCTGCTGAGCGACACCCAGGCCGACCGCCGCGCGGTGCGGTCGTTCTACAGCATGTCGTTCGACAGCCGTTCGTTCGATCGGCTTGCCGAGATCGACGCCGACGCGAAGCGCCGACTCGAAGCCACCGACTTTGCCGCGCTCGATCAGCAGGGAAAGATCGACTACCTGCTCTTCCGCACGCTGCTCGAATCGCGGGCCGCCGACCTCGCCCTCCAGAGGCAACGGCTCGCCGAGATGCAGGAGCTGCTCCCCTTTGCCGAGACTATCGCTGCGCTCGAACGCGATCGGGTCGCGGTGCGCGCCCCCGACGCCCAGGCGGCTGCGACACGCCTCGACAGCATGGACGAACAGATCGCCGAGCTGCGCGAACGCATCGAGAAGGGTCGCAAGGCTGACAACGACGACGCCGATCGGCTCGTGGTTTCGGCGGTCGTGGCCAACCGTGCGGCGCGGACCGTCCGCAACCTTGCCCGCACGCTCAACCACTGGTACGGCGAGTACAGCGGCTACAAGCCCGGGTTCGACTGGTGGGTCGCGGCACCCTTCGCCGACGCGAGCGAGGCGCTCGACGACTACGCCAAGTATCTCGCCGAGACCGTCGCCGGGGTGAAGGGCGAGGACGACGACCCGCTCCTGGGCGACCCGATCGGGCGGGAGAAGCTGCTCACCGATCTCGCGGCCGAGTGGATCCCCTACTCCCCCGAAGAGCTGCTCGAGATCGCCGATCGTGAGTTCGCGTGGTGCGAAGCGGAGATGCGCAAAGCCGCCGGGGAGATGGGGCACGGCGACGACTGGCACGCGGCGCTCGACGCGGTGAAACAGGACCACGCCGGGCCGGGCGAGCAGGACACGCTGGTCGCGCAGCTCGCCCAGGAAGCGATCGACTATGTGACCGACAACGACCTGGTGACCGTGCCCCCGCTGGCGCGGGAGTTGTGGCGGCTGGAGATGATCCCGCCGCGCAACCAGCGCACCTTCCCCTTCGCGTTCTACGGCGGCAACTACATGGGCGTCGCCTACCCGACCGACGAGATGGCGCACGAGGACAAACTCATGTCGATGCGCGGCAACAACCGGCACTTCACCCGCGCCATCGTCCACCACGAACTCGTGCCCGGGCATCACCTGCAAGGCTTCATCGCCCAGCGCGAGCGGCCCTACCGCCGGGTGTTCAGCACGCCCTTCCTCGGCGAGGGGTGGTGCCTCTACTGGGAGATGTTCCTCTACGAGCGCGGCTTTGCGCGCACGCCCGAGGAACGGATCGGGATGCTCTTCTGGCGGATGCACCGCTGCGCGCGCATCATCGTCAGCTTGCAGTTTCACCTCGGCGAGATGTCACCCGACGAGATGGTCGAGTTCCTTGTCGAGCGGGTCGGGCACGAACGCTCGGGCGCGACCAGCGAGGTGCGGCGGTACATCGCGGGCAACTACTCGCCGCTCTACCAGGCGGCGTACATGCTCGGCGGGTTGCAGCTGCGCGAGCTGCGGCGTGAGCTGGTCGAGACCGGCGCGATGACCGAGCGGGAGTTTCACGACTCCGTCCTCCGGCACAACTCGATCCCCATCGAGCTGATCCGCGCGGGGATGACCGGACAAACACTCGAACGCGAGACCCGACCGTCGTGGCGGTTCGGTGGGTGAGGTCCGGTAATCGGTAGAAACGTGCTATCGGACGCTTCTCACGGACGGTTGCGCAATATTCCCTCCCCAAATCCACCGGTTGGCGATAAAGCGCTTGCTCTCAACCCTTTGTTGGGTAATGCTTTGCGACCCGGGCACCGCGTGCCCACTGACCGCCTCGTGGAGAGAGAACTGTGACAAAGACAATCCCCCTTCTTGCTGCGTTGGGTATCGCTGCCTCGGGTGCGAACGCTGAACGTATCGATCTGTTCGTGTTTGAAAACTCGGATGGCGCCAACATCGCCGGCCTCAATCTCTGGGTCGACGTCGTCGATCGCGGCGACCACGCCGAGTTCGTGTTCTATAACGACTCGACGATCCCGAGCTTCGTGCGGTCGTTCTATCTTGAAGAGACCGACTTCTCCGAGGACGCCATCGAGGACGTGGAAATCGCCGACGACCAGCAGAACGGCGTGCGGTTCAAGAAGGGCGGCTCGCCGAAGAAACCCACCGGGGCGATCAAGCACTTCGGCGGCAAGTGGCAGGGCAACCTGTTTGCCGGCAAGTCTAAGAAAAGCGGCAGTGGCAAGGACGGCATCGACGCTGGCGAACGCCTCGTGATCGAGTTTGAGCTCGACGATATCGATTTCGCCACGCTCATGAACGGCCTGACCTCCGAGACGCCCGAGTTCCGGATCGCCCAGCACGTGCAGGGGCTCTCCGGCGGGTACAGCGTCTGGACACTCAACACCCCCGGTGGTCGTGTCGTGCCGCTGCCCTCGGCCGCGATGATGAGTCTCGCCGGGCTCGGTCTGGTCGCGGGCAGACGCCGCCGCTGACCCCCCCGCTTCCGCTCGAATATGTACTCTTGTGCCCTGGCCTCTCACGAGGTCAGGGCTTTTTTTGAGGCGTTTCCAGAGAACGCCCGCCGCGCTCGCGCCTGCGCAGCCTTGCGGCGAGGCGGAGTGAGTTGCCCAACACCGAGATATCACTCACCGCCATCGCCAGCGCCGCGATGATCGGGCCGTGGACGCCGAGCAGCCCCAGCGCCGCGGCGGGCATCGCCAGGCTGTTGTAGACAAACGCGAGTGTGAGGTTCTGGCGGATGGTCCTGAGAGTGAGGCGGCCGATCCCCAGAACGTCGGCGAGGGCGTCGAGCCGTTCGCCGGGGATGACAATGTCGGCGCTCTCGATGGCGATGTTGGTCCCGGTGCCCATCGCGATCCCCACACCGCCGTGTGCGCCGGCTTCGGCCAGCGCCGCGGCGTCGTTGATGCCGTCGCCCACCATCGCGATCGAGCCCTTCGATGCAGAGGCCGCAGCCGCGAGTGCGCGCACCTGCTCGACCTTGTCTTCGGGAGAGAGGCCACCGAGCGCACAGGCCGGGTCGAGGCCCAGGTCGCGGGCGATGGCTTCGACAACGACGGGCCGATCGCCCGAGAGCAGCCGGACCTCGATGCCGCGCTCTTGCAGCGAGGCGAGCAGGGCGCGGGCTTCTTCGCGCGGCTCGTCGCGGAACGCGATCACACCGACCAGCGTGCCGTCGGCCAGCACCGCGCTGACGCTCGTGTCACCCGCGCTCTCGGGCAGCGCGATCCCGCGTTCCTCGGCGACGCGCGTCGAGATGATCTCGGCCCGCTGCCCTTCGACCACCCCCGCGAGCCCGACGCCCGGGGTCTCGGTGATCTCGCCGGCCGAGGCAATCGTGAGCTGCCGCTCGCGCGCCGCTTCGACAACCGCCTTCGAGAGCGGGTGCTGGCTTCCGGCTGCCAGCGCCGACGCCAGCATCAGCGTGTTGTCGTCGGCGTTCACAACCCGCGGCCGCCCTTGGGTCAGCGTGCCGGTCTTGTCGAACGCCACAATCCGCACCGCCGAGATGCGCTCGAAGGCTTCGGACGAGCGGACGAGAATCCCCTTGCGGCTCGCAGCGCCTGACGCGACCATCACCGCCGTCGGTGTCGCCAGCCCCAGCGCGCACGGGCACGAGATCACCAGCACCGTCGTCGCGCTGACCAAGCCCGTCGCCCAGTCGCCGACGATGAATCCCCAGCCCAGCAGCGTGATGCCCGCCAGCGCCAACACCGCCGGAACGAACACCGCCGAGACGCGGTCGGCGAGGCGCTGGATCCGCGTGCGCCCGGCCTGGGCGTTGAGCACGATCTCGGCGATGCGGGCGAGGGTTGTTTCGGTGCCGTCGGAGGTCGCCCGCACGACCAGCCGCCCGGTGAGGTTCATCGCCCCGGCGACGACCGGCTCGCCCGGTGCCCGGTCCACGGGGATGGACTCGCCGGTGACGACCGATTCGTCGAGCGACGAGCTGCCGTGCTCGATCTCACCGTCGATTGCGACGCGCTCGCCCGGGCGGACAAGCACCAGATCGCCCGGCAGCACGCCGTCGGTGGGCACGGTCTGGCCGGTCTGGTCGTCGAGCGACGCGAGGCGGGTCACCTCGTCGGGTTGCAACGAGAGCAACTCGCGCAGCGCCGACCCGGCGCGGGCGGTCATGTGCGATTCGAGCCAGTGCCCG
The DNA here is from genome assembly GCA_964394895.1 of uncultured Phycisphaeraceae bacterium. GTDB lineage: Bacteria > Planctomycetota > Phycisphaerae > Phycisphaerales > UBA1924 > PNC22. The sequence continues at coordinate 3,518 of CAYMZJ010000011.1, read as the reverse complement.
AGGGCAATGAGCGTGAGCAACCCGGCGGCTTCGGTAAAGTAGAGCGGCAGGTGTTCCGCCCCACTACCACTACCACCATCGCCGCCGCCGAGAATCTGCGTGAGGTTGTAGATCGACAGCCCGATCGCGGCGGTCGCGCCGATCGAGACGAGTGTGTCCATGTTGGTCGTGCGGACCTTCGCGGCCCGGAACGCCGACGCGAAGAACGCGCTGCCGACAAACGCGAACATCACCAGCGACGCGACCACGCCGATCCAGAACCCGACGCCGTCGCTGGGGCGGTGGATGTGGATGCCGATCGCCCCGCCGAACCAGTGCAGTGTTTCGAGGGGCAGCCAGACCGCCCCGCCGACGATGACGCGGGATTTCCAGCGTTTGACTGCCGCGATGCGACGCCGCTCCATCGCGTCGCGGCGTTCGGCGAGTGACTCCTTCCGCACCATCGGCTCGGCGGTAAAGCCGGTCGAGCGGACCGCCTCGACCAGCGCGGCCGGGTCGGGCGGGGTGTCGCTGTCGCTGCGCACCAGCGCCATCGCCCCGGTGAGGCTCACCTCGGCGACCGCAACCCCCGGCACCCGCCGCAGCGCCGCCTCGACCTTGCCGGTACAGCCGGCGCAGTGCATGCCGTGGATGCGGAGGCGGGTGGGGGGACGGGTGGGGGGCACGGCAGGACTTGGTGCGGCCGGTGTCGCCCCTGCGAGCGTTGATGTCGGTGGTGTTGCCACGAATCCTCCCGGAGCGGCGGGCTGTGCTCCGGCGGACTGTACTCATGGCAAGCGGCGGATTGGGCCGCCCCGCTCCTGCCGTCGGCACACCCGGACTTCGGGCACCCGACCTACGGACACCCGATCACCCAGCCATTCAGAAACGCCACAACATCGCGGGTGTCGATGACCCCGTCCTCGTTCCAGTCGGCGCGAGGATCGCCGCCGGTCCAGGCGTCGAGGAAGTCGGCGAAGTCCTCGGTGTTGACCTCGCCGTCGCTGTTGAAGTCGGCGCGGCAGGCGCAGTCGCTGGCGTCGAGGATGAGCAGGCCCGCCCCGTAGTTCGCGACAAACGCTTTGGTGCCCTGGACCGCCACACTCTGGGGGTAGTCGGGCGTCTTGAAGAACCCGAGCAGCAGGGGCATCGCCCGGTTGCTGACATCGATGACCTGAACACCGACCTGTCCCGACCAGCTCCGGCTCATCAGATACGCGGTCGTTCCGGTGACCGCGAGGTTCTGAATCCAGCCGGAGTATTCGGAAGAGCCGAGCAGCACGGGCGAGCCGGGGTCACTGACATCGATGATCTGCAAGCCCAGCCAGCTGTCGCCGACATACGCCGTCGCGCCCTCGACCACCACGCTCTGGGCGCGACCGGGGGTCTCGATCGAGCCGAGCAGGGCCGGGCTTGCCGGGTCGGTGACGTCGAGGATCCGCAGCCCGTCGCCGTCTGCCACATACAGAGTCGTGCCGACGACCGCGACGCCTTCGGCCTCGCCCGGCGGGATGTACCGTGCAAGCAGCACCGGCGTTTCCGGGTCGCCGGCATCGATGATGTGGAGCGTCCCCCCTTTGCCGACCACGAATGCTGTGGTGCCCTCGACCGCGACGCCGACCGCGTCGCCGTTGATGCCCAAAGCCCCGAGCGCCCGGGGCGCTGCCGGGTTGCTGATGTCGATGATCCGCAGCCCCCCGCCCCGGCCGTCGGCGACATACGCCGTATCGCCCGCGACCGCGACGCCGCCCGCCCGCCCCGGCGTGTCGATCCAGCCGAGCGAGAAGGGCGCGGTCGGATCGCTGACATCGACGATCCGCAAACCGCGCCCATCGTCTGCCACATACGCCGTGGTGCCTTGAACGACAACATCGAGGGCCCGCCCGGGCGAGTTGTAAACCCCCAGCAACGGGGAGCCTTTCGGATCGCTGACATCAATGATCCGCAGCCCGGTTCCTGCGTCGGCGACGTACGCCGTCGCGCCCTCGACAAGCACCCGGATGGCAAGGCTGGTCGTGTCGTACCAACCCAGCAGCACGGGCGCACCCGGCTCGCTGATATCGACGATCTCCAGCCCCGAGGAGCGGTTCGAGACATACGCCCTCGTGCCCGCGACAGACACGCGGGAAACACCCCGGAGGGATTCGTACGAACCGATCACGACCGGATCGGCCGGGTTGCTGACATCGAGAATCTCCATCCCGGTTGTGTGATACGCAACATACAGCGTGGTGCCGACAACCATGACATCGTGCACATGATCGGCCTTCTCGATCGAACCGATCAGTTCGGGGGCCGCCGGGTTGCTGATGTCAATGATCTGCACGCCCGAGTCGCTGTCATCGACGTACGCGGTGTTGCCGGAAACCGCCACGCTCCACGCCTCATCTGGGGTGTCGATCGCCCCGAGCAGCACAGGGGCGGCCGGGTTGCTGACATCCACGATCTCCAGCCCGTTGCGGTAGACCGTGACGTACGCCGTCGTCCCGACGACAGTGACACTGGTGCAGGGGGCCGCGGTGGTGTGGGCCCCCAGCAGGACCGGGGCGGCCGGGTCGCTGATATCGACGATCTCGAAACGTGAGCCTTCCTGCGCGATGTACGCGGTCGTCCCCGCGACCGTGACGCCACGGGCCCGCCCGGCGGTCGCGAAGGTGGCGAGGTGGAACGGCGCCGAAGGGTCGCGGATATCGACGATCACCAGGCCGGCCTCCCGGTCGACGATGCAGGCGATGGTGCCGACCACCGCGATGTCCAAGGCGGTATCGGGCGTGTTGTAGGAGCCAAGATAATCCCGCCCCCGGCAGACAATGCCGTCGGTGGAGGATGCGTCGGCACGAGCGGGGGCCGACGCCCGAGCGGACGAAGGATCGCCCCCGGGCAGGCCGACCAGCACCACCGCAACAGCCGCGAGGACCGCGACCCGCCAGGCTCCATGGGTGGCTAGGGGCGGTGCGATGGTGCGACAGCGAGTGGGGAGAGTGAGGGGGGTGTGTTTGCGCACAGCGGTGTCTCCCGGCGGTCGGTGATTGTGCCCGTCGGAAGCCGCCCGCCGCAGCGTCCCCGACCGGTCATCTACCGCCCAGGCGGTGCGGGGTTGCACCATCGCCAGCGGAACCTTGACGGCTGTGTCTTGGGAACTCCAGCCTGCCCGGACGCAGCTCAAGGCCGTTCTTCAGAAGCTCCCGGCCATCCGGCAGGAGCTGCGGGCCGTCCGGCAGGAGTTAAAGGCCGTCCGGCAGGAGTTCCCGGCCGTCCGGGAGGAGCAATCGGGCGTCCGTCAGGAGCTCACGGCCGTCCGGGAGGAGCAAACGGACGGCCGGGAGGACCTCACGGACGGCCGCCAGGAGTTCCCGCCGCCGTTATTGGAACCCACCGTCCACCGATCGTGCCGTCGCCACCCCCATGATGCCTCCACGTTCCCCCACGTTCCCCCCACGTTCCCCCCCGGTTCGCTGCAGAACACCAAACCGGACCTTCCCGGCAGCACCCGTGCCCCGGCGGGATGGGTGCCACTGGGCACAGCCCAGTGCCGCAGG
>CAYMZJ010000010.1:0-92681 GCA_964394895.1 uncultured Phycisphaeraceae bacterium | reverse complement strand
CCGGGGCGGTAGCTCAATTGGTTAGAGTACCGGACTGTCGATCCGGTGGTTGGGGGTTCGAGTCCCCTCCGCCTCGCTTCATCAAGCGGCCCCTGGCACCATGCCGGGGGCTGTCTTTGTTTTTGCACACCACGATACCGCGAGGTCTGGCTCGCGCGTGATTTGGCAGTGTTCGCCCTGTTCGCCCTGTCGCGAGCGGTGGGCTGCGTTGGCTCAGGTCTGCAGCACGCCGGTCTTGAACTCCCGCGTGTAGTCCCAGTTGCCGGTTGCCCGCAGCGCCGCGGCGAGTTCCTCGCGGGTGCGGTGGGGCTCGATGATGCGGTCCACCCAGCCGCGGGAGGCCCCGTGGCGGATGTCCTGCTGCTCGTTGTAACTGGCTCGCACCGCGTCGAGGATCGCGTGCTGCGTGTCGGGGTCGATTGTTTCGCCCTTGCGTTCGCGGCTGCGGGCCTCGATCATCGCGAGAACGCCGCTGGCTTGCGAGGCACCCATCACCGAACACTTGGCACCCGGCCAGGCAAAGCCGATGGTCTGCTCGAACGCGCGGCCGCACATCGCGTAGTTGCCCGCGCCGTAACTCCCACCCATGATGACGACCAGCTTGGGCACGACGCAGTTGCTCATCACGTTGACGAGCTTGGCCCCGGCGCGGATGATCCCGCCCTGCTCGCTGTCGCGCCCGACCATGAAGCCGGTCGTGTCGTGCAGGAAGACGAGCGGGATTTTCCTTTGGTTGCAGTCCATGATGAATCGGGCCGCTTTGTTCGCCGAATCGTCATAGATCACCCGTGGCATGTTGGCCGATTTGCTCGGTCCGGCCTTGCCGCCGGGGAGTGTGCGTTCGGTGAGCTTGCCCTGGTTGGCAACGATGCCGACAGCACGGCTATCGATACGGGCGTAGCCACAGACGAGCGATTGGCCGTAGTCGGCTTTGTATTCGTCGAAGTCGGGCGCGAGCGATTCGTGCCCCTCGGTATTGGGCATCGTGCGGGCGTCAACGATGCAAGAGATGATGTCCTTGACGTCGTACTGCTGGCCGGGCTTATCGGTGAAGATGTCGTAGATGTCGGCTGGGTCGCGGAAGGGGGGGAGGCCCGAACACCCTTCTTTTTCAGCGAGTGTGTGAACATCCGGAGCCCGTGCTTGCGCGTGGCCCTCTTGTTCACGGTACTTTCCGGCAAGCTCGCGGAGCCGATGCAGACAGCTCTCGTCGTCGGGCTCCTTGAAGTCGATCGTGCCGGAAATCTCAGCGTGCATCGTCGCCCCGCCGAGTTCCTCGTCGCTGACTTCCTGCCCGATCGCGGCCTTGACCAGCGCCTGCCCGGCGAGATAGAGCCCCGACCCCTCGGTCATCAGCAGCGTGTCGCACAGCACCGGCAGATATCCGCCGCCGGCGACGCAGAACCCCATGATCGCAGCGGTCTGCGGGATGCCTTCGGCGCTGATGACACTGTTGAGATAGAAGATGCGGCCGAAGTCGTCGGTGTCCGGGAAGACGTCCTCCTGCAACGGCAGAAAGACACCCGCCGAATCCACCAGATAGAGCAGCGGCAAGCGGCACGACCGCGCGATGTGCTGGGCGCGGATGATCTTCTTGCACGTCATCGGAAAGAACGCCCCGGCCTTTACCGTTGCGTCGTTGGCGATGATCATGTGCGGGCGTCCCTGCACGATCCCGATGCCGGTGACTGCGCCCGCCGCAGGTGCGCCGCCGTACTCGGTGTACATGCCGTAGGCGGCCCAGAGACCGAGTTCCTGGAAGTTGAGAATCTCGGCGGTGTGAGGATCAGAGGCGAGGTCGTCGTCTGAGCTCGGGCCGGCTTCGGCTCCTCGCTCGCGCGTCGGGCTCTGGGGGGGATCGACCAGGCGGGCGATGCGTTCGCGGGCGGTGAGTCGGTCCTTGGCGTGTTGCCGGGCGATGGCTTTGGGGCCGCCGCCCTGGCGGATGGTCGCTTCGGTGGCGAGAAACTCGGCGGCGATGGTTCGCAACGTCTGTGGCGGTGGTGTGGAAGGCGGCGGGGTGGACATGTCTTGGGTCTCCGGAGTGGGGACGATGATACGAAAGCTGGGCTGCGGCTTTGCAGAAAAGAAAATCTGAAATGTTCGGTATCTGGCCTTGACACCATGTTTGGTCTCTGGTACCGTCCGATCACGTCGGGCTCGCGACCAGCACCGCCCCCGACCTGATCAACCACAAGGGGTGGCGGGTCAGTTCCGTGCTGGGACCGGCGTTGGCGTCGGCCGGCTAGCTCCCGGCGGCGTGGCGCAGCAGAAAGGATGGCCCCCCATGGCCCGCACACGAAACACCTCCCGCACCGTGATCACCGACCGCGACAAGCCCAAGGTCGAGGTCACAATCGCCGACAAAGAAAAGCACCAGTCCCTCTCGAACACGCTCATACAGATCGAACGTGCGTTCGGGAAAGGGTCGATCATGCGCCTCGACGAAGAGGCCTACCTCGCGATCCCCGGCATCTCGACCGGTGCGCTCTCGCTTGACCTGGCCCTCGGCGGCCGCGGCATCCCGCGAGGACGCATCGTCGAGATCTTCGGCCCCGAATCCAGCGGCAAGACCACGCTCGCCCTCACGGTCGCGGCCCATGCCCAGAAAGACGGCGGCGTTGCGGCGTTCATCGATGCTGAGCACGCGCTCGACCCTTCTTGGGCCAAGCGCATCGGCGTCAATATCGACGAGATGCTCGTCAGCCAGCCCGACACCGGCGAGCAGGCGCTCGAAATCTGCGAGCTCCTCGTCCGGTCCAACGCGGTGAACGTCATCGTGATCGACTCGGTCGCAGCACTCATCCCGCGAGCCGAGATCGAGGGTGAGATGGGCGATGCACAGGTCGGGTTGCAGGCGAGGCTCATGAGCCAGGCGATGCGCAAGCTCACCGGCGTCATCGCCCGCAGCAACTGCACCGTCATCTTCATCAACCAGATCCGCGAGAAGATCGGCGTGATGTTCGGCAGCCCGGAGACCACGCCCGGCGGCCGCGCCCTCAAGTTCTACAGCTCCATCCGTATCGACATCCGCCGTATCAGTTCGATCAAAGAGGGCGATGTCAACGTCGGCAACCGCGTCCGCGTCCGTGTTGTGAAAAACAAGGTCGCGCCGCCCTTCCGCAGCACCGAGTTCGACATCATGTTCGACGAGGGCATCTCCGTTTCGGGCGACCTGGTCGATATGGCGGTCGAAGATAATGTCATCCAGAAGAGCGGGTCGTGGTTCAGCTACGGCGACGTCCGCGTGGGGCAGGGCCGCGAGAACGCCAAGCAGTTCCTCAAGGACAACCCCGACCTCGCTGTCGAGATCCGGGAGAAAGTCCTCGATATCCGCATCCCCGGTCGCAAAAAGATCGAAGAGGAAACCACCGTCGAGGCCGAGGCCGAGCCCGAGGCTGTGGAGGCCTGATCCCCACGATTCGGAGTCTGCACCACCCGCGGGGTTGTCTCAGGCGTGGCGGGGGGGATATTCTTCTCCGAAGACGCCGCGGACGTGGCGGAATTGGCAGACGCGCTAGGTTCAGGTCCTAGTGGGAGTAAAATCCCGTGGAGGTTCGATTCCTCTCGTCCGCACTTTGAGCCGGCCCGGGTATTGCCCGGGCCGGTTTTGCGTTCCATCTGCCGTACTTTGATTGCCAGCGCAATCTCCCGCTCTGAGCCTCGGACTTCAGTCCGGGGCTTTCCCGCCCGGATACCGTGACCAGTCATGGCTCTCATCTACTGCGGCATAGACGAAGCGGGCTACGGCCCGATGCTTGGCCCGCTCTGTGTCGGGTTCAGTGCGTTCCGTATCGAGACGTGGGCGCCTGAGGAAGGGGCGCCCGACTTGTGGAAGACGCTCGAGCGGGCGGTCTGCCGAAAGGGCCGGGACGCGAAGGGTCGCATCGCGGTCGCCGATTCAAAGAAGCTCAAGCTCTCGAACCAGTCCAAGACTCGCCACCCGCTGACGCACCTCGAGCGGGGTGTGCTGGCGTTCGGCGGATTGGTTGGAGGCTCATCGGGTGCCACTGGACGAAGTCCAGTGCCGAACGGCCCAACACCCACTGCGACCTCAGAAACACCGCACTGGTCTTTGACCAGTGGCACCCGGGAGAGCCCGGGCCCCGACAACGATGCTGCCCTCTTCACCGCTCTCGGTGTCCGCCTCGAACCCCATCCCTGGTACGCCGGCGATCCTGTCGTTCTCCCTCTGGCCGGGTCGGCTGCGCAACTGGCCATCGCGCGCAACCGGCTCGCGCTGGCGTGCGAGGCTGCGGGCGTCGAACCGATCGCGCTGGCGTGCATCTCGGTTGGGGAGACCGAGTTCAACGAGGCCATCCGCACCGGGGGCAACAAAGCCCACCTGACCACCCGCTGCTTTGCTCGGTTCCTCCGCCGGGCGGTCGAGCGGTGGGGGGGAGGCGAGGACGAGGTTCGCATCGTCTGCGATCGGCACGGCGGGCGGACCAGTTACGCCCCCATGATCGAGGCGGTGGTGCGCGGGCTCGGGTTCGAGGTCGAGACGCTCGAAGAGAGCGAGCGGTGCAGCCGATATGCCGTGCAGAAAACGGAGCCCGAAGCGCAAGCGAGGAGCCCCGAATCCGCCCGCCAGTCACAGGAAAAGAGCCCCCCGCGCAAGCGGGGGGACACGAGGCGGGGCGAGGAGGCGGGCATCCCTGACCCCTCGCTTGCGCGAGGGGCTCCATTCCCAGACTCATCTGCGAGCATCCACGTTCAGTTCCGCCCCGAGGCCGAGGAGGCCCACCTGCCGGTGGCGCTTGCGTCGATGACCGCCAAACTCGTCCGCGAGTTGGTGATGGGACGATTCAACCGGTACTGGAGCGGCAGGATGCCCGAACTCAAGCCGACCGCCGGGTATGTGCAGGATGCCCGGAGGTGGTTAGAGGATCTCGAAGGCGTGCTCTGTGACGACGAACGCGACGTGATCATTCGGCGGGCGTGACAGTCGCGGCGGGTTGTCTTGTCGTGACGACGGACACCACCACGGCGGGCTTGGTCGCGCGATAAATCGCGTGGGTATCGGTGGGGAGTGTCTCGATCGGCCCAAAGCCGGCATCGCGCAGGATGCCCTTGAGATAGCTGTGCTCGTAAGCGACCGCGGCTTCGGGAACACGCAGGTCCTCGACATACGCCGCGCCGACCCGGTGCTCGAAGCTCCAGCGTCTGTCACTCATGCCCGGTGCTTTGGCTTCGTGAACGTCTTCAATGCGCAGCGCAGAGAGTTGAAGACACCCGCCCGGGCGCAACACCCGGGCAGCCTCGCGGACATACGCAACCGCCGCATCGGCGAGGAGGTGCGTAAAGAGCGAGTTGGCGAGCACGAGGTCCTGCGATTGATCCTGGGCCGCGAACCGGACCTGTTCTTGCTTCTCCCGGCCGTCCGGGCGGTAGGCGGTGTTCGCAGCGTCAACTTCGAGAAACGAGAACCGATCCGCCGGGAAGTGGCGTCTGCACCACGCGAGCATCTCTGCATCGACATCGATTCCCGTGTAATGCCCGGAGAATCTGCGTCCGTGGTAGCGGAACTCTCGCAACGTGAGCGCAAACCGGCCGCACCCACAGCCGATGTCGAGGATGTCCGAGCCCGGGCCGGCAACACCCGACGCGAAGGCATCGAGCCAGAAGTTGGTCGCAAACGTCCGGTAGTGGACCGCGTTGGCGAGCAGCCGATTTCCTACACCGACCCGGATGCGAAACCGGTTGGGGGGCAGCGCCCGCAGCTCGCGGTAGGGTCTTCGCAGCAGCCAGTCGGCCGCGTCAAGGGGCGCCATGAGCACTCGATTGTGCGAAAGACGCGGGACCGCGGGGACGAGCCGTCGGAAGATTCGATTGGCTGCGGACATGCGGGATGGTACCCATCAGGGGGGACATACTCTTGGAGCGTGCCCCTCAGCCGCGACTATCTTGATTTGGCTGCCGGCTTGGCTCGTCGGGCGTCGGGCGATGTCGAGCCCAACCCCATGGTCGGCGCGGTCCTCGTGCGCGATGGCGTCGTCATCGGCCTCGGCCATCACCGGCGGTATGGTGGCCTCCACGCCGAGCGTGAAGCGCTGGCTGACTGTCGACGCCGGGGCAACGACTCGCGCGGCGCGACTGCCTTTGTCACCCTCGAGCCCTGCTGCCACCACGGCAAACAGCCGCCGTGTACCGATGCGCTGATTGAGGCGGATATCGAGCGCGTGGTCTACGCCCGACCCGACCCGCACGCAGCAAGTGGTGGTGGAGCCGAGGTGTTGCGACGCGCGGGGATTCCCTGCGAGTTGAGCAATGGCAGCGTGCTCGCGACGCGCCTGTCCGATCCGTTCGTCAAGCGCGTCACGACCGGCCTGCCCTGGGTGATCGCCAAGTGGGCCCAGACCGCCGACGGCTATATGACCACGCCGGACGGCGAGAGCCCGTGGATCACCAACCGACTGTCGCTCAAACGTGTCCACCGGTTGCGCGCACGGGTGGATGCGATCGTCACCGGTATCGGGACGGTGTGTGCTGACGATCCGTTGTTGACGGCGCGAGGTGTGCGGCGGGTCCGGCGGGTGGCGCTGCGGGTGGTCGTCGAGGGGCGGAGACATCTGCCGCCCGAGTGCAAGATTTTGCAAAGCCCCGAGGGTGGGCCGGTCGTGCGTGTTCGTGCGGGCGTCGGTCAGACGGACAGTCCTCAAGCGAGCCCTGAGCGTGAGCGACGGGGTGATTTGGTTGCGCCGTCACGCGCGCCAAAGAGCAGCCCGGCGCTGACGCTTAGGGCTCACTCAGATAGGGACCGTTCAGGGATTGAATGGTTGATCGCCCCGGGCAACGGCAACCGAGTCGATCTGGCTGCCATGCTCCGGCAGCTTGTCGAACGCTACGACGTGACCAACGTCATGCTTGAGTGCGGGCCGAGGTTGCTGGCGGGGTTCTTTGCCGCCGGGCTTGTGGACGAGGCGTTTGTGTATGTCGCGCCGCCTGCCGGGGGCGGCTCGGGCGGGGCTGTTGCGCCGGATGCGCCGGCTGAGGAGGCACTTGCCGGGTTTGATCTGGTGCGGGTGAAGCCGTTGGGGGGCGATTCGGAGCGCTGGTATCGGCGGCGGCCGGATATCGGGTAGACTCTCGTTGCGTCGGCGCATGGGTGTATGGACGTGCAACCAGCCGACCGAAAGGAGAGCTCGATGCGGGTATGGACATTGGTCGTGGCGTTGGCGGGTCTGGTGCCGATGTGTGCTGCACAAACGGTTGACGAGGTGTTGCGTCAGGGCTTTACCGCACAGGTCGGGGACGGCACGCTCGGGGCAACCGCCGAGTCGCTCGAGGCGCTGCGGGCCGCGGAGCCCGACAACGACGAAGCGCTCGCGGCTCTTGGCATCGTGCAGTTTCTCGAGTCCGGCGAGCTTCTCTTTCAACGGACCTACCGCCACGGCGGGTTCAACCTGCCGGTGCAAGCGTCGATGCTGGTGGGTGCGGGGGGCATCGGGCAGAACATGGGTTTCAACCCCGAGCCCGAGCCGATTAGCTACGAGGGATTCAGGGAGTCGATCCAGGAATGGATCGACGCGGTCGCGCGGGCGGAAGAGACTCTCGCGCAGGTGGGCGATCAGGAGATCAAGGTCCGGCTGCCGATCGGGCTTGCACGGTTTGACCTCAACGGCGACGGCGAGGGTGCGGAACGCGAGCAGCTCTGGCGGCTCTTTGTTGCGGTGCAGCGACGGTTTTTGCCCAAACAGGCGGACGCCGAGGCGTTCGAGATCGCGTTTGATCGCGGGGATGTCGCGTGGTTGCGCGGCTATTCCCATGTGTGCATGGCGGTGGGGGAGTTCCTGCTTGCCTACGACTCGCGCGAGTTGTTCGAGCGAGCGGGGCACATTATTTACGCTGAAAACGAGACGCCGTTCGAGTTTCTCAAGGGTGACCGCAAGTCGTTCGATTTTGCAACGGGTGTTGACGTGACCGACATGATCGCGCTGATCCACCTGCTCAACTTCGAGATCGTCGAGCCCGAGCGCATGGCAAAGGCGCGGCTGCACCTGCTCGAGACTCTGCGGCTCGGGCACGAGATGTGGCGCTGGTACGACGCCGAGACCGACGACGATCGGGAGTGGATTCCCAACATCACCCAGCGTGATTCGGCGATGCCCAACGCGCTGATTACCGCCGAGATGCGCGGGGTCTGGCTGCGGGCACTGACCGAAGGCGAGGAGCTTCTCGAAGGCAAACGGGTGCTGCGGTTCTGGCGGGGTGACGGCGAACGTGGGATCAATGTCAAGCGGTTCTTTCTCGAACCCCGCCGGTTTGATCTCGTGCTCTGGGTGCAGGGGTCGGCGGCTTTGCCCTATCTCGAAAAGGGCCCGTTTACGTCCGACCGCCTCTGGAGAGACCTTCAGTCCGCGTTTGATGGTGGGTTCTTCCAGCACGCCTTCTGGTTGAACTGATCCCGAGAGCGAGGTAATCGCGGGCACACAACGAGCCCCGAGCGCAAGCTCGGACTTATGTAGAGGCATGCCCATGCGGGGAGCCTGAACCTGTGCTTGCGCACAGGGCTCGTTGAAATGGACAGGGTCTCTTTGTGACGGGTATGACAGGGTCGTCCGCACAACCTGGTCGGCGTCGGTTCAGCCCCGTTTCCAGAACGCAAGCTCCGGCTGCACAGCCGCGGGGACGAGTTTCCCCTCGGCCTCGACGTGGACGGTCGTGCCGCTCGCGGCGTGGGTTTGCCGGAGCATGGCAAAGCCGATGGGTGCCATGCCGAGCATCGGGCTGAGTGTCGAGCTGGTCACGCGGCCGATGGGTTTGGTCTCGCCGGGTGTCGCGTCGGGCTCGGCAAAGACTCGGGCGCCGGAGACCGGGAGTGGGGCGTCCGGGCCGCTCTCGGCTTCGACACGTATCCCGACGAGGCGTTGCTTTGCGATGCCTCGGGCTTCCATCCGTGCGACGACTTCCTGCCCGAGATAGCAGCCCTTGGTGAAACTCACGCGGTCGCGGATCACGCCGGTTTCGTGGGGGAGTGTCTGCTCGTCAAAGTCGAGAAAGTAGAACGGGGTTCCCGATTCGATGCGTGCGATGTTGCAAGCGTGCCAGCCTGCGGGGCGGAGGCGGGCGGGCTGAGCGAGGTCCGATTCGCCTGTTCCGGTGTCAAGGATCGTGTTGAATACGCTCGCCACAGCGTCGATTTGGCAGGTGAGTTCAAGGCCGATCTCGCCCAGGCTGTCGCAGCGATCGACGAGCACGTCGTGGTCGGCGACGCGGACACGGCACGCCTGTCCGTGCCGGAGGGAATCAACCGGCGGTCCCTCGGCGTGCGTCGAGATTGCTGCGAGGAGCATGATCGCGGTCGGGCCGTGGAGCGCGAGCTTGTGGTGGGTTTCGCTGGCGTCGGTGAGCGTGACGTCTTCGCTGAACATGTAGTTGGTGAGCGTCTCAACGACGTGCGCGGCGCGGTGGATGTCGAGATCGAACCGGAGCGCGTCGGGCAGCGCGGTGACGCGCAGGTCGGCGTCCACCCTTCCCTTACGACTCAGCCAGAAGCTCGGTCGGCTCTGCCAGGGCTCGAGGTCTTTGAGTTCCTGGGTGAGCATGCGGTTGAGATACTCGACGCGGTCGTCGCCTTGGACGGTGACCGTGCCGCGCTGGGGCTGGTCGATGAGCACGCACCCCTTGCGGAGGGCGGCGTACTCGATCTCCAACGGGCCGAACGCTTCGACGAGATCGGACGACTTGGCGGGATCGGCGGGTGCGGCGGGGTCGGGATAGGCCGTGAGGCTTGCGTCGCGTTCGAGGTGTTGGGCTGAGAGCGGGCTTCGGCGTGTCATGGCGGAGTGTAGAGGGCTCCCCTATCGTTGCGGGCTGCCGGGCCGAACCGGCGGTACGCGGGGACTCGAACCACGATACGGGAGATGTACCTTGGCAAAGCGCAGCACGAAGAAAACAGCGAAGAAAAAGGCCTCGAAGAAGTCGGGGACCGGCACCTCGAAGAGTTCGGGCACTCGAGGGCTGAACCTTGACCTGCTGACCCGCCTGTGCGAAACGCCCGGCGTGCCCGGGCGCGAGGAACGGGTCCGGGCGCTGATCGAAAGCGAGATCGACGGCCTGTTTGACAAGGTCGAGACCGACGTGATGGGCTCGCTGATCTGCACCCGCAACGCCCGCGGCCGGGGGGCGAATCCCACGCGGGTCATGCTGCTCTGCCATATGGACGAGATCGGGTTCTACGTCTCGCACATCGACGACAAGGGCTTTATCTGGATCAACCCGGCCGGGGGGTTTGACCCGCGGAACCTGTTCTCCCGCCGAGTGCTGGTCTGCACCAACAACGGCGACTACCACGGCGTGATGAACCCGGGCGGGCGACCGATCCATATCTCCGCGCCGGAAGAACGCAGCAAGGTGCCTGCGGTCAAGGAGTTCTTTGTCGATATCGGGATGTCTGCTGCGCAGGTCGGCAAGAAGGTCAGGATCGGGGACTACATCGTGATGGACGAGCCGGCGCGGGAGATGGGGGACAAGTTCGTCTCCAAGGCTCTCGACAACCGCGTCGCGTGCTGGCTGGGGATTGAGGCGATCCGTGAGCTGGAACGGCTCGGCGGCTCCAACACGTGCGAGGTCGTCGTGGCGTTTACGACGCAGGAAGAGGTCGGGCTGCGCGGGGCGAAGACCGCGAGCTTTGCGGTCCGTCCCGACATCGGGTTTGGGATCGACGTGACCCTCTCGTGCGACACGCCGGGTGTTCCTGCCAGCGAGGCGGTCACCCATCAGGGCAAGGGGTTCGGGCTGCACGTCAAGGACGGCTCGTTCATCGCTGACCACGAGCTGATCGATCGGGTCGAGGCGTTGGCGACCAAACGCAACATCGCGTATCAGCGGACGATCCTCGGCGCGGGCGGGCAGGACGGCGCAGCGGCACAACAAGCAGCAGCCGGGGCCAAAGCGATCGGGATCACGGTTGGCACGCGGTACATCCATACGGTGACGGAGATGATCGACAAGGGGGACTTGGGTGCGGCGCGCGACATTCTTGCCCGGTTCCTCGCTGAGGAGAAGTAAGCCCGCGGTCCCGGATCGTCCTTGCTTGGGGAGCCACACCAAGGCGGGCTGGAAAGCCCGCTCCCCTGACCAAGGCAGGCTGGAAAGCCCGTCCCCCTGGGCGTTCCTGGGTTCGGACTGGACTGCATGTTTCCAAACGAAGAGCCCCGGAGCGAATCGCTCCGGGGCTCTTTCGTGCGTCTGGTTCCCGGAATCCGGGCGTGTGAATCAGTGGACGAGATTGGTCGCGGCTTCGATCGATTCGACCACCTGGCGGACCTGGAACGGCTTGCGGAGGAATCCCTCGAAGCCTTGCGAGCGCAGGCCGTGGGCCTGGGTGTCGGTGAGTTTGCCGCTCATCGCGATGATTTTGGTCATCTGGAGTGAGTCGGAGCTGTGGACGAGTTGGGCGACTTTGTGGGCTTCGTCATCCCCGAGGTGGACATCGAGCAGCAGGACGTGGGGCTTTGCCCGCTCGCATTCAAGGCCGGCTTCGAAGGCGCTGTTGGCGGTCGTGACCTCGTAGTTGGTCTGCTCGGTCAGGACCTTGCGGAGCACTTCCACGACCTCGGCGTCGTCATCGACGATGAGGACGCGGGTGCGGCCGCTGCTGAGCCCGTCGAGGGGGATCCCGTGTGAGCGCATGAACTTGACCAGCTCAGCCAGTGGAATCCTCCGGTCTTTTGAGCCGGGGATCCGGTAGCCCTTGAGCGAGCCGGAATCGAACCATTTAGAAACCGTTCGAGGGGCGACATTGCAAATCTTCGCGACCTCTCCGGTTGTCAGGACATCCTTCTCGATTGGCATTGTCTCACCTCTCCGAACATCTTGAGCGGGCATGCCGACCGAAAGCCGGCTTCTCTGGCGATCGGCGATGGGCGAGCCGGTCTTGACCGTTGGAGGCGTTACAGGCGGATTTGGGGGTTTCCGGACGGGAATTCTCGATGATTTGGCGGTTCTGACGGGGGCATCGCAGTCCCGAAGGGCCCAAAGAAATCCGGTGTGGATTGACACATGGGCGTCCGGGGGTGTAGATTGCCGCCCCTGCCTCGGCGGAAGAGGCATCTTTATGCGACCTTTGGGCGTACCGTTGGTCGCAACCAGTCTTCGGCCGAAGGGGGCCGGAGTTGTGTGTCGCTGTTTTGCAACGAACAGAAACCTTCCAACGCAGGAGAGCCTGCGTCGTTTCCCTGCCTTGAGGAGTCAACCGTGCGTCGAACGCCGAGTGGTCGTGTTCTCTGTGTCGTGGCTTCCACGCTCACGCTTCTGGCAGCCTCTGGCACCGCGCTGGCCCAAGCGGATGATCCCGCCTCGCCAGAGCAGAAGCTACGCGACTTCATCCATTATGTACTGATCGATCGTCCCGACGCGGCCGAGCTTATCGGGCAGCAGTTGCTCGACGGCGACCTGCCGCCCCAGGCGTTTGCCGACCTCGTCGACAGCACCGGAGAGTTTCAACGGTTCCGTCAGGCGATCGGCGAGGCGATGCGTCGCGACGTCGGCGGCTCGCTTGAAGCAACCGCCGCGGCGCTCGAGCGTCGCTACGAGGGGGGCAAGCTCGAGCGGGCCCGTTCGCCGGTGGAGATCGATCGCAACATCGACCTGCTCACCGGGCAGTTGCAGGGGCGTTACCTCGCGACGCAGCGCCTGCTTGCTGCGGGGGAGTATTCGGTGCCGCAACTGTTCGAGGCGTTGGTGGATACGACCAACCCGGAACTTCAGGCAATCGCGCAGCAGATTCTTGTGGACATGGGTTCGCAGTCGGTGATGCCGCTGTGTGTGGCGTTGCTCTCTGAGAGCGGCCCGAGGCAGCAGCTCATCGCCGAGGTGCTGGGGATCAAGAACTACCGGACCGCGGTGCCGTTCCTTGCGGAGGTCATGGAGAAGACCAGCGAGCCGGAGGTCCGTGAGGCGTGCTCTCGGGCGATCTCGAACCTGCAAGGCACGGCGGGGCTCTCGATTTCGGGGTTGTACCTGGCGTTGGGTGAGGCGTTCTACGCCGAGCGTCCCGAGGTCACCAGCTTCCCCGGTGAGGATCACCAACTCGTCTGGTCGTACACGCCCTCGGCGCCTTCGGTTGCGTTGACCGCGACCCCGGTGCTGACCGAGGTCTACCACGAAGCGATGGCGATGCAGATGGCCGAGCGTGCGTTGAGCCACGAGGGGCGGAACATCGACGCGGCCTCGCTGTGGGTCGCGGCAAACATCAAGCGGGATATCGAACAATCGTCCGACTACGAGAACCCGGTCTATGGCTCGGACCGCCGAGAGCCGGCGTACTTTGCGGTCGCGGCGGGGATGCCGGTCGATCAGCGTGTGCTTGCCCGGGGGATCGACACCCGCAACACGCCGCTGGCGAGGGCCGCGATCGCCGCGATCGAGGAGATCGCCGGCGGGTCGCAGCTGTGGTCTGGGATGGACAACCGTCGCCCGCTGGTCGAGGCTCTGGGGTACGCCAACCGTCGGGTGCAGTACGAAGCGGCGCTGGCGTTCGGGATCGCCCAGCCGACCAACGACTTTGAGGGTGCGTCCCGTGTGGTCCCGCTGCTTGCCAGCGCGATCCGTGACGCGTCGGAGCGGTACGCGATAGTGCTGACCGACGATGTCGAGGCGTATCAACAGGTGCGCGGCATCCTGACCGGGCAGGGCTACACCGTGCTGCCTCGGGGCGGCTCGGCGAGTGAACTCGAGGGCTCGATCGCCGAGGCGGCGGGGATCGACGTCATCGTGACCATGCTCCCGAGTGCCCGTTCGCTCGATTCGGTCGATCAGATCAGGTACAGCGCCAAGCTGGCGGTGACGCCGATGCTGGTGATGCTCCCTCCTGACGAAGCGGCGGTGCTCTCGCCCAGGTATGAGCGCGATCCGATGGTGATGGTCCGGCGTGTGGGCCTTCCCGCTGAAGCAATCGCCGGTGCTGTGAAGGCGTTGGTCGAGGATGCGTCGGGCGGTCCGATTACCTCGGCCGAGGCTCGCGACTATTCCGAGCGGGCGGTTTCGGTGCTGCGTGATCTGGCGATCAGCGGCAGTGAGGTGCTCGACGTGCGGGACGCGACTTCGTCTCTGGTCGGTGCGGTGGCGGATGCCTCGGGCGGCCGTCGCCTGGCGATCGCCGAGGTGCTCTCGCTGATCGACGATGCGCGGGCCCAGCGCGAGGTCGCCGATGTCGCGATGGCGACCTCGGGCGGCGAGCGTGCGGCGCTGCTCCGTCTTGTTGCCGACTCTGCCAAGCGGTTTGGCAATCGGCTTGAGGATCGTCAGGTCAGCCGTGTGATCGAGATCGCCAAGAGCGACTCGGCGGTGGAATCGCTCGCGGCCGCGGCGTTGCTCGGGGCGTTGGGTGTGCCCAACGAGGACTTCCTGCCTCAGCTTCTTGGGCAGTAGAGCATGTTCAGCTGAATATGGATACGTTTTTTGCACGCGGCGGGCACTTGCCCGCCGCGTGTTTCTTTTTGCCCGCGCGGTGGTGTCGAGTAGACCCGTCGCGAGTTCGGCCTGTGCTTGCGCGTTGTGCATCCTGTTACCCGGACCACGATTCGGGGCGTTATCGGCGTGCGCAGGGGTGCGTGTTGCCTCTTCGCGCGGAGCGTCTGGCACAAGTGGTACAAGCCTAACCCCAGCAGGCGAAGCACTTTGGGTGTCGCCCAAGCTCGGCGGGATGACGACCGATGGAAGCACGGTGAGGGAAGGTCGGTCGTGCGGAGGAGTACGTCCTGTCTGTCCCATCGACGGCGGTGCTGTTTGCCGCGGTTGCTCGAAACAGTCAATGGCCAACCAGGTGGTTAGCCGGTCTCAAGTGTCCTGTGTGTGAAGGAGTGCTCAACATGCAAGTTCGGAACTATCGTCGGAATCGTGCGTTTACGCTGGTCGAAATTCTCATCGTCGTGGTTATCCTCGGCATCCTCGCGGCGATTGTCGTGCCGCAGTTTACAAACGCTGCCAACGACGCCCGTGGTGGCAACGTGACGACGCAGCTGCAGACGCTGAACAACCAGACGGAACTCTTCGCCGCCCGCAACAACGGCGAATACCCCGACTATGACACCGACGGGTGGGGCGATGACGCCACCGGCGGCACCATGATCGGTGATGACTACCTCAAGACCGCTCCGAATAACCCGGCGTGGAACCCCTCCGATAACGGAGACGTCCTGGCCAACACGATCGAGACCGTCACCGGCACCGTGTTCGGCTCGGCCGACACCGCCTGGGTGTTCAACACCACGACCAACACCGTCTATGCCTCGTACTACGACGAGATCAACGGCAACGTCACCACGACCGCGACCGACTGATCGGTTGTCGTTCCAGTGAATCCAAGACCGGCCCGACGCCCGAAGGGGTGCCGGGCCGTTTCCTGATAGAGGCCGCGGATGCGCGGCAAGGACGACCCAAGGGAGGAAACGATGCGGCGACGGACAACAAACGCGGGATTTACGCTGGTCGAGATTCTGATCGTGGTGGTGATTCTCGGGATTCTTGCGGCGATCGTCGTGCCTCAGTACTTGGGGGCAACAGAGGACGCAACCGAGAAGACCGCGTTCCACGAGATGAAGCGGCTCCGCAAGGCGGTCGAGGTGTACCTGATCCGCCACGGCAACGGGCTGCCCGACGTCGAGGAAGGGGACCGGACGTGGGGGAGCCTTATCGCTGTCGGTGACTACCTCAAGAGCGCGCCGGTCAATCCGTATGTCGGGGGTGAAAATGCGGGCTACATCGTGCTCGGGGACAGCCCGGACATTGCCTACCAGACCGACTACGGCTGGATCTACGACCCGGATACCGGGGACATCTGGGCGGGCGGGTTTGACGCCAACGACAATCCCTATCCCAAGAACTGATCCGCCCCGGGGAAGAGGGCAAGGAGTTCCGCACGATGCACGACCAGCCAGCGAACATGCTCAGTCGACGCGACGGGTACACGCTCGTCGAGATGCTGCTGGTCATCCTGATCCTCGGGATCTCCGGGGCGTTGGTGATCC
Organism: uncultured Phycisphaeraceae bacterium; assembly: GCA_964394895.1. Classification (GTDB taxonomy): domain Bacteria; phylum Planctomycetota; class Phycisphaerae; order Phycisphaerales; family UBA1924; genus PNC22. The sequence continues at coordinate 76,707 of CAYMZJ010000010.1, read as the reverse complement.
CGCACACGAGCCAGGCCCGTGTCTTGCGCATCCACGCGGCGGTCCGGACAATTGTCTCGGATATTACCTATGCACAGACCGACGCGCTGGCGTACCAGCAGCGTCGCGCGTTGATCTTTGATGAGGTCGCCAACACCTATACCGTCGCCGAGGTCACGGTGTCCACCGGCGGCGACGTGACCTACACGCCGTTGTTTTATGCCGGGGGGCCGAGCGGGCAGCACGTCGTGGACTTCAACTCGGGGTCCTTCGACGGCGCCCACATCCGAGCGGTTGATTTTGACGGCAATGGCATTTTGATCTTTGACGAGATCGGCGCGCCGGTCCTGGATGCTGCTACCGACACGGCCGCGTCGCTCGGGACGTTGTACATCGAAGGGCCGATGTCGGTCTTCCGGATCGACGTGACGCCCTACACCGGGCAGGTTGTCGTGCAAGAGGTCGATGCGCTGCCCTGAGTCAAGGGTGATCGTCCAACGCACGCGATTGACGAAAGGGTGGGTATGGGTCAGGCACAGCAGGGTTCGGGTTCGTTCCGTCGGCGGTCGTTCCGGGCTGCGGGCATCACGCTCGCGTCGGTGTTCAGTCTGCTGATGTGGTCGCGGCTGAAGATGGTGACCGATACGCCTCGGATGGTGTATGCGGATCCCAAATCGGCCGAGACAACCGGTGGCGAGCCGCAGAGCAGACCAGAGCTTGACCACGACGCCACGCCCCACCCGGACACCGAACCCACGCGCACGAACGGCGCTTCGCCCGAACAGCGCGACCGATAAGCACGGCGCGGGCGGCTCTGGCGCGGCGCGTGCCGCCTTTCCGGCGGGACTCGGTGCGAGCTGGTACCGGTTGTGACGGTTCCCAATGCTCACAAACCGAAGAGTGCCCCCAAGTCCTCCCCATAACCGGACGAAAAGAGCAGGGCAATCCGCGCGCTCGGGCCGACACGGTGTCGGTTGGTTTCCCGATCGCGATCAAAAACGGCGGGGAAGACGAGCAATGAAAATGAAGAACGATCGTCCGAACATCCGGGGTATCCACACCACGAGAATCGCTCTCACGGCGGCGGCACTGGCACTCTTGGCGGGCACCCCCGCTGGGTTTGCCCAGTCGAGCGTCGACGCGGAGGACAGCTCGGGGGGCCCCGGCTCACTCATGTCCTTCTTGTCCGGCTCCGGCCAGGACGGCGCAAGCCAGCCCGGTGCAGAGCAGCCAGCCGCGGCCGACGAGTTCCGCACCAACGGCTTGTACTTCGACGAGAACATGACAGTCGAGCTCCACGTCCAGGACGAGGAGCTCACCAACGTGCTGCAGATGCTCTCGCTGCAGAGTGAACGCAACATCGTGGCGAGCAACGACGTGTCGGCGCGGGTCACCGCCAACCTCTACGGCGTGACCTTCCACGAGGCGCTCGACGCCATCCTGCACGTCAACGGGTACGGCTATATCGAGAAGGGCAACTTTATCTACGTCTATCCCGCCGGGGTACTCGAGCAGATCGAGCAAGCCTCGCGGCAGATCGAGGGGAGAGCCTTCAATCTGAACTTCATCAGCGCGGTCGATGCGTCCGACTTTGTCTCACCGCTCCTCAGCGAGTCCGGCGAAATCAAGACCAACGGCAAGACCTCGGCGTGGGCAGACCCGACATCTCCCACCGGCAGCGACGAGTTCGCGTCGCTCTCGACGCTGATCGTCTACGACTATCCCGAGAACATCGAGAGCATCGAGCGCATGCTCGCGTCGCTCGATACACGCCCGGCACAGATCCTGGTCGAGGCAACCATCGTCCAGACCGCGATCAACGAGGCCAACGCTTTCGGTGTGGATTTCTCGATCATCGCGGACTTTGACTACGCCGACTTTGTTGATCCGCTCGGCGCGGTTGGTGCGTTGCTCGACGGCAGCGACGGCTCGGCCCGTGTGCCCGCCGACGGGGGCGCGAGCGCGATCGTCGGCACGCCCGGCAACACCAGCGGCCCGGCCACATTCAAGGCAGGCATCGTCAGCAACGACGTGACCGTGTTCCTCAGGCTCCTCAACGAGATCACCAGCACTACGATCATCTCCAATCCCAAGGTCGTGACGCTCAATCGTCAGCCCGGTCGGGTGCTCGTTGGGCGCAAGGTCGGCTATCTTCAGACCACCTCGACGCAGACCTCCAGCACCCAGAGCGTGAAGTTCCTTGATACTGGTACCCAGCTCAACTTCCGTCCGTTTGTGACCGGCGACGGCATCATCCGGATGGAGCTCAAGCCGCAGGTTTCTGAAGCGGTCCTCCGCTCCTCGACCGACGCGGTCGGTGCGGCGGTGACGATCCCCGACGAGATCACCAACGAACTTGTTGCCAACGTGATGGTGCCCGACGGCCACACGATCGTGCTCGGGGGGCTGTTCCGCGAAGCGACGACCACGTCCCGCCGGCAGGTGCCCATTCTCGGCGATATCCCGATCCTGGGGAACGCGTTCCGTGGGCACGACGACGATGTGCAGCGGCAGGAGATCATCTTCATGATCACGCCGTCGATCGTCAGCGATCAGGTGCTGGTCGACCAAGGCCTGCGTGGGGAAGAAAGCGTCGAGCGCGTCCGCGCCGGTGCTCGTGAGGGCACGCTGCCCTTCTCGCAGATCCGCCAGGCGGCGCAGCTGATCGTCGAGGCCGAACACCTCGCGGCCGAGGGCAAGACCGACGCGGCGTTGCACGCTGTTCGTCGGGCGCTGCACCACGTCCCCTTCAACGAGGACGCGATCGCCCTGCGTGAACAGCTCGTCAACGAGCGTGATATCTGGCCGAGCCACAGCGTGCTCGAGAGCATCATCGAGGGCGACGCCGAGGAGACCCGCCACAACATCTTCCAGCACGGCTGGAAGGGCGATATCTCCCAGCGTGAGGTCGAGTCGGACTCCGGTCAGACTTACGCCCGGACGGGCGGGCAGAACCGCGCCCAGAACGGTGCTCAGCACCGCGACCGGGCCTCAAATTTCAAGGCAAACCGCCGCGGCGCGATCGCGGGCAAGACCAACCGTTCGGACTCAACGAGTCGTAACTCGTTCGGCGATTCGCCGGCGTTCGTGGCGGCTCCTGACATGGGCACCTGGTGGACGAGCCCCGAGTTTGATGTCTTTATGACCTACTGGGCGGTCGCCAAGGCGGTCGAGGAGAACCGTGAGTTCGAAGCAAGCGACCGCTGGTGGGTGCTGCCGCAGTTCTTCGCGTATGCCGAGACGTTCGATTCGAACCAGCCGTCGGAGAATGGCACGGCGTGGTTGAACAGCTCGGACTTTGACACCTTTATGTCCACCTGGGCCAAGGGGCTTGCTTCTGAGAGCGGCGAGCGGTACGACCCGAGCAACAACTGGTGGCAGGAAGACCAGTTCCAGAGCTTTGCGATCGCGGTCGGATCCCCCGCCGGGATTCGGAGCGACAACGAGTGGTGGGCGACAGCCGAGTTCAAGGAGTTCCTCGAGGTGTGGAGCACCGAAGCTGCCCGCGAACAGGGACGCCCGGCACCTGACTTTGACGAGCGGTACGGCAACGACAACTTCCGCTCCTTCATGCAGAGCTTTGACTCGGCGGTGAGCGAGGCTCACGCCAACGGGGAGTTCGACACGCTGAACTCGTCGGTGGGGTCCACCTACACAGAAGTTCCGACCGATAGCGAAGACTGACTCAACTCGGACTTTCATACGCCGATAAGAGGGGCACGGGCCCGCCCGATCAACGGGCGGGCCCGCTTTCATTGGCCCACACACGATGCAGAGGAGCACAGAAATGAATGGTTCCGCAACGGTTCGCCGCGTCTTGTTCTCGGTCCTTGCTGCCGGCATTGCGGTAAGCCCCCTGGGCTGCGGCGGTGGGGGTGCGTACACCCGCCAGACATCTCTCGACCATCAGTCGAAGATGGACGTGATGAAGAGCGCCACCGAGTACGACATGTCCCGGCAGGCGTACTACTCGGGGAACCTCAGCAAGGCGCTCAAGCGTGTCGAGCGTTCGATCGCGATCAACAATCAGGTCGCAAAGAGTCACGTGCTCCGCGGGCGGATTCTGCTTGAGCTGTCCGAGCTCGATGGCGCGCTCGATGCGCTGCACACCGCAGAGGCGCTCGCGCCGGAGAACGTGGATGCGCAGTACTACCTCGGGCTGTGCTACGAGCGGCTCAGCGAGCACGAGACCGCGATCGAGCACTACCAGGCCGCTGCCGATCTGGAGCCCGAGAAGGCGCAGTTCGTTGTCGCGACCGCCGAGGTGATGATTGACGCGGGTCGGGTGGATGACGCTGAGGAGTACATCCTCAGCCGTCGCGCCCGCTTTGCACACAACGCCGGAGTGCGGCAGACCCAGGGGCATATCGCGCTCATTCAGGGCGACCCCACCCGCGCGTTGAAGATGTTCTCAGAGGCACGGATTCTCGCGCCCGAAGACATGGAGATTCTCGAAGACCTCTCCCAGACGCAGGTCGCGCTCGGCCGCTACGGGGAAGCCGCGGGGAATCTCGCCAAGCTTCTCAAGGATGAGGACTTTGCCGCGCAGCGCCGAGACCTCCGGCACGTCTACGGCCGGTGTCTTATCGAGCTGGGCAGGTACATCGATGCGCGAAATATCTACCTGACACTGACCAAAGAGGATCAGGGCGAATCGGATCTTGACGCGTGGATCGGGCTTGGAAACATCTCGTGCATCATCAAGGATTCGTACCGCCTCCGCTCGGCGGCAAACCGGGTGATGGCGCTTGGGCCCAACCGTGAGGAGGGCTATCTGCTCCGGTCGATCTGGCACCGCCGCCGTGGCGAGAGTGCCGAGGCGCTCAACTGGCTTGAGGTCGCGTCGGAGCGCGCGGGCCAGTCGCAGGCGATCTTTACCATGGCGGGTCTTGTGCTCGCCGACATGGGCCGCGACGACGACGCTCGCAAGGTGTTCTCGGCGGTGTTCCCCGAGTCTGCCCGGAACGATGCGGTCGCGGGCGTGACCGACAGCAACAGCATCACCGACAACTGATTCTTTCTCCGAAACGAAAAACAACAAGCCCCGCTGGCTTGTGAGAGAGTGTGTCTCCTTATGTGCGGCAGCCCACCCCTAGCGGGTGGGTTGTTGTTTTTGCAGGTCCTGGAGTTCGAGCTCGACGGTTGTCGAGCCCCCCCAGTGCGAGAGCATCGGCTTTGCAAGCACGTCAACAGTCATCCCGGCCGCGAGGTCGGCGGCGTGTTCACCCCAACGCCACGCGATGCTCTTCACATACCGGCCGTCCCCGCGAAAGCGCAGCTGGAGGTGTTTGCCTTCCCGACCCACCTGTCGCGGTTGCTCGGCGATGGTCAGGCCGGTGAGCCGCAGGCGGACCGACGGGTTGCCTGCGCCGAACGGCCCCATCGCGGCCAGCTCGCCGACCGACACCACAGTGAGCTCAGCGAGCGAGGCTTCGCAGTCGTATCGCAGCGTGCGGACGAGATCTTCGACAGGATGTACCGCGTTGACTTCCTCGACCAGCGCCCGTGCGAACTCATCGAACGAACCACGTTGCACCGTCATCCCGGCGGCCATGTCGTGCCCGCCCCAACGCTCCAGCAGGTGGTCGCAGCGTTGCAGTGCTGCGTGGAGGCTGACGCCCGTGACCGAACGCCCAGAGCCCCGGCAGTGCGCCCCGTCGTCGGCGAGCAGCACCGTCGGCCGGCAAAACCGCTCGGCGAGCCGGGAGCACGCAATCCCCACAACGCCCGGGTGCCAGCCGGGGTGTGTGAGCACAATCGCCCGCTGGTCCTCGCCGGTCATCCCGGCGGCTTCTGCCATCTCGACCGCCTGTTCGACGATCGTGTCCTCGATCTTCCGTCGCGCAGCGTTCTGGCCGTTGAGTTCGTCGGCGATCGAGAACGCCTCTTCGTACGACGCTTCGGTGAACATGCGGACCGCCTCGCGGGCGTGCCCGAGACGGCCGCAGGCGTTGAGCCGCGGCGCGAGCGTGAACGCCACACGCTCGGCGTCGATGTCTTCCTTGTCCAGGCTCGATGCATCGACCAGTGCACGTAGGCCGGCGAACGGCGACCGCTTGATCCGCCCGAGCCCGAACCTCGCGATGATCCGGTTCTCATCCTGCAACGGCACAACGTCGGCGATCGAGCCCAGTGCTGCGAACGACAGCAGGTGCAGCAGCAACTCGCGCAGCCGGGGCGAGACACGGTCCGACCCCTGCGAGAGCGTGACCATCCGCCACGCGAGTTTGTACGCCACGCCCGCGCCGCACAGCTCGCCGAACGGGTACGCGCTCCCCGGCACGCGGGGGTGGACCACCGCGAAAGCGTCCGGCATCTCGGCAGCGGTCGCGGGCGGGTTGTGGTGGTCGGTGATGATGAGATCAACACCGAGGTCTCGGCAGAGCTTGGCGGGCTCTCGGGCAGTGATGCCGCAGTCCACGCTGACGATCACGCTCGCGCCGTCTGCTGCGAGCGACCGGATCGCTTCGGTGTTGAGCCCGTACCCCTCGTCGAGGCGGTGGGGGATATAGGTCCGAATATCGGCGTCGGGGGCGAGCGCCTTGCAGGTGTGCCAGAGGATCGCGGTGGCGGTGATGCCGTCCACGTCGTAGTCGCCGTAGATGACGATCTGTTCACCGGACCGCAGCGCGGCGACGATCCGCTGGGCGGCGCGGTCGGCGTCGGGCAAGAGCGAAGGGTCGTGGAGCCCGAGCAGTGAGGGGTGCAGAAACGCCTCGGCTTCTGCGGCGTCGGCGATGCCCCGCGACGCGAGCACGCGGGCGGTGAGGGGGTCGGTGCTCAGGCCCTCGGGAGTCACGGTCGGCTCCGGTGAACGGCGGACCCAGCGGGCGGTGATACCCCGGTCGACCACAGGGCTCGGGGCGTCGGTTACACTCGTGCGGGCCGGATCAGGCTGCAATGTCGTACGCCTTTGTGCCAAGGAGAAGGGCCGGATGGTCAAGCTCAACAAGATATACACCAAGTCGGGCGATGATGGGTCGACCGGGCTGGTCTCTGGGATTCGGGTCTCCAAAGCCTCGGCCCGGGTCGAGGCGTATGGCACGACCGACGAGGCAAACGCCTCGGTCGGCGTGGTGGTCGCGGTCGCCGAGCGGGAGGGCTTGGCGGGTGCTGAGAGGCTCGCCGTGGTGCTCCGGTCCCTCCAGCAGGACCTCTTTGACGCCGGGGCCGACCTGGCGACCCCGATCGCGGCTGACGAAGCGCCCGGGGCGGCCTTGCGGATCACCGCGGCGCAGACAGTGAGGCTCGAACGACTGATCGACAAGTGGAACGAGCCTCTGGAGCCGCTCACGAGCTTTGTCCTTCCCGGTGGAAGCGAGACCGCCGCGGGGCTGCACGTCGCGAGGACGGTCTCCAGGCGGGCCGAGCGGGCGGCGGTCGCCCTGCGAAACGAGGAGCCCGACGCGACCAGCCCGGAGGTCGTTCGCTATCTCAACCGCCTGAGCGACCTGTTGTTTGTGCTCGGGCGTGCGGTCAACCATGCCGGGCCGGGCGACGTGCTGTGGATTCCCGGAGCCAATCGCGAGCAGGCGTGAATAGCCGCGATACCCTCAGGGCACAGGATGACGCGAAACCACTCACAGTGTGGCGAGGAAGATGGCGAGAAAGAAACAAGTGAGAACGCCGGTGGCGAGGCAGGTCAACACCTCCGCGGCCTACACGACGGAGTTCCACCACGAGTTCCGCGCCGAGACCAGCCGACTTTTGTTGCGCCGGTTTTTGTGGTTCACGGCTGTGGTCGCGGTGTTCGGGCTGGTGTCGCTGGTGGCCGGTCCGATCGCCACGATGCAAATAGAGCCGAGCGCGGTGACCGGCGAGTCCGACCCGGTCGCATCGCTGCGTGGTTCCTTGCCTTGGATATTCTCCGGGATCTGGCTCGCTGCCTACGCGGCCGCGTTCGGGTACGCCTGGCGGGTCAAACCGGCCGAGGCGGTCGTGCTGCGGCTCTCGTTCTGGATCGTGACCTTTGACGGGCTCATGAATCTGGCGATCACCGCGATCGGTGTCCAGGGCACGATGGGCCTCGGCGGGTTTTTCATTACGCACATGCTGGCGTGCCTGTTCATGCCTTGGAGCGCGTGGCAGGCGCTGCGACCGATGATCGCGGTGCTCTCGGTCAATGCGTTGGTCGTGCTGTTCATTCTCCATCCGGTGTGGAAGGGTGAGATGACACCCGCAAGCTGGGCCGGGTTGATCTTGTCGCCCCTGCTGGCGGTGCCGGGAACGCTCTGGTGCTGGACCCGCCACTCCAAGCGGGTCAAAGACTTCCGGTTCAAGTTCGTCAACTCGAAATATTCCGAGATGCGGCGTGAGCTTGTCGACGCCCGCCGGATCCACGAATCGCTCTTTCCACAGACCATCGACAGCGGGCCGGTCCGTTTTTCGTTTGAGTACGAACCCATGCGGCAGATCGGTGGCGACTTTCTCTATTCGCACCGCCGCACGAGTGGCGATGGGGCAGAGCACAGCCCGCTCAGCATCGTGCTGCTCGACGTGACCGGGCACGGCATCCCCGCAGCACTCACGGTGAATCGTCTGCACGGCGAACTCGAGCGGATCTTTGCCGAGATGCCCGATATCGGCCCGGGCGAGGTGCTGCGGCTGCTCAACCGCTACGTCCACCTGACACTCGCGACGCACTCGATCTATGTCACCGGGATGTGCATGCGCATCGACTGCGAAGCCGGCGAAGTCGAGTACGCGTCGGGCGGGCACCCGCCGGCGTTCCTGCGCGCCGTCGATGGCACCATCGAAGAGCTGCCCAGCACGTCGTTTGTGCTCGGGGCGTGTCCGGATGAAGCGTTCGATTCCGGGCCTCGCACACTCGCGTTCGGGCCGGGCGACACGATTCTTGCGTATACCGACGGCGCGATCGAGGCTCGGAACGATGCGGGGAAGATGCTCCGGATTGATGGCATCCGCCGCATGGTTGCCTCGGCCGACAGCCGCAGACCCAACGCCTGGCCGGGCATCTTCAAGGACGAGGTGATCGGGTTCCGAGGCGGCGCCCCTCCCGAGGACGACACGCTGATTCTGGCGCTGCACCACTCGGTCGGGCACGCCTCCCGAGGCAAGGCTTCGGACAACGCCGACACCCCCGAGAGTGTCAGGACTTGACACCCTCGACCCGCCCTTTTTCGGTGTATTTGGTCAACGCCTCAGCGAGGTCAACCCCCGAGATATTCGCCAGCGTGGTGACCCACGCGAGCACATCGGCAAACTCCTCAGCCAGATTTGCCCGTTGAGCGGCTGTAGGATTTCGTTCGGGTGCATTTTCCTGGAGCGCGGTCGCTAGCTCGCCGACCTCTTCGATCAGCCACATGAATGTCCCTGAAACGCCGCGTTCGGCGTCGGTTTTGTAGTACCGATCACGGATCAGTTGCTGAAACTCAGCGACGGTCAACGGCAAAGAGTTGGGATTGTCTGGCATGTCAAGAGGGTAGCGGGCTTGCCGGGGGCTGCGTGGTGCCTAACATTGGAGCCCGAAAAGACCCAGACAGGAATCGCACAGGTATGCCCACGATTAACCAGCTCGTTCGGAAGCCCCGCCGCTCACCCAAAGCCAAGTCGAAGGTGCGCGATCTCAACGCGTGCCCGCAGCGGCGCGGCGTCTGCCTCAACGTCAAGACCCAGACGCCCAAGAAGCCCAACTCGGCGCTCCGCAAGGTCGCCCGTGTGCGACTGAGCAACGGCAACGAGATCACCGCCTACATCGGCGGCGAGGGGCACAACCTGCAGGAGCACTCCATCGTGCTCGTGCGTGGTGGGCGTGTGCGTGACCTGCCCGGCGTGCGGTACCACGTCGTCCGCGGTTCGCTCGACACGCTCGGCGTGGAAGGCCGCAAGCAAGGTCGGTCCAAGTACGGTGCCAAGAGCGACACGAAGAAGGGCAAGAAGAAGTAAACAGGTGCTGCGGACGCGCGTCCGCAGCTTGGCAAGTAATCGTGTTGCGCGGTCCGCGGCACGGTGAACACGGCTGCGCAGCATCGCAGCGGATGAGCCTAGGGAGGTTTCCACATGGCCGGTCGTATCACCAAAGCAGAACAGCAGCTCCGTCCCGACCCCAGGTTTGGCGACAAGGTGCTCGCACGATTCATCAACTGCATCATGCACGACGGCAAAAAGACCGTCGCCCAGCGTGTCGTCTACGACGCGATGGACCTCATCCAGAGCAAGCTCGACAAGATCGACATCCCCGAAGCTCCCAAGACCTCGATCGAGTGCTTTCAGCGGGCGATCGAGAACGTCAAGCCGCACGTCGAGGTACGGTCCAAGCGGGTCGGTGGTGCAAACTATCAGGTCCCGATGCAGGTCAGCCGCCGCCGGCAGCAGTCGCTGGCGTTCCGGTGGATCATCACCGAAGCCCGTAAAGAGAAGGGCCGTCCGATGGCGCAGCGCCTCGCAGAAGAACTGCTTGCCGCTGCTCGTGGCGAGGGTCGCGCGATGAACACCCGCGAGCAGATCCACCGCATGGCCGAAGCAAACCGCGCGTTCTCGCACTTCGCTTGATCGTTGCAGACATCCATGTTTCTCCGAGCCCCCTGCGCAAGCGGGGGGTTTTTCGTGTTCGCAATCAGACTCTGGGCCAGCGCGTGATGATCAATCTGCCAGGCGTTTCAGGCACGCTTCGACAACCGAATCGGTCGAGATCCGTTCCATCATTTCCCGCCCGCGCTCGGCGTCTTTGTGGTCGAACCGATCGCCCGGCTCGACGACCTGAAGCACGTCGCGGGCTCTTCCATACGGCCCGACAAGATCGACCCGGGTCGGCCCGAAGAGGGCGACGAGCGGTCGATCAAACCCGACTGCCATGTGCAACGCTGCCGAATCATTCGCCACCACGATCGCGCCGCGCTCGACGATCGCCATGAGTCGGCCGATCGAGGTGGTGCCGACCAGATCGAGCACGCGGGTGTCTTGCTCGGCGCGGGCGAGCAGCGGCTCGCACTGTCCGCGCTCGCCGGGGCCGCCCACGACGAGCACCCGGTCCACAACACGTTCAGCGAGCAGCCGCTCGGCAACCGCGTCAAACCGTTCGGCGGGCCACTGCTTGCCCGCCCAGCGGCTCGTCGGCGCAAACACCGCACACCGCCCGGCAAAGCGTTCGTCCGCAGCCACGGCCTCGCGGTCCTCGGCTGGGGCGAACAGTCGCATGTCTTGCACAGGCTCGACCCCCAGAGCAGCCACCAGCGCGAGCATCCGATCAACGGTGTGCGCGGCTTCTGACCCTCGCTCCCGATCGGTGTAGAACAGCCACGCCAGTTCCCTCGCCGCCCGGTGGCCGACCCGCCTTGGCGCACCACAGGCCCGGGCGATAAACCCCGACCGGAACAGCCCCTGGGCGTCGATCACCAGGTCGTACCGCTCCTTTCGGAGTTCGTCGAGCCACCTTCGCAGCTCTCCGAATCGACCCTTTTTCATGGTTTGCCCGAGTTCCCGTCTCGGGAAAGGCACCGCCCGCCGAAGCATCGGGTGGGCGCGGACCGCGTCCACAAAGCTGTCCTGCACCAGCCAGTCGATCGCGGCGTCGGGCCAGGCGTTTTTGAGGCTCGCCAGCACCGGGACCGACCGGCAGACATCGCCCAGAGCGCTGGGTCGAATGAGCAGAATGCGTGCTGGATGCTCCACGGGGACAAGATCGTATGTCCAAACCGCCGATATGAAAGCCGGGACGCTCGGGTCCGAATAAAGTAACGAAGAGGGGTGTGGTTGAGCTCCCTTCGTTTCCACGATCGGGCCCGGTCTATCGGGCACCACACACCAGCCACAGAACCCAGAAGGAGACCCCATGCAACGCTTGATTACCGCGAGTGCCGGATGTGCAATGCTGCTTTCGGGCGCGTTTGCTGCGCCCGCTGCTGCCCAGACCGTCGCCCAGCCTTTCCTTGTCTTCGAGCACAAGGGGCTCGACAGCATGATCGTTGATTCACGCGACCAGGGGCTCCGCCGCGCCCTCGCGATGCTCCCCGACCGGATCGGCGAGCTGCCGTCCGAGATCGACGACATGCCGCCCGAGGTCGCCGGGCTCATGCAGCTGTTTCTCCGCACCATCGCCAAGCCGGCGCGGGTGGCGTTGATCTACGACGGCGAGAACCCCACCGGCGGGTTCTTCGGGTACGGGTTTGTCGCCAGCGTCGAGTGCGCCAACGAAGCCGAGGTCGAAGAGCTGCGCGACGCGGTGCTCGGGATCGTCAGCATGATCGAGCAGGAAAACGAGATGGAGATCCCGCTCGAAGACAGCACCCGCTTTGACAACATGCAGGAGATGATGCTGCCTGTCGGGCTGCTCAGCTTCGGGCCGCGCGAGACGGACAACGGCTGGCGGTACGAGATCGTGGTCGGCACCGTCAACGACCCCGACCAGGTCTTCGCCGAGCCGCTCGATCTGGTCGACGCCGGCGGGTTTGAGAGCACGATGAGCATGCAGATGGACTTCTCGGCGTTGACGCCGCTGAGCCGTATCGTGACCAACATGGCCGGGGATGGGTCGCCGCAGGTCCGAGAGATCACCGCGAAGCTCGAAGAGATGGGCTTGCTGGGCGACGACGCGCTGCGCATCGGTTTCCAGAGCGGCACGACCCGGGAGATGGCGATGACCCGCATGGTGATGCACGACGTTGCCGAGCGGGCCGACCTGTGGTCGTTGCCCACGGACGCGCTGAAGTCGAGCGAGCTCGACGCGATCCCCTCGGACGTCTTCGGCGTCACCATCGGGCGGGCCAACTTCAGCTCGATCGACAACGCGCTCGCCGAGATGGCCGAGTACGGCGTGCCGGTCGAGGACGCGCTCGATGAGTTCGAGGACATGACCGGCGTTGACCTGGTCGACGATATCCTGCACTCCCTCGGCGGCACCTTCGCGTTCTACAACGCCGAAGCAACCGGGGGCGGGTCGCTCCTGTCGTCGGTCGTCATGATGACCATCGAGGATCAAGAGGCGTTCGGCGGCGCGATGCACCGGCTGACCAACATCGCCAACGACATCATCGCCGAAGAAGCCGACATGCCCGCCGAGTACGTTCGGTTCGACAGCTGGACGGACAAGTCCGGCGCCGAGCTCATCACGCTCCGTTTCCCGGGCCTTCCCGTGCCGCTCGAGCTGAGCATGGCGTTTACTGACGACTGGTTCATCGCCGCCCCGACGCCGCAGGCCGCTGTGGCGGCGGCGCGGCAGGCGATGGGCAAGGGCGACGACGGGCTGACTTCCAACCCCCGCTTTGCCTCGATGTACAAAGAGTACGGCGAGGGCGCGACGAGCTTTCAGTTCATCGACACCCCCCGCACCATCCGTGCCGGCTACCCGGTGCTGACGCTCATCGGGTCGGGGCTTTCCAATCTCGTCCGTTCGCCGCATGATTCAGACCGCCGCAACCCGGGCATGATCCTGCCGCTCTACCACGACCTGGCAAACGCCAACACCGTGCCCACGATGAAGATCACCCGCTGGGAGGGCGACGACCTGGTGACCACCTCGTTTGCCGATCGCAGCCTGTGGGTGCAGACCGGCGGCGCGGCGGGCGTGGCGTCGGCGGCCCTGCCGCTGCTGGCGGTGGGGGTCGGGATCGCCGCGGTCGCGGGAAATGAGATGAACCTGGGCATGGGTGACTGGCAGGACCAGCCGATGGCGCTGGTCGAGATGGCACGGCGGTCGTTCTTTGTCGATCCGATCGCCGAGATGACCGCGGTGCTCGGGGCGATGCAGCAGTTTGGCCCGCAGCTCGGCACGGGAACCGACCTGCTGACCCCGGTCGAGGCCCGGATTCTTCCCCTGCGATAACACTGCTACGCTCGCGGTATGCAGCGTGTACTCACAACAAGTGTTTCCAGACGGGCGAGCGCAACGCGGGTTGCGCTCGCCTCTTTCTGTGCCCTCCAGTCGTGCGGCGTGGTCGCGGCCCAGGAGCAACCCGATACGCCGCAGCCGGTCGGCATGGTGACGTTTGGAGAATCGTCTCCGGGAGTGCGCGCCCAGCTACGCGACATCGGCGCACGGCTCATCCTGTGGCTCGGCCCGGGGGACTCAGGCACCTGGGCGGGCGTGGCTTCCACCCTCTCGACCGATCAAGCCGGAACCTGGTCGGCGATGCTCGATAACGAAACCGGCCTCACGCTCCGGCCGGTCGAGACCGAGCGCGGCTCGAGCAGCGTGTTCCCGCTCGATCTCTCGCTCGACTGCAACGCATTCCGGCAAGCGTCGCCGCAGCCGTTCAGCCGGACGTCGCGCGGGCGTGCGCTCGACGCCCTGACGATCGACAACGCCCGCACCGCGAGGCTCTCCATCGTGCCGGCAGCGGACGCCGAGGATGCCGACGACGCCGAACAGTCGGGTGGGTTCACGCTGGTGCTCTTCGCCCAGTCGCGCGGTGAGAAGCCCGGCCGCTGGCACGCCCAGCCGGTTGCGCAGCTCGCGCTCGCGCCGACGCGCAAGCCCGACCCAACCGGGCGTCCCCGCCCTCTCGAACTCAACTTCGGAAACCGACGTGTGGGCGTTGCGATGGCGCTCGCCGATCTCGTCCTGGCTCTCGATCCCGAGACCGATTGGATTTCGAGTAGCGAACGAATCGAGGCGTGGGGGCTGACCAAGTCTTCAGCGGTGCAACGGCTCGCCGGGCTGCTCGATGGTCGGGTGTGGATATGGAACGGCGGAGCAAGCGACACCGCGATCGTTGCCGCGTTCCCACTCACAAGGGCATCGGGCGATCGCGATGTGGCCCGTGCACTCGGGGTGCTGTTCGGCCGCCGCCTGGTGTGGAGCAGAGGCGCCGACAGCCGCGCCACCGCAACACTGGCGTTCAAGCGCGAGAACACCCCGCCCGCGGCTACAGACCGCACGGTGTCGATGCGGTTTATCGAGATTCTGGGACGTTCGACGCTGGTGGTTGCAACAGATGCGGCAGACCTCGGCAAGTCGACGAAGACACTTGCCGAAATCCCGCCGGGGTGAACAGGGTGCCGGCTACTGGGGTGTTGCATTCCCCTCGCTCGCGCGAGGGGCTCTGTTCTTCGTAAACATACTCCTCTTCATGAACATGTTCCTCTTCGTGAGCACGCTTCACCGGTAGAGCCCCTCGCGCAAGCGAGGGGACAGAGAAGCCTGGCACTTTCGTGAAACAAGACCGCCCTACACCGCGAGTGCGCGCATGACTTCGGTGATCGAGGTCAGCCCGGCGCGGGCTTTGGCGTACCCATCCTGCCGGAGCGGTTGCAGCACCCCGGACTTGAGGGCCGCCGCTGCGATCCGCGGAGAGTTGACCCGCTCCATCACCATCTCGCGGAGTGTGTCATCGAGCGAGAGCATCTCGTAGATGCCGAGCCGCCCGCGGAACCCGGTCCCCCGGCACGCGCGGCAGCCGACGCCCCGAGTAAGCGTCGCGCCCTCTGCCATGTCAAAATCAGCCGGGATGTCGGCGTGTTCGGGCGTGTACGACTCGCCGCAGCTTTCGCACACCCGCCGCACCAGCCGCTGGGCGAGTACGCCCTCGATTGACGACGCGACAAGGAACGGCTCGACGCCCATGTCGAGAAGCCTCGTCATCGAGCCCGCCGCGTCGTTGGTGTGCAGCGTGGAGAACACCAGGTGTCCGGTCAGCGACGCCTGCACCGCGATCTCGGCGGTCTCGCGGTCGCGGATCTCGCCGATCATCACCACGTCGGGATCGTGACGCAGGATCGACCGCAGCCCCGCCGAGAAAGTCAGCCCGACCCGGGTGTGGACCTGGATCTGGTTGACGCCCGCGACGTGGTACTCGACCGGGTCTTCGACGGTGATGACTTTGATCTCGTCGCTGACGATGCGGTTGAGCGAGCCGTAGAGCGTGGTTGATTTGCCCGAGCCCGTCGGCCCGGTGACGAGCAGAATCCCGTGCGGCCGCTGAATGAGTTTGTCCCATCGGGTGAGCACGTTGTCGGGCATGCCCAGCTCGTTGAGGCTCATGAGCACCGCGGTCTTGCTGAGCAGCCGCAGCACGACGCCCTCGCCGAAGAGCATGGGGATCACACTGACGCGCAGGTCGAACTCCTGCATCCCGCCGCGTTCGCCGCGGTAGCGGAAGGTGATCCGTCCGTCCTGGGGCAACCGTTTCTCAGCGATGTTCAAGTTCGCCATGATCTTGAGGCGGCTGATGATCGCGGCAGCGAAGCGGTGGATGGTGGGGGGGACGTTGGCCCGTTGCAGCACGCCGTCGATGCGGTAGCGCACCAGCAGCTCGTGCTCGTAGGGCTCGATGTGGACGTCGGTCGCCCGCTCGTTGACCGCCTCGATGAGCAGGTCGTTGACGAGCTTGATGACCGACGCCTCCTGGGCCTGCTCGATCTCGCCGGCGGTCGAGGCGTCGGCGACTTCGGGAGCGTTGGCGTCGGCGTCGGCCGACATCTGGTCGAGCGTGTCGCTGCCCACGCCGTAGTGGGTGCGGATGAACTTGCGGAGGTCGTCCTCGTCGGCGAGCACCACGTCGATTGCGCAGCCGGTGACCAGCCGCAGCTCGTCGAGCGCGTCGAGATTGAACGGATCGCTGGTCGCGACTGTCAGCCGGTCGTCGGCCCGGGCGATCGGGACGCAGCTCTGGCGGTAGACCAGCTTGGCGGGGAGGGTCTCGAGCACCTTGGCCTCGACCTCGACCCCGGCGAGGTCAATGACCGCCATGTGGAAGTGATCGCCGAGCGTCTCGAGCACCCGGTCGCGCGAGACAAGCCCCCGCCGAACGAGCACGCGGTCGAGCCGTTCGCCCGAGGTTCGCGACTCGGCCAGCGCGTCGTCGAGTTGCTCGGCCGAGAGCAACCCCTGTTCAACAAGTGCGTTTCCAATACCCATAGCTGATGGATTGTATCGAGAAACCACCCGTCAGCCCAGCCCGGCGTACAGAACCCTTCGCCGTCCAATAAGAACACGGGCTCCGGGGCTGGGCGGGAGTGTGCGCGCTGCTTGCGCACGCCGCACCGGGCACCTACGCGGCCAGGCCGACGCCGGTCCTGTCCGGGGTGCCTGCTCTGGCGGCCCGGCTGGCGGGGGTCACGCCGAGGCGGACGGTGATGGGTTCGGAGTCATCGCTGACGAGATTGTCGCGGATGGTGCGCAGGAAGTAGACGACCTCGGCCGAGCCGGCGGGGACGGTCTGGTCTTCATAAGAACGCGTGCCGCTGGTGGCGAGCTGGGCAAATGAGGTTTCGTTGTTGGTGCGCCGCCAGACCGCGTAGACGGTGCCGTTGGCGGTGGTGCCGTTCCAGGTGAGTTTGAGGCCGCCGGTGTTGAGCAGCGAGGCTTGTAAGTTGGTCGCGGGCGCGGGCGGGGGCGCAGGAGTGCGCGCGTTGGCGGGCGAGATGTTGGCCGCAGCAAAGACCTCGGCAGCGGCGGCGTTGCCATCGGTCACACCCGTCGCGTCGGCGTGGGCGCGGATGATGCCCAGCAGCGCCGAGCCGAGCCCCATCATCGTGTCGATGTCGGTGTCCTGCGAGAAGACCATGTTCCGCAGATCCTGCTTGGCCTGCTGGACTGTTGTATAGGAGGTCCGGGCGTCGGCAACGAGGGCCGCGAGCGCATCAACCTGCTCGGCGGTGAGCCCGACCGCGCCCGGGTCGAGCTGCCACTTGGAGAGGCGTTCCTCGAAGTATTCGATCATGCCGTCTTTGGTCCGGGGGAGTGTCGCCATTGGGTGCATCCTTAGTTCGCGAGCGCGTGCGCCGTGTGCGCAGGTGTGTGCGCCGTGTGTGCGGGTGCGAGGGTGGTGGTTGCAGGACGACGGATCGTTTTTCGCGGGAGAGGCCCGGCCCGCAAAGTAAGTTTCGACCCAACGCGGGGGTGACTTGAGCGGATGGCGCGGCTGCGCGTGCATGGGGTATGGAGTTGCGTCCGCGTGCCGTGGAGGAGCGTGCGCGCGCCGCAGAGGAGCGTCCCCGCGCGGCGGAAAGGCGTCCCCACGCCACGAAGAGGCGTGCCCGTGCCGCGAAGAGGCGTGCCCGTGCCACGGGGCAGCTTCCCCGTGCCGCGCACCGGCTTCCCCCTCCCGCGAGGATGCGTGCACGCGCTGCATGAAAGCCTCACACATTCGCGCCCGGGCTCCCAGGCGTGTTTTTATGGGCCTGTCCGAGAAGGGGGCGGATTGTCGGTGTCTGATTGAAGCGGACCCTCCTGCCGTCGAGTCGCCTCCGCCCGTGCCCACTCCCGGGAAAGGAATCGCGGCACCAGGCAGGTGAACCCCAACGCCTTCCGGCGGCAGCGGGGGCGAGATCGTGCCGTCCGGCGAGGCTTGTGTGTGGGGCTGGCACGGCCCGAGAGTGGCGGAGAGTCTGGAAAGAGCAAGACCAAGGTAGCGGATGTGGTCCGGCGGGTGGGTTGAGGGAGGCAAACGTTGTTCCGTGATGTTCCAGACATGCTTGACATCCGATAAACGCCCCCTATGCTTTGTGGAACATCGCGGAACAACACTGTAAATGGAGAAAAATATGGGCAAGCAAGTCAAAAAGGCATCATTGAGCAAGGGGCGAGCAAGCTGGTGCGTGATTTTCAGGCACCCTGTGTGTAGGGCACCAAATGGGCAATCGTTACGAATACGGCGAGGTTTAGGCACTCGCGAGGAGACCACGGCCAAGGAAATGATTGCTCAACTCAACGATCTGCTCTCGGACGAATCGTGGTGGTCGCCTGCCAAGCGGGGAGAGGCAGCGATGCGTTTTGATGAACGGGTAGTCCGAGCATTCTTCGATGATATGGAGCCCACAGATCGTGATACATGGGATGAACGAGAGTCCGTTTTACCCCTTCCCGGCGGTAAAGATTCCAACGATGGCTACGCCCGAATACTGATGGTGGGTACGACCGGGTCAGGGAAGACGACTCTTGTTCGTCAACTTCTCGGAACAGATCCGAAGACGGAGCGTTTTCCGTCAACATCCGCTGCAAAAACGACGGTCAGCGATCTAGAAGTCATCTTGGAAGATGGCCCATTCCGGGCTGTAGTCACATTCTTCGACCGCAACCTCATCAGGCAGTACATTGCTGATTGTGTGTTGACTGCAATTGTAAGCGCGGCAGAAGGGATGTCCGAGCCTGATATCCGACGCCGTTTTCTGGAGCACGCGGATCAGCGGTTCAGGTTGAGCTATGTGCTTGGAACTTTCGCTGAATCTGCGGCCTCGGATGAACTGGAAGACGAGGACGAGGATCCTGACGAACTGTTCGGCGATTCTCCAGAAGTGGTCAATGAAGATGAGCATCTCCTGCTTCGGGCCAAGCTGGATGCGTACTTCGTGCGAGTGCGTGAGTTCTCTGAGGAGTACAGGGCTCGGATTGTGGCAGCAGCAGAACGCCTCGGTATCGATCTGGCCAATGCTCCGCGACCAGAACGAGACAAACTCGAAGAAACAATCGAGGATGAGATTACCCGTGACGAGAAGTTCCATTCTCTCATCGATGACATTCATGACGATTGTGAAGCCCGCTTCGACCAGCTTGCAGTCGGCAAACTTTCAAAGGGCAAGGATGGCTGGCCGACAGCATGGCGGTTCGAGTCGGCAGATCGCGAAGAGTTCATTTCCACGATCAACCGTTTCTCAAGCAACTATGCTCCGCATTTTGGTCGTCTCCTTACTCCCTTCGTCGAGGGCATCCGTGTCGCAGGCCCTTTCCAGCCAGCATGGCATTCTGGGACGCGTCCAAAGCTGGTGATTCTCGATGGTCAAGGACTCGGCCATACTGCAAATTCGGTATCAAGTGTGTCGACACGAGTAACCCGCCGCTATCAGATATGCGACGCGATCCTGCTCGTTGACAATGCTGCACAGCCTATGCAGGCCGCGACACATTCGGCCATCGAATCACTGGTTTCCAGCGGGCACGAGTCAAAACTGATATTGTGTTTTACACACTTTGATGAAGTACACGGGGACAACCTTGTGGGCTTCGGTGCTCGTCAAAACCATGTGCTCGGGTCCTTTGAGAATGTGATTGCCAACATCGCCAAGACGCATGGCCGATATGCCGACCGATCCCTTCGTGCATCGATCCCCGATCGAACACTATTCTTAGCCAATGTCCAGAAAATCCTAGACCTGAAAGCAAAGAGAACCCGTAATGAGCTTCAACGGCTACTGCATGCTGTAGCGTTGACCATTCTGCCGCCGGAACCAGTGGAATACACGCCTGTATACGACATTGCCAATCTTGTCTTGGCAATTCAGAAGGCGGCGGCAGAGTACCATGATCACTGGCGTGGTTCGCTCAGTCTCGGTTCAAGATCGGGCGTGGCTCCCGAGCATTGGACGCGGATCAAAGCTCTCACACGCCGTCTGGGCATATTTAGGCAAGATGAATACGACTCACTCAAGCCAGTGGCTGATCTGATCCGTATT
This sequence comes from uncultured Phycisphaeraceae bacterium, assembly GCA_964394895.1. GTDB lineage: Bacteria > Planctomycetota > Phycisphaerae > Phycisphaerales > UBA1924 > PNC22. Next base: position 56,382 of record CAYMZJ010000010.1, on the reverse strand, counting down.
CTCCAGAGTCACCTCAGCCAATTCCTCGCGCAGCCTCTTGGTTGGGATCCTACTTTGCCGCCGGAAAACGAAGAAACTCATGCCGCAGCCATTGATCTTATCCGAAAAGAAGCTTTCTCTCGTTTACACGATTTCTCTCGCCGTCGCATTCTTGATGAATGCATCAGCGGATGGGCGGAGGCATATGATTACCGGGGAACAGGTTCCACAAAACTCCGAGCACGATCGATCATCGAACTGTACTCTACTGCGGCCCCCATCCCCAACGAGATGCCCGGTCCAGATGCCAACGAGTTCCTCAATGAGATGCGAACTTTGGCAATCGAAGCCATCGAGACTGGTGGCGGTAAGATGAAAGGATGGAGCCGAGAAGAAGTCGCTTCAAAAAGCCAGGAGACGTCAGCGGCACCACGCACCGAGAATTGAGGGTCTCGGCTTGTTCTGCGTGCAGGGTTGATTTTGATACGCTGAGCGGCCTGGGCGACTCTACGTTGCGAGTCGCAGAGATCAGGAATCAAACGCCACCCCCCACACCCCCCACCCCCCCCACACCCCACCTCCCCGCCGTCGCGCGCGGCCCTCTACGAGACGTGGGCACTGGGCTCGAGAGCGGGGTAGTCGGTGTTGTGCGCTTGTACCCGTTCCTGTACCACCCGCGGGGTGAATCTTTGGCATCATCCGGCCGGTCTAGAGCGTTTCCATCTCATTCGTAGCGCCGTTTGGTGCTTGTGAGGCATTGCGCGGTGGGGGTTGTGCGTGTATGTTCCGTGGCGGAAGGAGTCACAGATGGCCACGCCGTATTCGCAGGATCTCAGGGACCGGGTGCTCGCGGCATACGACCGAGGGATGAAGACCGGGCAGATCGCCGAGACCTTCGCTGTCAGCCCGGCCTGGACGCGACGCGTCAAACAACGCCGACGCGAGCACGGCGAGACTTCGCCACGCAAGATGGGCGGGCGACGCACAGTCAAGATCGAACGCAAGCGTCTGCGCGAACTGGTCGCCGAGCGGCCCGACGCGACGCTCAACGAACTCCGCGACGCGCTCGGCGTCGAGTGCGGCATCTCGGCCGTCTGGGCCGCGCTCAAGGCGATGGGGCTGTCTTTCAAAAAAAGACGATCCATGCCGCCGAACAGGACCGCCCCGATGTTGCCCAGCGACGAAAGGACTGGAAAACAAGGCAAAGGAAGCTCGACACAGGCCGCCTGATCTTTATCGACGAGACCTGGGCCAAGACCAACATGACGCGGCTGCGCGGGCGTGCGCTGTTCGACGGTCGTCGACGGCGCGGTCAACGGCGACATCTTCGAGGCGTTCGTCGAACACGTGCTGGTGCCGACGTTGCGTCCCGGCGACGTGGTGGTGATGGACAACCGGAGCAGCCACAAGCGTGCGCGGACACGAGAACTCATCGAATCGGCGGAGGCGGAGCTCGAGTTCCTACCGCCGTACTCGCCTGACCTGAACCCTATCGAGATGGTGTTCAGCAAGATCAAACAACTGCTGCGTGGACTGGCCCACCGAACCCGCGACGCTCTTTGGCGAGGCATGCAATCCGTCCTCGACCATGTCACACCAACCGACGCTGCAAACTGCTTCAAACACTGCGGATATACGCTACATGAGGATTGAAAATGCTCTAATGTACCAATACGGGGAGTTCTTGTGTTTGCTGAGGGATGCCATGCGTGCGACCTCCGTGGTCGTTCTGGTTCGCTTGGCGAGTCCCTTGTTCGTGCTGCTGTGCGCACTTTGGCGCGCACTCGGGGGTTTTGGGGCACGCAAAAAGGGACTCGCGTTGCCGCAAGTCCCTTTCTGACAATAAGTAGCGGGGGCTGGATTTGAACCAACGACCTCCGGGTTATGAGCCCGACGAGCTACCAGACTGCTCTACCCCGCAATCAGGGCGGGAGTATAGGCCGGGCCCGGCGCTGGGTTCAAGCCGAGTGACGGGTTCAAGCAGAGCGGCGGGATCAGGGCTGCCCTCGGGGTGCGGGGGAGAGTTTGGCAAGGCCTACTCAGCGGAGTTCGGGAACCCCGGTACAGCGTCGCACTATCGCCCCGCGTACCGCGCTTTGGTCCTGTTGCTTAGGTCAAACCGGATACCATTGGGAATGACCACGCCAGAAGCCGCTTCATCGACCGCTGCCGCGAATGCAGCTGCCCCTGTCAACGTTCTCCTTGTCGGGGGAGGCGGCCGGGAGCACGCCCTGGCAGCCGCGATTTCACGTTCTCCCCGACTCGCCAAGCTCTTTATTACCCATCCGGAGAATCCGGGCCTCGCGGCGCTGGGCACTCCGGTCGGGGTTCCCGTGTCGGGCGCGGAGATGTACCGGCTTGAGCAGGTCTGCGACCGGGAGCGGATCGGGCTGGTGGTGGTCGGGCCGGAGGGGCCGCTGGCGGAGGGATATGCCGACAAACTGGCGACCCCGGACCGCCTGGTGTTCGGCCCGCGCAAAGATGGGGCGTTGCTCGAGTCGGACAAAGCCTGGTGCAAGACGTTGCTGCGTGAGGCTTCGGTCCCCACCGCGGAAGGCCGCGAGTTTACCGATTCTGAGAACGCGCTGGCCTACGCCACAAGCCGGGCCGAGCCGCCGGTGATCAAGGCGTCGGGGCTCGCCGCGGGCAAGGGCGTGTTCGTGCCCGAATCAATCAAGGAAGCCAGCGACGCGATCCGGCTGATCATGGACGAACGGGCGTTTGGCGACGCGGGCAAGAAGATTCTCGTCGAGGAACGGCTGACCGGCCGGGAGGTCTCGGTGCTGGCGATCACCGACGGCCGATCTATTCTCGTGCTCCCGCCCTGCCAGGACCACAAGCGGTTGCTCGACAACGACATCGGCCCGAACACCGGCGGCATGGGCGCGTTCTGCCCCTCCGACGCGATCGACGACGCCACGATGTCACGCATCGAACGCGAGGTGCTTGTCCCGACGGTCGATGCGCTCAAACGCGACGGGATCGACTACCGGGGAGTGCTGTATGCCGGCCTGATGCTCACGCACGCCGGGCCGAAGGTGCTGGAGTTCAACGTGCGGTTTGGTGATCCGGAATGCCAGGCGTTGATGGTGCGGTTGCGCTCCGACGTGATCGAGCTGATGCAGGCGGCGTGTACCCGCAAGCTCGACAAGATCGAGGTCGAGTGGGACCCTCGCCCCTCGGTGTGTGTCGTGCTCGCCAGCGAGGGCTATCCCACCAAGCCGCGCAAGGGGACGCCGATCGAGGGCATCGAAGATGCCGAGGCGTTGGAGGGCGTGACGGTCTTCCACGCCGGGACCGCGCAGCTGCGCACCGGAGAGGTCGTGACCGCGGGGGGGCGTGTGCTCAATGTTGTTGCGCTCGGCGAGACGCTTGCCGAGGCCCGCGAGCGCGCGTACGACGCGGCCGGGCGCATCCGCTTTGCGGGGATGCAGGTTCGCAGCGATATCGCGGCCCAGACAACCACGGCACCGAGCCGACGCTAAGCGAGACCGTCCGGTACTGCCTGCCGAACACGGGCCACCGTGGTGGTGAGGTGGTTGGGGAGGCTTGCCCTGAGTGTGTGCAGCAACCCGTCGATCTGGGAGTCGGTGTGCTCGGCGTTGACGCTGAGGCGGAAGTACGCCCCGGCCGGGCCGCCGGGGTACCGGATCAAAGGCACGCGGTAGCCAGCGTCGAGCAGGTGTTTTTCTATTCGTTCCATCGTCGCAAGATCGCCGAGCGTGAACGCGGCGACGGGTGTGTTCCAGAGGTTGCCCTTTGCAAGAACCGACAGATCGTGCAGCCCCGCGCGCAGGCGTGCGGCGTTTGCTCGGAGCCGATCGAGCCGGGCCGGTTCGGCGATGAGCACCCGCAGCGCAGCGCGGGTGCCCTGGGCCATCGCCGGGGCGATAGGCGTGGTGCAGACGTACGCAGACGCAGCTCGGCAGTGGTCGATGTCGGTTTCGGCCCCCGCGACGATCCCCCCCGCGCAGCCGATCCCCTTGGCGAGGCTCGATGTCACGACGATACGTGGATCATTGACACCCGCGTGCGCCACCGAACCCCGGCCGGCAGGTCCGAGTACGCCGAGCCCGTGGCAATCGTCGACGAGCAAGCGGTCGGCGGGGCCGAGGACTGCGAGCAGGTCGGCGATCGGCGCGGGTTCGCCGTCGGCGGTGAAGACGCCGTCGGTCATCACGACGGCACGACTCGGGCGCAGTGCGTCCAGAGCCCTCACGAGCGAGCGAGGATCGGCGTGCGCAAAGGCGCCGACATCGATCCCTGCGGTCCGGGCGGCATCAATCAGACTCGGGTGGCCGCGCTCGTCGATGAGCGCGCAGCCGAGCCCTGACCGCGCGAGCCCCTGGCAGGCCGCGATGTTTGCCAGATAGCCGTCGGGCACGAGCAAGACCCGCTCGACCCTCAGAAAATCGGCGAGTTCGTGTTCGAGCAGTTCATGCGGTGCCGCGTTTCCGGTGGTCTCCCGGCTGGCGGTCGAACTGAGCCCGAACCGGTCGAGCCCATCACGCACCGCCCGCACCACAGCCGGGTGATTGGCAAGCCCCAGATAGTTGCACCCGCCAAACGCGACAACCCTTCGGCCGTCGGCCATCGTCACCGTTGTGGCGTCGCAGGATGTGTACGCGGCTGCGGAAATGTCGTCACTCTTCCGTTTCTCGGGGGTGTCTTATCCAAGGCGTCAAGTGGCCCACGGCGAGCCCGGGATACCGAGGCGTGCTCCGGACAGTATCGGCAGGACGGCCGCCGGGGCGCAAACAGCTGCGGACAGGCCCCAGAAGCCCACTTGGAACTCTCGGTGGATTGATCCGTCTCAGTGCTGGTGACCGGAGCGCCGCGCGGATACGATGCCGCCCATTGCAATCCATCGACTGTCGCCCCAAAGGAGACCAGCCGTGTTGAAAAGAGCTTTGTTCGGGTTCGTTGCGTTATTCACGATCGGTGCTGCCCCAGCTGCGACCCTCGCAGCGGTGGCGCAGGACGACAAGGTCATCCCCGCCGTGATGCCCACCGACGGCCCGCGGACCCTCGACCCCGTCCGTGGATCTACCACCTACGACAACATGGGCTGTGCTCAGGTCTACGAGACCTTGCTCCAGGTCAGCTACTACGACAACCAGCGGTTCGAGCCTCAACTTCTTGCCGAGTTGCCCACCCGCCTCGACGACGGAAAGCGGTACCGATTCCGCCTCCGCGACGACGTGTACTTCCAGAGCGACGAGTGTTTCCCCGGCGGCACGGGGCGCAAGCTCACCACCGACGACGTGTTCTACTCATGGAAGCGGATCGCCGATCCCGCCAACGGGCTGAAGAACTGGTGGCTTTTGGAGGACGCGATTGTCGGGCTCGAAGTGCCACCCGAGGGTGTCGCGTTCGACTACGACGCTCCGGTTGCGGGGTTTGTCAAGATCAGCGACACCGAGTTCGAGGTTGAGCTCACCCGGCCGGTCTTCCGGTTTCTCTGGGTGCTGACGATGTTCCAGACGTCGGTTGTGCCCCGTGAAGCGGTCGAGCACTACGGCAGTGACTTCGGTGCCCACCCCGTCGGGACCGGGCCGTACATCCTCGATGAGTGGATCCCCAAGCAGCGGCTCACGTTCGATCGCAACCCAGACTACTACGAGTGTTACTACCCCGCAGCCGAGCTCTGGAGTGAGGAAGACCGGAAGAAGGGCCTCGCCGACGCGGCTGGGCAGCGGCTCCCGATCGCCGATCGCATCGAGTTTTCGATGATTATCGAGGAACAACCCCGATTCCTCGAGTTCAAGCAGGGCAACCTCGCGTGGATCGAGCTCCCGTTCACGTACTTCGGCGAGCTGTTCAGCCCCCGCACCAAGCGGATGAATCGCGAGTCCCGCAAAGCCGGCTACCAGTACCGCGACGTGCTTGTGCTCGACATGATCTTCCGGGCCTTCAACATGGAGGACCCGATCGTCGGCGGGTACACGCCCGACAAGATCGCGCTCCGCAAAGCCATGGCCTACGCGATCGATCACGACGAGTTTAATCAGGTCTTCTACAAAGGGCTCTGCGTCCAGTACGACGGCCCGATCCCGCCCACGCTTGACGGGCACCCCGAAAATCACCGCGTCGAGGGCGCCCCCCGCGGCCCGGACCTGCCCAAAGCCCGAGCGTTGCTCGCCGAGGCCGGGTACCCCAACGGGGAGGGACTCCCCGCCATCCGTTTCTATACCAACAGCAGCTCTGTCAACGCGAAGATGATGGACCTCCTCCGCCGCCAGCTCGGGGAGATCGGTGTCAAGCTCGACGCCCAGATGGTCGACTTCTCCCAGCTCATCGAGTTGACCAACAAGAAGCAGGCCCCGATGTTCAGCTTCGCGTGGGCCAGCGATTACCCGGACGCCGAGAACAACCTCGCGCTCTTCTATAGCAAGAACGTCAGCCCGGGGTCCAACCACTGGAACTACAGCCGGCCCGAGTTTGACGAGCTCTACGAGCAGGCGGTCGTGCTCGAGCCCGGCGAAGAGCGGACCGCGCTCTATGTGCAGATGCGCGACATGGTGATCGCCGATGTCCCGATGATCGGCTCGTTGGCCCGCAATCGGTACTATGTCTGGCAGCCGTGGCTCATGAACGCCCGGCCGACGCCGCGGTTCTGGTCATGGTTCAAGTTCCTTGATGTGGATGAGTCGAAGCGGTAGTCCTCTGAGGAGTTGAGCCGAGTATGTGGTCCTACGTCGCCCGGCGGGTGCTGTATAACATCCCGATCTACCTGGTCATCGTGATGGTGGTGATGGTGATGCTGCGCATCAACGATCCGGTCACAGCCTATCTGAGCAAGAACGCGACCGAAGCCGAACGGTCGCTCAAGGAGGCCGAGTTCGGGCTTGATCAGCCGTTTTTGGTGCAGTATCTCGACATGCTCAAGAGCATCGTGACCTTCGATTTCTCGACCAAGAGCTGGTACCAGGAGACCAGCACGGTCGGCGAGATCATCACGCCGTCGATCCTGCCGAGCCTGAAGATCACGCTACCCTCGCTCGCGTTGTCGACGTTCATCTCCATCGTGGTGGGGCTGGTCGCGGCGGTGAATCGGGGTCGGCTGATTGATCGAGGGCTCATGTTCGTCGCGGTCGTGGGGATGAGCATCAGCTTTCTGGTCTTCATCATCCTGGGTCAGTACTTTGGGGCGTACTGGTTGAACGAAAAAGTCGGGACCGAGATCTTCGCGATCCGCTACGACGCCGACCGGATGACCGGCTTCTTCGTTGCCGACTGGATAAAGTTCTATCTGCTCCCGGTCATGATCAGCGTGGTTGTTTCCATGGGGTACGACACCCGTTTCTACCGCACGGTGATTGTCGAGCAGACCACCGCCGACTACATCCGCACCGCAAAGGCCAAAGGCTGCAACCAGCGCCGGGTGATGTTCCGTCACCTGCTCCGCAACGCGATGATCCCGATCATCACCCGGGTGATGATCACGATGCCGTTCCTGATCGTCGGCTCGTTGCTGCTCGAGGTGTACTTCTCGATCCCCGGCATGGGCAAGACCCTGCTCACGCACATGACCAACAAGGACTTCGCGGTGACCCAGGCGATCGTCGCGATCCTGGCTGCGATCTTTATTCTCTCCAATATCCTGACCGATGTCCTCTATGCCATCGTTGATCCGAGAGTGAGGCTCGCGTGATGGCACAGACCAAGCGAGCACAATCCGCCGAAGCCGTCGAGCAACCCACCGACCTGCTCAGCGCCCGGGCCGGGGCGCACAGGCCGACCGGTTTCTTTGACAAGCCGGGAGTGCGCAAGTTTGTTCGCAACCGGCCGGGGATGATTTCTCTGCTTGTCATCGTGCTGTTTGTACTCGTTGCCGCGTTGATCGCGATGCCGCCGCACCTGATCAGTCTCAACCAGGTCCAGGGGCGCGTTGGCCCGGGCAACCTGCCCGGGTTCAGTCGGACGAGTAATCCTGACGACCGTATCGAGGTAGCCGATTTCTTCCTGAGCGCGGTTGAGAAAGCGCTGGACTCGAGCGATCCCGAGGCCGCGCTCGCCGAGTTGCGCTTTGCCGAACGTGCCGTCCAGCCGATGCCGGTTGAAGAGGCCGAGGCCTCGCTCGAGAGCAGCTTCGAGGCGTTTGACCTGCTCGACGAGGCGCTGATCGAGTTTGAGGACGCGGAGATCGAGATCGAGGACCTCGCAGACAGCGGTGCCGCGGAAGAGGAGTTCGTTGCCCCGCGTACAGCTCTCGAACAGGCCCGCGCAGGCTTTGAGACATCGCTTGACGCGCTGGAAGTCGAGGTCGAGAAGCTCTTCCCGGTACCCACAGGCTGGAGCGGCTTTGTCTACAAGATCCGACTCCTCGCGGGCACCGATCGCCAGGGGCGTTCCATCGCGTTCCGCGCCATCTACTCGATCAAGACCGCCACCCAGATCGGCATGGTCACCGCGATCTTCAGCATCTTTGTCGGCGCGATCCTCGGCGGAGCGGCCGGGTTCTTCGGCGGCATCATTGACCACGCGGTCGTCTGGCTGTACTCCACACTCTCCTCGATCCCCTACATTATCTGGCTCATCGTCATCGCGTTTGTGTTCCGCGAGAGCACGCTGAAGGTGCCGTTCACCGACAAACCGATCTCCCAGACCCTCCTCCCGGTCTACATGGCGTTCGCCGTCACGCTGTGGGTGGGCACCTGCCGTGTGATTCGTGGCGAGGCGATGAAGATCAAGAGCCTCGACTACATCCAGTCGGCGATCTCGATCGGTGCGAGCCCGGCCCGCATCCTGCTCAAGCACGTGCTGCCCAACGTGATGTACCTGCTCTTTATCAACTTTTCGCTGGCGTTTGTCGCCGCGATCAAAGGCGAGGTCATCCTCAGCTATCTCGGCCTGGGCGTGCAGGGACAGCCCAGTTGGGGCGTGATGATCCGCGACAGCAAGGAGGACGTCGTCCTCGGCGTGTTCTGGGAACTCGGCGCGGCGACGGTGCTGATGTTTGTCCTTGTCTACGCGTTCAACATCCTGAGCGACGCTTTGCAGGACGCCTTCGATCCCAAGCACGTCGGCTGACCCTGCCGGGGCACAGGCCGGGCGTCTAGAGCACTTTGCAAAACCGTCTTTCATCCTGGCCGACGAACCGGTGTTCTTTTTCTCGGTTCCCCGAGAGAACTGACCTTGTCCCCTCGCTTGCGCGAGGGGCTCTGCAAGGTCATGAGATATCGCAGCGGAGGTGCTGGTTGCGTCAGAAAAAGAGCCCCTCGCGCAAGCGAGGGGACAAGGCGAGCCCACACTCAGGACAAAGAAACCTATTCATGCAAGGTGCGTTCTCTCACCAACGCACCACGCACCCGGCAGCACCATTGTGCGGCGGCCGCGGCCGACTGCGCGAATCTCAAAGCGCAAAAAGAAAAACCCGGCTGCAATCTTTCGAACGCGGCCGAGTCATATGAGGAGAGAGAGACAAGACATCTACAAGATGCCACAAGTACGGCGTTGTGCAACCAAATGGGGAAACTTTTTCTCGGGCCGTCCAGATATCACCCAATGCAGCCATGCCAAACAAAAACCTCCCGTCGGGCGGGAGGTTCAACCCGGAGGCTTCGAGCACTCGGACTTGATCTCATAGAGCGGTCGGCAAATGCCCTGCCTCAGCCCGTGACCCGCTCGTACAGCCGCTCGACGTGCCCCCAGTTGATGACGTTCATGAACGCCGCCACATAGTCGCTCCGGCGGTTCTGGTACTTGAGGTAGTAAGCGTGCTCCCACACGTCGATGCCCAACAGCGGCACGCACCCGGTCATGAGGAGCTTCTGTTGGTTCTCGACCTGCAAGACCGTCAGGCGACCAGAGATGGGTTCGTGGACCAGCCACCCCCAACCGGAGCCCTCGACGCTCTTGGCAGCCGCCTGGAACTGCCAGCTGAACTTGTCGAAGCCGCCGAAGTCTCGGGTTATCGCGTCGGCGAGTTTGCCCGAGGGCTCTCCGCCACCGCCGCGGCTTGGTGGAGCCATCCCGAGCCAGAACAGCGTGTGGTTCACATGCCCCGAGCCGTGGAAGGAGACCTTTTTCGTCCAGTGTTGGATGAGACTCGCATCTCCTGACGCTCGTGCCTCGGCGAGTGCTGCCAGCGCCGCGTTGAGCCCGCGTATATACCCGGCGTGGTGCTTGTCGTGGTGGATCCGCATCGTCTGGGCGTCGAGGTGCGGCTCAAGCGCGTCGTAGTCATACGGCAGCGGGGGCAGCACATACTCGCCCGCCGCTTTGTCGTAGCCGATCGGGATGAGTGAGTCGTCGGCTTCGGGCTGGCCGGCGGTCGCAACACCGGCAAAAGCCAGGCCCGATCCGATCATCGCCATCGCACCAATCGCTGCTCGTCGATCAACCTGTTCAGTCTTTGTCATCGTAGATATTCCTTGCTTCGGGTGTGTCAGAGCTATCCGAGGAACACTAGGCACCGGCTACTTTGGGGCAGTTGCATCAGCCCTGCCGGCCCTCGATCGCGGCGATCAGGCACGCCGCCGCCAGCACCATCAACTCGTCCACCTCTTCGTCCTCGACGTGGACCGTCACCCCGAGGCGGTACACAAAGAGATTGAAGTGCGTGCGCAGCGTTGCGACGTGGGTGCCGTCGGTCTTGGTGATCTGGAACTTCTGCGGGCTGAGGATCGCGAACGCTTCGTGCAGCCGTCGGAGGATGGCGAGCGCGCCCGAGTCTTCCTGCATCGTCGCGATTTCCGTGCCGTCGGGCGAATACAGCAGCCACGAATCGCGGAACATCGACTTCATGCCCTTGCGCCGGAGCGACCCGATCGTCTCGCCGCTCGGGAGGGTGATGTCAAACGTCACGCCGAAGTCGATGATGCTCTGGGCTTTCATCGTCAGCAGTTCGTCGGTCTTGGTGTCATCGGTGTAGAGCCGGATGTCCTCGCGGAGCTTGAACGCCTTCTGCTGGCAGTACGCGACAACGTTCCCGGATTCGTCGTACACATGGAACGCCGCGCCGAGAATCTTGAGCACCTTGCGGCGGACGGTGAACTGTTCGCCGGGTGCGGGGGTGAATGCCATCGATGTCCTCCTGGGTGTGCGGTCGGCTCACGAGCCTGATTTCTACGACAGCCTAGCAAAAAAAAGGCAGCCCGCGTGGGCTGCCCTCGAAGTTGTAAAGCAGTGGGGGGAGGCTTTAGACCTCTTCGCCGACCATCCAGCGCTGGAACGACTTGATCGTGGTCCCGCTGCCGATGACATCCTGGACGGTCTTGCTCGGGTCTTTGACGAACGGCTGGAGCGTGAGGGCGACGTCCTCGTAGTACTTCCGCATCCCGCCCTTGACCATCATCTCGGCGATCTCCTTGGGCTTGCCCGATTCCATCGCCTGCTGAAGCCGGAAGTTCTTTTCCTTCTCGGCAGCCTCGGCGGGGACGTCGTTGGCGGTGATCCCCAGCGGCACCGTCGGCACACCCGCGGTGATGTGCATGCACACGTCCCGGAGGATCTCGTCACTGGCGTCGCCCTCGACCTCGACGATCGCGGCGGTCTTGCCGTCGTGGTGGATGTAGTTGCCGAACTTCCCGTTCGGGTTGGTGAGCTTGCAGATGCGCGCGATCGCGCAGTTCTCACCGGTCGAGATACGGATGTTGTCCACCGCGGCGGTCATCTCCTCTGTAGCCGCAACAGCGCCGTCGTCGGCATCGAGCGCCAACTCGGCGATCTTCTGGGCCATCTCGACAAACTGGTCGTTCTTTGCAGTAAAGTCGGTCTCGGCGCGGATCTCGGCGATGACCAGCGAGTCGCCGCGCTCGGCGATCGCAATGCGGCCCTCCGCTGCGGCTCGCTCGGTCCGCTTGTCCATCTTGCCCTTGAGCTTGATACGCAGCAGGGTCTCGGCCTGCTCGAAGTCGCCCTCGGCCTCGGTGAGCGCCTTCTTGCACTCCATCATCGCAAGCCCGGTGGCGTTGCGGAGTTTCATCACGTCTTTGGCGTTGATCTGGGCCATGTTTGGCTCTCCGGTCATTGGGTCTGTTGTCTGGTCGGGTCTGGTGTCGGCGGAGATCGCCAACCCCGGCACACCTGCCGGAGTCATCAACCCCTCGCCCTCTTCTTGCGCTTCGCGGCACCCCACACGGATGCTGCGGATCTTTACTCTGCTTTGGTTGCGACAGGCTCGGCCGAAGGCTCGCCGCCGTCGGTCGCGTCGTCGGCACGGAACTGTGCACGGGCCGATCGGCGTTTGGGTTCGCCGCCGTCTGCGGCTCCCTCCTGCTGATCGTCTGTCGCGCCCTGCCGTTGCTGCTTGCCCTCGGCGATCGCAAGGCAGAGTTCACGAATAATCACGTCGATCGACCGCATGCTGTCATCGTTGCCGGGGATAGGCAGGTCGACCTGGTCGGGGTCGCCGTCGGTGTCGATGAGCGCGATGGTGGGGATGCCGAGCTTGCGCGCCTCGCGCAGCGCTGTGAACTCGAGCCGCACATCGACGATGACCATCGCGCCGGGCAGTTTGTCCATGTTGCGAACACCCTGGAGGTTGCGACGAATCTTCCGCAACTCACGGCGGAGCTGGCTCTCCATTTTCTTGGAGTAGCTGGCGAAGTTGTCGGTCTGCTCGATCGCCTCAAGCTCTTCGAGCCGCTTGAGCCGGCTGCGGATGGTGCGGAAGTTGGTCAGCGTGCCGCCGAGCCAGCGCTCGGTGACATAGTGCATCTTGACATCGGTGACCCGCTGCTCGAGCACGTCTTTGGCTTGCCGCTTGGTGCCGACGAAACAGATATCTTTACCGTCGGCGACCAACCTGGAGATCAGGCGTTTGGCCAGGAGCAGCCCCTTGACCGTCTCCTTGATGTCGATGATGTGGATGCCCTGACGCTTGGCGTAGATGTACTGCTGCATCTTCGGGTTCCAGTTGCTGGCACGCTGGCCGAAATGGATTCCCGATTCAATAAGGTCTTGGACGAGGCTGTTGGCCATGGTATGGTTCCTGTCAGCGACACCCGCGAGAGCCGACCGCCCCGGCTCTGTCAGAGACAGCTCCGCGACACCCGCGACGAGGGCGCTTGGGTTTTGAGGGCGGCTGTCCGCCCTGATACAACTGAAACAACGATCACGAGACCCCGTACAGGGTTTCATGGCCTCACATGCGGTCTGATGAGGCAAGCAACTATAGTATGGCTGGCAGCGGCGGCAAGCCCGTTTGAGCCCCGACGCTGCTGTCAGATGAAAATGGCCGATAGATCAGGTGTATGTCCGATGCGGATGTCGCCTCAGAACACGCTGAGAAAAGGAGAGAGAGATGAGAAACACTCGTATTGTTTGGTGTTTGTCAAGCATGATTGCGATGCTTGCGGCAATGCCGCTCCAAGCCCAGGACACCCTGACATCCGAACGCATTGTCACAGGGTTGAGCCGCCCTATCTACCTCACCCACGCCGGTGACAAGGAGCGGGCGTTTATTGTCCAGCAGCGGGGGCTGGTGCGGATCCTCGATCTCACAACAGACACGATCCTGCCCGATCCCTTTATCGATCTGGCGAGCCGCGTGAGCCAATCAGGCAACGAACGGGGTCTCCTCGGCCTTGCGTTCCACCCGGACTACGACAGCACCGGCCTGTTTTATGTGAACTACACCGACAGGTCCACCGGGGACACTGTCGTCGCCCAGTTCAGCGTTTCTGCAGCCGATCCAAACATCGCCGATCCGGGTTCCTTTGTCCAGATTGTCGAGATTTCGCAGCCGTTTTCCAACCACAACGGCGGCTGGATCGACTTTGGACCCGACGGCTACCTCTATATCGCTGCTGGCGACGGCGGCAGCGGCAACGACCCGGGCAACCGCGCACAGACTATCGAGAACATGCTCTTGGGAAAAATGCTGCGGATCGACGTAGACGGGGACGACTTCCCCGGCGACGAGGACCGGAACTACGCCATCCCTGCATCCAACCCCTTTGTCGGCGTTGCCGGCGATGACGAAATATGGTCCTTCGGCCTCCGCAACCACTGGCGGAACAGCTTCGACCGCGAGACGGGCGACCTCTGGATGGCCGATGTCGGGCAGAACGCCCGGGAAGAGATCGACTTCCAACCCGCAGACTCTCTCGGTGGCGAGAACTACGGCTGGCGGTGCATGGAAGGCACCAGGTGTACCGGGCTCTCCGGCTGCACCTGCAACGACTCCGAACTCGTTCTCCCCGTCCACGAATACAACACCGGGACTGACGGGTGCTCGATCACCGGCGGCTATGTCTATCGCGGGTCGGCGATCCCTCACCTCCGGGGCACCTACTTCTTCTCCGACTTCTGCACCGCTCGCATCTGGACCTTCCGCTACGACGGCACGAACGTGACCGACTTTGCCGACCGCACCGACGAGATCGCCCCCACCGGTGGCGGCAGCATCGGCCAGGTCTCCTCGTTCGGCGAAGACGCCAACGGCGAGCTCTACATCTGCGACCTCGCCGGCGAGCTCTACCGCATCCTGCCACGCTGCCGCGCCGATGTCAACGGTGATGCTGTGAGCAACACCCAGGATGTCCTGCTTTTCCTGAACCTCTGGAACGAGGAGGACCTTGCGGCGGATTTTACCGGTGACGGCCTGGTTAACACCCAGGACGTCCTCCTGTTCCTCAATGAATGGAACATCGGTTGCGACTGAGTTGCCGGCTTGTTCCAGACCCACCGCTGGCGAGAGCTGCCCAAGGAGGCATACACTCGTCCCAGCACCGGGCGCATAGCTCAGTTGGCTAGAGCGCATCCGTCACATGGATGAAGTCACAGGTTCGAGTCCTGTTGCGCCCATTGTTTCCCCCTGTCGCCGCTTCGCATTCGTTCGCACCGGGCTGCGAAACACCTGCAAAACAAGATGTTTCCAACGATTCGGGCGAACCCGTGCAATCCGGTGCGGTCGGGTGCTGCGCCGCGTTTTGCGCCGCAGGCGCGCCGCATTTTGCGCAGCTTTCGAGGGCTGCCCCCGTCGCCCCCGTAGCGAGGTCGAAGTGGACGTCCCGGGTCTGGAGGTAGTGCCTCGCTGCGATCAGCGGGGAGTGCCCAAGCCAGCCCGCGACGACGTGCCCGGGGAACCGTTCCACCCAATCGGTGGCGCACGATGCCCGCATGTTGTGGAACAGCCGGGGCCAAGGGCGCTCCCCCGCCTTGGCGATGATCTTGCTGTAGGTCGTCCGCAGGTTTGCCGATCCGCCCGCCCTACCGCCCAGCCGAGGAACCACCGCCTCGGTGCCCGGCTCGGCTGCATCGAACAGGTCGTGGAGGATCGGGCGCAGCTCGGGGGCAATCGGCACCACCCGGACCGCGTGGCCGTCGTGCCCGGCGGTCTTGGGGCTCCGCACCGTCAGCCGCCCGCGTTCCCAGTTGACATCCCCCCACCGGAGCAGTCGGATTTCAGAGGGGCACCGCAGCCCGGCAAACCGGCTCAGCCCCACGATCGCCCGCCACTCTTCACCGGGACAGGCTGCGAGGATCGCCCCGATAGTCTCGGGGGAGACATAGTGCGATCGGTCGGCGTTGGACTGTGAACCGGCCCGCAGGTCGGCAAACGGGCTTGTGGGGATGATGCCCCATCGAATCGCCTTGCGAAACACGCTCTTGGCGATCGTCACCCGCTTGGCTACCGTCGCGGTCGCCAGCCCGGAATCTGCGATCGTCCTGCGCCATTCGTCAGCATCGGAGGTCGTCACCGATTCGACCGGCTTCTCTACGCCGAAGTATTCGCGCAGGCTCCCGGTGGTCTGGCGGTACGCCGCCTGTGTGGTTGCCTTCACCACCGCCGCCGCATGGAACCGATCCAGCAGCGCGCCGAGCATCACCGCCTCGGCCCGTTCGCGCGGCTCGACCAGACCAACACGCACCATCTTGGCGTAGGTTTCATCCGGCAGGTCTTGCAACCACTCGCAGAGTTCGCCGTCGTGGGGATGGTTGAGGGCCTTGTCCGAGAGAATCGCCTCGACCCGCAGCCGGAACGATGCCGCGTCTTTGACCGAAACCACACCGAGCCGAATCGCCTTGCGCTCGCCATCGCCATCGGTGAAGAGGATGCGCTTCCGCCTGTTCGGATCGTTTGCAATACTCGCCATGAGTCACCGTCCTTTGCGGGTCTTGGCCCGCTTTGCTTTCAGTTCCAGCCCCAGATAGGCGCACAGCAAGTCGCTGTTTTCCATGCTCAGCGCCCGTCCGCTCGCCACGAATCGGCTCAGCGTCGATTCATTGATCCCGGTTTCTTGTGCAATGCGGTAGCGGGTTTTCCCGCAGGTCTCAACCGCCCGTCGGAGTGTTTCGCTTACAGTCATGCCCTCAGTGTATCGCACTACTTCGATGGGTGCAAGTCGCCCGCGATGTACCGCCACCGCGTCGCTCTGCCCGATTGGTTGCCTCTCTCATCTTCCACCAGAGCCCCATCGGCCACGAACGCATGGAGCCACCTGCACGCGGTCCCCGGATCGACACCCACCAGCCCGCCAGCGGTCCGCACCGACAGAAAGAACACGCCCTCTCCCGCGAAGCGTTGCAACTCTCGGCAGAGGGAAGCCAGCAACAGCATCCGAGGCTCGGTGTAGTCCTCGCTCGCCCACGCGGGGGGCGTTGCCGCTTCAGCGGCTTCTATTGCCCGGCGGAGTGTGTCGTCTCCCTCGGGGAAACGGACACGGGGCCATGAGTATGCAAAGTCCGCCCAGGTGGTGCCAAAGTCCTTGGTGTGCATGTTCGCCAGCCCCCTCCGGTGCCATTCCCGCACGATGGGTTTCAACCGCCGCAACTGCGAGGCTTTGATCCCGGCGAGTTCGGGAATGGATTGCAACGCCCGGCACAACTTGAAGACGTGCCAGTTTCGCTTTCCGAACGCGGGGGGCAGCGTCCGGCCTATCGCGTCGTCGATCGCCGTTCGTGTTTTTTCGTTCCACCCCTCACTTATTGCTTCTGGGTCCTCTGTGTCCTCTGTGTTCTCTGTTGTCTCTGTGCTCTCTGTTGCGCAGCCGCCATCCCCGGCGTCGATCCACGCTCGGGACAGCCCCGCCTCGTGCGGATCAACTTCCGGCAACTCCCCATCGGGCAATGGCACGATCCATTCGTAGACAACACCCGAGGGATGAGGGCTCGGGGGCAGCACCGTGTACGCCCGCTCCCCGCGCAGCTCACCATCCCCGAGTGTCTTGGTCTTCACGCCCGCGCCCCGGAAGTAGACATGAAACCCCTTCCCGGTTTGCACCGTTGGCAGTGTGGCCGCGAGGTCGGGATGTGCCTCGGCCCAACGGTGGTACGCCCGTTCGTCGTCGAAGTCCCGGGCCGCGAGGTTGCCGCTCACAGCCCCCAGGATCACGCCCACGCCCTCGGCGGTCTTCAACCGCCCGAACCACCCGGCGATGTCCGCCGGGCGTGTACGCTCGGTCTGGAGGGCTTTCCATTTCTTTGCCGCCGGGCACTTGTCGCCTTTCATCGGCAGTACCGACCACCCCCGCTCGGCGTATCCGATCGCAGCCGTTACCACAGGCTCCAGAGCGGGCTGTCGTGCCTTCGTCATGCCGCGCCCCCTTCCGGGGTGCCGGGTTCTGCCCTCGCGTCAGCGGGCGGCTCCGGGCTTCTGACAGCCGACATTGCCACAGCCGCCCCCGCGTCGGTCAATGTCCACACAATCGCAGCACAGCCGGAGGTCGTCGGGCGTGTTCGGCCGCTGTCTCTCACCAGCCCGTCCAGCACCAGCCCCCGGCACCGGGCCGTTGCCGACGACATGCGCAGGTCCAGCGCGCCGACCGCCTCTTCGTTGATTGCGCCCCTCTCGCCGCGATCAGCCAAGAAACTCAACAGCCGTACCGCTTGGGTCCGCGCCCCACGCTTCGCCCGCCGCGCCGCTGCGTGTGAGGTCTCGGGAGCCCCACACCGGGCGGGCGCGTGCGCGCTGATTCGGCTATCCTCTGTCTCACGTTTTGTGGTGTCCCTTGCCTTGGCGGGTTGGCGGGCATCTTCCGGGTCGGGGTCAAAGAGCGTGCCGATCATGGCGACACCCCCTTGGCCGCTTCGTCGGCCAGCCACTTCCGCAGCTCACCGATCGGATAGAGAACGCAAACGCCGAGCTTCACCGCCGGGATGGGGCCGCGAGGCTGGGTGAGTGCCCACAACGTGCGCTGCCCGACACCGAGGGCCTTGGCCGCGTCTTTGGGGCGGAGGGCCAGGGGCTCGGGGGTCGTGGGGGTGTTCGTTTTCATTGGACACCCCCCTCGGAATACTTATCCCCGGATGCCGCCCGCTCAGCCAGGACCGCCTCGACAGCAGCCGGGTTGAACAGTCGTCGCTTTCCCGCGATGAGTGATGGGATACGCCCGGCGAGCGCCTCCCGGTGTAGCCACGCCTTCGAGAGTTTCAGCCGCCGGGCCAGTCCTTCGAGGGTCACGATTTCGTTATGTGTGTGCGTACTCATCACCGAGAGCATCGCACACGATCTTCCGTATTCACCCAGCGCATCTAGAAGTGGTGGGCTTGTGGTGATCTAGCTCACCACTGGTGGGCTATTGGGGGGCTACTTTATTTCGATTTCCTGGCCAATGAGTCCCAACCACGCACCCGAAATGGCCCGGCCATTACGAAATACGTGTTGCCTATTCCCGAGTGTGCCACCATCCCGCGCGACCTTAGCGAGTTTCCGTATCACAGTGTTGGAATACTTGAAGGTTTGACCGGCAGTTCCCTTCTGTGGACCCGCAACCCCTGACGCTTTTCTGATCCGGGTGAAGGTCGTAGAGGATACCGAAGCACCCGCTGCCTCTGCTTCGTCCCGGAGTTCCTTCGCGGTGTATCCGCCGGGTTTGCCGCGTGGAATCCCAAAGTCGCCATTAGACTCGGGCGGAGCGTCCAGTTCACCAATAGACAGGTAGGTATTCACCCGGTCTAACCAGCCCAGCATTCGCTCGCAAAACCGATCCCACAATCGGTCTCGCAGTGAGATGTTCAACAGCCCTCGGTATTCGGCCAACAAGACTTCAGGTGAGTACGGAGGTGACGGATGCTGGCGGATGCGGTCGAGCAGCACCTCGAATGCTTCGTGCTGCCGATCACGCCGAACGTCATCTGCCCAGTTCAGCATTGACCGGTATTCGGCCTCAGTATTCTTCGGGTTGACCCGCACCCGCTCCGCCACACTCAGCCGGTGCTCATACCCATCCACCCATGCCATCGCGTCAGTGACGGGATCGCGTGTTGGGTCGTATTCCACCCATTCGATAGAGTCGCCAACACGGGCCAAAACGAGTGGACCACTTACCAGTTGGTCTTGGATGCTGTCTTTGTCTGGTTCGGATCGTGTCTTGCGCTCTGCCGCTTCGTGGGCTTCCTCACCATGCTTCACCGTCCTGTCTCGGGCCGGTTGGACGGGGAGGGGGACAGTCGGAATAGCGGGGGGAGCCGTGCGCTCGGGGTTCGTCATAGGTCGCGTCTCCAGACGCCAAGCCCGGAGCGGGCGTGGGCGGAGACGCGAATCATGCCCAAACCCGCCCCGGGTCGCCGGGGGCCAAACCGGCGGGCGCGTTGGAGCAGCGTATGTTCCATGCGGGCAGAGATTCAATAACCGACAGCAGCCCGCAAACTAATCTGCGGGCGAGGGCGAGCCCGAAGGGGGCGGGGGGGCGGTTCGTCCGCACAGCTGCGCCCAGAACGATTCCCCGGAAACCCGCGTCCATGTTTGCTGTGGTTACCAAACGGTCCCAAAGCGGCCCCTCCGAGGGTCATTCACCCCCTCCCCCCTTGACGCGCTCCGCCGTCGCCGGTCACCCTTGGACCGGCCGGGCCGCAGCCGACACCATCGCCACGATCCGTTCCCGAGCCACTTCCGGCAGCGTTGGCCAAGCCGCGACCACTGCCGCGAGGTCGGGATCGGCGGGTGTTGGTGGGGGGGCCGGTCGAGGGCTCTCCGAGCCGGAATCGCTCTCCGGCGCGCCGGATTCTGCGCCGCCCTCTTGCAGAATCGGCCCTCCCGAGCCGGGATCGGCACAGGTTCGAGTCCTGTTGCGCCCATTCCCGGTTGGAGACGTCTGCCGCTGGTTGGCAGCGGGAGGACTTGGCCGCGGCGGCCGCTATCCTGACTCCATCTCATGCAGCGGTGCATCCTGTGAAAGATCGAGCGGTGTCGTCAGAGAGCACCTGGTATCGCCTTGATAACGCGGCGAGGGTTTTTGCTGCACTCGCGTCGCGGCGGACGACCACTGTTTTTCGTATCGCCGTTGTCTTGCGGAAATCCATAGACATGCGGGTCTTGCAGGAGGCATTGGACAGCCTCATGCCTCGGTATCCGTACTACGCGGTGCGGCTGCGGGCGGGGCTCTTCTGGCATTATCTGTCACCAGTACCCGGCGCGCCGAGGGTACGGTTCGAGACGCGGTACCCGTGCCGGCGGATGACCAGAGCCGAGGACGGCCCGTGGCAGTTTCGTGTAATCGTGTTCGACCGTCGTATCGCGCTGGAATTCTCGCACGTGATCACCGATGGGGCTGGTGGCGTGGAGTTTCTCAATGCGCTCCTCAAAGAGTACCTGAATCGAATAGGCGCGGACGAGTCGGCTTCGGAATCCGAGTCGGCGTCGAAAGATGAAGACACCCCGGCGGCGACGGTGCCTGATCCTGAGCAGGCAGAAGACGCGTACCGACGGTTTTATGACCCCACGATCCCGCCACCCCGGCTCGGGCTCCGAGCGATTCGACTCCGCGGGAAGTCGTTGCCGCCGGACGAGTGCCGGATGGTGCTGGGTGTTATGCCGGTTGCGCCGCTCCGTGATTTGAGCCACAAGCACGGCGTGGCGCTCACCGAGTTGCTCGCGTCGATCATGCTGGCGGCGATCGCCGATGTTGTCGGCCCGAAGCGCGGCCCGATCGCGGTGATGACACCGGTGAACCTCCGCGGGCTGTTTCCGTCAAAGACCATGCGGAACTTTTTCCTGTCGGTGACCGCGAGCATTGATCCGAGGCTCGGGCCGTACACCTTTGAGGAGATTCTCCACGAGGTCCACCACTCGGTGCAGGGGCAGGTCACCGCCAAGAGCATCAGCCGGCAGATCCGACGGAATGTGGGCGCAGAGCGGAACACGTTCATCCGGCATGTCCCGTTGTTTCTCAAGGTGCCGGTGAAGCGGATGCTCTATACCTGGCGCTGGGGCACCCGGTACACGACGGTGTTGTCCAATCTTGGTCGTGCGTCACTCCCCGAAGAGATCGACAGGCACATCGAACGGTTCGAGGTGGCTTCCAACCCCAGCGCGGCCCACGGCATCGCGTGCGCGCTGATCGGGCATCGAGAGTATTTGTATATTTCCTTTAGTAGTATCGTGGTCGGCACAGGCCTGGAACGGGCGTTTTTCTCACGGCTGCGCCGTCTGGGCGTTTCTGTGCGCGTCGAGACGAACTGAGACACGAGTTTGACAGGGGTCCTGTTTATGGCATATTGCTCGCGCTGCGGCGTCGAAGTTGAATCGAGAGTGGAAGCCTGCCCGCTGTGCGGCGCTCCGATCCAGCGGTTCGAGCCCGAGCCGACCGAGCCCGCCCGCTTTCCTGACCCCGTCCCCATGCCCAACCGGCATGTGCGGCATCTGGTGTGGTCGGTGTCCACCGCGGTGCTGCTCTCGGCGGGGCTGACCTTTCTCACGCTGGACCTTATCCTCAGCAGCGCGGTGACGTGGTCGCGGTATCCGCTGACCGGGGTCGGGGTGCTCTGGGTCTTTATCACGCTGGTCGTGCTCGTCGCCCGACGGCCGATCTTCGTGATCGCCGGGCAGGCCGTCGCGACCGCGGGGTTCCTGCTCGCGATTGATTTCTTCGATGGAAAGCTGAGTTGGTTCATGCCACTGGCGCTGCCGATTGTCGCGACCGCGACCACCGGCTCGGTCCTGGTGTGGTTTGTCACACGGCTGAGCCGTCGTGCTCCCGCGATGATCGCGGCTTCGGTCCTGCTCGCTTGTGCGATCAGCGCAGTCGGGATGGACCTCATCGTCTCGGCTTACCGCGGCGAGCCGGGGGTCAGCTGGTCGATCATCGTGCTGGGCGCGGTTGTGCCGCCGATGCTGTTTCTCCTCTACTTTCACTACCGCCTGCGAAAGAAGATCGACCTTCGGCGGATTCTGCACACCTGAGCCTCGCGCGATCCCGCGAGCACAGCGGTTGTCAAGCTCTGCCGATTGTGCGGGTTTCAACGGCCGCCCGGGCACTGCCCCTGTTCACTCTCACTATCGCCTCGCCTTGCTGCCCATTGCTTGTGACATTGTTCGCAGCCCCGAGCCAACATCGGGGACCGCTGACAACAACCAGGCTGCACCCGGCCGGGAGGATGGACCCATGAGCAACGCACGACTTCTTCGAGGATCAATGGCAGTGGGGGCGCTTGTGCTGGCCAGCGGGCTGGCTTCTGCGGGTGACCTGAAACCGGCCGAGGTTGGAAGGCAACTCGCGGGCGAATGGTCAGGGCAGATCCAGATGCGCTCGGCAGACGACAAACTCTCGGCGTCGCTCGCCAGCATGTCGGCGGTCCGGAACGCGAGAAACTCGACGCTCGAGCTGTACTACGAGGGCTTCGCGTTCGGCAAGGCGGTCGATGGCGCGATGATCCTCTCGTTCGATCGAGACCTGCCCAGCCTTTCGATCCGGGATTCATCGTCGAGCACACTGTCGGCCTTCCGCCTGGACAGGCAGGCGATCGGTTCTGACGACGACTCGCTGGTCATGTCAAGCCGTTCGAGGGGCAGCGACGTCCGGGCGGTCTTCAGCCGAGACCACCGCAACGCCTGGAACATCGAGCTTCAGGAGCAGGACAAAGACGGCCAATGGGTGCCGACGCTTGTACTCCAGCTCGACCGCCTCGATCATGGGCAGCGGTCCGCAGCCGCCGAGCGGTTTGACCAAGCCCGGCCCCTGATGTCCCTCCGCCGTGACCACGCGATCGCGTCTGTGCCCACTGATTAGCAGTTCCTGTTCCTCGGCTCTCCTTCGTGCAGAGCGCGGGCGCATCCGAAAGGTGCGCCCGTGTTCATTTTTGTCAGCGGCGGTCGCTCAGCTCTCCGGCTCGGTCATGCTCATCGGATTGAGCAACCGATCCAGCTCGTCGGCGGGAAGCAACGCCTGCTCGGTCGCCACTTGCCGGACCGTCTTGCCCTCTGCGAACGCCTGCTTGGCGAGGGCCGACGCTTTGTCGTACCCGATCACCGGCGCGAGGGTGGTACACATCGCCAGGCTGCCCTCGATCAGCGACTTGCAGCGTTCTTCGTCCGGCTCCAACCCCATGAGCAGGTTCTCGACGAACATGTTGCAGGCCCCGGCGAGCACGTTGACGCTGTCGAGCGTGGTGGCGACCATGACCGGCATCGCGACCGAAAGGTCGAGCAGGCCGCCGATGCCGCCCAGGCCGGCGGTCGTCGTCGTCGCGTCGTTGCCGATGACCTGGCAGCAGACCATCATGACGGACTCGCAGATCACCGGGTTGACCTTGCCGGGCATGATGGATGAGCCCGGCTGGACCGCGGGCAGGATCAACTCCCCGATCCCGCACCGCGGGCCGCAGCCCATGAGTCGGATATCGCTGGCGATCTTGGACATGCTCACCGCGACCGTCTTGAGCAGGCCGGACGCTTCGACGACACCGTCCCGGGAGTGCTGCGCTTCGTAGTGGTTCTCGGCTTCGCAGAACGCGATCCCGGTCCGCTCGGCGAGTTTCGCCGCGACCCGCGCGCCGAACTCGCGGTGGGTGTTGATCCCGGTCCCGACCGCCGTGCCCCCCAGTGCGAGCGGAAACAATGCTTCGATCGCACGCTCTATCCGCCGCTCGGCGTGGCGCATCTGGGCCGCGTAGCCGCTGAACTCTTGCCCGAGCCGAATCGGTGTCGCGTCCTGCAGATGCGTGCGGCCGATCTTGACGATCCGGTCCCATGCCTGCGCCTTTGATTCAAGCTCAGCCGCCATCCGCTGCACCGCGGGCAGCAGACGGGTCTGCATCGCGGTCGCGAGCGCAACGTTCATCGCGGTGGGGAAGGTGTCGTTCGAGGATTGCCCCATGTTGACGTGGTCGTTGGGGTGCACGCCACCAGCATCCAAATACGCCGCGTCTTTGGACGACCCGATCGCGGCCCCTCGCGCAACGCACACCAGGTTGGCGATCACCTCGTTGGCGTTCATGTTGGTGCTGGTGCCCGACCCGGTCTGGAAGGTGTCGACCGGGAAGTGCCTGGCGATCCCGCCTTGGCTTGCGAGCCCGGCGCCGATCTGCGCGCACGCCTCGACGATCGCAGCGGTCCGATCGGCATCGAGCTTGCCCAGGTCACGATTCGCCTCGGCAGCCGCCGCTTTGAGCATCGCAAACGCGACGATGACTTCCGCAGGCACGGGTCTTCCCGAGACCGGGAAGTTCAGCACCGCCCGCTGGGTGGACGCGCCATAGAGCACGTCCGCGGGCACGAGCAGTTCACCCATCGAGTCCTTCTCGGTTCGGGTCTTGCCGGGGTGTGTTCCAGAGGCCGCCGTCTGGTGAGGGGTGGTCGTGCTCGACATATCGGAAACTCCTGGCAGATTCGGTTCTGATCCGGCCGAGTCGCCCGGGGGCGGGCCGCCGGAATAGGGTTGGTGGTGTGATCGTGGAATCCTCGTCGGTATGGTAGGATGCATCGCACAGAGCCCGGCGCGGTATACACCGTCGGAACCTCTCGACGTTCGGCCCGTCCAACCCTCGGGCCGACCAGACGTTTGCGACGGGATCGCACCGACACACCCGCCCACTCGACAGCACCCCCAGGAGCACCCATGCAACACCGCACCATCAAGACACTCCCTCTCATGGTCCTGGCCGGGGTGCTCGTCTCGGCCGGACTCACGACCAGCGCCTCGGGCCAGAGCCGCCGGTCGAGGCAGAAACCGCCTCCGACGCAGCAGACGCAACCCATCCCCGTGAAGGCTGCACAAGCCGCACCAAAGCTCGAGCCCAGCCCGTTCATTGAGCGGGTCCGGCCCCAGCGCTGGACGCTCAACACGATGATCTTCATCGGCACCGCCGAATGGACCAACAGAATCGACGGCCAGGCCGTTCCCGCCAACGACGTCTGGGAGTTCAACGCCGCGACACTGGTCTTTCCGGTGCTCGCCGAATCGGCCTCGTCAATTCTCGAAGTCTCCGATGTTGACGGCAAAGAGGTGCCTGCGGTCAGCGGCCGGGTCGAGTTCGACGACCGCTTCATCACCGACAAGGTCTCGATCGTCAAACAGGGGATCGGTGGCGGGCTGCTGCCTTGCGGGACGTGGCGTGCCCAGTGGCAGGTCGAGCCGCCGCCGCGTGGTGTGTATTCCCCGCGCGAGATGGAGCTGCACGTCAAGACCTCGCTGGTGAGCTACGAGATCAAGTTCGACGAGGCGGGCGCAAAGCAGCTCGACTGGCCGAAGGGCGAGTGGCCGGCCGAAGCAATGGCGACCTTCCAGCCGCAGATGCTGGTTGATTTTGATGCCTTCGGCCGCGGATACAACATGGCGCCGGTCGTCAAGCTCCTCAAGCAGTGGACGGGCAACAAGGACCCCAAGTCGGTCAAGCCGGTCGTGCTCGCCAAGTATCTCGCCGGACAGGTCGCAGAGCTTGTTCAGCCCAACGGCGAGGGGCTCGCGTTCGACAAAACCGGGCACCTCGAAGGATTCAACCCGGTCGGCCCGATCCAGACGATCCTCAAGGGGCAGGGGACGGAGATCGACCTGCCCATCCTGCTGGTCGCGATGTACAGGGCGGCCGGGCTGCCCGCGCGGATCGTCATCGGGTTCGACGAACAGGGGGAGAGCGAGAACGTCTACCTCAAACAGACCCGCACCGGCGGCGAGATCCGCGTCTGGGTCGAGTTCGCTCTCTATGACGAAGACAACGCGACCTTCGGCTGGGTGCCGGTGGACGTGACCGCGCTGCGGGAATCTTCGAGCAAAATGCCGCCCAACTTCCTGGATCGGCCGACCAACTTCTTCGGCAACCACGACGAACTCGACACGGTTGTCCCGATGGCGTTCCACTTCCACCCGCCGACGACGGTCCGGTCCTACGGCTCTCCGGCGCTCTGGGGATGGTTCGTCACGCCGACCCCCCCCGGCCGGGCGACTCAGCGCATCAGTTTCTCGCTCTCAAACTCGTCAAGGGGCGGGCCGAACGAGACGTACCTGCCCAGAGACAAGCGGTAGCTCAGAACCGGTCGAGCCATGTCGGCTGCGGCAGGAAGGTGTAGTCCTTGGTCGTCTGCACCTCGCCCTCGGGCACTTGCAGCCGCATCCGGACGTGCCCGTCGAGGAAGGAGAGGCTGGTCTGGGCGATGCCGTCGTCATACCAGTAGCTCTCTCGGTTGCCGCCGTCGTCGTGGTTGTAGATCGGGTGCTCACCCAGGACCCAGGTCTTGGTGGTGTCGAGCACCGGGGGCATGCGCCCACCGTTGGAGGGGATCAGCGTCGGGTAGTCGTCGCCGTAGGGGTTGCTGTCGAGAGCATGATCGTTGAGCGTGAAGCTCGACCCGATCACGTCGTAGAACGAATCGAACTGCTCGAAACCGGGGAAGGGCACGTTGCTTGCGCCCTTGTCCATGGGGGACTTGAACGGTTCGAGCTCAATGTTTGTGTCGACGTCGTCTGGGGGGACATCGAAGGAGATGACATAGGCGTTGAGCGGCCGTCGTTCTGCACCGACCTTGTCGATTTCGAGAAAGGGTAGCAGCCCTTTCTTGCCGCCGAAGAGCGCGCCGACGACGGTGAGGTTGCCGTCAAACCCCGGAACCATGTACTGGGGCAGCATCTCGTCGTAGTCGCCGAGATACATCTGGATGCCCAACCCGAGCTGTTGCAGCCTCGACCCGGCGACCGTCACGCGGGCCTGTTTCTTCGCAGCTCCCAACGCCGGAAGAAGGATCCCGATGAGCAGGGCGATGATCGCGATGACGACCAGGAGTTCGATCAGTGTAAACGCGGAGTTCTTTCGCATGGAGGCATCGTACAGGATCGGTCGCGGAAGGGGGAGCGAGCATCCCTGTTTCAAGTGCCGTCCCCGTCGCCATCCCCGGCTTGCCCGACATAGAACACGTAATCCGCCCGCCCGAGGTCGTCGTCGTCGATCGTGTCTGAAGCGGTATCGACAACACTCACCACTCGGATGGTCAGGTCCGGCCTGGCCCGCTCGATAAACTCGACCGTCGCGCCTCCAAAGTCGGAGTGGAACCGTCCGACAACGAGGACGACCGGCTGTTCACCCCGCATGGTGGCGCTCACGACCGACTCGGCCATGGTCGAGTCCCAGAGCTGCTGGGAGTAGTATATTTTTTGAACCATCCCCTCGGGCATGGATTCGCCGTGCCCGCCGCCGCTCATGAGGCTGAAGAAATCGTCGCGGTAGCGCCCCTCAGAAAGCCGCACCGGCGGGTTGAACAGCCGGCGTTGCTCGTTGCTGAGGGCGTGGAGCCGTTCGTACCCTTCGGGTGTTGTCATCCGGACGTACCGGCGTGGCGCGTTGGCAGCAATGACCGGGCGGCCTGCCTCCCGGGCGGCTTCGACCATTCGCTCATGTCCCGGCGGGTAGTTGCCCTCGCGCCGCCGAGCGGCCTCGCGGAAGGCCTCCTCGTCGGTCACGCCGGTGAGATAGTCGTCAAGGGCAAGCTGCTGATCGCGCTCGAAGAACTCCATCGCCAGCGTGCTGTTGGTGTGAGATTTCAGCACGTCGTCCCAGAGAGCGGCTGCGGCACTCAGCCCCAGCTCGTGCCCGTGCGTCTCGCCGATCACGATCACGTCAGCGTCTGACATCTCCGCGAGCATGGCATTCCATGAGGTAGTCTGGCCGTCACGGTCAAATATCTGAACGGTTGTGCGGGGTTTGAGCTGAGTGATCGGGGTTTCCACAGATGAGGAGGAAGATTCGGCTCCCCGTTCGGGTGCAGCGCAGCCCACAGCGAAGAAGAACATCCCCAGGATCATCCCGGTACGGCAGATGAGTCGATTGTGCATGACGCAAGTATGTCGCCTTGACCACACCGCGTCAAGCTGTGGGCTATGCGGTCTGTGCGTGCCCGGTCGTCCCGCACAAGATTCTGCGTTCCGGCCACCACCGCTCGGCCCACAACGCGAGGTTCGCCAGCGGCCACGAGAGCTGCCAGTGCCCGTTCGGGTCGGCTGCGACCGTTGCCAGCACCTCGGGACGCACCATCGACCGCAGAAACTCTGATTCCCCGAGCAAGCCGCTGCATTCACCGAGCCACCTCTGAAACGGCAGCGGGAAGCTCGCCTTGGGCCGCTGGGTGACCGACGCGGGGAGATCAGGCGCGAACGCCTCGCGCAGCGCGATCTTGGTCCGATCCGGCGCAACAAACCGATCACCCATCGGCAGCGACTCGGCGAGCGCGGCCACCGCGACATCGGCAAATGGTGTACGTCCCTCGACCGATTCGAGCATCGTGGCGGTGTCGAGCCTTTGCAGGAGGCCGACAAGGTTGGTCCGCCTCTGAAACCGCAGGTGGTCAGCGAGCGGGTCCTCACCGAGCCCCACAGCCGCGAACTCGCTGGCATACCACCCGGTTAGCCATTCGTCCGCGTGCACCGCGTCCCATGCTTCGGGTGTCAGCACCGCCAGCTTGGCTTCGACCGGGCACCATGAGGACATCGCGAGTTGAAACAGCCCGGGATCGGTGTTGCCCGCAGCAATGTGGGCGACGGCGGGGGCGAGCACCTGGTGGTACCCGCCGAACAGTTCGTCGGCCCCCTCTCCAGAGAGCGTCACGACGCATCCGTCGGCGCGGAGCCGCCGGGCGACCTCGTTGATCGCGACCTCGTTGGGTGTCGAGAGCGGCACGCCCTGCCTCGCGACCATGTCGCGCCAGCGCTGCACGAACAGCGCCTCGTCCACCAGCGCTTCGGTGTGGTGGGTGCCGAGCCCCGTGGCAATCTCGCTGGCGAACCGGAAGTCCTCGCTCTGGGGCACGCCGTCGATCTCGGCATGGTCCTTTGCGCCAGCGCAATAAGTGCGGAGGGTGTGGTGGTGGGGGAGGCGATCGCTTGACACCTTCGTGATAATCGCGCTATCGAGCCCGCCGCTGAGCAGGCAGCAGGTCGGGACGTCCGACCGCAGGTGCGCGTGGACCGAGCTTCGGACCGTCTCGCGCACGAGCCCAAACCGCGCGGGTTGCTCGGTCGGCACGGGGGTTGTGCCGATCGTGAGGTCGAACGGCTGCGTGTGCAGGCGGTCGTTCCCGATCTCCACCTCAAGCACCCGGCCCGGCGGCAGCGCGCGCAGGCCTGCGAACATCGTCCGCTCGCCGAGCACCGAGCGGATCGTTGTCAGGTAGGTGCTCACACCCACCATGTCGGGCTCGGGTGTGACAGCCGGGTGTTCGAGGATCGGGCCGGGCTCGCTGGCAAAGACGATGGTGTCTGCCCCGGCCGATCGGCCCTGCCACCAATAGAGAGGTTTGATCCCGAGCGGGTCCCGCGCCAGCAGCACCCTGCCTTCGAGCCGATCGACCAAAGCCAGAGCGAACATGCCTCGGAGGTTGTCGAGCCCTTGCCGCCCGCGGGTCGCGAGCCACCAGAGCAGCGTTTCGGTGTCACACCCGGTCGAGAGTCGGACGCCCTGGCGTTCGAGTCGGCAGCGGAGTTCGGGCTCGTTGTAGAGTTCGCCGTTGTAGATGAGGACAAACCGGCCGTCGGGCGTCGCCATCGGCTGGGTGCCAGCGGGGGTGGGGTCGATGACCGCAAGCCGACGGTGGCCGAGGACGACCTCCGCGCCGGGCGTGCCAGCCAGGCCGCCGCGCCAGAGCCCGGCACCGTCCGGCCCCCGGTGGGCGAGCAGATCGCGCAACCGACAGCATTCGCGGTCAGAAACCGGGACAGGCTTTGTCGAGACGATGCCGAACAGGCCGCACATGGAGGGTGTATCGGCACCAACGCGGCTCGGCGAACAGCTCGCGGGCTCAATCGGTGGGCTGATCCGCCGATTCGTGCTCAAGCAGCAACAGATCGGCGTAACTCACGCTCAGCGCCTCACCCAGCACCGGGCCGAAGGTTGCCCGCAGGTGGTCCACCGCAGCATGGCACCTCGGGACCGGGAACCCCGGCGAGACCAGTGCTTCGAGCTCGAAAAACCGTCCGAGCTCCTCGACGTCGTCCAGATGAATCCGCACGTTGTCGATCAGGTAGAGCTCACGCACCTTCCGCACCATGACCAGCTCGGGCAGCGGATTGACGCCGAACCGGGCTCTCGCTTGGGCGTCGGAATAGATCGTAAAGCTGCTCAGGCGGGGTCTGGATTCGTCGGAGCGGTCGTAAAAAATCCACTCCGTCGGCTCTCCCACGCACTCCCGCCGTTTGAGCCGACCCGAGGGGACGCGGAAATAGGTGTCGGTCTGGGCGAGGGTCGCGATAAAGGTTGCCCCGACCGCGCGGCAGGTCGCGCGGGCCATCTCGATATCGCGCAGCTCGGATTTGTACTCGACGTTGTGCATGGTGGGGATCGCGGAATCGGTTGCAGCCTACCACGTCCGCGACCGAGCGGTTTGTCCCGCGTCCTGCGCCCCTGATACCCATTCTCGCCGGGGCGCGGCCCGTGGCTTTCCCGGAGCAAGCCCGAGTGGCGCTCCGGGGTGTCGAAATGGCGAGAGTGGGACTTGAACCCACGACCTGCGGGTTATGAATCCGCCGCTCTAAACCAGCTGAGCTACCTCGCCTGTTGCGGGGCAATCGTAGCACGCCGCGATCGCGGCAGACAAGCCAAAGCCGCTCGGAGATCGCGCTCTTGGTGCCAGCCGAGGCAGCATCGAGCGCAGGCTATCGGTCGTCCATCGGCTCGATCGAGAGTTCCAGCACCGCGTGGCCGTCGATCTCGAAGTGCTCGACAACGATCTCGATCAGTTGCTCCTCGTCGAGGGTGAAGGTTCCTTCGTCTCGGGTCGGGCCGTGCCAGGTCCAGTTCTCGATGATCGGCTCCCCATCGACCAGCACCCGCACGCCGTCGTCGCTCAGTGAGGTCACGCGCCAGGTGCCAGCGGGGAGGCGGAGTTTGGTGGTGGCGATCATGCCGAAGCGGTCGGCACCCGGGCCGGCTTTGGTGATGACGTCGGCGATGTCGATATCCCTCGGCCCGCCGCTGCCATAGGCGAAGTTGAGCGAATCGACCGTCGCCCTTCGCGCCCCGGCTTCGTCGGCGTGGGCGCGCCAGCCTTCGAGGTCTTCGCGCGGGTCGATCGTCCACGGGAAGAACGTCGCCTGCCACTTGGCGACCACGAGCGTGTCGTTGTAGATTGCTTCGAAGTCCTTTGCCCGGAGTTTGAGCGTGTACTGGTGGACCCCGGCCATGCCGAACACCTCGACCCGGTATGGCTCGTCGGTGTCCTTGGCAGGCTCGGTCAGCTTGAACTGTGCGGTCGGCCCGTTCATGACGATATAGAAATCCTCGACATCGCCGAGCACTTCGTAGGTGTGGTTCGCCGCCGACTTTGAGGTCCGTCGCGCCAAGGGGGAACGGTGGTCCCACGGGAAGTACTCGCCCATGACGATGTTCGCCCGGCCCGCCAGTTCGCTGCGCGCGCCGACGGGCGAGGTCTCGCCGAGCGCTTCGTAGGACGGGGGTTCGTACAGCTCCATCGTGACCATCACCTTGATCGGCTCTTCGCTCTCGGCCGCGTCGATTTCCTGGGCAACATCGACATATTCGTTGCCGCCGATGCTGGTCTCTTTGGACGCGCGCAGATGGATCGCGAGTTGGTCGCCCTCGAATCGGTTGCGGATGATGGTGTTGTCGATCGATCCTCGGTGGTTGGCTTGTGCCCAGTCGGTTTCGAGGAGCGTCTCGTCGTTGTCGGACCAGAGGTGGACGCCGCATTTGTTGTTGCGGAAGACGTTGTCGCGGATGGTGTTGGCTGCGCCGTGCTCGATGTTGACGCCGCCGCGTTCGAGGCCGTAGGCCATGTCGCCGTTGCCTTCGAGCAGGTTGCCGGCGATGAGGGTGTTCTGTGAGTAGCCGCCCCAGATGCCGCAGATCGCGTTCTCGACGAGTCGGTTGCCGATGAAGCGGTTGCCGAAGCTGAAGGTGAGTTCGATGCCGTGGGCGGGGGCGTAGGAGAAGTCGTTGTTGATGAGGAGGTTGTCGTTGCAGCCGGCGCGTTTGACGCTGAACCCCTCGGGGCCGGGGACCTGCCCCAGTGCCTCTTTGCCGGCAAAGCCGAAGAAGCCGTCGCCGGAGTGGGTCGCGGAGTTTTCGGCAAAGAGGTTGTCGTTGCACTGCTCGAAGAGCAGGATGCCAGCCGAGTCTTGTCCCCGGTTGTAGACGCCGTGGGAATAGCCCCGCACGCAGAAATCAAAGGCGTTTCGGCTGACGACGTTCCCGCTCGACCGCCACATCGCCAGCCCCCAGCCGGAGAGGAAGGAGCAGTCGTTGTCGTAGATTTGTGAGTCGGTGACGCGATCGAGGATGATGCCGTTCTGCCGACGGCGTGCGAGACACTCGCGGAGGGTGATATCTTTCGAGCGTTCGACGTAGACCCCTGCGCCGTAGTTTTTCAGCCACTGGTGGTCG
This sequence comes from uncultured Phycisphaeraceae bacterium, assembly GCA_964394895.1. Taxonomy (GTDB): domain Bacteria; phylum Planctomycetota; class Phycisphaerae; order Phycisphaerales; family UBA1924; genus PNC22. The sequence continues at coordinate 23,916 of CAYMZJ010000010.1, read as the reverse complement.
TCGTTGTCGTGCGGCCACAGCCAGTCGCTGCTGTCCTCGGCTTGGGGTGTAGATCCCAGCCGCATCGCGTACCCGCCGGAGACGTCGGCGCCGTCGATCAGCAGCCCGTCGGCGTCTGTCGCCCAGATGCCGATCTTGTAGCGGTGGAGGTGCGGGCCGATGAGCGTGACGTTCTTTGAGCCGTCGATACGGATGCCGATGCCGGTGAGTGTCTCCCACGGCGTTCCCTCGGCTGCGCCAAAAAGCGCCGCTTCGCCCTCAACAAAGAGGACGGTGATACCGTCGCCAACGATGTGGATGACGCCGTTGTTGTCGGTGTCCTCGATGACCGTGCCCGGCGCGACACGGACAAGGCACGAGGTCTCGATGCGGGTGTTGTCCTCGGTGATGGTGATCTCAGGGAGGATGGATTCAGGCTGGGCAAGCGTGGCGTTCGCACTTCCCGCAACGACCATCGCAGCAAGCAAACGCACCACAAAAACGATTCGTGCGTTTCTACGAGCCCTGTGCGCGAGCACAGCCTTGGATATGTCCGTGTCGCCAGCCAACCATGAACCCGAGCTTGCGCTCGGGGCTCGTTCAAAGACTGGCAAACCTTTGACAAATCGTACCGGACAGAATATTCGCAAGTGTCTCATGTCCGCATGGTAGCGGCATCTCGCAGACGTCCGGCGTGGGTGCGAGCATCACGGTTCGGAGAACCGTGCCACCCTATCGGTGTTGTCTCACCCGTTCGATTGCGGCTCGACGCCCGGAGACTGGTCGACCGGGTCCACCTTCTCGACACCGTCGGCCTGCGACACCCGCCGCCAGTCCCCTTCGGGCAGCTTCTCGGTCGGCTCGTCGGCGATGGCTTTGGGCTCATTCCCCGGCTTGCTCGACTCGTTTTCGATCCCGTCGCCGATATCTTTGAGCCCGCGTTTGAACTCGACGATGCCCTTGCCGAGGCTGCGTCCAACCTCGGGGAGCCGCTTGCCGAAGAGCAAAAGCCCGATCGCGAGGATGATGAGCAGCTCAGAGTTGCCGGGCAGGTTGAACATTCCCAATGTCATGGCGTCCATGGATACTCCCGGGCCGGGTGTGCCCGCTGCGGTGGCGTGTCAATACGTATTTCGTGGTCGTGGTCCGGCCATTTCAGATATTCTACGCCTCCGGGCTGCTCCCGAGCGCGGCTTCGGCGACGTTCAGCAACAACATGGCGACGGTCATCGGCCCGACGCCGCCGGGCACGGGGCTGAGAAACCCGGCTATTTCCCGTACTTCGTCAAATGCAACATCGCCGACGGTTCGTTTTTTGCCGTCTGGGCCGGCGATCCGGTTGACGCCTACGTCGATGACGACCGCCCCGGGTTTGACCATCGCGCCGGTGATGAGGCCGGGGACCCCGGCAGCCGCGACGAGAACGTCGGCGGTTCTGCACAGTTCATCGAGCCGGTCGGTCCATTTATTGCAGCTGATGACCGTGGCTTCCTGCCGCATGAGCAGGACCGCGATGGGTTTGCCGACGACGTTGCTCGCGCCGACGACCACCGCCCGCTTGCCTTGGAGGTCGATCGCGGTGGATTCGATCATCTTGATCGCGGCCAGGGCGGTGCAGGGCGCGAGGCTTGAGTGGCCGTAGACGATGTTGCCGATGTTGGCGGGGTTGACGCCCTCGACGTCTTTGTCCGGGTCGATGAGCCGCTGGACGCGGTAGGGATCGATCGCTTCGGGCAGGGGCATGTGGACCATGATCGCCGAGACCGCTTCGTCGTGGTTGAGCAGCAGCACCCGCCCGGCGATGTCGTCGAACCCTGAGCCGGCGGGCAGCACATGCAACCGGTATTCGATGCCGAGCGTTTCGCAGGTCTTTCGCTGGTTTTCGGCATAGACCCGGGCGCCGTTATCCCCCGATTCGACCAGGACCGCGTCGAGCCTGGCTGCTCGGCCGAGTTGGCGCGCTCTTTCCACCCGCCGAGCGATCTGCTCGCGGTACTCGGCTGCGAGGGCCTTGCCGTCGATGAGGGTGGCGGTCATACCTCCAGCATAGGGGGTGGGGGGATGGGGGGTGCCGGTGGAGTCGTGCCGGGCACCGGCGGCCGCGGGGGCGTCCCCGGCAGCAAGGCACGGGCGATCCCGCCGCGTGTACGATCTCATTGTGGGTGCCTCAAGTCCCAAACCTGAGCAGCGTGTCGCTGAACTGCGCACGCTGTTGCACCGCGCCAACCGGGCGTACTACGTCGACGCTGCGCCGACGATGCCGGATGCCGAGTTTGATCGGTTGCTCGAAGAACTCGGGTCGCTGGAGGCTGCGCACCCGGAGCTTGCCGACCCCGACAGCCCGACCCAGCGCGTCGGGGGCGAGCCGATCGAGGGGTTCGAGACCAAGCCGCACGCGGTGCCGATGCTCTCGATCGACAACACCTACGCCGAGGGCGACCTCCGCTCGTGGTACGCCCGCGTCTGCAAAGCAGCCATCTCGATCGAACCCGATCCAAAAACCGAGCCCGAAGCGCAAGCGAGGAGCCCGCGTGCCCAAGGCCCGAAGACACCCCCTCCCCAACCCTCCCCCACGGGGCGCGGGGGAGGGAGCAGGAATGAGCCCAAGGCCTCAGTGGAGACTCAAGATTCAGGGGAGCCCCAAGCGTCAGCGCGGGGCCATCTCTTTGCCGAGGCTTTCGACCCTGCCAACTCACTTCGCAGAGACGAACTCCCCATGCTGCTTGCCGACGCGAAAATCGACGGCGTGGCGGTGAGTTTGCGGTACGAGCGCGGCAAGCTGGTGCAAGCTCTCACGCGGGGCGACGGGGCTGCTGGGGACGACATCACGGCGAACGTCCGGGCGATCCGCGCGATCCCACTGCGGCTGGAGACCGAGGGAATCGCAGAACGCCGGGGGGGAGCTGCTGTGCCCGACGTGCTCGAGGTTCGCGGCGAAATATTTATGCCGCTGGCGGAGTTTGAACGCATCAACGCCGAGCGCGACGCGGCCGACATCGATCCCTTTATGAACCCCCGCAACGCGACCGCCGGCACACTCAAGCAACTCGATCCCAAGGTCGTCGCCAGCCGCAAGCTCGGCTTTCTCGCCCACAGCCGGGGGGAGATCGGTGGGGACATCGCCGAGGCGTTCGCCGATTCCCACTCGGGCTTCCTTGATGCCGTCTCTGCCCTCGGCGTACCGATCAATCGGCCGCTCGCCCACACCCGCAAGATCGACAACATTGTGCGCGCGATCGAGGACTTCGCCACCGCCCGGCACGAGCGCCCCTACGCGACCGACGGCGTCGTCGTGCGCGTGGATGAGTGGGCGTTGCAGCAGCAACTCGGCACCACCAGCAAGAGCCCCCGGTGGGCGATCGCGTACAAATATCCGGCCGAGCGGAAGACGACCGTGCTCCGCGACGTGCTGCATCAGGTCGGCAAGACCGGCAAGATCACGCCGCGCGCGGTGATGGACCCGGTGCTGCTCGCGGGGACGACAGTCAGGCACGCGACGCTGCACAACTACGGCCTGATCCGCAAGAAAGACATCCGCCTGCGCGACACGATCGAGGTGGAAAAAGCCGGCGAGATTATCCCGTATGTGGTGGGGGTGGTCCTGGCAAAGCGGCCAAGCGGGGCGCGGCGGATTGTGCCCCCGGCGGTGTGCCCGGAGTGTGAAGGCCCGATCGAGATCGAGCCACCCGAGGGCAACCCCGCACAGGGCGGCGATCCCGAAAGCGAAACCGTGCGGCGGTGTGTCAATCCTGAATGCCCCGCCCAGATCCGTGAGAAACTGGTGTGGTTTGCCGGCCGCAAGCAGATGGATATCGACGGGCTCGGCGAAAAAAACATCGACCGGATCAGAGCGAACCCCGAGATCCCGCTTGATTCCTTCGCGGATATCTTCCGCCTGCATCGGTACGAAGAGCAGTTGCGGCAGATGCGTTGGCGCGATGCGAAACCCGACCCCAAGGGGGCCGTGTCCAAGCGCCCGCCTTCGGATCGCCTGGTGAAGAAGATTCTTGCGGGGATCGAGAACGCAAAGGGACGCGGACTCTCGCGGGTGCTGGCGGGGATGGGGATCCGGCACCTCGGGGACGCGACCGCCAAGCTGCTCTGCCGGCGTTTTCGGGATATTGATGAGCTGCTGGAAGCCGAGCTGTGGGAGCTGATGCCGACCGCGGTGAACTCGATGAGTCAGACGAAGCGCGAAGCGATCACGGGATCGACGGCGAAGATCGAATCGCCTTGGGAAACCGGGCTCGGACAGGACACCGCCCCGCGTGTGTACGAATATCTGCATTCCAGGGCCGCGCACTCGACATTCGACCAGCTCAAAGAGCTCGGGGTGAGCCTGACGAGCCGGGAGCCCGATGCAATGCAGGAGGGCGCGGCAAGCACTTCGTTTGCCGGCAAGGCGATCGTTCTTACGGGGCGACTCGAGTCGTTTGATCGGACAGGGCTGACATCTCTTCTTGAGTCCCTTGGCGCCAGAGTCACGAGCGCGGTTTCCAATCGCACCGATATTTTGGTTGCAGGGGTCGACGCCGGGTCGAAGCTCCGAAAGGCGCAGGAGTTCGGCGTCGAAATCTGGGATGAAGAAACGCTCCTCAAGCACCTTCCGGATGGCGCAACCAGCGCGGAGACGTCCTAGTTCGGGAGTGGACAGCGTCGGCCGTTTGCGTCCGAGAACAAGTTTCTTACTGCGTTTGCGCCAGTGTGCGTAGTTTCCACCGCTCTGTATTGCGTCCGGGTGGAGCGACCGTTCTCCGAGGCCGATAGCCATGATGCGCGATCGGCGCTGGAGAGCGATATGCCGAAAGAGAAAGAACGATTGGCGGTGCGGCGGCACAGCCGTCGTGAGTGCGACCTCGCGGCGCGGCTGTGTATTGACGATCTCCACGAGGCGCAGGTCGTGTTCTCGAATGCAGTAGCCGAGGCCGACGGGTCGCTCCCTTTGCGCATCGTCGATTGCAGCGAGGGCGGGCTCGGGCTCCGCTCGCCGGTCTACGTGCCCCGGGGGGCGCAGGTCGTGGTCGAGGTGACGCTTGATGGCGCGGACAAATCTGTACAACACCGGATTCAGTTGCGGGTCCAGCGGTCGGTGATGGTTGACCGCGAGCCGGCGTACTACCTGGGAACATCGCTCGTCGATCAGGCCGCGGCTGCGCCAGCGATCGGTGAGCTGCTCGCAGCGATCGGTCCTGACGATCAGGCGGCCGAGGGATCAGGAGCTGCGGCATGATCCAGAGAAACGACTTTGTCCTCTCGGCGATGCTCGAAGAGGGCATCATCACCCAGGAACAGCTCGACGCGGCGGGCGTTTACGCCAAAGAGCAGGATGTGACGGTGCCGCGCGCGCTTGTTGCGCAGGGCGTCGTCTCGCACCGCCAGATCGCGATCTGCATGGCCGAGATCTTCGAGTGCCCGTTCGTCGATCTTGAGGCGTTCGAGATCAACATCCGCAACACCCAGCTGTTGCCGCAATCGTCGGCGCAGCGGCTGCACGCCTTTCCCCTTTTCGCGTTCGATGGTCTGGTGACCGTGGGCATGGCCGATCCTCTTGATCTGGCGGCGGTGGACCAACTCCGCCGTATGCTGAAGACCGAGGTCGACCCGGTGCTCTGTGAGCATCAGGCGCTCAGCGAACTGATCGCACGGGGCTATTCGCTGTCGGCCGGGGGGATGGACGCGACGACGGCTGCGGTCGAGAGCGAGGCGGGGCTGGTCACGGGTGAAGAGCCGGTGGTGGCGGCGGTGAACCAGATCATGGCGCAGGCTGCGCGTGAGGGCGCGTCGGATATCCACATCGGGCCCGACGAGCACGACCTGCACCTGCGGTTTCGGATCGACGGCCGCTTGCACCAGAGGCAGGGGCCGCCCAAGTCCGGGCATTCCGGGCTTGTGCAACGGCTCAAGGTCATGGCGTCGCTCGACCTCACGCAGACACGGCGGCCGCAGGACGGGAAGTTCAGATTCACGCACGCGGGTAAGCCAATCGACGTGCGGCTGAGTCTCATTCCAACGATCTACGGCGAGAATGTTGTGATGCGTTTGCTCGCGTCCGGGGCGTCGATCAAGGACTTCCAGGACTTGGGGATCGCCAGCGACACGATCGAGAAGGTCGAGTCGCTCATCACGAAGCCGCACGGGCTGTTGCTCGTCACCGGGCCGACCGGCTCGGGCAAGACTACGACGCTCTACACCGCGATCAAACAGCTTAACTCGCCCGATCGGAACGTGATGACGATCGAGGACCCGGTCGAGATCCGCCTGCCGATGGTGCGGCAGTTGCAGGTGAACACGGAGATCGGGCTGACCTTCGCCGGCGCTCTGCGGTCAATCCTGCGCCAGGACCCCGACGTGGTGCTCGTCGGTGAGATCCGCGACGAAGAAACGGCGCGGATCGCGTGCCAAGCGGCGTTGACGGGCCACTTTGTGCTCTCGACCTTGCACACCAACGATGCGCCCGGCGCGATCGGGCGCCTACGGGATATGGGATGCCCACCCTTTGCAATCAACGCGGCGCTTGTCGGCGTGTTGGCGCAGCGGCTGCTGCGGAGTATCTGTACCTCTTGCGCGGCACCGGACACACCCGATGAGATCATGCTGCGGCGGTTCGGAATCGAGCACGACCCGGCGGGGTTGATGCGGGGGGCGGGCTGCGGCAAGTGCATGAGCAGCGGGTATCGGGGGCGGATCGCGGCGACCGAGCTGTTCCTGATGGACCGGGCGATGCAGGTCCTGATCGAAGAGGGAGGCGCGGCGGCAACGATCCGAAAGGCTGCGATGGACTCGGGCATGCGGCCGATGTGGCGGGACGGCCTCGAGAAAGCAAGGATGGGATTTACGACCCTCGAAGAGGTCGCCCGCACGATCGCGATCGACGCGGTCGAGACAAAGGGCGAGCCGTCTAAGAAACTGGAGTGTGCGGCATGAGCGCGGTGATGTACGAATATCGTGCGCTAGACCGGGCCGGCGCAGAGTCGCGTGGCACAATCGCGGCGACGGACCGAGACCAGGCGTACCGGAAGGTGACCGAGTCGGGTCTGACACCCTTGGTGTTGAAACCTGTGCGGCAACGCGCCAAGATGATGCAGAAGCGGGTGGGGTTGCGTGAGATTTCGCAGTTTACATACCAGCTCCAGGTGCTGCTCGAAGCGCGAATCCCGCTGAGCGAGGGGCTCGCGGGGCTCGCCAAGCAGGAAGACAACCCGACGTTTCGCGCGATTCTGCTGGACATCGCAACGCAGGTTGAAGCCGGCAGCACCATTGCCAACGCCATGGAGTCTCATCGTAAGGTCTTGGGCGACGTGTATGTGGAGACGGTGAACGCGGCCGAGCGCAGCGGCACGATGTCACGCACACTCGAGCACCTCTGCGAGGCTCTGGAACGGATGGAGAGTTCCCGCCGACAGGTCAAGGGGGCGTTACTCTACCCCATTTGTGTAAGTGTGGTGCTGGTCCTTGCGAGCGGGTTTCTTATAACATTTACCATCCCGAAGTTTGCGACGATGTTCGCATCCCGCGGCGTGGAGCTACCTCTGCTCACCCGTGTTCTGGCGGGATTGGGAAACAGCATCGGCGCGTACTGGTGGCTGTATCTCGTCGGGATCGTTGGGTTGGTGTGGGGCGTTCGGTTCATGAGTACCCGCCGGCTCAAGGTGCTCGAATCGGTATTCCATCGGATTCCCGCCATTCGGGCAGTCATGGTTGGGCTCGCGGTGAGCAGGTTTTCTCGTGTGTTCTCGGTAAGTCTGTCCGCGGGGCTGGGCTTGCTCGAAGCGCTGGAGATGGGCAGGCGGGCCGCGTCTCGGCAGATGCTCAGCGACGAGATCGAGAAGATGAGCAACGAAATCCGGGCCGGGCGACAGCTCAGCGAGGGGTTGACAGATGCGACCTATATCCCGTCCTTTGCCAAACGAATGTTTGTTGCTGGGGAGCAATCGGGCGAACTCTGCCGGATGTCGGCGATCGTGGCGAAACACTACGAGCGTGAAACCGCGCACAAGATCAAGACGCTGACCACGATCATGGAACCTGTGCTTGTTGTAGCGATCACGTCCATCGTACTGGTCGTCGCCCTGGCAATTTTCCTTCCGATGTGGAATATGGTGCAGTTGATGGGATAGCTCACCGAGTAAGTAAAAGAGTAATAACACGCGAGAGGTACTCGCATTTTCTCATAAGATGGAGAGGTTAGTCATGAAGAAGAAAGCTATCAAGTCCACACGCCGTTCCGGCTTTACGCTGGTGGAACTCATCGCGGTCATCATCGTGCTGGCAATTCTCGCCGGTGTGGCGGTGCCGAAGTACTTTGATTACACCGCCAAAGCCCGTGAGTCCGCGACCAAAGCATCACTCGGCAACGCCCGCTCGGCGATCGCCAATTTCTACACGAACGAAGCGCTCCAGAACGGCACCGCCGCCTATCCGACCCTTGTCGAGTTGGAGACCTTGGGAACTGTCCTCGCGCAGTCGTTCCCGCCCAATCCCTTCAATAACTCCTCTGACGTCCAGGCCGCGACGTGGAGCGTCACCGCCCCGCCGGTGACCGGCACGGCTGGTTGGAACTACGACGTCTCGGTGGGCCGGCTCTGGGCCAACAGCGACACAACCGGCGTCGATGAGAACGAGTGGTGATCTGAGAACGTCATGGCCGTCGCGCAATCACATAGTTGTACCGAGTCCCGATCTGCTGGAGCGTTCACGCTCGTCGAAATGATCGCGGTGATCGTGATCACGGGGATTCTCGCGAGCGTCGCGATCCCCTCGATGGGAAGGGTCTCCGAAGCCCGCAGCGCAGGTGCGGCACGGGCGCTGGCCCAGCAGATGGCATTCGCTCGTGAGCGGGCGCTCAATCTCGGGAATCGGACGTGGGTCACCTTCGATGTCGGGCTGGACAGCGTCGCGTTGTTGAGCGAGCCCGATGGCGGAACCGGGTTTGTCGATGCCGTCTCGCTCTCGGACCCGTTGACAGGTCGGCCGCTCGGCCTTTCGTTCAACACGGGAGAGTTCGCGGGTGTTGGGATTGCCTCGGCGTCGTTTGACGGCGGGACAACCGTGGGGTTCGACTGGTTGGGAAGCCCGATCACCGAGTCGGGAGGTGCCCTTTCGGCGGACGGAATCGTTACGTTCGATGGTGGGCAGGCGATCCGAGTCCGCGCAATGACGGGTGATATTAGGATGGTCATCCCCTGACTGCATGCCACCCAGGCAGCCGGCCGCCCGGTCGGGAAGGATTGGAAACAAGCCGTGACTCAGCGCCGTGCATTTACACTGATCGAAGCGATCACCGCGATACTGGTCCTCGGGGTCGCAATGCCCGCGATGCTCACGGCGTTGGCGACTGCGCACCGCAGCCGGGTGACACCAATCAAGACCTCGCAGGCTCGATGGTTCGCGATGGAACGGCTCGAGGACGTTATCGCGGACCGAGCGAGCCCGGCACGCGGATGGAGTTATCTCGTGCCCGGGAACTATCCCGCCGAGACTACACTGCCGAATGCGCCGGGCTTTGAGCGATCGACGGCGATTTCCGAGACCGGGCCGGATCTTGTTACACCCGGGGAAGGATATATGAAAGTCGCGGTTACCGTGTCTTGGGTGCATGAACTGGACACCCCTTTGGCGGTCACGCTCACGACGGTGTTGACGGAGAGGCCGGAATGACGCTCCCCCGCGCGATGTCAACCCGCCGTGGCTTCACTCTGGTCGAAGCGATCGCCACGATGATGATTCTCTCGATTGTTGGTTCCTCGTCGATCGGGATTGTGTGGACAGCGGTCCACGCGTTCGGCAAGGGTGCCGAGTCGTTGCGGTTGCAGAGCGAGGCTTCGGTTGCGATGGAGCGTCTGACGCGAGAGTTGCGATCCATCCCGCTCGATATCGACAATACGCCTGATATTCAGAGCCTGACTGTCGGTTCGCTGGTGTGGCGGGGGGGCACCGAATCTGTCGAGCTCGTCGGCACCGATCTGATGTACACCCGCGCGGGCGTGGAGAGCGTGCTGTGCTCGGCGGTCACCGGGTTCACGCTCATTGGAGCCGACAATGTAAACGCAACGCTTGGGGCAACACTCTCGGGCACGGCCTGCGACGCGATACGCCGCTTGACGATCGAGATCGAACTCGCATCGGGGGAGGCAACCGCTTCGGTACATACCAAGGTGTTTCTGCGGTGCATGGCGCTGGAGACTTCCTTATGAAAGCATCCGAACGGGGTTCGATAGGGATCGCGATGATCGCGGCGCTCGTGCTTGTCGAGGTCGTGATCGTGGTCGCGGTCCTGGGCGGCGGGCTGCAGCACGATCTGACACTGCAGCGTATCGACACGAATCGAGCGTTCTATGCGGCCGAAGCGGGGGCCGCGATGGCGACGCGGGAGGTGTGGCTGAATACTGATGAAGACGGCGATGGCACAATCGGGAGCATCTCCGACGACGGTGATTCCGATAACAATCCGGTGGTTGGCGAGGCATCTGTTGTTGTTTTGCGGACCGACCTGGCTGAAGGAGTGCTCTTCGTCGCGACGGGGCAGACGGCGCGCGCACGGCGTCGCGTGGAACTGCGGGTGAAATAGAGAATGAACTCCCGACCGGAATGTCCCGAGGTCCCATTCACGAAGTCGGGGCAAGTGACGCGGCGATCACGTCGATTATAGATATGAAGCGGGGTGGAATGTATGCAAATCCGTAAAGGACAACGCCGGGTCTACCTCGAGCTCTCCGCGACGAGATTTGAGTTCGCGGCGTTTGATGGTCGAAATCTGGTGGGTCACCATGCCGCCCGCCCGAGCACTTCGGCGTTAGATGGAGACTGGGCGGACCTGCTACGGGAGTTCGAGGTCGAGCTGGCCGCGTGGTCTACTGCGCATGACCTCCGCGGCTTGCGCGCAACTGTTGTCTACTCAGGTCCGGATACGACTGCGTTGCTCTCTTCCTGCCCCGCGAGCGCGGGCGAGCGCCGCGCGGCGCTCGCGGCTCGGATGACCCTTGCCGACACCGTATCTTTTACACTTGAACAGAACGCCCACGTGGAAATGCGTGTGTGTCGTGATCGGAACGCGGCGGAGGGAGAAGCCCCCCAGTTGCACACCATCGGCGTTGCAGATACCGAATCAACCCTCATCGCGATGTCGCAGGCGATCGGGCGGGCCGGGCTGGTCGCCGACGAGTTCATCCCCGCACCAGCGGCAAACCTGGCCGCGGCGGTTCGGGCGGTGCCGTTCGAGAGTGAGGGTGATGCTCCGCGGGTGGTGTTGTGGATCGGGAACCAGACGAGTGGAGTCGCGGCGGTGGCGTCGGGTGCCCTCGCATTTGCGCGACAGATTCCAGTGGGGATCGAGACTCTGGTCGAGGCGTTGGCGCGGCCGGTCAGCTCCCAGCAGAACGAATCCGCACCGTTGATCGAGCGTGACGCGGGACGTGAGCTCCTGCTCCAAGCCGGGATCCCCGGCCCAGATGGGTGGAGCGACAAGTCGGTTACGCTCGATTCCAGAGCGGTGCTGCCGCTCTTGCAGCCGGTATTGCAACGGCTCGTGATCGAGCTCAAACAGTCGATCCGTTTTGGTCTCACCGCTGAGGCGCGTGGCAGTGCCGAGTTGGAGGTCGCCGGGCCGGGAGCGAGTGTACCCGGCGTTGCGGAGCTCTTGAGGAGCGGCCTTGGATTCCCGGTGGTGCACTCGTCCAAGGTTTCCGCGTCGGATGAATCCACAGGCGATATCGTGACTGTTCGGGCGCTCGGGGCCGCGGCTCCCAGGCTCACGCCTAAAGAGATCGCCGCGTCGAATCTGGCGCGGAGCACCGGGCGAGCGTTGCTGGTGGGTGGTGCGATCGGTGTCCTCGCTATCGCGATCGACGCGGGGCATTCGTGGACCCAACTTCGTGCCGCCAACGCCACGCTGGAAACCATAGATGTCGGAGCGCTCGACGAGGCGGCGTCAGTCGTCGCAACCCGTGACTCCGCTGTAGCCGCACAGGCTGGCGTCCGCGGCGCCGAGTCCCGAATCGCAGCACAGCTCGGAGAGTCAGCCCCGTTCGGTGCGATGATGCGCGCGTTGGCCGCGATCACACCCCAAGAGGTGGAGCTTCTGAGCATGGACTTTCGGGAGTCGGCCGAGGGTGTCGAGTGTGTGCTCCGCGGCGTGGTCGCCGGGGACTCGGAGGAATCCGAGACGGATCGTTTTCGCAGGTATACCGATGCCTTGCAGGCATGTCCGTTGGTGCGCGAGACGCAGCTCGGGGAGACCCGCCGGATGCTCGACGGCGATTCGCCGTCGCTGAGCTTCGGTGTCACGCTGCGGCTTGTGACCCTTCCGGAGTCGGGTCGATTGCTTGCCGCAGCTTCTCAAGGGGAGGGAACGCCATGAGCGCCGAGAGATCGAGGCAGACATTCGCACAGCTTGCGATCGCCGCGGCAATCTGCGGCGGGCTTTACGCCTTTGTCGGGAGTCCGCTCCGAGAGCAAATGCTCGAAGCCGAAGCCGAGCTGGCGACGGTGCTCGATCAGGGGGCGCAGGCACAGGTGATCCAGGCGGCGTTACCAGCGTTGCTCGCACAGCAGGAAACCACGCGGATTCGGGGCGCCGAGATCGAGGCGAGAAGCCTGCCAGGGTCTGATGAGTCGATCTCGTTTTCCGGGATCATGCGGCTCGCAGACGAGGCCGGCGTCAAGGTCCGGCAGGTCACACCTGTGAGCGCCGCGTCGCGTGGAAACGCAGCGCCAGAGGACGACGAACACACCCGAGCGGGCGACAAAGCCTCTCGGTTTACCATCGCCGGCGTCGGGACGTATGCGAGCACGGCCGCATTTCTGGACCTGCTTGGTTCACCCTGGGCGTACTGCTCGATCAAACAGTGCCGCGTCGCGCCGGACTTTAGCGCAGAAGGCGGCGACGGCGTGAGCTTCTCCTGCACACTCGAGTTGTTCGCGTTCAACGCCAGCCCGGTTGACTTGGGCGCTGCCCCTCCGAACCCCGCCGAGGGAACAAAATGAGCATCAGAGACATGGACCGTTCCAAGCTCCTCCCGCTCGCGGGGATCGTTGTTCCGGTGACCGCGGTGCTGATCGCACGGATGATGCTTTCGGCCGGGCCTCGTGTTGCTCCGGCTGCGGGGCTTGATGCCTACGACCAGTTGCCGCCTGTGGTGTCAGTTGCGGCGACCCCGATCAGCCAGACGCAGCAGGCTGCGATCAACTATCTGGCGTCGCTGCCCTCGGACGGCAAGCCTAGGTCGCCGATGACCAGGCCCAGGGTGCGGGAAATAGTCGAACGTCCGCTCGAACAGCCGGTAGAACAGGTCGAGGATCCCACCAAGCGGCTGGTGCTCAACTCGATCGTGGGCAAGGGCAACCGCGCGCTGGCTTCCATCAGCAACAAAATCTACTGCGTCGGTGAAAGCCCCCTGCCCGAGTGGACGATCACACAGATCGATACCTCGGGGCGGGTTGTGGTGCTCCGGCACACCAACGGCACAGAAGTCCGGCTCGCGTATCGTGTCAAGGAACTCGAGCGCTAGGAAGTCGGCCGGACGCCGCGGACTTTGGGCCTGCATGGATCATCCATGCCGTGATGCCGTATCGTGTGGCATGAAAGCTGATCTCCGGCCGTTCATGCTCTCAACCGCTCTGCTCATTCTCGCAGCGATTTCTTCTGCCGCAACCGCCTGCCGCGGCCCGCTTGACTTTCGCGGCGCCTCTCCCGGCGAAGTGCTCGTGACGCTCAACGTGGAGCGGCCGGATCGGGTGTTTGCAAAGAGCGCGATGGCGAACCGCCTGCTCGGCACGGTCTCGGTGGTCGATGCGATTGACCGCCGCCGCCTCGCAAACGCCTCGCGCCGCGCAGCCGAGACGGGATGGCCGGAAGAAACTGACGTGCTCGGGTATGTGCATGTGTCTCGTGGTCGCGACGCGCACTCCTACCGAATCGGGGCGACCCCGGACGGGTTGTTGCTCTTTGATGATCTGGAAGAGCAGCGGACCTTTGCGATGGAGGAGGCCGACTGTGAACCTCTGCTCGCTCCTCTGCTCGGGTTCGCCGGCGACTATGCCGCCCCGGCGGATGTTCCGCTGGCCGAGGTTGTTTCGGCGCTACGCCCGTACCGACGCTCTCCTCTCCTGCTTGATACTGCGACCATCCGTGACCGTCTCAGCGGCGGACGTAGGTCAAACCTACCCGAGACCCAACGCTACCTGCCGGACGAACAGTTCTTTGTACGGCTGCCCGTCGGGTATTCGGCGAGGTCGCCGGCGGGACTCATTGTGTGGATCGATGCATCGGCGAGCGGGCGGCCGCCGGAGGTGTTCAACCAGGCAGCCGACGAGTTGAACTGCATCATGGTCGGGGCTGCAGACGCGGGCAATCTTCGCCTTGCAACCGATCGCTACCAGCTTGCCCTCGACATGGTGGCGACGATGGTTCGGCGGTATCACCTTGACACCAACCGGGTGTATGTTACGGGGCTTTCGGGCGGCGGCCGGATCAGCTCCGGGCTCGTGGCGTGCTTTCCGGAGGTGTTCACCGGCGCGGTGCCGATCGTTGGTCTCAACGCCTACAAAAAGGTGCCATTGGGCGACGGCCGCTTTGTTGTTGCGGGCTTCGGGCGCCCCAATGCCGCATCGTGGCGGCTATTGCGCACGCGCCGCATTGCGCCGATGACCGGGCCGTTGGATTTCAACTACCGAGAGATGGTCAACGCGACCCGCATCATGACCGGCGACGGGCTCAACGTCCGCATGTTTGAGTACGAGGACATGGCGCACACGCTGCCGACCCCCGAGCGGTTTCATGAGGCGCTCCTCTGGGTGGACGCGGCACACGCAGAGGAAGAACAGGACGCCGCCGAGGACGCGGAGAAACTGCTCGCCGGATATGTCTCACGGTATGGTGAGGTGCCGGCTGAGAACGAAGGGCAGCGGAAGCTCTTGGAGCGCGTCGCCGAGACAGCGTCCTGGTCGCTTCCGGGGTGGCGAGCATGTGAGTTGCTTGGCGTTGCTGCGCCCCTGCCCACGACAGACCCGCCTCCTGACGCCGGGACCACCGATCCCGATTCACCCTGAAGACACAGGCTCTTTCGCACCATATCCGCTGACGTGGAAAGCCGGGCGCGTGTTGCGGCACCCCCCGTCCAGCACCCGTATGCTGGCCGAAGGAGTGTGCTGTTGCGTGTCGAAGTCGAACCCTGTGCGGATGCCACCGAGCGTTTCTTTGCATCGCAAGGGTGGACACCGTTCCCGTTTCAACGGCAAGCCTGGGCTGCATATGCCGAGGGGCGGAGCGGGTTGATCACGGTGCCGACCGGGGCGGGAAAGACCTACGCCGCGTTCGGCGGCCCGCTCGCGCAGCTCGCGATGTTGCGTGCACCTGCCGAGACATCAGCAAAGAGAACACGGTCGCTGCGAGTGCTGTACATCACGCCTCTCCGGGCGATCTCGCGTGATATCGAGCTGGCGTTGCGCTTGCCGGTGCGGCAGCTCGGGCTGGTGGTTGATGTCGAGAGCCGCACCGGGGATACGCCGACCTCGGTCCGGACCCGGCAGCGCAAGAGCCTGCCAGAAGTGCTGATTACGACGCCCGAATCGTTGTCGCTTCTGCTGAGCTACGCCGACGCGCCGCAGCGGTTCGCCTCGATCGAGAGCGTGATCGTCGACGAATGGCACGAGCTTCTCGCGTCCAAGCGCGGGACGCAGGTGGAGCTGGCGCTCGCAAGACTTCGGCAATGGTCGCCGGGCGTGCGGACGTGGGCGCTCTCGGCAACGATCGGCAACATCGGAGCGGCCGCCCGGGCGGTCGTCGGAACGCAGACCGAGCCGATGATCATCGCCGAGCGACTCGAACGCCCGGTGGAGATCGAGACGTTACTGCCCACCGAGCCGCGTCAGTTGCCCTGGGCGGGGTATCTCGGCCTGCGCATGCTGCCGCGCGTGCTTGAGGCACTCGATCCGGCGCGGGCGACGCTGCTCTTTACCAACACCCGTTCGCAGGCCGAGCTCTGGCACAGCGCCATACTCGCGGCACGCCCCGAGTGGGAGCCGACCACCGCGCTGCACCACGGCTCGATCGACCGCGCCGAGCGAGCTCGGGTCGAGAGCGGGCTAAAGGAAGGCACGCTGCGGCTCGTGGTCGCGACCAGTTCGCTTGATCTTGGCGTCGATTTCTCACCGGTTGATCGGGTGTTTCAGATCGGTTCGCCCAAAGGCATCGCGCGGATGCTCCAGCGCGCGGGGCGGTCGGGGCATCGCCCGGGCGAGTCGTGCCGCATCGTGTGTGTGCCGACGCACGCAATGGAGCTGGTTGAGATCGCAGCCGTACGGGACGCGATTGCCCGAGGCATCATCGAACCCCGCGTTTCGCAGCACAAACCACTCGATGTCCTGGCGCAGCACATGGTGACCTGCGCGCTCGGGGGCGGTTTTCTTCCCGATGCGCTGTACAAGGAGGTCACGACCTCCGAGGCCTTTAGTGGCTTGACCCGGGAGGAGTTTGACTGGACGTTCGAGCTGGTTTCCAAGGGCGGCGCGACGCTTGGCGCATACCCCGAGTTTCACAAGATCGTGCTTGACGAGCGCGGCATCGCCAGCGTGGAAGCAAAGCGCACCGCGCAGCTGCATCGGCTGAATATCGGCACCATCACCGCCGAGGCAACCGTCGCGGTGCGCTTCGTGGGCGGCCGATCGCTGGGCTCCATCGAGGAGTACTTCGTCGCGCGGCTGCGAAAGGGGCAGCGGTTTATGTTCGCGGGGCGGGTGCTCGAGTTTGTGCGTCTGCACGACATGGTCGCGTACGTCCGCGCCGCGAAGGGGAAGACAAACTTCACGCCGCACTGGGCGGGAACAAGGCTGCCGATCTCCGAGCCGCTGGGCTTGGGTGTTCGGGCGATGCTCGAGTTGTCGCGACAAGAGTTCCACGTGGAACGGCACAGCCCCGAACTCGCTGCTGCGGCAGAGCTCATGCGCGCGCAGGCCGCGCTCTCGGCGTTGCCCAGCCCTTCGCAGGTGCTCGTCGAGATGATGGACTCGCGCGAGGGTTCGCACCTCTTCGTGTTCCCGTTTGACGGGCGGCTTGTCCACGACGGCATCGGGGCGCTCGTCGCGCTGCGCCTGGGAAAGCAGCAGCCGACCACCCTCACGATCACCGCGAACGACTACGGGTTCGAGTTGCTCGCCGAGCGCGGGTACCCGTTTGCAGATATGTTCGACACCTCGCTGTTCGCGGATTCGCACCTCGCGGCCGACACCGAAGAAAGTGTCAATCTCTCCGCGCTCGCCAAGAGCCGCTTCCGCGAGGTTGCACGGGTCTCGGGGCTGGTTTTCCAGACGTATCCGGGCGCGCCGAAGTCGGCGCGCCAGGTCTCGGCGAGCAGTTCGCTCCTCTTTGAGGTCTTCGAGCAGTTTGATCCAGACAACCTGTTGCTCGGGCAAGCTCGCCGCGAGGTTCTCGAACAGCAGTTTGAGCGCGAGAGGATGGCTCGCACGCTCGCCCGGATCAGTGCTGCGGAGTTGCTCGTCACGCACCCCGAGCGTCCCACGCCGCTCGGCTTCCCGTTGATGGCCGACCGGTTTGGCACCACCCTGTCCCACGGCTCGCTCGCCGAGCGGATCGACCGGATGCAGGTGTTGTGGCAACGCGAGGCTGCGCGACATGGATGACACGGTTGTTGTCGAGATCGCGGGTGAACGCATCGAACTCTTGCCCGAGCGCGCGGCGTGGTGGCGATCGGCGCGAACACTCTTGGTCGCGGACCTGCACCTCGGGAAAGAACATGCGTTCTCGGCAGCCGGAATCGGTGTTCCCGGAGCCGTGCTTGATGAATCGCTCGATCGACTGGCGCGGTGCGTCACGATTACTGGTGCCGAGCGTGTGATCGTCGTGGGCGACCTGCTCCACGCCAAGACCGGCACGACCCAGGAGGTCATCGAGCGCGTTGCGGCGTGGCGTGCGGAACTCGCAGTAGAGATCGGGATCGTGCCGGGCAACCACGACCGCGACATCGCCGATATCGCGGCACGCTGGCACCTCCGGCTGTACCCGACCGAGCTCTACGACGGCCCGTTCCGAATCGTCCACGAGCCCGACGCGGGGACGGCCGAACACTACACCTGGGCAGGACACCTGCACCCGGCGGTCGCGCTGTCTGCGGGCGGCGACTCGGTGCGGTTGCCGTGCTTCCGCATCGGCACGAAAGTCGCGGTTCTGCCCGCATTCAGCGTGTTTACCGGCAGGAGAGGCGTGACGACGGCCCCGGGCGACCGGCTCTACGCGGTGACGCCCGAGCGGGTCTTTCCCGTGCCTCCGCCGCGCACCAGAAGACGCTAGGCTCTGCCGCCATGACACACCCGCACACCGCTTCACGCCTGCGCCCGTTCGGCACGTCCATCTTTGCCGAGATGAGCGAGCTTGCGGCAAAGCACAACGCCATCAATCTCTCGCAGGGCTTCCCCGACTTTGACGGCCCGGAGTTTCTCAAGGCCGCCGCGCGACAAGCGATCGAGACCGGCCACAACCAGTATGCGCGCACGCAGGGTGTTCCCGCACTCAACGAGGCGATCGCCGCGTGGTGGAAGCGGGGGGGCGGCTGCGAGGTTGACCCGCACGCGGAGATCACCGTCACGTCCGGCTGCACCGAAGCCCTCGCGGCGTGTTGTCTCGGGCTGCTCGAACCCGGCGATGAAGTCGTCTGCTTCGAGCCGTTCTACGACGCCTATCTCGCGGATATCGCGCTCGCCGGGGCGGTGCCCCGTGCGGTGACATTGCGCCCGAACAGCGATCGCTTGGGGTTTGGCTTTGACGAGACCGAACTGCGGCAAGCATTCACGCCGCGCACCCGGGCGGTGCTGCTCAACACGCCGCACAACCCGACCGGCAAGGTGTTTACCCGCGACGAACTCGCGTTGATTGCCGACCTTGCTATAGAGCACGACACGATCGTGTTGGCTGACGAAGTGTACGAGCGGCTGGTCTTTCGACCGGACCGTCCACATGTTTCGATCGCGTCACTCCCCGGTATGGCGGAACGCACGGTCACGCTGTCGAGCCTGGGCAAGACGTTCAGCATGACCGGGTGGAAGATCGGATGGGCGATCGCGCCGCCCGCGCTGACCGCGGGAATCCGGGCAGCGCACCAGTTCCTGACCTTTGCCAGCGCAACCCCGCTGCAGCACGCTGCTGCAACGGCGCTCGCGGGCGAGGAAGGCGAGGCGTATGTCGAGCAGCTTCAACGCGACTATGCCGAGCGGCGGCGGTTCCTTGCCGATGCGCTCACGGAACTCGGGTTCGGCGTCATCGAGCCCGAGGGGACGTACTTCATCATGGCCGACCACACCGCGCTCAGCGAGCAGTTGGGACTGACCGGCACCGAGGGCGAGCCGGCCGACGACTTCGCCATGTCGCGCTGGCTGATCGAGCACGCGGGTGTCGCGACGATCCCGCCGAGCGTGTTTTACCACGACAAGACGGAGGGAAGGAAATACCTCCGCTTCGCGTTCTGCAAGCGAGCGGAGACACTCCGTGCGGCTGTGGATCGGATGCGCACCGCGATCGGCAGTGCTCGCCGTGTGCAAGCGTAGTCAGCGGGGCACACGACTCGACGCAAGCGAGCTGACGTGCTCGGTCCCGAACTTCAACGCCGCGATCCGCTCGGGCAGGCTTAGCAAGCGGATGAACCCCTCGGCGTGCTTCTGGTTGTAGACCTCGTCCTCGGCAAACGTCGCGTAGCTTTCTTCGTAGAGGCTAAACGGGCTCGATCGGCCGACCAGGCACGCCCTGCCCTTGTAGAGCCGGATAACCGCGGTCCCGGTCATCCGCTCGCCGATCTTCGCGGCACACACCGAGAGCGCCTCGCGCAGCGGTGTGAACCATCGGCCGTTGTACACAAGCTCGGCGAACGTCACTGCCATCTGCTGCTTCCAGTGCTGCGTTTCGCGGTCGAGCACGCACTGCTCGATCCCCTTGATCGCCTCGGCGAGCACCGTGCCACCGGGCGTTTCGTAGAGCCCGCGGGACTTCATGCCGACGAGACGGTTCTCGAGGATGTCGATTCGACCCACGCCGTGCTCGCCGGCGATGGTGTTGAGGCGGGCGACGATGACTTCCGGCGCGAGGCGTTCGCCATCGACCGCGACCGGGACACCCGCCTCGAAATCGACCGACACGTCCCGGGGCTTGTCGGGCGCGGCGCTTGGGTCGGCTGTCATCATCCAGACATCGTCGGGCGGCGGGGCGGCCGGGTCTTCGAGCACGCCGCCTTCGTGCGAGACGTGCCACAGGTTGCGGTCGCGCGAGTAGATTTTCTTCGCGCTCGATGTCGTCGGGATGTTCCGCTCGGCAAGGTACGCGAGCAGGTCCTCCCGCGAGCGCATCGACCACGTCCGCCACGGCGCGATGACCTCGAGGTCCGGCGCGAGGGCGGCAAAGGTGCTCTCAAAGCGCACCTGGTCGTTGCCTTTGCCGGTGCAGCCGTGGGCGAGCGCGTCGGCTCCGAACTCCCGGGCGACCTCGACCTGCGCCTTGGCGATCAGCGGCCGCGCGATCGAGGTGCCGAGCAGATAGTCGTGCTCGTACTGGATGCCCGCAAGCAACGTCGGGAACACGTAGTCGGCGACAAACTCGCCGGTAAGGTCAACAACCCGGCAGGCCGAGGCGCCGCTCGCAGCGGCTTTCTCCTCGATCCCGGCGAGTTCTTCCTCGCCTTGCCCGACATCGCCGACGAACGCGATGACCTCGCAGTCCATGTTCTCTTTGAGCCAGGGGATGACCGCCGAGGTGTCGAGCCCGCCGGAGTACGCCAGAACGACCTTCTTCTTTGCCATGCGAGCGGTCTCCGGGCAGGGGGTTGGGGTGGGACAGGGCTGGAGCGGATGCTAGGCCGTTATGCACAAGATGTATAGATATGCAATCCCGCTTTGCCCGTCGTCCGCCTTGTGCGATAGGATGATCCGCCCCGCGACCCGATCCTTGGAGACTCGACCATGTTCAGACTTGCTGTCATCGGGGCTCTCGCCCTTGCTGTTGCGCAACTCGGAGCCCAACCGGCCCCGACCGGACCGGCCGAGGCAGTTGCCGACGTTGCGGCGGCGCACGACTCGCCCGAGCCGATGATGGTGCTGGTCTATTCGCGCACCGCCGGCTTTCGGCACACCTCGATCCCCGACGGTATCGCGGCGCTCAAGGAGATCGGCGAAGCGGAGGGCTTCGAGGTTGTTGCGACCGAAGACCCTGCGCAGTTTACCGACAACAATCTCGAACGGTTCGCGGTGGTCGTCTTTCTGAGCACGACCGGCGACGTGCTCGACGACGAACAGGAAGCCGCGTTCGAGCGGTTCATCGCCAAGGGACGCGGCTATGTCGGGGTTCATGCCGCGGCCGACACCGAGTACGACTGGCCGTGGTACGGGCAACTCGTCGGCGGCTATTTCAAGAGCCATCCAAAGATTCAGCCCGCCGACGTGGTGGTCGAAGACCGCACGCATCCCTCGACGGCCCACCTGCCCGAGCGCTGGCGGCGGACCGACGAGTGGTACAACTACCGCGAGAACCCGCGCGAGCGCGAGTCGATCCGCGTGCTGATGCATCTCGATACCGAGTCGTTTCAAGGCAGCGGGATGCCCGGCGACCACCCGATCGCGTGGTGCCACGAGTTCGGCGGCGGCCGCGCGTGGTACACTGGCGGTGGACACACCTCCGCGAGCTTCCGCGAGCCGGACTTCCGCAAGCACCTGCTGGGCGGGGTGCTGTGGGCAGCGGGGCGAGCGGATGGTGCCGAAGAGGATGATTGGGCTGCGCAAGAAACCGACGGTACGGTCGTTCGATAGCAACCGTGCCCGCGGCGTTCTTTGGTGGTGTTTCTCGCC
Source organism: uncultured Phycisphaeraceae bacterium (assembly GCA_964394895.1). Taxonomy (GTDB): domain Bacteria; phylum Planctomycetota; class Phycisphaerae; order Phycisphaerales; family UBA1924; genus PNC22. Next base: position 2,103 of record CAYMZJ010000010.1, on the reverse strand, counting down.
GGGTTCCGGGCGTTGGGGGGTATTCTGCCGCCCCCCAACCCCACCCCTACCCCCGCCCCTCCACAGCATCAGCCCCGGCGGTGTTCACTCTGCCGGGACGCACCGGTCCTGCGCCCACCGACGCAGCTCTCCGATCCGCTCGGCCATGATGACCGAGAGCGGCGGGCTTTGCCGCAGCGCGTCGGCAACGTGGGTGGTTTCGAGCGGGTGTTTGGCGTTGTAGGCGGTGTGCAATCCCGAGACGATCGCCTGCTCGATCTCGGCCCCGCTGTACCCGTCGCTCGCGGCGACCAGCGCGGGGATGTCGAACGTCGCGGGGTCTTGTTTGCGCCGTTTGAAGTGGAGAAGAAAGATCGCGTTGCGGGCCGCTGCGCCGGGCAGGTCCACGAAGAAGATTTCGTCGAAGCGTCCCTTCCGCAAGAGCTCCGGCGGCAGGCTCTGGACGTCGTTGGCGGTCGCGACCAGAAAGACCGGGGCGGTGTGCTCCTGCATCCAGGTGAGCAGCGAGCCGAACATGCGACGGCTGAGCCCGCCGTCGTTGGACGACTCGCCCGCGCTGGCAAACCCCTTCTCGATCTCGTCGATCCAGAGCACGACCGGCGCCATCGCCTCGGCCTGGGCAAAGGCGTCGCGGAGGCGGCGTTCGGACTCGCCGATGTAGCGGTCATAGAGCGCCCCGGGGTCGAGCTTGAGCAGCGGGCGTTTCCACGCGGTGGCGATGGCTTTGGCGCACAGGCTTTTGCCCGCGCCCTGCACCCCCAGCAGCAGCACCCCCCGCGGCGGGCAGATGCCGAACTCGATCGCTCCGGGGTCGAACGCCCGTTCGCGTTGTTCGAGCCAGGCTTTGAGCCGGTTCATCCCGCCGATTTCGTCGAGCGACGCCGGCGACTCGACATACTCGAGCACGCCCATTTCGCCCAGCAGTTGCCGCTTGCTCGCCAGCACATGGTTGAGGTCTTCGGCGTCAAACTTCCGGTCGGTGGCGATGACATCGCGGACGATCTGGATGCACTGGCGTCGGGTCAGGCCGCGGAGGTTCTTGAGCACCAGCGCGTAGTCGCTGGTGCTGATGTTAACCTCGACGCCGTGGGCGCGGTGGGCCTCGCGGAGTGTGGTGCGGACGAGCTTGTCGATCTCGTCGTCGCCGGGAAAGCCGATCTCGAGCGGGGTCGCCCAGGCCGCGATCGGCGCGGGCAGATCGCTCTGGTGGTCGAGCAGGACAACGCAACTGCCGGTCTCGGCGGCGGCCGTGATAAGCCTGCGCAGGGCGCGGAGGGTGCGCGGGTCGTCGAGGTGGGCGGCGATATCGACGAGCAGGATGATGCTGGCGACGTCGTTCTGCACCAGCCACTCGCACGCGGCGGCGGGGTGGGTGGTGTCCTCGACGGCGGCGGTCGAGTTGTCGAGCGGCGCGGTCAGGCCATCGACCGCGTCCCAGTGCCAGAGGTGGGTGTTGAGCGCAGCGACGGCCCGGGCGACGTGCCCGGCGGCCTCGGCCTCTTCGTGGGTGATGAGGTGGACCGCGGGGTGCCGGGCGCGGACGAGTTCGCAGAGCCGGTCGGCGGTGGTGGGGGGAGTGGCGGCGTTCGTGGGGGTGGTGGTTGATTTGGCTGGATCGGGCATACACAAGGGTAGTTTCCGTCCGACCTCCGTGCACGCCGGCCGCGTGGTGACGGGGTTCGGCACCGCTCGGGCCGGGCCGGAGTGCTCCTGCCCGGGCCCGAAGAGCTCTTGTCCGGCCCCCGGGAACTGTTCGAGAGGCCCGGGGAACTGTTCGAGAGGCCTCGGGAACTCTTCCCGAGGCCTGGTTTGCTTCTCTTCGGGCCTGGAGAACTGTTCCAGAGGCCTGAAGAACTGTTCCAGAGGCCTGGAGAACTCCTCCAGAGGCCTGGGAAACTGTTCCAGAGGCCTGGAGAACTCTTCCCCAGGCCTGGAGAACTGTTCTTTTCGGCGCGTCGGCGGATGTTCGGGTCGGGGCAGAGGCCGTTCCCACCGCACGATCCCCCCCCAATCGCCGCAGAACCCCGCACGATCGCAGCAGAACGCCGTCCGGACCAGAACACCCCCCGCACCACTCATCTTTGCCCTCCTCTCTGCGCCTCC
>CAYMZJ010000009.1:0-100270 GCA_964394895.1 uncultured Phycisphaeraceae bacterium | reverse complement strand
AACACCAGAAATCCCATATCACCCGCCAGCCTACCCGAAACCCGCCCGGTCCCCCACCCGGTGCCCTGCCCACGGCGCTGCGCGGGCAGGACCGACGCGATCGATGGTCACGCCGAGCCGTGACCATGCCGCCCGGCACAACGAGAAAGCGGTCCGGGCATCCCGCCCGGGCCGCGTGTGTTTCTGTTCGTTCTCCGCGAACTCCGCGTCCTGCCTCCGCGTCCTCGGCGTGCTGCTTTTCCAGCCTTTACGCCGCGAGCCGGGTGCCACCGACCTCGGCTCGGAGAGGTCGGTGCTGAACTCGCCGTTTACACTGACCTCCCAGGGCGGAGGTCGGTGGCACGGGGTCAAGAGATCGGTGCCACCCGCCGTCGGTGGGCGACGACATCTACCCGCTCAATGTGCCGGTACGGGTGTACGCCGCGTCTGTGTTGATGATGAACAGCACGAGGTCGGCCGGTTCGAGGGAGACAATCGGGTGGGCAGGCGCATCGCTCGTCGCGCAGCCGTCGCCCTTGCCGAACTGTTCTGCGCCGGATCGAACCCGCCCGCCGAATACATACACCCAGCTCACACAATGTTCCATTGTCAATGCTTCGATCGAGTCTCCCGCCGGGAGATGTGCGTCGTATATCCACACACGATTCCGAACATAGAGAGGTGCATCGACGCCTTCGGGCGCAACGAGCGAACGCCACGCTCCGTCGCTGTTGGGCGCGTCGAAGCTGCACTGTTGGAAACCGGGTGGGAGGTCGTCTGTGTGTGGCCGGACGAAAATCTGCATCATCTCTACCTCGCCGCCGTCGGCAGGAACACTCTCTTCGTGCTGCATGCCGCTTCCAGCATTCATCACGGAGAACTGTGTCGTATTCAACGGGGCACGATTGCCGAGCGTATCAACATGGTGCATCTCGCCACGGCGAATGTAAGAGAATATCTCGTCGTTGCGGTGCTCGTGCATTCGCACCACCATGCCCGGCTGGAGCAACGCATGATCGAACGCGCCGAGCGGTCCGAGGCCGCTGTCGCCATCGGTCGAAAGGCCTCGCCCGGGAGAGATACGATCAATGCGAAACGCATCATTCCCGTGGCGGGCACGGTCTGCTGCATGGAAGCGAGTGATCATGCCTGAACGCTCTGCTGCGACATGAAGCTATCGACGACCCAGCCATAAGAAAGATGTCCGGCCATGACCTGACCGAGCGCCGCGCCCTTCGGATTGCGCCAGTCGCGCATCAACTCCGCGAGGACAGAAGCCCAAGTGGTGACCTTCACGCCGGCCTGCGACATTCGATGCATGGACGCTTGCAGCACTGTGTTGTCCCATGTACCGGATGCGTCGATGACCGCATAGACATCGTATCCGTCGGCGACTGCGGATATCGCGGGGAACATCACGCAGACTTCTGTCACAACTCCCGACATGATCAGCTTCTTGCGGCCGGTGGCGTCAATCGCGCTGCGGAACTCTGGCGAATCCCAGGCGTTGATCTCCCCAAAACGATTGACCACGGGCACTTCGGGAAGGATCTCGATAATGTCGGGCATGATCGGTCCGTTGGGGCCTTCCGGAACGCTGGCGGTGATCACAGCAGGAAGGTCGAGCACTGCGGTCATCTGGCACAGCGCTCGAATGTTGGTCTTGAGCGTGTTGTGGTCCTGGTCTCTACAGTTGACCAACAGACCGGTCTGGTGATCGATAAAGGCGATCGCCGCATTGTCTTCTGAAAGCCGTTCCGAGTAGTGAGTTGCCATGTTGATCTCTCCTGTATGAACTTTGGACTGATTTACAGCCGACAGGTGGCCCGAATACCGTCCTTGACGGGTGCCACTGGGCGGAACCCAACGCCGAACCGTAGCACGCCCGCGGCGGGTGCCCCGAATACCCACCCCCTCCGGTGCCATCACTCGCGGCTTCCTTGTCTTCGTTCACTCTCCAGCCCTTCTCCCGCGCAGTGATGCCGCCCCCCACCCCCCCTCTCACACACAAACAACCCGCCGAGGCGACGACCACCCGCCGCACTCCCAGACAGTCTACAGCAACACCGGGCCGGGTAGCCGAAACCATCAGCGGATGGCATGGCCACGGCGTTGCTCAGCCATGACCCGAACCGAGTCAATCCTGCCCATGCAAAGCCGAGCGCGGGGAACCCAGCCGATACGGCCTGTCGCGGGCTGGAAAGCCCGCCCTCCTGTTGTTTGGTCGCCGCCGCCCATTTGGAAGATGCATCCACCCGTAGGACCGGCTTCCAGCCGGTGCGCTCCACCCACCCCCCACCACCTCTTATCCGTCGGCCCGGTGCGCCCTGGCCCGCGCCGCCGCCTCGCCCAGCCGCGCTTCCAACGCCCGCACCAACCCCGCCTGCACTTCCCCCATCGCCGGGCACCCATCTCCCAGCACCTCCCGCAAGCTCGTCACCCCCCGCCCCGCCAGCCCGCAAGGCACGATAAACCGATAGTGCTCCAGGTTGGTTGTAACATTCAACGCCAGCCCGTGCATCGACACCCACCGCCGCACCCGCACTCCCATCGCCGCGATCTTCGACAGCACGGCGTCCCGCTCGACCCACACCCCGGTCGCCTCGGCATCGCGCACGCCCTCGACGCCGAACCCCGCGAGTGTGTCGATCACGCTCTGCTCGAGCAGCCGCATGTAGTCGTGCAGCCGCAGCATCAGCACATTCAGATCAAGAATCGGATACGCCACCAGCTGCCCCGGCCCGTGGTAGGTGATGTCCCCCCCCCGATCCGTCGGCTCGACCGCCACCCCCGCCGCCGCCAGTTCCGCCGCGCTGGCCAGTAGGTGCGCCCCGGCCCCCTTCCGCCGCGAGATCGTCACCACCGGCTCATGCTCGACAAGCAACAACCGCCCCCCCAGATGGCACGTCTCTCCGAGCCGTGAGTCTTCGAGCCGTGCGTCTTCGGAAAGAGTCCCCCCCGCACGGCCCGGCGAGCCCTGCCCCCCTCCCCCCTCCCGCGCCGCGATGACCTCCTCGACATGCGCACACTGCACCTCGTACGCCTCGCGGTACCCCATCCGGCCGAGCTCGATCACCCGCAATCCCATGCCGTGATGGTACGGCCCCGTTCAAGGCCGCCGAGAAAGGCAAGGCGGGTACCTGCGCCCTACGAACACCCTGCCGGGTAATAGACGAACTCCCACAGATCAAGATCGTCCTCATCGACATCGCGGTCGCCGTCGAGGTCGGCCCACGGCTCCAGCGCATCATGGTCGGCCCGGTACGCCGTGTCGTCGGCGTCGTCGGAATCGCCGTCCATGTCCCAGTCGGCGATGCACTTGGGGGTGCCGTAGAACCGGAGTTCGGCGACATTCCACGTTGCGGTCACCGGGTCATTCGAATCGCTGGTGTTGCGGACGCGGACCTTCCATGTCGCGGTGCCGGTCTCGCCCCAGTGGCGGACGCTTGTGAAGCGGGCGTTGCCGTCGCCAGCCGGTTTTGGATCGACGCTCTCGTAGCTCGGGGTCGGGTCGGTGCGTGCGACTGCGAAGACACTCCGAGTCAGCTTGGGCCGACCACCGAAATCTTCGCTGCCGCTCAACGGCCACATGCGGTCGATCTCGATCTCCAACGGCCCGATGCCGGGAAGGCCGACGGTTGTAATGTTTACTGCGAGTTCGGCGTGTTCGATCCGCATGTTTGCGACGGGAGTGACGGGGATGACCGCCTTCTCTCCCGGCCCGATCTGAACGCCCCCGGTGGCAATCGGCACGATGATCTGCCGCTCGCCAAGGAGGGGTGTCCATGCGGGGTATGGGTCCTCGCTGGTGACGAGCGAGACGGCCTCCAAGGCGTCGATGAGGCCGTGGCCGTATTCATAAGAATGATCGATCCCCGCCTGGTTGGTGTGCCAGCCGGGGCCGGGGTCGATCGTGGCGGCGGTCTGGATGATGGCTTCCATGACGTCTCGCACAGCGAGGTTCGGGTTTGCTTCCAGCATCAAGGCGACGACGCCAGCGACACACGGTGTCGCGAAGCTGCTGCCGCTGGTGCATCCGTACTCGGAGGCGTGCGTACACGGGTCATTACCGGTTCTTCTGGCGTTAGTTACTCTCATATCGCAGCCTGGAGCAACGCAAAACAGGGATGCGCCGCGCCTTGATGTTGCGTGGCGACCCTCAAAGCCGTCGATCAATCGCACAGATCCGACCGCCATGGTAAAGCGGCTTGAGACCAACTCGTCGTAATCGGTTCTCGAATCAAGCATCGTATTGGAGTCGTCAGCGTAGTTTCCAGCTGCGATCACGTACTTGACTCCCAGCCAATCACGATCTGTTCGAGAACCGACCTTTGCAGCGAGCCACATATCATGAGGGATCGCGTAGTATGTCTGGTCCGTGTTCAGAAGATATGCCATCATCTTGATTGCGAAACAATTGTTGTTGAACCCGAGAGCAAGTTCCATCTCAGTCTCAAGCGTTTCCGGCGGATTCCATGGTGTATCGTAAAGGAATATTTCACCGACCGTGGCGCCAAACGCGATACCGGCGATACCAGTATTGCTATTGTTCGCAGTCGCCGCGAATACACCTGCCATTTGCGTTCCATGAAAATTCTCAAGAGTATTGCATGGAGGTGGAGGAAAAGGACGGTCTTCAGAACACGCAGCATTGTACTGCGAAATCAGGTCTTCATGACCTTCAAAGATGCCGAAGTCAATGACTGCCGCAGATACGCCGTAACCCGTATAGCCTTGGCCCAGATTCCAGACTTCACACGCCCGAATACTGGCGATGTACCACTGCTCATCAAAGTAAGCATCCTTCTCCTCCGGGTCGAACGGCCAAGTGCAGGGGAAGATTGCCGCCGAACACTCACGACAATCTGTAAGTTCTTGCGACCACACGCATTGAATCTTCGAAAATATCATCGCCATCAATGCAATTCGAACGCATTTCATGAACGCTTCCTCCGTTTGAGAAGAAGGTACAGCAATGGCATTGCTGTACTCAGATTTGGGACGAATATCAGCAAATCTTCGACGTGGTCATAATCCGCGATGTTACCCCATTCGTCGATATAAATTTGCTGAGCACGGGGTCTAGCATTAGCGAAAATATCAGTACGCATCAGATGAATCGGGGCATTGATGGATTGATCAATGATCCAAGCGAGCGAATACACCTGTATCGGGTGCGAATCGTCAAACAATCCGAAGTGTCGTGACAACTGAAGAACATCAATCCCGTCGATCAAATCGTACACGTCCGAGTTGTCCGTATCTGTCAAATCTCCGTTTGCATCAGAGTACACCGACAACGACGGATTGCGCCCGAAGCCGTTTACCTCACTAATATCCACGGACGACGCAACTTGAAAAAACTGATCTCCTACACTGATCGAAAATTCTGACCACGCAAACCCGTCACCTTGCGGCTCCCACTCCGCCCACAGCTCGATCTCCACCTCATCCCCCGCCCCCACCACGATCGGCTTGCTCGCGTCGGCGGTCTGACCGTTGACCTCGACCTGCCAGTACCAGTACATGATGTCGGCGTTGGCCGGCAACGCGAGGGCTGCGGCCGCGATGATCCATGCTCCGAGAGGTCGTCTGTTCATGGCAAAGGCTCCCTGATCGTGCCCGTCCCTTATCCAGCATACCACACCGTCCGAGAAACGCAAGCCCAAACCGGGGGTTCCTCCAAAGCTCGCTGTGGTGCCTGTCTCTGTTGGGCAGGCGGCGGGTGGCACTGCTGACACCCTTTCCCTGTGGCAGGGGTGGCGGCCACAATATACGAGCTTCCCCCAGCACCCGCAAACCCCGCCCCATCGTCCCCCTACCATCCTCTCCCATGCCTAACACCTCCACAAAGACAGCCCCGAAAGTCCACCCCTCCGCCGTCGTCTCTCCCGAAGCCACGCTCGCCGCCGGCGTCGAGATCGGGCCGCTCTGTGTCCTCACCGGCCGCGTCACCCTCGGCCCCGGCGTCCGTCTTATCGCGTCGGTCCATATCCAGGGGCCGGTCACGATCGGGGCCGGGACCATCCTCTACCCCGGCGCCTGCATCGGGTTTGAGCCTCAGGATTATAAGTTCGCCCCCGCGACCGCAGACAGCCCCGGCTCCCCCACCGCCGGCGTCACAATCGGCCAGCGCTGCCTCGTCCGCGAGCACGTCACCGTCAACGCCTCGACCAACGCCGAAGTCCCCACCGCTGTCGGCGACGGGTGCTTCCTCATGGCCTGCTCCCACATCGGGCACGACTGCCAGGTCGGCAACAACGTCATCCTCGTCAACTACGCCGGGCTCAGCGGCCACTGCCACGTCGCCGACAACGTCACCATCTCAGGACACGTCGGCGTCCACCAGTTCGTCCGCATCGGCCGCCTCGCGTTCATGTCCGGCGGCGCAGGCGTCGGCATGGACGTCCCCCCCTTCTGCACCGTCAACGAACGCAACCGCCTCGGCGGCATCAACATGGTCGGCATGCGCCGCGCCGGGATCGACCGCGCCGAAATCACCGCCGTCCGCAAGGCCTTCCGCCAGTGCTTCCGCGCCCCGATCCCCACCGCGGAAATGCTCGAGATCCTCGACGCCGGGGCGGTCGATTCCCCCGCGATCGGCGAGATCGCCGCGTTCATCCGCGGCACCAAGCGCGGCATCTGCCCGGGCATGGGCAAGCCGCCGAGGGTCTTTGCCACCTTCCTCCAGCGCCAACGCCGAGGCGTCGCATCAGCAACCGACCTTGAGCCGGCACGCGGGGACGAGTAAGCTGCCAAGCCCCGGCCTTTCGCTGCCGGCTGCCCCCTCACTCCACGGACGGAGCCACTCCCCATGCCCCCTCTCTCACCCCCACCACCAACCCCACCCCAACCCCCACCGGGTGCCACTGGGCAAAGCCCAGTGCCGAACCCCACGACAACGCACACCCCCTCGCTCCGCGTCCTCGCCAGCGGCTCATCAGGCAACTGCACCATCCTCCGGTGTGCCGACGCAACACTCCTCATCGACGCCGGCCTCAGCCCACGCCGCACCCGCAACCACCTCGCCGACATGGGCATGACCCTCGACCAGCTCGACGGCATCCTCCTCACCCACCTCGACAGCGACCACTTCCACCCCGGATGGGCCAAAGCTCTGCCCGACAACCTCCCGGTCTATCTCCACCACACGCACAAAGCCGAAGCCCGCCGCCGAGGGTTCACCCAAGGCACCTACCTCCCGTTTCGTGACATCCTCTCGCCCGCCCCCGACCTGCACATCGCCGCGATGCTCTGCGATCACGACGACACCGGCACCGCCTCGTTCCGTTTCGAGTTTGCCTGCGGCGCGAGCCTCGGGTTCGCTACCGACCTCGGCTGCGTCACCGACCACCTCGCCGAGCACCTCGCCTGCGTTGATGTCCTCGCGATCGAGAGTAACTACTGCCCCAGGCTCCAGGCGCTCTCCGACCGCCCCGAGTTTCTCAAGCGCCGCGTCACCGGCGGCCGCGGCCACCTCTCCAACCACGAAACCGTCAGCCTCATCGAAGACGTCAGCCCCCGCGACCACGTCGTCCTCCTCCACCTCTCCCGCCAGTGCAACGACCCGACCCTCGTCAAGCGACTGCACGCGGAGGCCGACTACCGCCTCACCATCACTCAGCCGGATCAGCCAACGCCCTGGATCCGGATCGAACACGCCCCCCCCGGCAGCCCTCAGATCGTCACCACCACCCCCACCAGCCGCAAAGCCTCGAACACGCCGCGCACGCTGTTCGTCCCGACACCCGGCACATGAGCCTCGCCCGCAACATCGCGGCCGCGATCTTTCGCGGGCACAAGACCTTCGTCGTCGAAGGCGTCCGCTACCGCGAGCGCAGCACCGAACCCCTCCGCCGCGCCCTCTCTGAGCGTGGCCCGGGGTACAAAGACTTCGACGCGCTCTTCGCCGACTCGGCTCCCCTCCGCATCCGCTGCACCGCCCGCCGCCAGTACGCCGACATCGCCGGGCACCACCTGCTTGCGCCGTACCACCTGTCCGACCCGATCGTCCGCCCCGGCATGCGCGTCCTCGACGCCCGCTGCTCGACCGGCTTTGGTGCCGCTCACCTTGCCCACCGCGTCGGCCCCTCGGGCGCAGTGGTCGCGCTCGATCCCGATCACGAGTCCATCCGTTACGCCCGACGCCGATACACCGCCCCCAACATCGCCTGGGAGATCGGCGACACCGACGCCCTTGACGGTGAACTCGACGGCTCGTTCGATGCCGTCGTCGCGGCCAACATATTCAGAGCTGCCACCGACGCTTCCAAGCTCGTCGAGGCGCTCTGGCGCGTGCTCGCACCCGGCGGCCCGATGCTGCTGGTCCAACCCCTCCCCCCCACCACCCCCACCACCCCCACCACCCCCACCACCCCGGGTGCCACTGGGCAAAGCCCAGTGCCAAACCCCCTCACCACCCCCAGCGCCGACCCCGAAGCCCCCGTCCGCCTGACCGCTGCCGAACTCCGAAACACCCTGCTCGACCTCGACCCCGCCCCCGGCATCGAGCCCGCCGACACCCTCGACCTCGCCGCCGTCATCGCCCGAAAGCCATACCCAGAGGCCGAAACCGGCCCGACCACATAGCCCGACCTGCCGTTTCCGTCCAGCCGGCGCACCTCGTCCTACCCTCCCCTCAGATGAACAACGACACAACACCCAACGACCGACCCAACACCCCCACCACCCCCACCACCGAGCAGTTCCTCACCAAAGCGACCGCGACCACACAGCCTCTCGAACGCGGCGGCCCCACCGAAGAGCTCGCCATCGAACTCGCCCGCCTCTTCCACGACGACAAGTGCACCGAAGTCGTCGTCCTCGACGTCCGAGGCATGAGCCCGCTCACCGACTACCTCGTCGTCGGTTCGGGCTCCTCCGAGCGGCAGATGGCGTCGGTGCTCGATCACGCTGTCGAGATCGTCGAAAAGCACGGCGGCGAAGCCTTCGGCATCACCAAAGACGCCGGCACCCTCTGGCTCATCGCCGACTTTGTCGATGTCGTCGCCCACCTCTTCGAGCCCAACACCCGCGCGGTCTACGACATGGAGATGCTCTGGGGCGACGCCCGCCGAGTCGAGTGGGAGCGGACGCCCAAGGCATGACCGGCCCGGGCTTCAACACCGTCCGCGTCGATCTCGCCGACCGGAGCGCCGACCGGAGCGCCGACCGGAGCGCCGACCGGAGCGCCGACCGGAGCTACGACGCCCGCATCGGTGCCGGGCTGCTCACCTCGCTTCCCGCCACCGCGACCGCCGCCCTCGGCCGCGACATCCGCGCCGCCTGCGTGGTCATCGACACCAACACCCGCCCCCACGCCGCGCTCGTCACCGACGCGCTCCGCGCCGCCGGTCTCCAACTCGTCGAAATCGAAATCCACGCCACCGAGAAAGCCAAGTCCCTCGAAACCCTCGAACACATCCTCGGCGCGATGGGCAAGGCAAGGCTCGAACGCACCGACCCGGTCATCGCGATCGGAGGCGGCATCACCGGCGACCTCGCCGGGTTCGCCGCCGCCACCTACCGACGCGGCGTCCCCGTCGTCCAGTGCCCCACCACCCTCCTCTCGATGGTCGATGCCTCCGTCGGCGGCAAGACCGGCGTCAACCTCGAAGTCGCAGGCACCCTCCAGAAGAACATGGTCGGCGCCTTCCACCAGCCCGCCCTCGTCCTCGCCGACATCGACACCCTCGCCACCCTCCCCGACCGCGAGTTCCGCGCCGGCCTGGCCGAGTGCATCAAGCACGGCCTCATCGACAGCACAACCCCCAACGACACAACCCCCGACGACTCAACCGACCACACCGCACACCTCGCCTGGATCGAACACGCCCTCGACCAGATCCTCGCCCGCGACCCCGACACCCTGGTCGAGCTCATCACCCGATCGGTCGCCTTCAAAGCCTCCGTCGTCCGCAACGACGAACGCGAGACCGCGCAGTCCGGCGGCGGACGCGCGCTGCTCAACCTCGGCCACACCTTCGCCCACGCGATCGAGACCCTCCACCACCTCTCGCCCACCAGCGACCCCGCCGACGCCCCCCTCCTCCACGGCGAAGCGGTCGGGCTCGGGCTCATCGCCGCCGCCACAACCGCGGTCCACGCCGGGCTCGCACCCCAAGAGCTGCCGCACCACATCACCGACCTGCTCACCCGCTGCAGCTTGCCCACCCGCGTCGCCGACCTGCCCGACCACCAGCACATCCTCGCCCTGATGGGGGCCGACAAAAAGACCACCCACGGCAAACTCCGCCTCGTGCTCCCCTGCGGCGAACACCGGGCAATGGTCGTGGACGATCTCGACAAAGCTCCGATTCTCGCCGGTCTTGAGGCTATATCCCTAGTTTGAACTACCCATCAGCGGGCAAAGTCACCCCGAAACAGTCCCGGATTCAAGCATTCACAACCCAAACTCCGATAACGAATGCGAATAGGCGCGTTCTGTGCTGTTCACACGCCGAGGTCATTTTGTAGACCACACATTTGCCGGAGAGGCACTCGGTGCGGACCATTGCAATCGTCAATCAGAAGGGTGGATGTGGCAAGACCACCACCGCGATCAACCTTGGCGCGTGCCTGGGTCGGCTCGGCCGCCGCACGCTCCTGATCGACCTCGACCCCCAGGGTCACTGTGCCGCCGGCCTTGGAATCCCCGAGCAACAGATCGAGTTCGACACCAGCGACCTGCTCCTCCAGGCGAACGCTGACAACCCGCCCGAGCAACGCTTCTGGCGAGCCGCCGCGAGCCTCGACCTCGTCCCAAGCCGGGTCCGCCTGGCCGGGCTCGAAGCCCCGGGTTCCCCCTTCGCCCAGCAACCCGACCGCGAGCACCGCCTCGCCGACGCCCTCCGCCCCCTCGCCGACCGGTTCGATGTCTGCCTGCTCGACTGCCCGCCCTCGATCGGGCTGCTGACCTTCAACGCCCTCGTCGCTGCCGACCTCGTGCTCGTCCCGGTCGAGACCGCGTACTTCTCGTTGCAGGGTGCCGCCCGTCAGCTCAAGACCGTCCGCGCCATCTCCCGTCGGCTCGACACCCGCATCCGCTGCTCGGTGCTGCCGACACTCCACGAGCCGGGGCTCGCGGTTGCTGCCGACCTCCTCAACGAGCTCAAACGCCAGTTCGGCAAGCGGCTCATGCCTGTGGTTGTCCACCGCGACCCCGCCCTCCGCGAGGCCGCCTCGTTCGGCCGCCCGGTCTGCGTCCACGCGCCCCACAGCCAGGCCACCCGAGACTACGCCGCCCTCGCGTCGGTGCTCATCGAGACCGAGTCCCTCCCCGCCAACGCCGACGAAGAGGACTGGAGCGACGTCGACGCCTCCACACCCCCGCGGCGTCCCACCAACACCGGACCCACCCACACCACCCACGCCGCCCACGTCGCCCACGTCGAAACAGCGCCCGCCGCACACCCGGGCAACGCTCCAGATACCCTCTACACCCCCGCTGACAACGCCGTGCTCACGAGCACGGCACAGTTCAGCTCCCCCTTCGGCTCCTCATTTACCGGCGAAGTCGTCGTCACACTCGACGACCGGCACGTCCACTCCCTCCAGCCCAGGCGGTTCGCCGCCCAGAGCGGGCAAGCCGAGCCCGCCGAGCCGAAGCACCCCGCCCCCAACCGCGCAGAGGAACTCGCCCGCCGCACCATCGCGTGTACCCCGAGCCTCCCTCTCGCGTCACGGATCGAGCCTCGCCCGGGGCGCCCGGTGTTCGGCAAGACACTCACCGACGAAGGCGTCGAGTTTGTCCAACCCGGTGCCCTCGGCCGCCGCGTCGCGGTCGCCGGCCCGTTCAGCAACTGGAAACCCATCGACCTCTTTCACGACACAGAATCTGCAACACACGCGATCCGCCTCGCCCTCCCGCCAGGAAGGCACGAGTACCGACTCATCGTCGACGGCACCTGGACCGCCGACCCGTACAACACCGACTGGATTCTCAGCGAGTTCGGAGAACCGCACAGCCTCGTCGAGGTGCCCGTCAACGACGCCCCCATGCAAGAAGCAGACATGCGCTGCGGAGCCGACTGACACCACCCGACCAAGGGCAAGGAGTGCCCACAAAATGCCCACTCAAAGCAACGGCTCCCACGCCGAAAATCACCACACGACCTCGACGCCCGGCTCCAACGGCAACCGCCCCCTCGGCACGCCCACGCTCCCGCTCGACAACGCGCCCAGCGACGCCGACTTTGACGCCCTCGCCGAGCTCTTTCTCGACCCGCCCGAGAAACACCACACCACAGCCGACACCGAGCGGCACACAACCCCCACCGCTGCACGACGCTTGCCCATCGGTGCGCTCATCCTCGGGCACCTCCCGGTCATGGCGTCGGCCTGGCCCGCCCAGCACGCGCGGATGCGTGCAGAAGAAACCGGCAAACCCGTGGTCATCGCCCGCCTGAGTCGCGGCGTGCTCACACTCGAAGCCATCGGTGCCCCTCCCTCCATCCCGACATTCCGGGACCAATCCCAAGCCCTCGAATGGACCGCAACCCACGCCGAGAGCGCGTTGCTCAGGGTGGACGAAGCCGACGAGACCGAACTCGCCTCGATCCCCAAGATCGATCGGCTCATCATCCTCACCGGCGCCGACGACGCCGCCGTCGTCGCCTGCTACCGCAAGCTCAAAAACGTCGCCGCCGAAGCCACCGCCGAACGCCCCCTCCCCGCGACCCAGCTCACCATCGTCGGCACAGGTGCTGCAAAAGGCAAGCTCGCCCACGAACGCATCGCCCGCGCCGCCCGGACGTTTCTCGAAGCCGATCTGCTCGAACCCGTCGTCGTCGACCGGATCGCCCCGACCCAGAGCCATGTGCTCTTCAGCGGCCCGACAACGCTCACCCCACGCGCGCTCATCGACGCACTGCACAACCCCGCAGCCGAGCCAACGCCCGCACGCGAAATCCACACGCCTACCAACACCGAGCCCGAGCCGATGCCCTCGGCAAGAGCACCCGCAGCACCGCTCGAACCAGCAACGCCGACCGCGCCCGCACCGCCGGTCGAATCGTTCCCAACCCAACCGCCACCGGTGCCTGCTGCACCCTCACCCCGCACGGCAACCATCGCTTACGCCGACGAACCGACTCCCGACCAGAGCAACACCCACGGCCCCCTCGCCCGCCTCGTCCCCGGGCTCCTCCCGCTCGAGACCACCTGCCCTGCTGCTCCCGAAGTCACCCTCGCCTACGACGCCACCGGCTCGCTCCACCTGCTCGCCGCATCGCTCACCCAGCTCCCCCAGCTCTCGACCGACACCCCGGTCCGCAGCCTGCTCCGCGCCAACGCCTGGGCACGCTCCCACGCGACCATCCTCAGCCGCGTCGAGCCGCGCCTTGCCGAAGCCGCCGCGACCCACACCGAGATGCACCTGATCACCGACCGCGCAGAAGAAGCCCGAGCCGTCCTGGACACACCTATCCACGTCCACCTCGCCGCCCCGGCCGCGCCCGCAACACACGGGCTGGTGACGGTCTCGCTAGATCGCTAGAGCCTCTTGCAGAATCCTCTTTCACTCTGATTGAGGGGCTTGGCTCTTGTTCATATCGGTTCTTGAGAAGGGTTGCTCTGTCCCCTCGCTTGCGCGAGGGGCTCTTTTCTCGACCCATACAACACTTCTGTAGAGATACACAACGGCGCTGTAGAGCCCCTCGCGCAAGCGAGGGGACAACGACATCCATCCACAACAGCCAAACACATTGGTACAAGGTGCTCTGCTTACACACACTGCACACAAAAACACGCCCCCGACCAAGCCGGGGGCGTGCATCAAAATCGTGTTCTTTCCAACCGGTCAGGCCGATTCTTTGCGCGGCACCCGGATGTCTTCGAGCCGACGCGAGTTCTCGACCGCGTCCTCGTCAATCAAGTACTCCGCCCCGTTCTGGGCTTCGTCAGGAAGCTCAAAGAGCAGCTCAAGCATGAGCCCCTCGAGCACCGCACGCAACGCTCGTGCGCCCGTGTCACGCTTCGAGGCCTGCCTCGCGATCGACCGCAACGCCCCGTCGGTGAACGTCAGCTTCGCGTCTTCCAACGAGAACAGGTGCTCGTACTGCCTCACCAGCGCGTTGCGCGGCTCGGTCAGCACCTTCATCAGCGTGTCGGTCGAGAGTGACTCAAGCGGCGCGATGACCGGCAAGCGCCCGACAAGCTCGGGGATCATCCCGTACTCGACGACATCCTGTGTCCGCACGTGCGAGAGGATCTCGCCGCGGTTGGCGTCCTCGGCGAGCCGAACCCCATCGGTCTCGTGCGCGCCAAACCCGATCTGGGTCCGGCCCATCCGCCGACGGATCACGTCCTCGATACCCACAAACGTCCCGCCACAGATAAACAGAATGTGCGACGTGTCGATCTGGATGTACTGCTGCTCGGGGTGCTTGCGCCCGCCCTGTGGCGGCACGTTCGCGACCGTCCCCTCGAGCATCTTGAGCAAGCTCTGCTGCACGCCCTCGCCCGAGACATCCCGCGTGATGGAGACGTTGCCCGATGTCTTGCCGATCTTGTCAACCTCGTCGATGTAGATGATCCCGCGCTGCGCAGCCTCGACGTCAAAGTCCGCCGCCTGAAGCAGTTTCAGCAACAGGTTCTCGACGTCCTCGCCCACATACCCCGCTTCGGTCAGCGTGGTCGCGTCCCCGATCGCAAACGGCACCTTGAGCATCCGCGCCAGCGTCTTGGCGAGCAGCGTCTTGCCGCTGCCCGTCGGGCCGACCAGCAGGATGTTGCTCTTGTCGAGCTCGAGGTTCGACGCCTCTTCGCTCTCCAGGTGCAGCAACCGCTTGTAGTGCATATGCACCGCGACGCTCAGCGTGCGCTTGGCGCGGTCCTGCCCCACGATGTACTGATCGAGATACTCGCTGATCTCACGCGGCGCGGGCACATCGCCCAGCGCCGACGAGACCGAGTTCACACGCCGTTTTTCCTGGCGGAAAATATTCTGGCAAAGCTCGACGCAGCCTGCGCAGACGTAGACCTCGTTGGGTCCTTCGACCATCGGCCCCACCTCGCGGCTGCTCTTGCCACAAAACGAGCACGTGGTCACTTTGCGCCCGCGGAATCCGCTGTCGCTGCCCTCGTTACCTCCGCCATCGGTCCGATTCTTCGCCATAAATCCCTCGCTCGGTCCGGATAATCCTACACAAAAAGCGTCCCCCCGCCGGGGCCTCAGAGTCTATCGGCCCGCGACGGGTTCATCTCTACACTTGCCGCATACTCAACCCGACTCCGTACTTTCGTCACCCGCCGCACCCTGAAAGCCCGGTGGAAGAGGCTCACCGGTCAGGTCAAACCCCGGCCGGGCACGCAGTTCATCGTGCGCACCCGCTGTCGTTCGGTTTTTTGTCGGATTCGACCCGGGCCGAGCCCCGCCCGAGTCGGCCTTCTTCGCGGTCGCTTTGGCAACGATCGCCGCCTGCGCAGCACGGTACTCCTCCTCAGAAACCTCCCCCCGATCGCGCATCGCCCGCATCGTCTCGAGCACGCCCCCGGGGTTCACATCCTTCGTACCGCTCGGTGCAAACAGCCGACCCCGGATGATGTACAGCACAACCCCCGCAACCGTGACTAGCACAATCATCGCGCCCACGGTCAGAACATACGGCAGCAGTTCCTTGCCATCCATGCTTGAATCGGTTCCTACATGCCCGGCACGATGCCGTCGCGGATGGGATTGAGCAACACCGGGATCACCCCACGCTCGACCAGCTCTTCGCCATGCTCGGTCATCTCGCGGAACTGCACGCCGAGCTGCTTGAGCTCGTTGATCGGCCCCGACCGACGCAGCGTCAGGTACACACTGATCGGTTCGCCCCGACGCTCGCTGCGGTTCTCATCTGGACGCGTACGCACCTCAAAGAACGCCTCCGTCCCGTCCCCGAGCGTCAGCCCCACCAACGGCTGGCAATCAATCGGCAACCCCTGGCCCAGCTCAAACAACCCGGAAAGCTGCGACCCCCCGAGCAGAGTCTCCGCAACGATCGCGTCGTGGTTGCCCCCGGCTGCGATGTCAAACCCGTAGAGCACCTCGACAAAGTCAACATCCAGCGGGCTGATATCCAGAAAGTACGGCGACACATCCAGCACCATCTCGTGCAGCCGGTACGCATCGGTCGAGACCACAGGATTCACCACCCCCGCGCGCACGCTGCTGGACCGCACCGCCAGCCACCGGTGTGGCGATTCGCTCGTCGGCGACTCGAGTGCCAGCTCATCGGTGTACTTGCGGAACTCGCTCATCCCCGGGTACTGCCGACGCACCCGCTCAAACAGCGACAGCACCGTGTCCCGGCTGCGACTCAGCTCAAGCTTAAGCCCGAGCTTGATGTTCACATAGTGGTCCGTGCAGAACGCGCCGTAGCTCGAAGTCATCGGGGTGCTCCTCCTTGATGCACGCCCGCAGTGTACACGCTACATCGCCCCACGGATCAACCGGAAGAGGTCGCCTCAGCAGGTGCCGCTGACGCCGCCGGAAGCCGTCGCATCGGCTGGAGCTTCCAGTACGTCAACGACCGCCACAACCACTCGGCCGGCCCGAACCTGAACCGCGACAGCCACGCGATGCTCCACAGAATCTGCACCGCCCAGATAAACCACACCACCCCCTGCTGCCCCAGCCGGTTGAACTCCCCGGCGAGCCCGAACCCAAAGCCGTAGAAAATCAGCGACCCAAGAACCGACTGCATGAGATAGTTGGTAAACGCCATCTGTCCGACCCGCGCCAGAGCCGTGGTCACCGGTTTGAGCACGCCGCTCTTGACGATCCATACCACCAGCCCGACATGCCCCAGCATCACCGGCACCGCGCCGACCGCGTTGAACCCCATGCCAAGGCCCGCAAACTTGGCGAGGTCAAAGCCGTGCGATTCGTTGTAGAGGATGCCCCCGATCACGATCGGCAACCCGACCAGATACCCAGCCACCGCCAGCCCGGCGTAGAACTTCGCCGACCGCTCGCCGGTGAGTACGCCGAGCTTGGTCAACGCCACCCCCAGTAGCATCATCGCACTCACCCGCCAAAAGAGGAAGAACGCGAACGCCCATACCTGCATCATCATCGTCATCTCGGCGCGGCGCTCGAAGATCTCCATCCAGCTGCCCCGCATCGTCCCGAGCTCGTGGGCGTACTGCTCGACAGTCGGCGACATGTGGACCTGCATCTGCAAACGCCCGGTCTCGAGCTCATCCGGCGTCATGCCCGCCCGCATGTCAATCGCCGAGGGCGCGTCACTGAACAACTTCCACGCCTGAAAGCCCTGCCCGGCCAACAACAGCAGGTGCACACCAAAGAACGCCCCCGCGACCACAATCAGCCACACCGGAGGCAGCCTCCGCAGCCACCACACCACAAGCACGCCGCACAACGCGTACGCCACCAAAATGTCCCCGAACCAGATAATCCACGCGTGGATCATCCCAAACACCAGCAACCACCCCATGCGACGGATCCAAAGCCACCGCAGCCGGACCACCTCCTCGCGGGTCTCGGCCTTGCGGCTCCAGATCACCACACCCGCCCCAAACAGCATCGAGAACAGCCCCATCATCTTCATGTCGAACAGCGTGTGCACGACCCAGTACGTCGCGCGGTTGACCCCGGAATACTCCGGCCCGAAGGTCGGGTTCGAGTACGCCGCCATCGGCATCGCGAACACCATGATGTTCATCGCAAGGATGCCCAAGAGCGCAAAGCCCCGCAGCACGTCAATCGAATCGAACCGCTGCCTCTGCGAAACCGGCGCAACAGGAACAGCTTCCGCCGCCGCCCCGGACTCACCACGCTCTAGCCCATCAGCCATCGCACCACCTCTTCGGTCTCTGAAAGATCCTCAACCGTCCGGTCGGCGTGCCCGAGATCGGCCACCGAGAACTGCCCCGTCGCAACCGCCAACACCCGGCACCCGTGCGCACGCGCACAAGAAATATCGTGCGGCGTGTCGCCGATCACCACGACCTCCGCACCCCGCGCAGGCCGACCCCACGCCGCACTCGCCCGCTCGAGCGCCACGCCCGGCAGGTGCTCCCGCTCCGGCGGGTCGTGCGGCGAGTCGTCGCCCCACACGCAGACCCTGAACCCTTCGGGATCAATCCCGGCCAGTTTCAGCTTGAGCGTGCCGGTCTCTGAAAAGTTTCCAGTCAGCAACCCAAGCGTCGGCCGTGCTCCGTCGCCGCCCGAATCCCGATCCGCAAGCCCGGCCAGCGCCCCGAGCAACTCATGCACACCGGGCAGCGCCCACGACCCACTCTCGGCAGCAAACCTCGCTTCGAGCGCCTCCCGATACCCCCGCCGCATCGCGCCCCGGTGCTCGGGCGTCGGGGCGATCCCGTTACGGACCAGCAGGTCCCCGATGATCAGCGGGTCAAGCCGCCCCGCAAACGCGACACCCTCAGCCGAGAACGCCGGCCCGAACAACAACCGCCCGGCATCCGCCAACGCCAGCATCCCCGCGCCGCCGGTCTTGAGCAGCGTCGCATCAATATCAAACAAAATCAGCACAAACGCACATCCTTTACTCCGAGAAGCCGCCGACGCTCGCCGCGTCATCGAAGGATCACAAACCCCGACTCTCCCGCCACGATCGGCATCGGTTCGGTAGAAACAGACCGTAGATACCCCGCCACACGCTCGCGCAGCGTAGCAAGAAACCGATCGCACTCCGTAGCGTCGCCTTGCACTTCGCACCGCACCGTGCCATCGGGCTCGTTGCGGACCCACCCGCTCACGACAAACGCGCGCGCGACCGCCCGGGTCGTAAACCGAAAGCCCACCCCCTGCACCCGGCCCGAGAACGTGACGCTGCGCCGCTCCATGCCGCAGAGTCTCCCCGATCCGCACAAATCTCGCCACCCCAAGCCCGAGAATCCCGCCCGAGACAGCCCCCGAGCACACTCCACACCGCAACCACCTCGCACTTTGTTGGCTTCAACCCGAGGCTGTGCTACCGTTGAGGTTGGATGGTCGCTCATCTCGCCGGCCCGCAGGCATCACGCCCGCCCCGGACCACTCACCCGAGCGAACACCACAGACCGGCCGACCCACCCCTCAGAGCCCAGCTCCGAGGTGCATTCTGTCCTGCAACTTCTGCAACCCCGGCCCGACTGGACCCAACCACATACTGCCCGCCCACGACGCCCGACCGCGTCGCAAGGACGATTCAAGTTTCGGTTCACAAAGACCACTCGAGGGGGAGCCCAGCGCGCATGATGCCCACCGGCTCAAACATGTCAGACGTCGAACGCGTCCGCGAAGCGGCCGACATCGTCCGCATCGTCGGCGAGCACGTCGCCCTCAAAGCCAAAGGCCGCGAGTACGTCGGCCTCTGCCCCTTCCACGAAGACCACAACCCCTCCATGGCTGTCGTCCCCGCCAAGCAGATCTTCCACTGCTTCGTCTGCGGCACCGGCGGCGATGTCTTCAGCTTTATCGAAAAATACCACCGCATGGACTTCCGCGAGGCCCTCCAACACCTCGCCGAACGCTGCAATATCGAACTCACACCCCGCCACGCACAACCCACCGACCAACCCGCCGGCTTCTCCCGCTCCACCCTCGCCGACGCCAACGCACAGGCCGCCGCCTTCTTCCGCGCTGTCCTCCAGCACGAGACCCACGGCCGCGCCGCCCGCGAGCTCATCGAACGCCGGGGCATCACCCCCGACATGGTCGACAAGTTCAGCATCGGCGCTGCTCCCGACCGCTGGGACGGGCTCTGCAAGAAGATCGACTCGATGGACGCCGACCGCGAGCTGTTCGTCCAGACCGGCCTGCTCAAAGCCCGCGACGACGGGTCACACTACGACGCGCTCCGCAACCGTCTGATCTTCCCCATCCGCGACCAGATCGGCCGCGTCATCGCGTTCGGTGGCCGCCGCATCAACGACGAGGACGATCCCAAATACCTCAACTCCCCCGACACCCCGCTCTTCAACAAGTCCGCCTCGATCTTCGGCCTTTTCCAGGCATCCCGCGCGATCCAACGCGAACGCACCGCGATCATCACCGAGGGCTACACCGACGTCATCGCCTGCCATCAGGCGGGAATCGAGCACGCCGTCGCCACCCTCGGCACCGCCCTCACCCCAGGGCACGCCGCGATCCTTCGCAGGATGTGCGACACCGTGGTGCTGCTCTTTGACGGCGACGAGGCCGGGCAGCGTGCCGCCGACCGCGCCGTCGAGGTCTTCTTCAACGACCCCATCGACGTCCGCATCGCCACGCTCAACAGCATCACCGACGCCAAAGACCCCGACGAACTGCTCAAACGCGAGGGCGGCCTCGAGCTCTTCAACCGGGCGATCACCGAGAGCGTCGACCTGCTCGACTTCCGCTTCACCCGCATGCGCGAGCGCCTCGCCGGGGCCGGGCTCTCGGCGATACAGCGCGCCACCGAAGAAGAGATCCAGACCCTCGCCCGCCTCGGGTTCCACAAGACCTCCCCGATCCGTCGCAAGCTGATCCTGCGCCGGCTCGCCGACCTCACCGGCCTCGACGAGCCGATGATCGCCGACCACCTCCGCCGCGCCAAGCCGCGACCCAACGCACACGCCACCTTTGACGCGCCGCCCGAGGACGAGCCGATCATCCCCACCGATCCCGGGCCGCAGAACCTCATCGAGGCGCTCGGCTGCGTGCTCAGCGACGGCGCCCTCTGGGCGGGCCTCGACACCGACGCCCGCGAGCTGCTCGCGCCTGAGTCGTTCGACGGCCCTGTGCGCGCGGTCGCCGAAGCGCTCCGCAACGTCGCCGACGCCGGCCGAAAGCCCGACCTCCGCGCCGTCCTCGACACCATCGAAGACCGCAGCATCAAGGAGTGCGCCGTCGAGATCCAGACCCGCGCCGAGCTGGAGAGCGAGAGCCGACTGGCGGCGTTCCTCACCGATTGCATCCGCCGCGCGATGCAGGACCGCGCGATGTCCGCCGCCCGAAAGAACCAGTCCGACACCGACGACCTGCAAGCGCTGGTCGATTCGATCCGCACCACCACGAAAGAATACGGGGACGACCGGCGACGAATGCCCAGCCCGTCGGCCCCCCGATAGTTCGACAGAATCAGTGCCGCCCGTTTGCCAACGAGGGTTCGCGGGCCTTACGTTCCATGTCCGACCGCTGTGAGACAGATGCAGGAGAGCAACGTGATCAGCGAACTTCACCCAGCGATGCAGCAGCTTCTTGATGTCGCCCAAGCCAGAGGATGGCTGAGCTACGAAGAGCTGAACAACACCCTTCCAGACGACATGGTCGATACCGAGCAGATCGACTATCTGCTCACGCTCATCGACGGGCGCGGGCTCGATCTCGTCGACGAGCTCGAGTACAAAGCCCGCCTCCACCGCGAGAGCATCAAACGCGGCGAAGAAGCAGGGCACAACCCCCTCACCGGCACACCGCTCGCCGGGATCGGTGCCGGACTCCCCGGCAAAAACCTGCGCGCCATGTCCGTCATCGGCGGCGAGCGCATGGACGAAGCCGCCGAGATTCAGCAGAGGATCTCCCAGGCCGATTCGCCCCTCGGGCAGGCCGAGCGTGACGTCGCCGAAGCCGCCGCGATGGACGCCGAAGCGATCCAGCGCGAGCTCGAAGAGAGCGCCCACGCCGAGCCCGGCGCCCGCCGCGTCGACGACCCCATCCGCATGTACCTCTCGCAGATGGGGTCGATCCCGCTGCTGACCCGCGAAGAAGAGATCCGCCTCGCCAAGAAGATCGAGACCACGCGGATGATCTTCCGCCGCCGCTGCCTGGAGAGTGAATACCTCGTGGGTGAAGCGGTGCAGATCCTCCACCAGGTCGCGACCGGGTCGTTGCCCTTCGACCGCACGATGCGCATCTCGACGCTCGAAGCCAACGCCAAGGAAAAAATCTCCAGGCGCATCCCCGCCAACCTCCCCACTATCGAGAAGCTCCTCGAAGCCAACCAAGACGACTGGGCCGAGCTCGACGCCCTCCCTCCCCGGCAGAAGAAAAATGCCGAAGTAATCCGCGCCCGCATGTCCATCCGCCGCCGCCGCGTCGCCGCACTCACCGAAGAGCTGAGCCTCCGTACCGGCCGCATCATCCCGCTGATGCGCAAGCTCCGATCAATCACCCAGAAAATGCTCGACCTCGACGAAACACTCACCAAAGCCGCGAAATCACGCACCGGGCACGACCCCGAAGACATCACGGTCATGCGTGAAGAGCTCGACGGCCTGCGCTCGCTGGTGCTCGAAAACCCCGCCCAGCTCGACGGCCGAATCCGCGCCATCAACACCGTCTTCTGGGAATACGAGCAAGCCAAACGCGACCTCTCCGGCGGCAACCTCCGCCTGGTCGTCTCCATCGCCAAAAAATACCGCAACCGCGGGCTCTCCTTCCTCGACGTCATCCAGGAAGGCAACACCGGCCTCATGCGCGCCGTCGACAAGTATGAGTACAAACGCGGCTACAAGTTCAGCACCTACGCCACGTGGTGGATCCGCCAGGCGATCACCCGCGCCATCGCCGACCACGCACGCACCATCCGTATCCCGGTCCACATGATCGAAACCATGTCCCGGCTCCGCAACATCCAGAAGTCGATCCTCCAGACCACCGGCATCGAGCCCACCATGGAAGAGATCGCCGAACTCGCCGAGATGAACCTCGCCGAAGTCCGCCGCGTCATGAGCATCTCCAAGCAACCCGTCAGCCTCGACCGGCCCGTCGGCGAAGGCGAAGACTCCCACTTCGGCGACTTCATCGAGGACGAATCCCAGGAAGCCCCAAGCGCCACCGCAAGCAACGACGCACTCAAGTCTCGAATCGAAGGCGTTCTCAAAACACTCACCTACCGCGAACGCGAGATCATCAAGCTCCGCTACGGCATCGGCGACGGGTACACCTACACGCTCGAAGAGGTCGGACGCATCTTCAAGGTCACCCGCGAACGAGTCCGCCAGGTCGAAGCCAAAGCCATCCGCAAACTCCAACACCCCGTCCGCGCCCGCAAGCTCCAGGGTTTCGTCGATGGCTCGGTCTACAAAGAAATCAAACCCGAACCAAGCATCGAAGGCAACTGACCCCGCCCACTTCCCCCGACGCCTTTACCTGCTCTAACTCCGTCCACCTCCGAGCCCCGGACTTCAGTCCGGGGCTCTTTCTTTCCCCATATTCATGCACCACCCACTCCGAGCGCGCCGAACGATTCCCCGCACCCCGTATTCCCAAGTACACTCTCGACATGCCCCTCCGCGCCTGCCACGCCTGCGGCCTCGTCCACACCGTCGGCGATGTCCCCCCAAAGCACCGCGCCTTCTGCACCCGCTGCAACGCCGTCATGCGCACCGCCCCCCACCCCCGCGCCGCCGCGCGCGCAGCCGCATTCGCCCTCGGCGCCCTCCTGCTCTACCCGATCGCGCTCACCCTCCCCATCCTCACCCTCACCGAACTCGGCCACACCCGCGAGACCACCATCTGGTCCGGCATGGTCGGCCTGCTCGCCGGCGGGCAACTCGTCATCGGCCTGGTCGTCCTCTTCTGCTCGGTCATCGCGCCGCTCTTCAAGCTCGGCGCAATCTTCGCCCTCTCAGCCGGCGAACTTCTCCTCCCTTCCCGCCACCGCGCCGCCACCTACCGCCTCGTCGAGATGCTCGGCCGCTGGGGCATGCTCGATGTCGTCCTTGTCGCGGTCCTGGTCGCTGCGGTCAAGCTCGGCGACATCGTCGAGATCACCCCCGGCCCGGGGCTCCTTGCCTTCACCACCGTCGTCGTCCTCAGCCTGCTCGCGTCGGCGTTCTTTGACCCCCACAGCTTGTGGAACGACAATCCCCAGACCGCGCAGGCAGATGCAGATATCCGACGCACACCAGAGACCGCCTCATGACCACGCAGCCCGAGCCAAGCCCCCCCAGCCCCCCGCCCCCCCCGGCTGCACGCATCGCCCGCACCCGGCGATGGTCCCTCGCGTGGCTGCTCCCGCTCGCGGTGCTGGCAGCACTCATCACCCTCGGCGTCCAGGCAACCGGCGAACGCCCCATCCCGATCACCATCCGATTTGCCGAGGGCGCGGGGCTTCGACCCGGCGACCAGGTCTCCTGCAAGGGTGTCAAAGTCGGCGAGGTCCGCGAGGTCCGCCTCGCGCCGGACGCCCAATCGGTCCTCGTCGAGGTCGCCCTCGACCGCTCGGCCGCGTCCACCGCGGTCGAGGGCTCCCGCTTCTGGATCATCCGCCCCGAGGTCTCGCTCCGCCGGGTCTCCGGGCTCGACGCGATCCTCGGCCCCCGCACCATCGCCCTCGAACCCGGCCCCGTCGACGCCCCCCGCGCGACCCGCTTCGGCGGCCTCGAAAGTGCGCCACCCCTCCCCGACCCGACCGACGGCTCGCTCACCCTCACCCTCCGAGCCAACCGCCGAAGTTCACTCAGCCCCGGCTCACCCGTCACCTACCGCGATATCCGCGTCGGTCAGGTGCTCTCGTATCGTCTCGCCAGCGACGCCACCGCCGCCGAGATCACCATCGCGGTCGAGCCCCAGTACGCCGCCCTCGTCCGCGAGAACACCCGCTTCTTCAACACCTCCGGCATCAGCGCCGACTGGGGCATCTTCAAAGGGCTCGACATCCGCACCGACTCACTCGAATCCATCGTCACCGGCGCCATCGGCCTGGCAACCCCCAACAAGCCCGGCCCGCGCGTCGGCGCGGGGCACACCTTCGAGCTTGCGCCGATTCCCAACAACGACTGGCTCGACTGGGAGCCGGAGATCCCGCTGCGGGAGAACTCATAAATCGCGTGTCATTGCCGTCAGCGGGGTGCCGGGTCGTCGGTGTCCCCTTGCTTGCGCAAGGGGCTCTACTTTTCGCACACGCAACACTCCACCACGCAACACTCCACATAGAGCCCCTCGCGCAAGCGAGGGGACAAGAATCACCGAAAGAAACACAACATTTCGACGCCTCTTCTCCCACGCCCACATTCCACAAAAAACGCGAGCGAGACCCGGTCCCGCACGCGTAAGACTTCCACGTTGCACTCACCGATGCCGCGGCATCAATACCGGTAGTGGTCCGGCTTGTACGGCCCCTCGACCGGCACCCCGATATACGACGCCTGCTCTGCCGAGAGCTCGGTGAGGTCCACACCCAGATGCCCGAGGTGCAGCCGCGCCACCTTCTCGTCGAGCACCTTGGGCAGCACGTACACCTTGCCTGCCTCGTACTTCGTCCCCGAGAGCGTCGGCTTGCCCGAAGCGTTCAACGCCAGGTCGATCTGCGCAACCGTCTGATTCGTAAAGCTCGCGCTCATAACAAAGCTCGGGTGCCCGGTCGCGCACCCCAGGTTGAGCAGCCGACCCTCCGCCAGCACCAGGATGCTCTTGCCGTCGGGGAAAAGCCACTCGTCGTACTGCGGCCGGATGTTGATCCGCTCGATCCCGGCGGTCTTGGCGAGCCCCGCCATATCCAGCTCGTTGTCGAAGTGCCCGATGTTCCCGATGATGGCTTTGTTCTTCATTCGGCCCATCTGCGCCGCGGTGATGATGTCCTTGTTGCCGGTGGTCGTGATAACCACGTCGATGCTGTCGATGATGTCGTCGAGCCGCCGGACCTCGTAGCCCTCCATCGCCGCCTGGAGGGCACAGATCGGATCGACCTCGGTGACGATCACCCGGCAGCCCTGCCCCTTGAGCGCCTGGCAGCAGCCCTTGCCCACGTCGCCGTACCCGCACACCACCGCGACCTTGCCGCTGAGCATGACGTCGGTCGCGCGGTTGAGCCCGTCGAGCAGCGAGTGCCGACACCCGTACACGTTGTCGAACTTGCTCTTGGTCACGCTGTCGTTGACGTTGACCGCCGGGAAGAGCAGCTCGCCGTTCTCGCTCATCTCGACCAGGCGGTGGACACCCGTCGTGGTCTCTTCACTCACGCCCTTGATCTTCGCAGCGATCTTGGTAAACCAGCCCGGGTGCTGCGCCATTGACTCGCGAATCGAATGCAGCGCCCACTTCCACTCTTCGGGCTGGGTTGCTTCATCCCAATCGGGCACCTTCCCGGCTTTCTCATACTCCACACCCTTGTGGATCAGGAGCGTCGCGTCCCCGCCGTCGTCAACGATCAGGTCGGGTCCCGAGCCGTCCGGCCACGCGATCGCCTGCATCGTGCACCACCAGTACTCTTCGAGCGTCTCACCCTTCCACGCAAAGACCGGCACGCCCTTGGGCGCGTCGGGGGTGCCCTCCTTGCCGACAACCACCGCCGCCGCAGACGGGTCCTGCGTGCTGAAGATGTTGCAGCTCACCCAGCGCACATCCGCGCCCAGGTCAACCAGTGTCTCAATCAAAACCGCCGTCTGCACCGTCATGTGCAGCGAGCCCATCACCTTGAACCCCTTCAGCGGCTGGCTCGCAGCATACTCAGCCCGCACCGACATCAGGCCGGGCATCTCGTGCTCAGCCAGCCTGATCTCTTTCCGTCCCATCTCGGCAAGCGAAAGGTCGCGCACGCGATAGTCGAACTCGCCCGTGCCGCAGGCGAACGCCTCGTTGGTGGATGTTGTCATCGTCGTCATCTGTGCCTCCGTGGTGTTTCTGGAGTGTGTTCCGGGCGCGTCTGCGCCCGGGGTCTCTATCGTCAATTCCGGGACTTCGATCCCGTGTGTGTCTGCTTTCGGTGATCCTTATGCCGGCCCGCTCTCAAGCCAGCCCGCAGCCGCGAAAAGGCCCGGCCCCCGCCCCGAGGGCTCCCGCGCCAGCTCCCGGCAAGTGGTCCTGTCAAACCCCGCCTGCTTCATCCATGCTGTCACCTGTTCCGGCCGAAAGCCCAGGTGCCGGTGCCCCATCGTGTGGCGGTACTCCGTCCGCCGGTGTTCGAGCATGTCCACCACCAGCGCCACCCCCCCGCCCCGGCTCACCCGCAGCACCCGCGCCATCTGCCCGATCACCACTGCCGGGTCCTCGACGTGGTGCAACACGAGTGAACACACCGCCGCGTCCACGCTCATGTCCTTGATCGGCAACGATTCCAGCGGCCCCTCGAAAAACTCGACCGAGGGAATCCCCTCCAGCCGCTTCTTCGCCGCTTCGAGCATCGGCGCAGAACGGTCCACCGCGATCACCCGCTCGACCACCGGCCCGAGCATCGCCGCCGCGTCGCCGGTGCCGCAGCCCAGGTCCGCGACGACCCACGTCGGCGGGATCAACCCGACCAGCGCTTCGAGCGTGAACCGTTCGCCGAACAGGTCGCGGCGGACATCCTCCCACTCTCCGGCGATCCGCCCGAAGTACGCCTGGCTGTCCGCCGGCCGCTCGGCAAGCACCGCCGCCAGCCGCTCGCGGTCTTCTGCGATCTCCCGCGAGCCCTCGAGCGACGCCCGCACCGGCTCCCAGATCGCCGCCGCCGCCGCGTCGAGGTCGCCGAGTTCCATCCAGTAGAGCGTCGCGGTCCCCGCGGCCCGCTTGCCGACCCACCCTGCCTCGGCAAGCACCTTGAGGTGTCGGCTCACCGTCGACTGCGGCAGTTGCAACACCTTGGCGACCTCACCGACCGATAACTCTTCAGCCCCCAGCAGCGAGAGCACGCGCAGCCGCACCGGCTCGCTGAGCGAACCGAGACGATCGGCGGTCTGGTTGGTCCGAGGAGTCTTCATCCGTTTATCCGGATGAAGCGTAGAAGACATTTGATCTGCATCAACCCTAACGAAGTAGAATATGGCGATTTACCACCATATTCGGCGTTCTCACTAGATTTACACCTTTCAATTTGCTAACATCGTTGTTGAACTGAACAGTATATCCGTGATTTTTCGAATTATAGAGGTCTCGTGTTCCGATTGACGATATGGTGAACAATTGATGCGTATTCGATTTCAGTTCAATGCTGAGGCAGCTGTCCAAGCCGCCGCCTATCTGTTGGGCAACAGCGGCGGGGCTGTCGATAAGGTAAAACTAACCAAATTGCTGTATCTGGCGGATGTTGACCACTTCCTCCAATATGGGCGCCCAATTACCGGAGATACACAGTCTGCACTGCCATTCGGACCGGTTCCGTCGTGCACCCTAAATCTGCTCAATGGGCTCGATGACCAGCACAACGATTATGTACTTGCATACATCGGCTCTGGCGATCGACAGTTCATACTTCGCGAAGAGCCGGGGACATCTTGCTTGACCCAGTCGGATAAGACAATTTTGGACGCTGTACTCAAGCAGTATGGAGACATGCACACATGGGCACTCCGAGATCTAACCCATAAACTCCCGGAGTATGTGGAATGCGAAGTGCCTGGCTCATCTAGCCCAATCCCATATGAGACAATCCTCAAACATCACGGAGGGGCGAGTGGATTCCGATCCAATCGACCTGTGATCTCACCTGCAGTTGCCGCCAACATGCTCTGCCCATTCCGCGAATCGGAACCCGATCTCTAGACAGATGGACTTGTACGATATCTACAACGCGGGTTTCGAGTGGAAGAATTGCGAGGATGTTCGCCCGTGGATCATCATCGGCCCGAGAATCGGAGAGTGTATGGATTGCTTTC
The DNA here is from genome assembly GCA_964394895.1 of uncultured Phycisphaeraceae bacterium. Classification (GTDB taxonomy): domain Bacteria; phylum Planctomycetota; class Phycisphaerae; order Phycisphaerales; family UBA1924; genus PNC22. The sequence continues at coordinate 71,800 of CAYMZJ010000009.1, read as the reverse complement.
CAATCTCAGGCCACTGCTACGATGGTTTCGATTGCTTTGAACTTGATCCAAATGATCCGAACTTCGCGGCGACTGGACTTACCAAACGGTGCTTCGTCCATTACACATCGATTGTGCAACTGCCTATCGGTAACTTTCACGCCAAACGAGGGGCACTTGAGAACCAGATGCTCCACGACTTCATCAATGAATCGGGGCTGTGATGTGTATCTTGGCCGACTGCAATCCATGGAGCCCCGAATATATTGACATAATTTACTCCCGCCCCACCGGCTCCAACGCAAAGGTCGGCCCGGGGATCTGCCCGAGCTCCCGCAGCCGGGTGTTTACCGCCGCGTCCTGGGTGTCGAACCACAGCATCATCCGCAGCCGATCGACCTCGGCCTTCTCATCACCGATCGAGCGGTAGAACTCGGCCAGCGTCCGCTGAGGCACAACCGTTTCGCCGCTGTCGATCTCGGCCGCTGCCAGGAACGCCCGCTCGGCTTCGTCGGCTTTCCCGACCTTCTGGGCGTACCGCCCGAGCATGATGTAGTCCTCCACGCCGCCACGGTCGCTGATGCGGTGTTCGAGCGCGTTGAACAGGTCGTCCTCGTTCCCCGCAGCAGCCAGCGCATCGGCCAGCCCCTCAAAGTACGTCGCGTTCGACGGCTCGAGGTTGTAGGCCAGGATCATCCACTCGCGGGCCTCGGTCACGCGACCCATCGCCATGAGGTTCCGCCCGAGTTCGTAGTTGGACCGGGCGGTGCCCGGACGCCGCTCGGTGACCTCTTCGTAGAGCGGCTGGGCCGATTCGTAGTCGCCGTTGAAGTAGTGGTAGTTGGCCCCCGCGCGGACCTCGGAGATCGGCCGCCCGCAGCCGGACATCCCGACCAACCCCATGACCGCCGCCAACCCCACAAGGCCCATCCTGCCGACCCGGACTCGGGCAGACGCCCGGAACTTGCTCTTTGATCGCTTCATGCCTGAATACTCCGCTGTCGTTCGAGCCCGGCGTCTCTGCCGAGCGTGATGCAACACTGCCCGGATGGTACCCGACGGCGTCGCCCGCTGCCCGCCACTAGCATCGGGCATGCCCCGCACTGTCGTTCTCCGCCACGACCTGCCCGACGGCACCCACCACTTCGACTGGCTCCTCGAGCCGGCCGACCCGCCAAATCCTCGCGCGGCCGGCAAGGCCGACGATCCGGACGCCCGGGTACTGATCGCCTGGAGGCTCGCGGCGTGGCCGATCCCGGTGGGCTCGTCGGTCCCAGCCGAGCGACTCCCCCCCCACCGCTGGCTCTATCTGGACTACGAAGGGCCGATCTCCGGAAACCGGGGCACCGTCCGCCAGGTCGCCGCGGGCACCGCGAGCATCTCGGCCGACACCCCCGACCGCTTCGAGGCTGTGGTGAATACGGACGATGTTGTCTGCCGCTTGAGAGCCATCCCCCACGATGGAGACGTGTGGCACCTGACACTCGCGCCGTTCTAAAGCATCATGCGTCATTGTCATTCCAGTTCCACGGCCATCCTGGCCGTGCGAACGTCGCCGATTCGGGCGGCCACCGCTCACAGAGCCGTGGCACACATCGCAACATATTGATGCAACCTGCTCTCAGAGGCCGAGTTGCACGCGCCCACGAAACATGCTGAATCGCAGGGGGATTTCTGGTAGACTCTCATCTTCTCTGCGGGGTTCTCCCGCCAAAATCGAGGAGGATCACATGTCACGTCCACTGTTCCACCCTGTGTCGTACCCAGACGACGGCGGCCCCCAGCCGGTGCCCTTCACGCGAAAGAACAACGCCCCCGCTCCGCCGGTGCCGCACACCCCTTCCAAGATCAAGCACGCCACCAACGAGAGACTCCACGAGGACCAGTGGACCCGCACCCCCAACACGCCGCACACCGGCGCGATCCATGTGCGCACGTTCCGAGCGAAACTCTCCGATGACGCCCTGGCGTATCTCGACCAGCAGATCAACGAATGGCTCGACGCCCATCCGCAGTACGAGGTCAAGATGACCAACACCACGATCGGCGAGTGGTCGACCAAACTCGGCAAAGAGCCCGGCATCATCGTCAGCGTCTGGGTGTGAAAAGCGGCGAACGATCCCGCATGATCTCTACTGACCGTCACATCCCCGGCGGCCTGGCGAACCGCCGCGAGGCGTAGCGGTACGCCGTCAGCATGCCGAACAGCGGGTACAGGTAGTTGTTGTTGAACGAGCCGTAGGTCGTGCGGAGGTTGGCATACCGGGCCGTCCCCCCCCACCCGTGCGCCACCTCGGGCAGCGGCCACACCGACCCCGCCACCAGCGCAAGGGCGCCCGCCGCCGCCCAGAGCCCCAGCTTCCAGTCGCCCCGCCCGACAACACGGAACGCCACCGCGCCCACCGCGCCGCCCAACGGCCACGCCAGCACGTCGAGCCGACGGTGGGTGAAGTGCGCAAGCAGCAACCACAGCCCAAGCCCCAGAGCCGCAGCGATCCAGACCGCCAGCACCCCCACGACACGGCGAGACTCCGCCCTCGCTCGCAACGGTGTGCCACGGCTCTCTGAACCGTGCGGGTGGTGTCGGGTATCGTTGCAAGGCTCAGCGCGTGGGTGCTCATCCGCCGCAGGGTCGTGCAAGAACGTCGCATCCAGCGCAGCCAGTCTCGGGTCGGGCGCTGCGCCGCGCTCGGTGTGTTGCCGGGGTGTGTAGTCCCCGACCGCGTCGAGATAGGTCGTCGCCCGCCCGCGCACCTGGTCGTCCCACCGCAGCCCAACCGCCTCGCAGATGCGGGCAAGCTCGTCCAGAGGCTGTGAAACAAGCTCGGTGTACCGCACCCTCACCGGCTGGAAGCCGGTGCCACCAATCCCCGTGGCACCAATCCCCGTGGCACCAATCCCCGTGGCACCAATCCCCGTGGCACCAATCCCCGTGGCACCGGCTTCCAGCCGGTGTCTCTTCAGCCAATCGGCATCGGCCAGAAACCGCTCCTCGGCTTCCACATACTCAGCGATCACCGCCTCGCGGGTCTCTTCCTCGCTCGGCAGCCGCTGCAACGACTGCCCTTCGAGCCGCGCGTGCATCGCGACGTTGGACCGCACCACATCCTCGGCCGCGCGCGCAAGATGCACAAACCGCACGTTGCCGTCGAAGAGTCGATCAAGCTCGCGGACCTTGCCGGTGTGGGTCGGGCTCTTGAGCAGCAGGTGCTTTCGGCCGCGTGAGGCGGCGCTGACCTTCCACGCGAACGCGGCTGCCGCTCGCCTCCACCGGGTCAGCTCGCGCGCGGTGAGCCCGTCAAGGTTTGCAAAGCCCGCCGACGCCCGGCGCTCCTGTGGCAAGACCAGCCTGCCGGGGAGCGTGGACGCCAGCGCCCAGTTGTTGTGGGCGAAGTCGTCCTCGGCCGGCCAGTCCGGGCCGAACGCGACGTCGTCCTGCGGGCGGGTGTTGGGCAGAAAGGGCACCAGCGCCAGCCGAAGAAAGCTCCAGCTCAGCCAGAAGCCCTGCGGCGACATCGCCTGCACCCAGCGGGGGGTCACCACGTCGGGGTGGGTCGCGAGCAGGTTGTGCAGGTGGGTGGTGCCCGAGCGGAAGTAGCCGACGATGACCACCGCGTCGCGCGCGGGGACGTACCTCGGCGCGCGGCCGCCGAACCTCACCCGCAGCAGCGGCCACAGCAGCAGCCGCTCGGGAAGGGTGATGAGTGTCGCGAGCAGACTCGTCGCCAGGGCGCTGATGAGCCGGAGCCAGTAGCGCGGCCCGATCCGTCCTCGGCAGGCGAGCAGCAGCCGCGCCCACACGTCCAGCGGAGCGAGACCCATGAAGTGGCCGGTGGGCATGGCGATGGGGAAGCGCGGCACGCGGGCTCCTTCGGAACTTTCAAGAGCTGTTGAAACCCGGCCTCCCGGCGTGAAAGATAAGGGTATGACCACGCTCACCGCCACGGGCGGGGCGGTCCACCCGGATCATGCCTCGCTGCCCCCGTCCCCGCTGCCCGGGCATGACCCGGCGCTCGACCCCATCGCGGCGAAGGTCCGCGCTGGTGAGCGGCTCAGCCTCGAGGACGGACGCACGCTCTTTGCCACGCCCGACATCTGGACCGTCTGCGGCCTGGCCGATGGGGTCCGCCGCCGGCTGCACGGCGACGTGACCTATTACAACATCAACCGGCACCTGAACTACTCCAACGTGTGCGCCCTCTCCTGCAAGTTCTGCGAGTTCTACCGCAAGCGGGGGGACGAAGGGGCTTACGAGCACTCGATCGCCGACGTGCGGGCCGAGGCTCGCGGCGCGATCGAGTCGGGGGCCACCGAGATGCACATTGTCGGCGGGCTGCACCCCTATCTCCCCTTTGCCTATTACACGGAGCTGGTCTCGGCGATCCGGGAAGAGGCCGAGGCGCTCGGTTCGCAGCTCCATGTCAAGGCGTTCACCGCGGTCGAGATCGTCCACCTCGCCCGGATCGCCAAGGTGTACAAGCAGTCCGACCGCACGGCCGGCATCCGCTGGGTGCTCGAACGTCTCAAAGAGGCCGGGCTCGGCTCGTTGCCGGGAGGCGGGGCGGAAGTCTTTGACGACCGCGTCCACGACGAGGCGTTTAAGGGCAAAATACGCTCGGACGTCTGGCTTGATGTGCACCGGGTCGCCCACGAGCTGGGGCTCAACACCAACGCGACGATGCTCTACGGCCACATCGAGAGCGTCGACGATCGGCTGGTGCATATGGACATGCTCCGCACGGCGCAGGACGAGGCGCTCCTGCGGCTGGGCTACGAACCGACGGCCGACGGGGCGGTGACGCTGACGCGGGAGGGTGTCGCGCAGCCGACGCCCGACCTCAACAAACAAGGCGACGACCGTTCCCCCCGTGGGGGCTACTTTCAGACGATCACCCCCTTGCCCTTCTTCCCCGACGGCTCCGAGCTCGAGCACCTGCCCGGGCCGGGGGGCTTGGAGAACCTCCGCACGCTGGCGGTGAGCCGTCTGATGCTCGACAACTTCCCGCACGTCAAGGCGTTCTGGATCATGCAGACCCTCGGCATGGCCCAGCTGATGCTCCAGAGCGGGGCTGACGATCTTGACGGCACCGTGGTCTGGTACGACATCACCAAGATCGGCGGCAGCGACACCCACCAGGAGACAACCGTCCGCGATCTCGAGCGGGCGATCCGCGAGGCGGGGCAGCAGCCGGTCGAACGGGACACGCTCTACCGCCGCGTCGAGCGGGATGGGGAGAAGTGGTGGCTGGCGACGACCGTTCCGCCCGTGGCGGCAACCGCTCCGCCCGTGGCGGCAACCGCTCCGCCCGTGGCGGCAACCGCTCCGCCCGTGGCGACGACCGTTCCGCCCGTGGCGGCGACCGCTCCGCCCGTGGCGGCGACCGCTCCGCCCGTGGCGGGTTCGGCTGACTGAGAGGAGGGCGTCGTGAGCAATGAGAAAGAACACGCGACGGACGGGCCGACACTCGGCCACACGCGCCGGGGCGTGATTCTGTTCTCGCTCGGGCTCGGGTGGGGATGGGCCGGATTGATGTATGTGGTGCCCGCCGCTCTTCCGTCGCTCGCTGTTCTGGCGTTCTTCTGCAGCGGCTTTGTCACAGCGGCATACATTGCCCCGCTCTACTGGATCCGCGGCGGAACCTGGAACATGACCGCGGGAAGCGTTGTTCTGCTGGTGTCGAGCGTCCATGTGCTCTGGATGCTGATGATTGGTGGTGTGCTGTTCTTGTTGGGTTTGACCTTTGGGCTCGGTGAGGATTCGGTGATGCTGCTGATCACCGGCTTCGGCTTTGCGATCGTCCTGGGGATCGCTTCGCGGTCGGTCGTGATGCTGCTGGCCGTTGTGGTCGCGGGCGTTGTCGCGGCTTGGGTGGCAGCGATCGTCCCGTCCCCGAACGGGATCGAAGGGCTCGGCACAGGCATCGCCGTGCTGCACGCAGCGGTGGTCTCGGTGGTGGCGATTGAGACCTGGCATCGCCCGGCTCTTCCCCTGTGGCCGGACACCGACACCTGTTCAAGCTGCGGGTACTCCCTCGTCGGGCTGCCCGAGGGTGTGGTCTGCCCGGAGTGTGGCGACCAACCCGCCCGTGGCGACGACCGCTCCGCCCGTGGGGGCGACCGGAGCGCCCCTGACGGTGACCGGACCGCCCGTGGCGAGGACCGCTCCGCCCGTGGGGGCGAGCTGCCCTCCCGGGACGATTGATCGAGCAGCCCGCGCGGGCACGGCGGACGTGCTTCCGGGGCGCGACGGCGGCCGAACGACCGGAACTGGCGGCGGTCGCCGCCACGGGCGGAGCGGTCGCCCCGACAAATCGGCACAACCATTGCGTCAGGGACGAGTGAGGCACACCGCATGGGACAAGTAAAACACGAAATGGCGTCGTTCGCCCTGTCGGTGCTTGCCGGGATGGTGCTGGCGGTGACCGCGATCATCAGCGACCGGTTCGCCATCCCCTATGCCATCATTGCCCTGCCGGTCGGCGCTGGCGCCGGCGTCGTGCTCTTGCCCGCGGCGCTCTTCGCACGGTGGGACGCCGAGTGCAGGCTGTCGTTTCTCTGGGTGGTCGTCCCGAGCACCGTCGCCACGTTCCTGGGCTCTGTCGTGGGCGGGGTCCCGCTCGGCGCTCTGGTGAGCGTCCCGGCGTATCTCATCTCGTGCGGTGTCGTCGGCGGATTGGCCATCCCCCGCCGCCGCCGGCTCAACTGGTACCGCAGCGGATACTGCTCGACCTGCGGCTACGACGTCCGCGGCCTCGGCGGGGACCTCTGCCCCGAGTGCGGGAACATCGCCCGGGTGCGGCCGAAGATCCGTGTGGGCCGGGAGATCATGCGGCCGTAAGGGCTGCCGGTGGCCGGAACACGCCGTGAGGAGCGTGGATGGCGTCGGGAGGTCCGTGGAACACGGGGTTTGGTCGGGGAAATGCTCTTGTGCGGTGTTCAACGGCCCTTGATGGGCGTTCATCGGTCAGCGATGAGCCCTCATCTGCTCTTGTGCGCCGTCCAAACATGGCCGTGAGGCGACGAAACATCGTCGTGAGGCGTCCGCGCACGACCGAAGACCGTGCCGCAGACGTTGGGGCACGCTTGCGCGCTCCCGAAACCCGTGCCAACCGATCCGCGGCACGGCCCCGGGAAAGGCCAAAGGCACCTCACCGCCGAGCACGCCGAGAACGCGGAGGAAGACAAAGAGAGTTCACCACAGAGGCACAGAGAACACAGAGAGAAAAACAACAGAAAGCAACAAAAGAGCCCTCAGCGTCAGCGCCGGGTCCCCGCCTGCCCAGCCTTTCCTGCCTTTCCCTCTGTGCTCTCGGTGCCTCTGTGGTGAAAACGCCTTTCCGCCCCTGCCAAGAACTGCCCCGGGAAAGGCCAAAGGCATCGCACCGCCGAGCACGCGGAGAGCGCGGAGGAAGACAAAGGCGGTTCACCACAGAGGCACAGAGAGCACAGAGAGAACGCCGAAAAGAAGAACGAAAAGAGCCCTAAGCGTCAGCGCCGGGTCCCCGTCTGCCCGGTCTTTCCTGCCTTTGCCTCTGTGTGCTCTGTGCCTCTGTGGTGAAAACGCCTTTCCGCCCCTGCCAGGCACGGCCCGGCGCTGACGCTGAGGGCTCTTTTGGTGGACGTTGCCGGGGGACACCTCCCGCGTTGCGGGTTACACCTCGACGGTGTCCTTGTACTGCGGCAGGGTCGCCTCGACACCGAACCGTTCGCCGAGCAGTTTGGCCAGCGCGGCACGCTGGCGGTCCTCGCCGTGGTTGAGGATCAGACGCGGCGACCGCTCCGCCCGTGGCGGCTTGCGTTCCAGCGCCGGTGTCGCCCACCGCACCAGCCCGCTCTGCCCGGCGTGGGCGCTGAAGCCGCCGAGCGTGTGGACCTGCGCGTTGACCTCGACCGGACGGCCGAAGACCCGCACCTGCTTGTCACCCTCGACGATCCGTCGGCCAAGCGAACCCTGCCCCTGGTAGCCGACGATGACGACGTGCGTCTCCTTGCGGGGCAGCCCGTGCCGAAGATGGTGCAGCACGCGGCCGCCGGTGCACATCCCGCTGGCGGCGATCACGATCACGCCGTTGCCCATCGAGTTGATGGCGCGGGACTGATCCGGCGTGCGGGCGAACTCGAGCCCGGGGAAGTCCAGACAACTGTCCCCGGCTGTGATGAACTCCCAGCACTCGTCGTCGAACAGCTCGCGGTGACGACGGTAGAGCGTCGTGGCCTTGATCGCCATCGGGCTGTCGATATAGACCTTGGGGTGGTCGAGCTTGCCGGCGCGTTCGAGCTGCCGAACATAATAAATCATCTGCTGCGTTCGCCCCACAGCGAAGGACGGGATGATGACCTTGCCCCGGGGCGTGCGGGCGGCGTTGAGAATCTCCCCCAGCTCGTCGACCGTGCCGTCGAGGCTCTTGTGATCCCGGTCGCCGTAGGTGGACTCAAGGATGAGCGCGTCGCACGGCGGGGGCAGGACCGGGTCGCGCAAGAGCGGAGCGCCGCACGGGCCGATATCGCCGGAGAAAATGATCTTTTTGGTGATGCGCGCGCCGGCGGAGTCTGTCTCCTCGACATCGAGCTCGACCCACGCCGAGCCGAGGATGTGCCCGGCGTCGTGGAAGGTGACGGTCACGCCCGGCGCGACCTCGACGGGCGTGTCGTAACGGGTGGTCACAAACCGCCGCATGAGCTGCTCGACCTCTTCGGCGGTGTAGAGCGGCGTCGCGGACGTGCGACCCTTGGTGCGGCGGCGACGGTTGAGCCGCTCGGCATCGGACAGCTGAATATGGGCCGAGTCGTGCAGCAACGTGTCGCACAGCTCGACGGTTGCGGGGGTGGCGTGGACCTTGCCTCGGTAGTCCTCCCCCTCAAGCACGGGCAGCCGCCCGGAGTGGTCGATGTGGGCGTGAGTCAGGACCACCGCGTCGAGCTCGGCGGCCTGGAACGGCGGCACGCGGCGGTTGCGGGCCTCGGCGTTGTGCCCGCCCTGGTGCAAACCGAAGTCAATCAGCACCCGCGCGCCGTGACCGCTCCGCCCGTGGCGGGAAGTCTCGAGGAGTGTGCAGGAACCGGTGACCTCACCGACGGCGCCGAAGAAGCGGAGTCTCATGCTGGGAGTGTACCCGCCGGCGCGGAACGCGCGTGCGACGGCTTTCGGGCCCCGCACGCACGCCGCACCGGCCCGCACCGAAACGCCGCCGGCCCGATCGCCAACCAGTTCCTCTATGCTGTCCCGCGTGGCACGATCACACATATGTATGGGCTGCGGCAAAGAGCTGGCCCGCCACGGGCGGAGCGGTTGCCGCCTGCACGCGCCCCCCGACCCCCACTACGGGCTGCCGGTCGTCGTCTGCCCGGGGTGCGGGCTGGCGTGTGTGCGGCGGCCCGGCGGCGGAACCGCCCGCTGGTACACCTTCCTGCGGGCCTTCGCGGCGGCGCGGCGGCTGGTCTTTGGCGGGTGGCTGCTGGTGGCGACGCTCGCGCTGGGCACGATGATGTGCGGCGGGGTCGCGGTCGGCCTGGAAGGGGCGATCAGCGACAGACCGTTCACCGCGCTCTTCAAGCTGGACGCGCAGGTCAGGCAGGAGCTGGGCCGCTGGTGGGCGTACCAGGGGTTGTGGATCGTCCCGGTGTGGACCGGGGCCTGGGCGACGGTCGGGCTGGTGGCCGGGGCGTTCTTCCCGCACTGGAAAGCCCGCTGGTGGGTGCCGGGCATGGCGGCGTTCATCGTGGCGGCGATACTGGTCCCCACATCCCTGATCGCGCTGCGCGAGTGGCTCCGCTCTGGCACCCCGCCGGTGGAGGCGTTCCGCGCTGACGGGCCCGGCACCAACGCGGCGTTGAGCCTCCTGCTGTCGCTGGCAGCGGGCGTCGTGCTCTCTGGGGCGGTGATGCCCTTCGCCCAGGCCGCCGGGCGGAAACTCGCGACCACCAAAGGCCTGCGGTCGAAACGACTCACCCGGACACGCAGAAAACGGAGCCGCCAGACATGACCAACCCCCACAACCCCCACGACGCTCCGCACAATGACGACGCACCCGCACCCGCCGCCGCCGACCCTGCCGCGCACACGGCCGAGGCATCCGGCGCGACGCCCGAACGCCTCGGCGTCGTGCTCGGCGACCGGCTGTGCGTCGAGTGCGGGTTCAACCTGCACGGCCAGACCATCACCCGCGAGGAGCACTACAGGATGCTCGCGGTCCGCTGCCCGGAGTGCTCGACGCTTGCCTCGTTGCAGGAGTACCCGGTGCTGGGCAAATGGGGCGCACGGTTCGGGGCGGTGCTGGCGCTGGCGTGGCTGGGCGCGGCGCTGGGGGTAGCGTTCTTTACGGGGCTCTCGCTCTACGTCTCGGCCGAGGCCGCGGCCGGGGTGACCACCCGGCCAGCGGCGCGGATGATCGGAGAAGCCTACAAGATGTACACGGAAGAGATGCCCGAGCAGACGCTCGACGACATCGCCGCGACCGGCGTCATCAACCCGACGTGGGACTACGAGGCCTGGGACATGGCCGACGTCTGGGCGGAAACGGACTGGGTCGAAGCGCAGGACATCGACGCCCTGACCGCCGGGCACCGCGACGGCACGTACTGGCTGCGGCTGCTGGTCTCGGCGATCCCCATCGCGCTCGTCGGCGGCGCGTGGGGGGTGGCGTGGTCGGTGCTGCTGCTGCACCGCCGCCGCACCCGGGCGTTGATCCTGACCGGGATCATCGCGGGGTTGTGCGTGCCGCTGATCGTGCTCAGCCACTGGGGCTCGGCAGCAGAGTGGGACGGCTTCGGGCCGTGGAGCTCGTCCAACTGGACGAATGTGATCGCCACGCAATCGATCGCGGCCCGGGAGTTGGGGCTGCTGCCGGCGCTGGTCGGGCTGGGGTTCGGCTATCTCGGGATCGTGCTGGGGCTGCTGCTTGGGCGGAAGATCGTCCGGGGGATCGTCCGCCTGCTGCTGCCGCCCAACCTGCGGGGTTCGCTGGCGGTGCTGTGGCACGCGGACGGGCTGCCCTCGCCGACGGGGAGTGGGCGTGGGGGGCGTGGGGCGTACTGGATCCGTGGTTGAGGGCGGCACAGTTCTAGGTGGCATTCTGTGTCCGCTCTCTCTTCAGTCCGTAGGACTGTTCTTCAATAGCCGGGGGTGGAGTCCCGCGCAGCGGTTGACACCCCCGGAAGTTTGTTGGCCAGCACCTTGCACCCCGGCAGGGGTGCTCGTGGCAGCCGCGCACACACGCGGACCCCGTGCGGGGTCCAAAGACGAGAGGATCGAAGCCGGGGGTGTCGCGTCGCTCCACCCCCGGCTATGAAAGATCACCCCTCTCGGGGTGCAAGAAAGGAGCCGGTTCACGCACGAGAACTCGCAAGAGAACCGTGCCACCTCGGACCCCGCGTCCTCCGGCCTCTACCGCTCCTCGCACTCCGACGCCGCCGCCGCCGCGACGTGGTCGGGGGGGAGGTCTGCGTACTCCATCACTTCGGGCCCGTCGTGCCGCATGAAGTGCTGCACGAGCAGAATCAGCACCGCCCCTACCACCGCGACGGTCCCAAACGACCACTGCCACCCGGTGAGCACCTCGCCGAAGATCGCCAGCGACGCGATGCTGATCAGGAAGGGCTGGAGTTGCACGACCCCCGACGAGACCGCAACGCCAAGGCTGGCGATCGCGTAGTAATACGCGACGTGCCCGAGGGCGATGCCGATGATCGCGCTGAGCAGCAGGAACCCGAACTGGTCGAAGGGGAACACGCCCGCGCCGGCTTCACCGATGGGCTTGCCGATGAGGTCGAGCGCAGAGAGCCCGCCCCGGTCGCCGAGCACGACCATGAGCCCGACCATCCCGATCGCGGTGTAAAGGCTGATGATGGCGAAGGAGTGGATCGCGCCGTAGCCGTGCATGCACTTGCGGACCGCCAGGGCGTACCCGGCAAACCCGGCCCCGGCCGCGACCGCGAACAGGACCCCGGCGAGCGTCGAGCCGGTGGGCAGCCCGTCGTCTCCGGTGAGGATCGTGCCGATGGTCCCCAGCACGACCAACAACAACCCCGTCATGAAGATCGGCGAACGAATCACCCGTCGCTCCGACGCGAACATGATCGCCGCGCCGATCACCGCGAAGACCATGTTGGACCGCAGCCCAAACGACAACAGCCCGGGGTCGATCTTGTAGTGCGCCCAGCAGAAGACCACTTGAGCGCCGCAGTTGATCGCACTCGGCCAGAACGCCGCCCGCCAGATGCCCTGCGGCAACGACCGCCGCGCCAGCCCGAGCACCACCACCGGCGACCAGAAAAGCGCGCTGAACCCGTACCGCCAGCCGTTGCTGGTCCAGGGGTCGATGACGTGCGAGAGGTAGCGGAGGAAGAGCGGGATGCTCGACCACCCGATGAGCGCCGCGAGCACGCAGACCACACCGAGCCAGCGGGCTCGCGAACTATCAGAAGAGGGTGCGGCCATGAACTCGGAGCGTAGGCGGGCCCGCTTGCGGACCTGCGGGTGGGGTAGCCCGGGGCGCATAGCATCAGGAGGTTCGAGTCACCGCTACCAAGGAGAACGCTCATGCTGATTGCAACCACACGCACCATCCTGCTCGCTTCGCTCTGTGCCGCCACAACACTCGGGCTCTCGGCCTGCGGCGGGGGAGCCGAAGACTCCACCCCGGCGGGCGACAACGCGGGGGGCGGCTCGGGGGGCGGGGGTGGGGGCGCGACAGAAAGCGCCTCGTCGGTCGCGGCGGGTGAAGCACTGTTCAAGCTCAACTGCGTCGTCTGTCACGGCGCCAGCGGCAAGGGCGACGGCATGGGTGCTGCCGGGCTGCCGGTCAAGCCGCGCGACCTGACCACCGACCGCTACAAGTTTGTCCCGGTCGCGACCTCCGACAACGAAGCCGCGGCGCTGGTCGCGTACCTCAAGGTCGGGCGGGTCGAGAGCGGGATGCCCCCGTTCGTGCACCTCAAGCCCGAACAGCTCCAGTCTCTCGCGCTGTTTGTCGAGTCGGTCCGCCCGGAGCCGAACTTTGTCGAAGCCCCGGCCGAGGAGGACCAAGGCACCGAGGACGACGCGCCCGACGGCGAAGGTTGATACGCCTTGCGAAAATATCTCGTACATCTTTACGAGCCTCGAGCGCAAGCTCGGGTTCACCAATCGAGCATTCGCGGTGCTCTCGTGTTGTGTGCCACGGCTCTGTGAGCCGTGCGGGCGGACATCCGGGGCGTTCACACGGCCAAAATGGCCGTGGCACACCAGACGCAATGCCCGCGGCCGCACATGGTGCTTTACTACAGGCAAAATCAATACTGTGCTTGCGCACAGGGCTCGTAAAGAGCACGACGCTCTTTGTCGTATGACACCAACGCCCCACCCGCGCTACGGGATCGGCCTGCCGTGGGGGTCGGTGGTCGGGCCGTCGGCGGGGCTCGGCTTGAGGTGCTCGAGCAGCTCGGCGGTCTCGTGGACATGATCGGGTGGCAGCCCCGCACGGTCGACGAGGTAGCGCTCCCAGAGCCGGTGCCTGCGGACCAGCGCCGCGGCAAGCTCGCGGCCGGATGCGGTCAATGTCAGTCCGCCACCGTCGCCCTGCCGGACCAACCCGCGGCGGACCGCGAGGCGTGCAGATCGTCGGGGCGTTCCTGCGCCGTGCGGCGTGCGAAATGCCTGGGTTTGGGGTCGGGGTTGTTGGTGCGTGGGGTCGCTCGTTCCAACTTCGGCCGCGCGATAGAGCGCCGCGATCAGATCGTCGAGCGCGACCCTGCGGGAGAGCGCCCGCTGGCGGAGCATTTTGGTCACCAGGCCGTGGCTTGGTGACGCCACGATCGCCACCACCAGCAGCAGCCCGGCGACCAGCGCGATCGACCCGGCGGCGTTGACCGAGTCCTTGCCGAACGCCGCGGGGACCGCCGACGCGGCGATGTATCCGCCCACGCCGCTCATCACCGCGAGCACCACGCTCAGGACGACTTGGGTGCGCAGACGGTCGGTCAGCAGGCGGGCGGTCGCGGCGGGACAGATGAGCATGGCGATGACGAGGATCGAGCCCACCGCCTCGAACGCCGCGACGGTCGCCGCCGCGACAAAGATCATGAGCAGGTAGTGCAAGAGCGTCGCGCTGTACCCTTGCGCGGTCGCGAGCCCGGGGTCGAACGCCGCGATGCGGAGCTCCTTGAAGAGCACAACCACAAACGCGATCGCCAGGGCGCAGGTCACCGCGAGCACCACGACCTGCCGCGGCACGGCGTCGAGTATCTGCCAGGACACCAGCTCTCCCCATGTCGCGGGCGCGCTGTACCACGCGAGCGTTTCGAGCTGGCCGTGGAGCACGCAGTCGGCATCAAGATCGACATGCCGCACCGCCGCCTGCTCGATCAGCAACACGCCCAGCGCGAAGAGCAGGCTGAAGACCACACCCATCGCGGCCCCGGGCTCGACGCGGCCGAGCTTTTTGACCAACTCGACGAGCACGACCGTCGCAATGCCCGCCAGCGCCGCTCCGCCGAACATCACCACCGGGCTGCGCGCCTGGGTGAGCAGAAACGCGATGACCAGCCCGGGCAGCACGCTGTGGCTGATCGCGTCGCCCATGAGGCTCAGGCGACGGAGGACCAGGAAGTTGCCGAGCACGCCGCAGCTCACCGCCGCGAGCACCGCCGCGAGCATCGGGAAGAGGTCGAGCCCGATGTTGAAGGGGATCGAGATCATGCGTTGCCCCCACCGATCGCCGCCGCGACCACGACGCCCCGCCGCCGCAGCGCCCGCTCGAGCTCGGCGATGAGCGGCTCAGACAGCACGTGCTCGACCTGATCGACCGACCAATCGACGTGGCTCGGCGCGATGTCGGCGTAGGTCACGAGGTACTGCTCCCACAGCGCGTGGTTGCGGCTGACACGTGCGCCGCGGGCGATGCCCCGCTCGGTCAGGCGCAGCGTCAGGCCGGCACGTTCGATGTCGCCCTGTCGGCGGAGCATCCATCGCAGCGCGACGCGGAACCACGCCGACCAGCCCCGCAGTTTGGCGAGTCGTGCGAGTTGGGACTCGGTGAGCGCGCCGCCGTTTCCCTCGCGGCCGTGTTGCTCGAACGCTGCTTCGACCAGGTGGTCGCCAGCGATGCGGAACCGCATGCGCAGCCGTCGCCACGACGACGCCACGACTCCCCGCGTCGGCGCGAACACGAGGCTGATGACGAAGACCACACCCGAGGTGAGCACGATGACACTGCCCGCCGGCTTGCGCGGCAGGAGCGCCGAGACCGCCGACCCGAGGTAGCCGCTGAGCGCGCCGATGAACGCTGCGACGACGACCAGCAGCCAGAGGCGTTCGGTCCAGAACCTCGCCGAGACCGGGGGCACGATCAGCATCGCGACAACCAGCAACAGCCCGACCGCCTGCAACCCCGCGACCGTGACAAGCACGACCAGCGCCATCATCACCAGGTCGATCAGTGAGACCGGCCAGCCGTCGACGCGGGCGAAGGCGTCGTTGAAACAGACGAGCGAGAACTCCTTAAGAAAGAGCAGTGTTGCGAGAATCGCGGCCGCGGCGATCCCGCCCATCATCGCCGCGTCGCGCACACTCATCGCGGCGGTTTGCCCATAAATAAAGTGGTTGAGGCCCGCTGCGCCCGCCGCCGCGTTGGCCTGGATGTAGCTCAGCGTGACGATCCCTGCGCCAAAGAAGACACTGAGGATGATCCCGATCGCCGCGTCCTCGCCCAGCCGCGTGAGGCGCAGGATCGCCTGGATGCACACCACCCCGAGCACGCCGGTCACCGTCGCGCCGAGCAGGAGCACCGGGAGCGAACGGCCGTCCACCCCCAGCGCGGTCGCAGCAAGAAACGCCAGCCCGATCCCGGGGAGTGTCGCGTGGCTGAGCGCGTCGGTCATCAGCGACCGCTTGCGGAGCAGCGCGAACACGCCGATCACCCCGGCCGCGAGCCCGAGCAGCGTGGTGCCGACGATGACGGTGTTGGTGTTGAACCCGGCGCGCAAGGTGAGCGTCTCAAACACCTGCGCCCAGCCCGGCCACTCGTCGGTCACGTTGGTGATCGAGATCGGCGCGTGGACATCGCGCCCCGGCTGCTGCGCTCTCGCCATCGCCATCGCAAAGAGGAGCACCGGTTCAGCCCTCCCCCTTGGCGGCGCGGGCGATCGCTTCGGCGGCTTCGGAAAGCAGGGTCAGCCGACCGCCGTAGGTCTTGTGCAGGTTGTCGTTGGTAAACACCTCCTCCACCGGGCCCGCCGCGACGACGCGCATGTTGAGCAGGATGACGTGGTCGAAATATTCGGGGACAGTCTGCAAGTCGTGGTGCACGACGACGACTGTCTTGCCGGTCTCGCGGAGGTCGCGGAGCACCTCGACGATCGCCCGCTCGGTCGCGGCATCAACACCCGCAAAGGGCTCGTCCATGAAGTAGAGATCGGCCTCCTGGGCGAGTGCCCGCGCGAGAAAGACGCGCTGCTGCTGCCCTCCTGAGAGCTGGCTGATCTGTCGATGCGCGTAGTCGCGCATGCCGACGCGGTCAAGACACGCCAGCGCCGCCTGCCTGTGCCGCTTGGACACCGGTCGGCACCAGCCGATCATGCGGTACCTGCCCATGCACACCACGTCGAGCGCCGAGACCGGGAAGTCCCAGTCGACGCTCTCGCGCTGAGGGACGTACCCGATCCGCGAGCGGGCCTGCCGGTAGGACAGCCCCCAGAACTCGACCTGCCCCGACGCCCTGGGAACAAGCCCGAGACAGGCTTTGATAAGCGTGCTTTTGCCCGCGCCGTTGGGGCCAACGATCGCGATGAGTTGGTTGCTCGGGGCGTCATAATCCACGTCCCACAGCACCGGTTTGCGGTGGTAGGCAACAGTCATCGCGTGGATCGAGAGCGGGCTCTGGGGCGAGTGCTCGGGTCGCTCTGCGAGAGTCGCAGCGGTCGTGGTGCTGGCTTGGCGCGTCGCGGCGGTCATTCAGCAAGCCTGCCGTTCATGCCGCGCTCCGGCGCGGTGCCGCCCAACGCCCGAGCGATGATCGTGGCGTTGTGGTCGATCATGCCGATGTAGGTTCCTTCGTAGGTGCCGTCGTCGCCCATCGCGTCGCTGAAAAGCTTGCCACCGATCACGACGGTGTGGCCTTGGGCGCGCGCGCCGGCGACCAGCGCGTTGATGTTGCGGGGTGAAACGGTGGACTCGACAAAGACCGCCCCGATATCGCGCTCAACGAGCATGTCCACCAGCCGCTCGATGTCCTGCACGCCGGCTTCTGATTCGGTCGAGAGCCCCTGGATGCCGACGACCTCGTACCCGAAGCGGCGGCCGAAGTAGTTGAAGGCATCGTGGGCCGTGACGAGCACCCGCTGCTCCGGAGGCACGCTCGCGAGCACCCCGACGGCGTAGCTCTCGAGCGCCGCGAGTTGCTCGGTATAGGCCGCGGCATTGGCGCGGTAGACACTCTCGCTGTCGGGGTCGAAGTCGGTCAGTTTGTCGCGCACGACCTCGACGGCGCGCGCCCAGGCCGCGGGGTCCATCCAGACGTGCGGGTCGTAGAGGCCGTGAAACTCTGCGGGCTCGAGCAGGTATTGCTCGTCGAGGAGTTCGGTCACCGCGGAGACCCTTTTTCCAGCGGTCGCGGCCCGGACCAGCGAGTCGGTCATCTTGCCTTCGAGCAGGAGCCCATTGTAAAAAATCACGTCGGCGGCCAGCAGCCTCTCGACATCGCTGCGGGTCGGCTTGTAGAGGTGCGGATCGACGCCGGAGCCCAACAGCCCGATGACCTCGGCGCGGTCGCCGGCGACCGCGCGGGCGATATCGGCGATCATGCCGACGGTCGTGACGATGGTGTACCCGCTCTGGCTGCGGTCGCGTCCGGTGGCGTCTCCGGAGGTTGACCCCGAGGTGTCACCCTTGCCGCAGCCGGTGAGCATGAGCCCGACAACGAGCCAGCACGCGAGAATCGTGAATCGGCGAATTGCAGCATCCGATGCCATGGCTGAGACCTTTCTTGCGTGGTTGAAGATCACCCCGCCCATTTGTAGCGTTGGCTACAATACTCACTCTGAGACCGCAAGGCAAGTTTCACAGTTTTTCAGAGCGTGCCCCCTCGCTTGCGCGAGGGGCTCTGCGAAGAATCTGTGCACACCAAAGAGAGCCCCTCGCGCAAGCGAGGGGACAACCGACGTCCGCACGGGCGTGATGCTGGAGAATCCTCAGAAACCCGCTACAGCCGCCCCGACTCGGCGATCTCCCGGAACCTCGCCAGCGTTTGGGGGCTCAGGTGGTGTTCGATCCCCTCAGAATCGACCGCGGCAACTCTTTCATCCAGCCCGATCGCCAGCAGAAACCGGAACACCACCTCGTGCCTCACCCGGCACCGCCGCGCAAGCCGCTTGCCTTTGATGGTCAGCTCGATCGGGCGATAGGGCTCGGTCGTCAGATACCCCTCGCCCGCGAGCCGACGGACGATCCGGACCACCGTCACGTGGCTTACCCCGAACCGCTCGGCGAGATCACGGACCCGGCACTCGCTGCGGTCGTCCACAACGTCGGCGACCGCTTCGACGTAGTCCTCAGCCGTCTCGAAGGCGTGGTCACGGCGGGTCCGGGTGTGTGCTTTTGTGGTGTGGCGTTCTGGCACGGCTCCCGCTCCGGCAGACGCTTCGCACGGCCGCCCGCGTGGTGCGGGTCGTTCATCGCGGCGTCAGAATGGAGCGGAGGCGAATCGAACGCCCAACTTCCAGCTTGCAAAGCTGGCACTCTACCAATTGAGTTACCGCCCCGGAAACAGGTGGTGACAAGTGTAGGCCGCCGATCCCCCACGGCTCCTGCCGCACGGCCCGCTGACAGGCAACCCGCCGTGCTGTAGGATGCCCGAGATCAACGACCACCCGCCCCCGGCCCGTCCGGACCTTGGAGAGACCCGATGCGCACCCCGATGCTCGCGATTGCCTGCGTTCCTTCGCTGATTCTGCCCGCCCTCTGTGCCGCCCAGCCTCTGAACGACACCCTGGCGAAGGTCAGCTTCTCGCTGCGGTCGCGGGGGTCGATCGCGACGGAAACCGACCTCGATGGCAGCGGCACGGTTTCGGTCGCGCGGCTCGGGCCCACCCTCAGCGCCCGATACGCCGAGAACGAAACATGGTTTGTGGATGTCGCGATCGGGGCCGAGTTCTCGTTCTACGACTTCGAGGGCGCAACCGGCATCGTCAGCACCGGCGACCCGGCGGGCGACTTTGCCAAGTATTTTCTCAACGCCCGCTATACCGCACAGGCCAACGACAACTGGTGGTGGTTTGTCGGCGGCGAGGCCTCGTGGGCGGGCGAGGACAGCGAGAACCTCGGCGACGGGTTCATCGGCCGGGCCAGCGTCGGCGCGACCTACGCGGTCAACGACAAACTCCGCGTCGGGCTGGGTATCGCGGTGCGGTCGAGGCTCGAGGACGACCCGATCGTGTATCCGCTGCCGATCATCCACTGGCAGATCAGCGAGGAGTGGACCCTCGCGACGGCCGACGACGGGCTCCGCCTGAGCTACAAGGCGTGGGACGACTGGACCTTTTTCGCGTCGGCCGGATGGGAAGCCCGCGAGTATCGGCTGAGCGACACCGGCCCCATCCCGGGCGGCGTGATGCGCGACGACCGAATCCCGGTCATGCTCGGGGCGATCTGGACGCCCGGCGAACACTTCGAGATCGAGGCGACGATCGGGGCCGCCGCGTGGAGCCGGTACGAGTTTCTTGACTCGACCGGCGCGACCATCGCCGAGCCGGACGGCGACGCGGCGCTCATGGCCGGGCTCTCGGCGCGGGTGCGGTTCTGATCGCAAAAGCCCCTGGACAATGCAGATCGAAGCTGTTTTTCACCGCTACCGCAACAGGCCGCATCAACGCGGGCTGGAAAGCCCGCCCCCCTGATTGTTCGGAAGTTCCCTGACGAACCAGGAACGGGCCGATTACCGCCCGATGGTCTCCGGGCGGGTGAGCGGCTCGGGCCCGGTGCCGAAGGGCGGGGCGGGGACGGTCTTGGCCGACTTGAGCATGGGGGGGTCGAGGGGTCGATCCCCGGCGCCGGTCTCCACCGCTTCGAGCGCGAGGATCGTGTCGGCACCCGCGACCGCCTGGGCGAACGAGCAGTACTGGGTGTCGAGGAAGAACGTGCCGTCTCTGCTGAAGCACACGAAGACCTGGCTGCCGTTGGTGTTGGGGTCACCGGTGCGGGCCATGGAGAGGACGCCGAAGTCGTGGGGCAGGTCGGACTGTTCCAGGTCGATAAACCGCCCCGGGCCGCCGCTGCCGGTGCCGGTGGGGTCGCCGACCTGGGCCATGAACTTGGTCTTGCCCATGATGCGATGGAAGATGATATCGGTGTAGTAGCCGCCCTCGACGAGGTCAATAAAGTTGGCGACGGTGTTGGGCGCTTTGTCCGGACGCATGCGGAACTCGATGTCGCCGAGGCTCGTGGAGAAGACGACGTGGCGATCGGTCCACGCGCGGAGCCCGGCGTAGACCGCTCCCTGTCTCGAGCGGTCGGGGAACTGCGCGTGCGGCCGGTTGTCTTTCATCGTCCTGATCGCCAGGTTGGGAGTCACCATCGGGGAGAGCACCACCGGCGAACCGATGCCCTTGTCGTCGACAAGAAGCTGGGCGTAGAGCATGGTCGGGGTGGTGGTGGTCCAGAGCACCGGGAAGAGCCCGGCAAGATCGACCGCACCCTCGGATGCTGCCGCGACCGCGACCTCGTCACCACCCGGCGAGTAGAGCACGATCTTGACCTCGCCGGCGACGCCCTCGGGCATGGCGACATCCATGGGGATGGTGCGGTCGATGCCGTAGTACTCGCGCTGAGGCAAGAGTTGGGCGCAAGCCACGCTCGCAAGGACGCACGACAGCGCAGCGACAACAACAGGAAGCGACGACAAACTGGTCTTGGGGTTTGGGTAAGTCATGCCCCGACTGTAGCCGCGACCGCTGCGATCGGGCTTACCTGCCGGGCAGAATCGTGTCGGAGGGGGCGTCGAACTTGTCCCAGAGTATATCGAAGTCGTAGGTGTCGAAGGAGTCCTCGCCGGCGAGCTCGATATAGTCCCCGATCCGCCCGAGCGGGTCAGAGAGCCAGAACAGCGAGAGATCCGCCCGGAGCACATTGAGCCCGACACGGTGGTTGTAGTCCTCGACCGTCCTCAGGCCGTCGGCCGCGATCGCCGAGCGACTGGGCTCGATAAAGGAAAGCCGGGTCGAGCCGTTGGGCCCCTTCCCGCGGAAGTGGTAGTTGCCAACGATCTCTCCGGCGTGAGTGCGCCAGGTATCAGCGATGTCCTTGAACGCAGCGCTGCCGTGGTGCGAGGGGCAGTAGAAAATCGCCTGCGAAGGCAGCATCTCGGTCTCGTAGAGCAGCCCGAGGCCGTCCCACGTCGAGTTGGTCCTGCGGGAGAGCCCCTTGGAGAGCCGGAGGGTCATCATGTCCTCGGGCGAGTACTCGACCTCGTTTTCTTTTTGCCGATTGACATCACTGAAGACGCTGGTGGGCAGCTGATCCCTTGAAGAGTCCGCGTACAACACCAGCCCGAGTCCGATCTGACGGAGGTTGGATCTGCAGACGAGTTGCCGGGAGATCTCCTGCACCTTGCCGAGCCCGGGCAGCATGATGCCCATCAGAAGCGCCACCACCCCGAGCGTCACCAACACATCAATAAGCGTGAACCCGCCCCGGCGGGAAGCCCGGCCGGGAACCACATACCACAGCCGCTCGCCGCAACTGAATGGGCGAATGCTGCGTACCTGTTGGTCTCGCGAACCTGTCATCACCTGCTCCGCGAAGCGCGGGTGCTTCTCCTCTTTGTATCGGTCCGATCATTCCAGCCTAACGAAACCTGACGCGGATTGCAAACCCATCTGCAGCGGTTCAAGAGTGCATCTTGCACAAAATCCTAACAACAACCTTGCAAAATCGTCCATTCTCCGAGATTTGCCCTCGCATCCGGATCCTCGGGACAGCCTTTTCCGTATAGTTACAGTGCTCGTGCGAGGCAGGTTCTCTGCCCGGAGATTTCTCCAGTTGGAGAATGGTCCATGTCGGGAAAGGAAGAACAGAATGCGGTCGATCTTGATCTGATGCAGCGAGTGGCTGCGGACGATCAGGGCGCGGTCGAAGAGCTGTACGACCGGTTCGGCTCGCTGGCGTATCGGATGGCGTACCAGGCGATGCCCACGAGGGCGGATGCCGACGACGCGGTTCAGGAAATATTCGTTCGGCTGTGGAAAACCGCCGACCGATTTGATCCCAAGCGGGCGGCGCTGGTGACCTGGGTCATGCTCATCTCCCGGCGGCACCTCGTGGACCGTCTCCGGCGCAAGCGGGCGCGGATCACCGCTTCGAGTATCGAAGAATCGGCCGTTCGTGACGAACGCCGCGAGCACAGGCCGATCGGGCAACAAATCGAGCGGGACGAGCGTTTCGCCGAAGTGATGAAGAAAATCGCCGATCTGCCGGCGCTGCAACAACGTGTGGTCAAGAGGGCGTATCTCGGCGGCCAGACACTCCGGCAGATCAGCGAAGAACTGGAAACGCCGCTGGGCACCGTCAAGTCGGCATTGAGCCGGGCCTTGGTGCGACTCCGCGAGCGGACAGGTGAGGAGCTTTCAGCATGACACAACGGGAACTGCTCGAGAACGCACTGCTTGACGCGCTCTCACTGCTCGACGACGAGGAGTGCGCCGCGTTCAATGCCGCGTTTGACGCCGCCCCGCCTCACGTGCAGGCACAGGTCCGCCGCGAACAGACCAGGCTCGCCCGGATGGACGCGCTCCTGCCCGACGTTGCACCCCCCGCCACGCTGCGGGCCCGCGTGCTCGAGGCTGTGGGTTCGTCCATCGCCCATCGCCGGGCGCAGGAAGTCCACGCGAGCCTCCGCCTCGACGACCCGGACTCCATCGCCGAGCTGCCCGAGGTCGCCCACCGCCGCAAGGTCGCGTCGATCTGGCGCGCGGTTGCCCTCGGGTGCGCCGCCGCGGCGATCGTGCTCGGCGTGACCGCGGTCCAACTCCAGAGCCTGCTCCAGGACTTTCAATCGCAGGAAGACGCCCTCATCTCGGCGATCCGGGATAAGTTCGGCCCGGAGTATCTCATCGACGTGCTCGTCGATGACTCCACCCAGCGCATCACCCTCGTCGGCAACGACTCCGGGTTCTCCAGCGACGCCAAGGCCGCGGTCTGGGTCAACCCCGACTGGCACACCGCCAAGCTCTTTGGCATCAATCTCCCCGCGACCGAAGGCAGCCAGTACCGCCTCGTCGTCCTCAACGAGAACAACGAACCCGTCTCCGTCATCGCCGAGTTTACGTTCAACGGCGGGCTGCTCAACCGCGAGATCCCCGTGACCGTCAGCATCAACGCCGACCGCTTGGCGATCGTGTCGGGCAGCGATTCCGATACCGACGGCGTGCTGCTCGGTGTTCCCGAAGTGCTCGATATGCACTGAGAACAATCCCACCGATCTTGTTCCCGGCCGGGTCGTGTCAAACCAGACGCGACGCGGCCGGGCTCTCTTTTTCTGTAAACCATGCCGAGGATCAGGCTGTCAGGCGACCTTCTTGCCCGAGCCATCGCCCGGCGACTCGATGATCTTCTGGATCGGATCGACCCACCGCGCGTCCTCGAGCAGATGGTCCACCGCGGCCGAGTTCTCGAACGCGGTCTTGGTCTTGGCCATCCGTTTCCAGATCCCGAACCAGAGCAGCAGGCAGAGGAGCGCACTCGCGCCCAGCCCGATCCCGGCGTACGCCAGACGCGGGTCCTCGATCGGCTCGTTCCCGGCATGGACCGGCTCGGCGATGACGGTCGTTGAGGTCTCGCTCCGCCGCTGGCGCAGAGCGCTCGACTGGGCGATCAGGCTTGTCAGATAGGTCTCAAGCGCCCGCGCCGTCGCTTCTCTGCCCTGCCCCTTGAGCTCGAACATGAGCTTGCCCGGTTCGGGCGAGCTCCAGGTCATCTCGTTCTTGAGCATCACCTTGAGTGCTGCGGGCTGTCCGAGTTCGGCAAAGCCACGTTGCGCGAGCCGCTCGGCACAATGGGACATCAGCTGCGGATCGAGCAACAGTTTCTCGTGAAACTCCTGCCATGATTGGAGCGCCTCGGGGGTCGGCGAGGTCTCGGTAAACTCGGCCGCCAGGACGCCCGACGCCGCGTACCGCGCCGGGAACGAACGAGTCACGACCGCCCAGGAGATGCCCGCGAGCAGGGCGAGTGTGCCCAGCCCGAAGAACACCATCGCCGCGGCACCCGACCTTGACTTGGTCGACACGACTTTCTTGTGCGCACGCTCGATGACCTCGCGAGCCTGCACCAGCTCCCGCCGCCGCGAGAGCACATCCTCGCACTGCTCCATCCGTTGGACTAGCACCTCTTCTACGTGGTCGGCTTTGGACGCGTGTTCGCGGAGGAGCTGCCGCGCACGACGCAGCCGTTGACGGCGGAGCGCCAAGCGGGCATCGTCCCAAGTGGAGGTGTTCCCCCCCGCCGCGGGCTCGCCCTGATTGCGGAGTGCGTCCCGTTCGCGCTCTGCACCGTCGAGCTGCTCATGAAGCTCGTGGAGTTCGCCGGTCAGCGCCGCCATCGATTCCTCGAACTTGCCGTCGTCCTGGATCTCCTGCTCGCGCTCTTCGAGTGTCTGCTGCAGCTCGTCGATCCGGTCGGCGGCGAGGTCGAGCTTCTCGGTCATCTCGCGCACGTGCTCGCGCTCGGCTTCGAGCGCGGCGGCCTGCTCTTGCTGCTCGGTCCCGAAGCGTTCCTCCGCTTCGCTCGCCGAACGCTCGACCGTGCTCAAACGCTCGGCGAGCTCGGCGTGCTGTTGCTCGGCGGCCTGGTTCGCGGCGCGATGCTCCTCGACCTCCCGGCCCAGTCGTTCGAGCTCATCCCGCTGCTGGGCAAGGGTGCTCTCGAGCACGCGGGCGTTCTCGGTTGCCTCTTCGGTCGCCTGCTCGGCGGCCCGCTCGGCGGCTGTCGCGCGGGCTTCGAGCTGCGCGGTCCCCGATTCGAGCTCGGCCCTAGTCTCTTGTAAGGCTGATTCCAGCTCGATCGCCCGGGCCTCGGCCACGCGTGCGCGTGATTCGATCTCCGCAACCGATGCCTCAAACTGCGCCGACCGCTCCTCGGACTGGGCCTCGGCTTTCAGCAGTTGCTGGAGCAGGTCCTCGGCCTGCGCCTCGGCGGCCGCGAGCGCTTTCTGCCCGTCCGCCTCCAGTTCCTCCACCCGCTCGTGGGCGGCGGCGATCTCGCTGGTGAGCTTTGTCACCTGCTCACGGAGGGCGTCGGCCTCGGCGAGCCGGGACTCGAACTCCGCCATCGCCTCGCGTTGCAATGCCATGTCCCGCTCGGCGGTCGCAAGGTCCTTGGCGAGTTGCTCGGCCTGTTGTACCGCCCGGTCGCGCTCGGTCTCCAGCGCCGTCGCCGCGGCTGCCTCGCGCTCGACCGCGCTCTCTTTGGCGCTGAGTTCCTCGGCAAATCGTTGTTTGATCTCCTCGAGTTCGGTGTTGATCCGTTCGAGCTCGCCCTCGGCGACCTGCTGGGCGGATTCGATCCTTGCCTCGGCCCCGGTGCGGGCCTCGCGCTCGGACTCGAGAGCGGCTTCGGCGGCCGCGACCTGATCGTCCCGGGCCTGGAGCTCGGCTTGGAATCTCGCTTCGGCCTCGGCGCGCTCGGCGCGGACCTGCTTGAGGCGGTCCAGCGTCTGCGAGACCTCTGCCAGGGCGCGCTCGACCGCGTCCGCGCTCGGCCGTCGCCGGGAAGAACCCGCCTTCGACGCGCGATCGCCGGGCGCAGCGCCGCTGCCAGCCTTGCTGTCGTCACTCCGAGACGCCATTGACCCTCCATAACAACACCCGATCAAACAAATCTCACGGGCATTCATCTGCTCTATCGGCCGCCCGAGGCCCCGGCTCAACCCCGTCCGGGAACGCCGACCTCATTCTTGAAAGAAAGCGGAATGCTTTGCGTGCTTTTGCCGTACACTCTGGAGAGATCGTGCCCGGAACGGCCGATTGGTCTGTCTGTTCATCCACACCACGTCCGAAATCACCAAGGAGTGAGCCCATGGAGTTTGGCACCCTGTCCCTTCTCAAGCCCCTCGTCGCGGTCGGCGCCCTCGCCCTTGGCGGCATGGGTGCGTACAACTTCGCCACCACCGGCTGTCCCTTGGGCACCACCTGCGACACCACCGAGGGTGCTGCGGTCACCGCGGCTGCGACGACCCAGGCCGAATCCTCGTGCCACTCCAACGTCGCGGCGGTCGAGACCACTCTCGTTGCCGACGCGGCTGGTGAAGACGACTGCGCCACCCGTTGCGCCACAGCAGCCAAGGCCGCCCCCGGGCTTGTCAACTTCGACGCCGAGACAGCCACTACCGCCGAAGCATGTGAGATGATGAAAGCCGAGTGCGACGAAGGCGCAGCCGATCACTGCTCCGAAGCCATGAAGGCCCACTGCGACACCGCAGGCATGGAGTTCTCTGAAGGCTCCGCGCTCGTCGCCGACGCCACCGAGACCGACTGCTCCGAGATGAAATCCGAGTGCTCTGACACCGCCACACTCGTCGCCGACGCCACCGAGGCCGACTGCTCCGAGATGAAGTCCGAGTGCTCTGATACCGCCGAACTCGTCGCCGACACCATCGAATCCGACTGCTCCGACAAAAAGTCCGACTGCGAAGACGCTTCTGACGAAGTTGCCGGGATCGAAACCGCGTCCAACGACGGCTGATTACACCAGTTGCTGACAAGTCAAATCGTGCAACCGCCCCGCGACCATCGCGGGGCGGTTGCCTTTCTGAGAGACCATGTGCAGAGCGCAAACCGGTTCACAGCCGCCGCCATGCCGAGGCCTCTACGCTTTGCCCATCATGACAACCTACCTCTTCAAGACCGAGCCGGGCGACTACTCGTGGGACGATCTGGTCCGTGACAAACGCACCGACTGGACGGGCGTCTCGAACGCCGCTGCCCAGAAGCACATGCGGGCGGTTCGGAACGGCGACGAGGTACTCTTCTACCACACCGGCAGCGACAAACGGATCGTCGGCCTGGCGAAAGTCGTCAAGGGAGCACACCCCGACCCCGACCGCCCGGGCACAACCGCTGCCGGCGACACGAAGTTTGTCCTTGTCGATATCGCTCCGGTGCGGGCCGCGAGCACGGACGGCGCCACGCTCGCAGCAATCAAAGCCGACGAGCGGTTCGCCGACTTTGCGCTGGTCAGGCAGAGCCGTCTGAGCGCAATGCCTGTGCCTCCCAATCTCGACAAAGCGATCCGCAAGCTCGCGGGGCTCTGATACACCTTCTCAGGAGTTTCCAGGTTTCTTTACGAGCCCTGTGCGCGAGCACAGTGTTGGTGTTCTCTGCGAATATCGACCATTCGTGACACCGAGCTTGCGCTCGGGGCTCGTTGGGATGCTCACATCTCTCGTGCAACCCGCATGAGCTTCCTCCCAGCCACGCCGTCGCGTCCTACGTTCAGTCGATCTCAACCGTCGCCGGATCAAACTCGGCCTCGGGCGGCTGCGGATCAAGCCGTTCCAACGCCCGACGCACGATCGACGAGACCACCCAGTTGCGGTACCACTTGCGATCGGCGGGGACCACAAACCACGGCGCGTGTTCGGTCGAGCACCGCGAGAGCGCCTCGGTGTACGCCGTCTGATACTCGCCCCACCGCTTCCGCTCGGCGAGGTCTCCAGCAGAAAACTTCCAGCGCTTCGCCGGGTCGTCGAGCCTTGCCTGGAGTCGCTCTTTCTGCTCGTCCTTCGAGATGTGCAAAAAGACCTTGAGAATCGTCGTCCCGCTGCCCGCGAGCAGCCGCTCGAAGGCGTTGATCTCCTCGTACCTTCGCTGCCACACCGCTTCGGGGACGAGCCCGTGCACACGCACCACCAGCACATCCTCGTAGTGCGAGCGGTTGAAGACCACGATGCGCCCCCGCGCCGGCGTCTTGCGATGGATACGCCACAGATAATCGTGCGCCAGCTCCTCCGGCGTGGGCTGCTTGAACCCCTCCACGCAGACCCCCTGCGGGTTGAGTGCGCCGAACACATGGCGGATCGTGCCGTCCTTCCCGGCGGTGTCCATCCCCTGCAGCACCACCAGCACCGAACGCCCGCCCTCGGCCCACAGCCGATACTGCAAATCTCGCATCGCGACGACATTCTCGGTGTGCATCGCCTCGGCGGCTGCTCGCTCCTTCTCTTTCGACCCGCTCAAACCGGGCGTCCGGCGGGGATCAATCGCTCCGAGATCAACAACGGACCCGGGCTCGACAACGTGCAGTTCGGCTGGGTGCATGGACACAGCGTAGAGCATCTCACCGGTGTTCGTCCTGTGTGCCACGGCCATCTTGGCCGAGCGAGCGGCACGGATGCAGGCGACCACGGCTCACAGAGCCGTGGCACACCCAGAGCAGGTTCATCGCCAAACGCCGCAGAGTAAGATCATGGAAGAGCTGTCGGGTGCATTCGGTAGACTCTCTCCTGCGAACACAACACAACGACGCACCACTCCCGGAGAACCCGACCATGCCCACCGCACAACTCCTGACACTCGCCGACCTGCCCACCGACAGCCCCATGCCGCTGCTCAGCCGGCAGCGGGTGATGGGCGAGCAGATGATGATCTCGCGCGTCATCCTCGAACCCGGTTTCACAGTCCCGGTGCATCAGCACGAGAACGAACAGATGGTCGTCATGCTCTCTGGGCGCGCCGAGTTTGACCTCGACGAGCCCGCCGGCCGCCGCACGGTCGAGGTCCGCGGCGGGCAGGTGCTGCTGCTGCCCTCCAACCTCCCCCACGGCTGCCGCGCTGTCGAGCGCTGCGAGATCCTCGATCTCTTCAGCCCGGTGAGCGAAACAACGGGTGTAGATGCACAGGCATAGAGCCATTTCGGTCCGCGGCTGGCTTACGAAATCACGCTCAACTCGCGCGGCCGAGCCCCGATGCCCGCAGAAAATCTGAGAGACTCCTGAACCCTTCGCGTCTCGACGCCTCTTCAAGCCGCAGCTTTTCCTCGGCTGTGAGGCGGATATTGACCTGCTGATCGCGTTTGCCGTCGCGGGCGGGAGCGGGTGGGGTTTCGCCCGCCTCCAGAATCGTAGCGATCACCGCGGTGGTCGCCTCGAGGACATTCTTGGCGCAGGCCGCGATCGTCTTGCCGCCGCCCATGACAAGCGGCAACTCGATGGTGCTGCCGATGTAGCCCTCGTCCTGATCTTCTTCGATCACCAGACGGTACGACTTCGCTACTTTCTCTGCGCGTTGAAGAATCCGCTTTGCAAACGGTCGCGCGAGGTGCTTGCGCTCTGCAGCGGTGAGCCCGTCATCCGATTTTGATCCCGAGCCTTTTTTCGATCCGCCGGACGTAGCCCGGCTTGACCCGGTGGTTATGGACCGGGACCGAGATGTGGCTTTCGCCTTCTTTGACGAAGACGTGGTGCGAGCCGTTGATTCTGTCGAGCGTCCAGCCATGTGCTTCCAATCGGCGACGCAAGTCCGCGAAACGAGTCTCTGACGGCATTTCGACGCTCCCGAGGTGAACAGATCTCATGTAACGACACTTGCAATCCATGCAAGTATGGCGTCCATGCCTATCGGCTCACCTCGAAAGCCATTTCCCCAGCCAGTGGTTGCCTCCACTGAAGATGGCATTCAAGGTACTTACTTACAGCTCATTCATGTCTTCAACGGCTGAGAAGTCGAAGTTGAGGCGGGATCGATTACACATCATCAGTATAGCAAAAGATATACGACATGTCAACCCCGCTTCGCCCGCTCCTCCTCGATCGTGCTCAGCACGTCCGCCTGGTGGTCCGCGTGGTAGCTCGAACGCACCAGCGGCCCACTCACCACCACCTTGAACCCGCGCTTGACCCCTTCCTCCTCGAACACCTTGAACTGTTCGGGGGTCACCCACCGGTCGATCGGGAGGTGATTGCGCGACGGCTGAAGGTACTGGCCGATCGTCAGAATGTCGCACGGGTCGCCGGCGTGCGGCCCGGTATGCTTGCTCGTTGCCTCGATCACCTGGTCCATCAGCTCGAGGACCTCCTCGTCCCGCTCGCCGATGCCGACCATGATCCCGGTCTTGGCGACGCGCCCCTGCTCTTTGACCCGCCGCAGCAGTTCGATCGAACGGCCGTACTTGGCGCTCGGGCGGACCGCCGGGTACATCCGCTGCACGCACTCGATGTTGTGGTTGATGATGTGAGGCTCGGCGTCGATCACCATCTGGAGAGCCCCTTGGTTTCCCTCAAAATCGGGAATCAGGACCTCGATGGACATGCCGGGGCAGGCGTCTTTGCTGCGCACGATGGTCTCGGCCCAGATTCCCGCCCCGCCGTCGGGGAGTTCGTCGCGGTTGACACTGGTGATGACGATGTGCTTGAGACCTGCTCCCTGGTGCATCAGGCCGAGCGATTCGGCGACGCGGCGGGGCTCGTCCTTGTCCAGCACAGGGGGTTTCCCGGTCTTGACGTTGCAGAAGCCGCACGCCCGGGTACAGGTATCCCCCAGGATCATGATGGTTGCGACGCCCCGCGCCCAGCATTCGCCCATGTTCGGGCAGCCGGCCTCTTCGCAGACGGTGTGGAGGCTGTGCTCGTCGAGGATGCCTTTGAGTTTGGTGTAACCCTCGCCCCCGGGCACCTTTGCGCGGAGCCACGGCGGCTTTCGCTTCATGCCCAGGGTGTGCGGCTTGTCGGTGCCGTTGTTCAGGACCATCCCGGTCAGGCTGACCAGTGGCTTGTCGATCCGTCGCATCGGATCGCCGCCCGGGGTGCGTGGGTGGCGGGGCGCTGGTGCGGAAGGATTTTGTTTGGATGCGCGTGTGCTTGGCGGGTTCATCACTCTTACAGTAGGATCGGGCGTGCGATCGAGACGGTCCATTGAAGTCCTGTTTGATACAACAAGTGGGAAGATCTGGCATGACGGGTTCAACCACCACTGCATTTTCGGTCGATCCTCTTCTTTGAGCAGCGGGTAGTTTGTTCTGCCCGAGTCCCCGTAGTTTGACACCTATCGGGGTTCTGCTAGCGTTCCGAATCGAACTGCAAGGGACTGACGTTCGTCTTTGCAGGACACACCACCGTCGGGGGCCGTTGCCTCCGATCAGACCGCCGGTTGAAGGAGTCCAGCTTTGGGACCTACCGCTGCCTTTTCGACGCTCCGTTCGTGGCCTCGCCGTTCGGGCGGCCGCGCTTTTGTCCTTCTCGGCACCGCCGGCCTGTCCGCTGCGATTCTCGCCGGGCTGGGCGGCTGTACCGCCGACATCGACACCTTCTTTGACCCGAGCAAGGTCATCCGTGCCGAGGCGACCCCGACCTCGGTCCCGATTCTTGACCGAATCGCGGCGATCGAAGGCCCCGCCGACCAGTATGTCGAGCACGACACGATCCGCCCGGACGACCTCCGCCCCGAGGCTTCGGAATACCGCATCGGGCCGGGCGACACGCTTGAAGTCCGCATCTGGGACATCATCAGCCCCAACCAGGTCGAGATTTATCCGATGCTGGTGGACACAAGGGGGGCGATTACGATCCCGCAGCTGGGCGAACTCAACGTCAACGGCCTGACCGCCGAGCAGGCCCGCCAGGTCGTCGCCGATGCGACTTCCTCGCTGGTCAACGACCCGCTCGTGCAGGTGACAGTTGCCCAGAGCCGCAACCAGACATTCACGATCTTCGGCGCCGTCGCGGCTGCGGGCACCTACTACGTCCCGACCGCCGACTACAGGCTGCTCGAAGCGATCACCACCGCCGGCGGGATCGCCGAGACTATTCCCTACCTTTATGTCATTCGCCAGATCCCGCTCGATCAGCAGCCCACCAACCCGGGCACCAGCAGCGCACCAACCGGCGGCAGCCAACCTCAGGGCGAGGACTTTATCGACCTGCTCGATACCCTGACCGGCGACGGCGGCTCGCCCGCGGTCATCGGCGGCAGCAACTCGACCACCACCACAGCCTCGTGGCAGCCCGAGCAGCCCGCGATCGACCTCATCGAGGGCAACGCGGCGCCAACGGCCGACCCGACTTTGTCTGAGACCAACTCGGCGTGGATCTTTGTCAACGGCGAGTGGGTCCGGACCGTCCGGACCTCGTCCAACAGCGACCCGATGGACGCCGGCTCACTGATGACCCAGCGGGTCATCAAGGTCGATACCCGCCCGCTGCTGAGCGGCGACGCCCGCTACAACATCGTGGTTCGCCCGGGCGACGTGATCCGTATCCCGCCCTCGCAGCAGGGGTTTATCTATCTCGAAGGCGAGGTCGGACGGCCGGGCTCGTACACCCTGCCCGCGGTCGGCCCGTACACGCTGCGTCGGGCGATTGCCAGCGCCAGCGGCCTGAGCTCGCTGGGCATCCCCGAACGCTGCGACCTGACCCGAATGATCGGCGAGAACCGCCAAGCAACCATCATGCTCAACTACAGAGCGATCGTCGAAGGCACCCAGCCCGACGTGGTCCTCAAGCCCAACGACATTATTTCGATGGGAACCAACTTCTGGGCCTACCCGCTCGCGGTCCTCCGCAACGGGTTCCGCGCGTCCTACGGCTTTGGGTTCCTGCTCGATCGTAACTTCGGCAACGATGTCTTCGGCGCACCTCCCACCAATATCACCGGTCGCTAACGGCTTGGGTCTGGGCTCGACATGAACCCGCCCGGTATGCACACCGTACGGGCTTGTGTCGAGTGACGAGAGAGGAACTGTCAGGCGATGCCGACCCAGACCGAGGCGACCAACACCGGACCTGACCGCAAAGCCGCCGGCGGCAAGCTCGGGCCGGTGCTCGGTGTTGCCGCGCTGCTCGCGTTCGTTGCGCTCTACTGGGAATGGTTCTTTCGGCAGGCGACGTTCAGCATCAAACACGTCGAGGACTGGGGGCACGCGTTTGTCATCCCGCTGATCTCGATGTACCTGCTCTGGAGACAACGGCACAAGCTCGCGGCGGCCGAGGCCCGCGCGTTCTGGCCCGGGCTCTCGCTCGTCCTGCTCGGGATCGCGTGCTACGTCTTTTTCCTGCTCGCGGTGCCCAACCACATGCTGCAGGGCGTTGCGATGATCACCACGCTGTTCGGCGTGCTGCTCACCGCGATGGGGCCGGACATCCTCCGCATCGCGGCGGTCCCGATCCTCTTTCTTGCGCTGGGCATCACGATCAGCGAAGCGATCATGATCCAGCTCACCTTCCCGCTCCAGCTCCTGGCGAGCAAAGGGGCGTGGATACTCCTCAACCTGCTCGGGCCGATCTTTGGGTACACGGTCGATCTCGACGGCAACATGCTCTCGATGATCGGGTCGAACGGTGAAGAAATTACGGAGTTGAACATCGCCGAAGCGTGCAGCGGGATGCGGATGCTGATCGCGTTCTTTGCACTCTCGGCTGCGGTTGCGGTGCTCGGGTCGGGCGAGTGGTGGCGGCGTGTCGCGGTGTTCATGCTCGCGGCTCCTGTCGCGCTCTTTATGAACATCGTCCGCGTCGCGGTGCTCGGGCTGCTGAGCCTGATTGATACGAAACTTGCCAGCGGCGATGCCCACATGATCATCGGCACAATCCTGCTGCTCCCTTCGCTCGGGCTCTTTATGGGTGTGGTCTGGGCGTTGAACAAAGCTGTCCCCGAGCGCGTCGCGGCCGACGCGGTCGCTCCTGCGGGTACCCCGCTGCGGATGCCGACGCTGCGTGCTTCGGCGATCACCGGGCTGGCGGCGATGACGCTGACCATCGGGATCGCCGCTGGGGGCGTGCACACGCTCGTGCCCCTCATGGGGATGCACCTTCGGAAGATGCCCATCGAGCCCGAGACGGGGCTGGCGTTGACGTCCATCCCCGACGAGACTCCCAACTGGGTCAAGGTCCGCGACCGTCGCGAGCCGGCCGAGGTCGAAGAGCAGCTCGGGACGAGCAACTACATCACCCGTCTCTTCCGCCAGCGGAATCCTGTCGATCCGAACAAGCCCAAGTACATCGAACTCCACGCGGCGTACTACACCGGGATGATCGACACGGTGCCTCACGTCCCCGAGCGGTGCTTTGTGGGCGGCGGCCTGCAGCTGGGCACGAGCGCCCGGAGCATCCCGCTCAATCTCGATCAGTCCCGCTGGACCCGTGACCCGGACGTGCCCGAGAGCCTCGGCCCGATCTTCCGCGTCCGCACGCCGAGCGGGCAGCGGGTGCGTCTGCCCAGGCTCGCCGAGGACATCCGCCTCCGCGTGTCCGAGTACATCGTCTCCGACGATGCAACGTTCTACGCGGGGTATTTCTTCGTCGCCAACGGCGGGCACACCGACTCGGCCAACGGGGTCCGCCTACTGGCGTTCCAGCTCAAAGACGACTACGCGTATTACCTGAAAATCCAGTTCAACTCCTCGTCGGTCGATTCGGCCGACGAGCTGGCCGAGCTGAGTTCCCAGCTGCTCGGCGAGCTGTTCGGGGACATTCTTCTTTGTGTCCCCGACTGGATCGACGTCCAGACCGGGGCGTACCCGCCCGACAACCCCAGGCGCAGCGAGGCGATCTCCCAGCGCTAGACTCACCGCCCAACCGCGGGGCCCTTTCCCACCCCCCCCGCGCGGAGAACTGACCCATGGCATCCCGCGTGAACGTGAAGTTCGTCGTGATTCTCTCCACCGTGCTCGTGCTGCTCGCGGCCGGGACCGGTGCGCTCGCCTGGAAAGTCGTGTTCAAGTCTGCCGCTCAGCTCGCGGCTGCGGGGGACGTAAAGCTCGCCGAGGGGGAGGTCCGCGCCGCCGAGGTGCTCTATTCCAAAGCGGTCAACAAGGACCCGTACAACTCGGCCTACGTCCTCAAGTGGGAGAACGCGCTCGAGCTGTGGACGCCCGAGACCGACCGTGAGCTCCAGAACGAGTTCAATGGCACCTATGTCCAGGTGCAGCGGCAGCTGGCGCGGTCGGACAACTTCGAGAACGTCGATTACCAGATCCAGTACGTCGAGCTGCTCTGGGAACTCACGGCCTTTGGTGGATTCTCCCGCCAGGCGTACGAATCGGTGATCAGCACGTGCGACGAGTTCATCCTGCTGCATGAGACCATGCGGCCGGAGGACGCGTCCTGGCTGCCCCTCCGTCGGTACCGCGGGCTGGCGTTTGCCCGCATCAAGCTGAGCGGGCTCGACCTGAGCGAGATCGACCAGGAACAGACCGAAGGTGACCTTCAGGACGTGCTCGCGGCGAATCCGGACGACTACATATCCCTCGAATCGCTCGTAGCGATCAAGCGCATCGACGCCGAGGAAGCCCGTCGCCGCGGGCAACGCATCGATGCCGACAGCCTCACCGCAGAAAGCGTCGCGCTCATCGAGAGCTTTATCGCCACCAACGGCGAGCGCTCGCTGCCGGGCGTTCTTGCGACGATGCTCTCGACCGAGATCACGTTCCGTGAAGAGGCCAGCGCGATCGTGGACGAGTTCGGTCCGGCCGCGACACCCAAGCTCGAAGAGCTGACCGAGCAGTACCGCCGGGTCACGCTTGACCTGGCCGGACAGATGGCGGCGATCGACCCGTCGAAGATCACCCGCGAAGCTCTCCGCAGGCTGTATAACCTCGAGTCGCTCACCGACCTCTCCCGATCCTACGAGGGATCGCTCTCGCTGATGTCCCAGGTACGAGAGGCGCACCCCGAGGACGCTTCGCTCGCGCTCACCCATGCGAACATTCTTCGTGAGCGCGGCGACTTTGATGCCGCGTACGCCGAGCTGCAAACCGTGATTGATCGACCCCGGCTGCCGTTGGGGCTCGAGGGCGTCAAGCTCATCAACGCCAAGACCAGCGCGGTCGTCGGGCAGATCCAGACCGCGGTTGAAGCGCACGCCAAAGCCGAGACCGACGAGGCGAAAGCCAACTGGCTCGCCAGAGCCAAAGCTCCGCGGGAAGCACTCGCCACGCTCGTGCCCGAGGCTTCGCCGGCGATCCAGCTTCTAGACGCGAAGATCGCGGTCGCCGAGGGCAACTTTGTCGACGCGCAGAAACTCGTCGACAACTACAACCAGATCACCGGCAACAGCGACCGCGATGCGCTGTGGATCAGCGCCCGTATCGCTCAGGAGCTCGGACAGTCCGGGAACACCCGCACGGCCCTCGAACGTCTGCTCGAGATCGACCCGAGTATGGCCGCCGCGAACGTCGCGCTCGCCGAGGTTGAGTACAACCTCGGCCTCCTCGAAGCCGCCCGCGACCGCCTGATCCAGGCGCAGAACAGCAACCCCAACGACCCGTACGTCCGCGAGCGTCTGACGCTGATCGAGGAACGCCTCGGTGACCGCGAGTCCTCGGACCCCGTGCGGGGAGCGATCTTTGCTGCCCAGCGGGCCGCCAGCGGGTCCGAGACAGAGATCGCGGATGTCGCAGCCGCGATCAAGATGCTGGAGACAGCGATCGACGAGCTCGGCCCGGATCCTCGGCTCTTTTTCGAGCGTGCTCGGCACCAGATCCTCAACGAGGACACCGAGGCCGCCGACGAGACGATCCGCCAGGGCCTCGCGTTGTATCCGGAAGACGAAGCACTCAACCGGATCGCCAAGGGGCTCGCGGGGGTCAACTCCGTTGACACGCTCGTGGAGATGATCGGGGAGTCGGATCGCACTGACTTCCAAAAACAGATTTCGATCTTCGCTGCCTACGACCGGGCGGGTCGTTCCGACGACGCCAACCGTGCGCTCGACGCTGCCGCCCAGCTCGAACCCGATAACCCGACGGTGCTCGAGCTCTTGTTCAACCGGGCGTTCCGGGCAAATGATGTCGCCGAGGTCAAGCGTTTGACCGACCGCGCCCGCGCCACCAACGCCGATCATATCGATGGGCTGAGCTACCGCGCCCGCCTGCTGCTGCTCGAGGGCAAGGACGACGAGGCGCTCGCGGCGCTGGCCCAGGCGATCGCCGCCGCGCCGAACAACACCACGCTGCTCCGGCTTCTCGGGCGGACGCAGATCCGGCTCAACCGCACCAGCGACGGCATCGCGTCTTTGCAGCGGGTGCTCGAGATCCGGCCCGACGACCTGGGCACCGTGATGGAGCTCTGCCAGGTCCTTGTCGGCGAGAACCGTCCAGACGAGGCTCTCGAAATCGCCCGACGCAGCGAGACCTTCGGCCGCGCCAACACCGACTTCATGCAGATGGTGCTCACGCTGGAAGGCTCGGTCGGCGACAAGACCGCCGCCCGCGACCGACGCGAGAAGATTCTCGCTGCGCGTCCGGATGACATCCGCAACACGCTCGCGCTGATCAACCTCTACATTTCTCTCGGGCAGTGGGACGAGGCTCTCGGGTTGATCGAACAAGCTCGGCGCGACGACGCCCCGGGCGTCTCGGACTCGCTCATCGCGCTGGAGGCCCGTTGGCACGCCGAGCAGAACGACCTGGACGCCGCCCGCCGCGCCTACGCCAAGTACATCGCCGAGACGCCGCCGACCGATCGTGTTGGCCCGTACGTCGCGTTGGCGCAGTTCATGATCCAGCGCGGCAGCACAAACGCGGCGATGACCGCGATGCAGCAGGCGATTCGGTACCAGCCCGAGGGCGAGTTCCGCGTGGACGCGATGCTCGGCGGCACGCTCATGCGGTTCAGCAGGTTCAACGACGCCTACGACGTCTATTCACGGATTCTGGAGAACGATCCGAACGCCGACCAGTCTGTGAAACTCCGAGCGTGCGAGGCGCTCATCGGGATGGGGCAGTACGACAAAGCCGAGCAGGTTCTGGCGGGGATCCCCAACGGCGAGGCCGACCTCACGGTGGTGCTCCTCCGCGCCCGGATCATGCTGCAGCGCGGCGACGACCGCGCCGCCCGCTCGGCGCTCGACGACGCGGTCAGGCGCTGGCCGGACGACCACCGGGTCTGGATCCTCCGCGCCGAGGCCGAGGCCCGCGTCCCGGACCTCATCCCCGACGCGCTGGCGGACCTCGACCGCGCGCTCGAGATCCGCCCGAGCATGGCCGAGGCACACCGGCGCCGCGCCGAGCTGCTCGCGGTCCTGGGCAGAGAGGACGAAGCGATCGCGGCATGGCAGACGGCGGTACGGACCAACCCGACCAACGAGGAGCTGCGCTCGGCGTTGGTGGTCACGCTGATCCGCCGGGGGATGGAGCGCGAAGCGGTGCAGGCCGCGAACGATTGGTTTGAACGCCGCCCGCTCGACGCCCAGCACCGCACCCGGATCGCCGAGCTGTTTCTTCTCGGGGGGATGCGGAAAGCGGCGACGGATATCTATCTCGGCGCGTTCGAGATCGATCAGAACCCACAGCTGATGCTCCGCCTGGCCGACCTTCTCTTGAGCGCAAAGCCGCCCAGGCTCAACGAGGCCGAGCGTGTGTTTTCCCAGGCGCAGAAGGTGGTCATCACCAACCCCTCGCTGATGCTCGCCCGGGCGCGGGTGTTTGCCCAGACCGGGCGCATGGAGGCCGCGTGGAACGACTGCCTCGGTTCGTTCCAACTGCTCACCAGCCGAGACGCAGACTCGATGGCGTCGTGGTTTACAACCATGCGCAGCGTGTTCAGCAACCCGCGTGAAACACTCACCTTTGTCAACCGGCTCTCTTCGCAGCCGGGGGCCGCCGACTGGACGAAACTGTTTTCGGCCCGGATTCTGATGGGAGACGCCGCCACGGTTTCCGAGGGGCTCTCCCAGTTGATGTCGCTGATCGATTCGACACGCGACCCCAACATCAAGTACTCGGCGTTGCGCGCGCTCGCCGGCGAGTACTACTACAACGAGCAATACGAGGACGCCCTGGCGACCTGGAAGCGGTCGCTGGAGCTCCGCCCGAAAGATTGGCAGGTTGAGAACAACATCGCGTACGCCCTTGCGACCGACCTGGACCGCCCGAGCGATGCGCTCCCCTATGCCGAGAACGCAACCAAACACGGCCCGAACGAGCCAGAGGCGTTGGACACGCTGGGAACGGTGTACCTCGCGATGGACCGTGCTGCCGACGCGATCCCACTGTTTGAGAACGCGGTCCGGCTCTCGCGTGGGACCGCGGTGGATGCGCAATACATGGTCCGCCTGGCGCAGGCTCAGTTCGCGTCGGGAAATCGCGCGCAGGCCGAGGCTGTTCTTACAGAGGTCCAAGGCTTACTGGACCGGGGCCGCGAACTCGACGAAGAGTACGAAGTAACACGACAGAGCCTCCTCGCCGAGCTCGGTGAGGGATAACCCGACCGGACGAACCGAACGCCTTGCCCGACGACGGCGTACCAACCGCCCACGCCCGCACTGGAAAGAACCCCACCCGACCCACAGGGACCAAGACCATGACCACTGCCACCACCAAGCCGACCGCTCCGTTCCCGGTCCGATCTCAGGCCGCCTCGGCCGGTCCAGCCGCACCCAGCGTTGACATCGGCAAGATGTTCAAGAAGTACCTGTGGGTGCTTCTCGCGTCGGTGATTGTCGGCGTGCTGCTCGGCATCGGTTCGTTCATTGTGCTGAAGAAGTACGCCCCAATCTTCCAGTCGCAGGTCATTTTTCAGGTGCTCCCGCCACAGACCACCCTCGAAGTCATGGTCGGCAAGGACGAGGATGAGCAGGAACGGTTCGCGCTCACCCAGGTCGCGCAGATGAAGTCCGACGACGTGATCGACAGCGTCGTCTCCGACCCCCGCCTCCAGGCGCTGGGTGGAGATTGGACGAAGAAATTTACGTCGGGCGGCAAGTTCCAGACCGCCGATGCCGCCGAGTGGTTGCAGGACTCGCTGGTTGCAAGGCTCGTCCCCAACACCGACATCATCGAGATGAAGCTGGGGTGGAAGCGCGCCAACGACGTGACCAACGTGCTAGGGCTCGTCAAAGAGAAATACCTGTTCCGTCTCGAGAGACAATCCCGCGAGCAGCTTGCACCGCAGCGTGAAGCTCTCGAAAAACAGATCGACGCGTACAGGAAAAATCTGGACGCCAACCAGAAGCTGCGTGAGCAGATCCTCAGCGACGACAAGGTCGATTCGCTCGAACAGCGGTGGGCCGCGGAGAACCTCGAGCTGCAGGGCATCATCGCGACACTTCACTCGGTACGCATCTCCAAGGAGGGAGCCGCCACCCAGCTCGCCCGCTACGAGCAGGAACTCAACGCCCAGGGCGGCCCGACCTTTTCCGACGAGCTGCGGAGCGCAATCGAGGCCGAGCCGCTCATTCAGAGCATCCACCAGACCCTCGCGTCCCTCGGCGCGCAGAAGTCAACCATGCAGCGGCAGGGCTTCGGCGAAGAGCATCGCGCGATGGTCTCGGCCAACGCACTCACTGAGTCTTGGAAGTCCAAGCTCGACGAGGAACGCGACCGCCTGCTCCGCAAGCGGTTCGACGCAATCGTGGACGGGCTGCGCAGCACCATCGCCACGCTCAATGCCCAAGAGACCGAGCTGACGATCACCCAAGAGCGGCTCGTCACCCGGCTGGTCGACCTGAGCAAGACCATGACCAAGGTCGACGACATCGACCGTGAGATCGAGACCATCATCAAGACCCGCGCCGAGATGGAGGCCCAGCTTCAGACCCTGACAAGCGTCTCGCGGCTCGCGACTTCCAAGCGCATTATGGTGCTGCAGAACGAACGCAACCCCGACCGCCCGATCTTCCCGAACATCCTCTACATGATCCCCGCCGGCGTGGTGCTGTGCCTGGGGCTGACCACCGGCATCGTGTTCCTGCGTGAGCTTCTCGACCAGCGAGTCAAGGGTCCCGCCGACATCGCGATGATCCCTCGCACCCGGGTGCTCGGGATCGTCCCCGACGCCTCGGAAGACTCCGCCACCCCGAACAATCAGATGCACTGCGCGTTCAGCGCCGCTCCACGCGGCGTGGTCTCCGAGAGCTTCCGCCAGATCAGGTCGCCGCTGCTCAAGCAGATGGACCTCGCGGGGCACAAATCACTCATGGTGCTGGGCGGCATGCCGGGGTCGGGCGCTTCGACCGTCGCGTCCAATCTTGCTGCAGCCGCTGCGGCTTCGGGCCGACGCACACTCCTTGTGGACGCCAACTTCCGCCGCCCCACACAGCACACCTGTTTCGGGATCAGCGATTCGCCCGGGCTTTCCGACGTGCTCGCCGGGACGACCTCGGTCCAGGACGCCGCCGTGACGACGCAGACCGAGAATCTTTCTCTCCTGCCGGTTGGTTCCAACGCCAACCGCGTGGTCGAGCAGCTCGCCGGGCACCACTTCGGCGAGGTGCTGACCGAGACAATGGCCGAGTACGACCTCGTCATCATCGACGTCCCGCCGGCGATCATCTCGGGCGACGGCATCAGCATCGCCAACCGCTGCGACGCGTCCATGCTGGTTGTCCGGGCGTACTCTGAGAAACGCGGGCTCGTCGCCCGGATCAGAAACCAGCTCGCCGAGAGCAAGGCCGAGTTCCTCGGCGTGGTGGTCAACGGCGTCAAAGCCTCGGCCGGCGGATACCTCCGCGGCAACATCCGTGCGAGCCAGTCCTACGCCGACAACGCCTGACACCCCGCCCGTGGGGGACACGGGAGCAACGCTTGCACGATCCGGTCAATCCCCAGCACCCAAACCCGACGACCCGCCCAGACACGGGCGGGCGTCGCGCGTTAGTCACCGGCGGCGCAGGATTCATCGGGTCTCACCTCGTCGATCACCTGCTCGCTCGGGGTGACGAAGTCACGGTCATCGACAACCTCTCGACGGGCAACGCCCACAACCTGCCCGCGCACCAGCGCCTCACCACGGTCGAGGCCGATGTCTCCGACGGGCTGGCGGCCCTCGCGGGCGAGGGCGTCGCATTCGACGAGATCTACCACCTCGCGGCGGCGGTCGGGGTGCAGCTTGTCATGGACGATCCCGAAGCCGCGATCCGTACCAACATCGTCGGCACCATCGACCTCCTCGACTTTGCGCGAAACCAACCTTCGCCGGCCCGCACACTCATCGCGTCGAGTTCCGAGGTCTACGGCAAGGGCTCACGCAGCCCCTTTGCCGAGGAAGACGACGTGGTCTACGGCCCGACCACCATCGCTCGCTGGTCCTACGGCATGAGCAAAGCCCTCGACGAGCACCTCGCCCTGGCCCACAGCCGCGCGTCGGGGCTGCCCGTTGTCGTCACCCGATTCTTCAACACCGTCGGCCCCAGACAGGTCGGCAGCTACGGGATGGTGCTGCCCCGGTTTGTCGCGGCGGCGCTGGCGGGCGAACCGCTGGTCATCCACGACACCGGCGAGCAGACCCGCTGCTTCTGCGATGTCCGCGACGTGATGGAAGTGCTCCCCCGTCTGCTGGCCGCGCCGGCGTGCTTCGGCCGCGTGTTCAACGTCGGGTCCGACCACGAGATCACGATCCTCCAACTCGCCGACGCGGTCATCTCCACGCTCGGCTCGAGTTCCAAGACGAGGTTCATCCCCTACCAGCAGGCGTTCCCCGAAGGCTTCGAGGACCTGCCCCGACGAAGGCCCGACCTGTCGCGCGTCCGTGAGGCGGTCGGGTTTGAGCCCAAAATCACGCTCGAACAGACCATCCTCGATGTTGCTGCGTTCATCCGCAGCGGCAGCGACGCAACGGCCCGACCCGCCCGACCCGGGGTACGGACGTGAACCCGCTCGCGATTATCGCAACACTCGTCCCGACCGGGCTGCTGCAATCCCAGCCGACGCCCGAGGTCCGCGAGCGGATCGAAGAGCTCGGCGCCACGATCCAGGGGCTCGCGGCCCAGCAACAGGAACTCGCGCAGGCTGCGGGGATCGACACCGCGGCGACCGCGTCCCGCCTCGAAATCTTCCACGGCTATATCGGCGTCCTCATCGTCGCGTTTCTTGTCACGCTGCTCACCACGCCGATCATGCGCCGGCTCGCGATCGCCAACGGCATCATCGACAAGCCCGACGGTGATCGCAAAATCCACAAAATGCCCATCGCCTATCTCGGGGGAGTTGCCGTCTTTCTCGGGCTCGTCGGCGGCATCCTCTTCAGCTATCTCGCGGTCGCGTTCCCCAACTGGGGCATCATGCAGTGGCACTCGACCGCGCACATGGTCAGCGACGACCCGACGAATGTCTTCCCGTTGCCCGTGCCGATCTCGGTCATCCTCGGGCTCACCGTCATTATGCTGGTCGGGCTCTTTGATGATGTCATCGGGCTGGAACCACGCCTCAAGATCGGCGGCCAGCTCTTTGCCGCCGCTGCGCTCGCCTACGACAGCGTCGGGGTCCAGGTTGCAAAGGGCGTCCTCAGCCCAACCATCGGCGAGTGGCTCAACAACCCGGACCTGACCTACTCGATCGCGACCGGGTTCATGATCCCGCTCTTCGGAGAGATGCTCCCGACCAACGAGCCCGGCATTGTAATCGACCTCATCTACTGCGCCGGCACCGCGATCATCGCGATCTTCGTGCTCGGTGCGTGCAACGCCTCCAACCTCCTCGACGGGCTCGACGGGTTGCTCTCGGGCACAACCGCGATCTGTGCCGCGGCGTTGCTCGTGGTGGCGCTCACGCTCGCGGTCCGCGACGACGGCCCGCGCGACGCCCAACGCATCATCCTGTGTCTGGCGCTCCTGGGGGCGTGTCTGGGGTTCCTGCCGCACAACTTCAACCCGGCGTCTATTTTTCTCGGCGACTGCGGGTCGCTGCTCATGGGCTACGCCACGATCGTCATTGTGCTCACCCTGGGCGACACCGGCCGAACGCACCTTGTGCTTGCCGGGCTTGTCATCTATTCCATCCCCATCATGGACACCTGCCTGGCGATCGTCCGACGAAAGATGGCCGGGAAGAAACTCAGCGACCCCGACGCCGACCACCTTCACCACATGCTCAAACGAACGCTCGGGGTCAAAGGGGCGGTCTTCAGCCTCTACGGCATCGGGATCCTCTTCGGCACGCTCGGCGTCGCGATGAGCCTCTGGCGGGCCCGTGTCACCTACGCCCTGGCGGGGATGCTCATCGCCTACATCGCGGTGATCTCGATCAAACTCGCCCGCCGCAAGCAGCTCGAGGACGCCATCACCCTCCGCACCGCCGGCACCCCCAGCACCCCCAGCACCCCACGGGCACCAGCGCCCA
Organism: uncultured Phycisphaeraceae bacterium; assembly: GCA_964394895.1. Lineage (GTDB taxonomy): Bacteria > Planctomycetota > Phycisphaerae > Phycisphaerales > UBA1924 > PNC22. Next base: position 27,816 of record CAYMZJ010000009.1, on the reverse strand, counting down.
AGCCGCTCCCCCACGCCGACGAGAAACCCAAGGACCGTGCCAAGCCCGCCTGAGCCCCGCCCCATATACTGCCCCCGCATGGAGGCAACCCCACACAACCCGCCCCACGACCGGCCCCGCGTCATCGCTCTGATGAACCAGAAGGGCGGCGTCGGGAAGACGACCACCGCGGTCAACCTCGCGGCCGCCGCGGCGACGCTTGGTCACCGGACGCTGCTGGTCGATATGGACCCCCAAGCCCACGCGACGCTCCACCTTGGTGTGGACCCCGACGCGGTCGAGCACTCGGTGTACTCCCTGCTGCTCGATCCTGACGCCGACCCGCGGGAAGCACTGTCCAGGATCGACGATCACCTGTCGCTGCTTCCCTCCGAGACCGATCTCGCAGCGGCCGAGACCGAGTTGACCGGTGCCCCCCAGCGGCACCGCCGATTGCTCGGCATCCTCCAGAAACTCGCTCCCGACTTTGATCTGGTGCTGATCGACTGCCCGCCCTCACTGGGGCTGCTGACGCTCAACGCGCTGGCGGCTGCGGGCGAGGTGCTGATCCCCATGCAGGCGCACTTCCTCGCGTTGCAAGGCGTGAGCAAGCTGCTGGAAACCGTGCAGCTGATGACCGCGTCGATCAACCCCGGGCTCCGCGTCAGCGGCGTCGTGCTCTGCATGCACGACACCCAGACCACGCACGCCCAGGAGGTTGTCGCCGATCTGGATGCGTTCTTTACCCAGCAGCGCGACGCCGGTGTTCCCTGGTCGGGCGCGACGGTTTTCCGCCCGCACATCCGCCGGAATATCAAGCTGGCTGAGAGCCCGAGCTTTGGGCAGAGCGTCTTTGCCTATGCCCCCGATGCGGCGGGCGCCAAGGACTACCGCAACCTCGCCCGGGCGGTGTTTGCTCCGGCCAACATTGCAACCGACTCCCCCACCGACTCCCCCACCGGCACCCCCACCGGCACCAACAGCAGCACCGAAACACCGGCACCAGAAGCCGCGCCCCCGGTCGTCCATGTCCGCGCGACCGAGCCCGGGTCGGCTCTGCCGCCTGCGCCCACGACCGGGGCAGCCGAGCACGCGGGCCCGTGAATAGTCGCAGGCGCTGGCGTGTTGTCTTTGCGTGTTACGCCCTTGCACTCGTGACCGCGACCCACTGGCCGGCGCTGAAGATCGGCTCCCACGGCATCAACCGTCTGGACCTCTTCATCCACGCCGGGGCGTTCGGGACGTGGACTGTTCTCTTGGTCCTTTGCGGTTTCTTCGGGCGGCGGCTGGGTGTTCGGAACATCGCTTGCTCTGCTCTTGCGGCGGGCGCGTACGCACTGGTCGACGAGGTCTCACAGGGCATCCCGATCCTCCGCCGAACGGTGGACCCGCTCGACCTGGCGGCCAACGCGGGCGGGATTGCGATAGCTGGCCTGGGGATGCTGCTGCTTGCTCGAACACGTGCCCCCAGACCGCCACCGACCGATAACCCATGAGCGATTCCCCCGTTTCACAAACTCGGCGGCACTCTTGCCAAACTGTCCTGCGATCGGGCAGCGACTCGGCCGATGTTCTGCCTGATCGCCCGCGCAGCGGGAAGGCCATACACTCCGGAGAGCGGGCATGAGCGACGAGCATAATCAGCATCACGGTTTTCATGGGCCCAAGTGCTGGGCGATCTCCGCGGTCGTCGGAGCTGTGCTCGGCATCGTGCTCAGCTTTGTTGCGCCTGCGCAATACCAAAGCCCCGACCACACGCCCCAGGCCGCCCACGCGCCCGATGCTGGCGACCCGCACCCCGACACCGATCCCGACCACCAACCCGATCACGAGCTCGCCGACGACGATCATCCGCTCGAGCAGAGCTTTGCCGACGAGGGTCTTCCCGATCCGGTCACCATCGCCGATGCCTCAGGTGAGTTCCCGCCGATCGTCCGCGCACAGCCCGAGTCGGCGGCGGGCACGGACGCCGGACACGATGCGCACGCCGACGCCGATCAGCACAGTGCCGAACAAACCACCCACGATGGCAGCAGCGTGCCTCAGGACGCCGACTCCAACGACACCGGGCACGAAGACGGCGCGAGTGAATCCCACGCGCCGACGCCGCAGATTCCTGTCTGGCTTGTTGCGCCCTTTGCGTTGCTCCTGCTCTCGATCGCGGTGATGCCGTTCATCAACGAGAAGTTCTGGCACGCCCACTACCCGGACTTTGCCTTCCTGCTCGGTGCGATCATGATCGCGTACTACCTCATCGCCTACGGCCCGACCGAGGGCTCAGCCGGCGCATCCTACGGCCAGCATGTCATGCTCCACACCGGGATCGAGTACTATGCCTTCATCGCGCTCATCGGGGGGCTGTTTGTCGCTTCCGGCGGCGTACACGTCGATATCCGCGGCAAGGGTGGCCCGCTCCTCAACACCGCGATCCTGGCGTTCGGCGCGGTCCTGGCCAACGTCATGGGCACCACCGGCGCGTCGGTCCTGCTCATCCGCCCCTTCATGCGGATCAACGAGGGCAGGCTCAAGCCCATCCACGTTGTCATGTTCATCTTTATCGTCTCCAACTGCGGCGGCGCGCTCACGCCCATCGGTGACCCGCCCCTCTACCTCGGCTATCTCAAGGGCGTGCCCTTTGAGTGGACGCTCTTGCACCTCTGGCCGATGTGGGCGGTCGCAATCGCCATGCTGCTGGCGATGTTCTTTGTCATCGACACGCTCATCAGCCGCAAGCATCCCTTCAAGCCGGCCGAAGGCACCGAGACCGAACGCCCCAGCGTCCGCATCCGCGGCACCTCCGGCATGATCGCGCTCGGGCTCATTATCCTGGGCGTCTTCATCGACCCCATGCTCAAAAAATATGCCGACATCGAGGGCTACCCGATCGGGCCGACCTTCCAGATCGTCGTCGCCATCGCGGCCTACTTCGTCGCCAGCCGCGAAATCCACAAAGCCAACGCCTTCAACTTTGAGCCGGTCAAAGAGGTCGGCCTGCTCTTCATCGGTATCTTTGCGACCATGGTCCCCGCGCTCGGATTCCTCGCGGCACACGGCGCGTCGCTCGGGCTCAACTCCCCCACTGCCTACTACTTCGGCACCGGCGGGCTCTCGGCGGTCCTCGACAACGCGCCGACCTACCTCAACTTCCTCCAGGTCTCGTTCGGTGAACAAACCATCGACGCCGAGTCTGTCCAGACCTATCTCGCTGAAGACTCCAACGTCCACATCCTCGCGGCGATCTCCCTCGGGGCCGTCTTCTTTGGCGCGATGACATACATCGGTAACGGGCCGAACTTCATGGTCCGGGCGATCGCCGAAGCCAGCGGCTTGCGGATGCCCTCCTTCTTCGGCTTCCTCCTCCGCTCTGTCGTCCTGCTCCTGCCTGTTCTTGTGGTAATCTGGGCGATCTTCATCCGCTAAACTGCCTCGGGAAAGCACTGATTTTAGCCGGTACACCCAATCTCCTCGCGCGATCTTTGCGCACTTGGACCACTCCCGACTGGACGAATCGCCTCGGACCTGCCACAATGCTCCGTCGGGTGGGAAACCGTCCGGAGGAATGTCCAGAGCGTCCAGAGAGAGAACCCCTGAGAGACAGGAGATTGACCATGAAGATTGTTGCTATCGCTGCCCTTGCTGGCGCAGCATGTTCGGCCAGCGCCCAGTTTGGCGCGGCTGTGTCAGAGTCCGCTGCCGATGACAGCTTCCTCAGCGAAACCATCACCGTCGATCCCGGCTACGACGGCGAGGCGATGCTCAACACCTGGGGCCCCGGCGACATGTTCGGCATCACCAGCCGACCCGGTGCCGACAACACCCCGTTCGGCCTCCCCTTCGCGATGGCTGACGACTCGCTCTTCGGCTTCCCCGACGACAGCCAGGGCATCATCGACGAGAACGAACTCGGCCGCTTCTTCGGCGTCGTTGATTCCGTCAACGGTTCCAACCCCAGCGGTGGCGGCACCGCCGAATGGTCCTTTGACATCGCCGGTGCTGGAGCGCTGTCGATCAACATCGACTTCGCCGCGATGGGTGACTTCGAGAGCGGCGACACCCACCTCTTTGAGGTCGACATCGACGGCGGCGGGTTCTCCACGCTCTTTGTCGCGACCATCGATCAGGACAGCTCGCAGGACTACACCATGGCTGGCGGCGGTGTCTTCACCGTGGACGACCCCATGTCCATCAACGGCACGCTCATCAACAACAACTTCCAGACCATCGGGGCTGCGGTCGCGGGCTCAGGCTCGGTCCTCACCCTCCGCTACGCCGGCACCGCCGACGGCGGCAGCGAAGCGTTCGCGTTCCGCAACATCGAGGTTATTCCGGCACCGGGCGCGTTCGCCCTGCTCGGCCTCGGCGGCATCGCCGCGATCCGTCGTCGCCGCTAAGCGACGCGAGTCAATCAAGAAAACCACGAACGCCTCGACCGAAAGGTCGGGGCGTTTTTTCCTGCCGTTGCCCCCTCGCTCGCGCAAGGGGCTCTATTGAAGCGGTGTGGTGCCATGGAGCCCCTCGCGCGAGCGAGGGGACAGGCAACCCCCCGCCACAAGCCCCGACACCGCGGTCAAATCCACGTTTCCCCCGCTGAGGACGACACCCACGCGCGAGCCAGCGATCCGGTTCTCACTGTCTTGCCCCCGCTTCAGCGCCCCCGCTGCGGCGAGCGCGCCGGTCGGCTCGACCACCACCCGCAGCCGCTCCATGCACAGCGCCATCGCTGCTGCCAGTTCCGCATCATTCACGGTCATCATCTCGTCCACGTGCGTGCGCACCAGCGGAAACGTAAACCGCCCGAGATACGGCGTCCGCGCACCATCGGCGATCGTCGCCGGGTTCTGCACCGTTCGCAACACCCCGTCGTAAAAACTCCGCGTCGCGTCGTCGCCAGCTTCTGGTTCCACCCCCACCACCCGGCACCCCGGGCACAACGCTTTGCTCACCACCGCGCACCCCGACAACAACCCCCCGCCGCCGCAGCACACAAACAGCCAGTCCAGCCCGCCGACTTCCTCGAAGAGTTCCAGCGCCACGGTTCCCTGCCCCGCGATCACGTCGGGATGGTCGTAGGGCGGCACGATCGTCAGGCCGCGCTGGCTGGCGAGCTGCTGCGCGAGTTCCTCGCGCACGGTTGTCGCGTGGTCGTAGAGCACAATCTCGCTGCCCTCCGGCGCACGCGCCAGGTACGCCCGGGTCGCGTCGAGTTTCACGCGGGGCGCGTTGTCGGGCATCACGATCACCGCGGGGATATCGAGCAACGACGCAGCCAGCGCCACCGCCTGGGCGTGGTTGCCGCTGGAATAGGCAAGCACACCCGCCGCCCGTGGCGTGTTCCCGGAATCGGCAGCCTCGACGATCATCGCCAGCGCGTTGTACGCGCCGCGAAACTTGAACGCCCCGACCCGTTGCAGGTTCTCGCACTTGAAGAACACGCGGGCTGCGGTCGCGTCGTCAAAGCTGCGTGAGGTCATCACCGGCGTCCTTCGCGCGATGCCCTCCAACCGCGCAGCCGCGGCGCGGACATCGGTAAGGGTCACCGAGCCCACCAGCGACATATCGGGAGGCCTCCCCTCGCGGTCGCTCATCATCAGGTTCCGGGCGTCTGTGCCTGCATCGCCTTCTCTTCAAAGGGCTGGACCACGACGAACCCGTCGCCCTGAAACTTCATCTGGAACGACTCGCCGCTGCCCCGGCCGAAGAACGACTTGAGCTGAATGTTGGTCTTGAAGTCCGGCGTCAGCGAGCCGGACCACGCGACCGTGGCGTTGGGATCTGTAAAGATCGGTTCATCCGGCGTGACGCGGAACGCGATCGGGTCGTAGTGCGAGGTGATCGCGACCAGGCCGGTGCCTTCGAGCCGCACGTTGAACAGCCCGCCGGCGACCATCGCCGAGAGCTTTTTCATGATCTTGATGTCCCAGTCGATCCCGTCCTCGAACGCGAGCAGGTCGCTGCCGTTGACGACGATCGCGTCGTCGTTGAGGTTGAGCACGGTGATCTTCTTGCCTTCGTCTGCGAGGTAGAGCTTGCCGATGCCCTCGGCTTTGGTGAGTCTTGCGCCCTCGCCGCTGAGCCCGCGTTTGAGCATTTTGCCTATGCCGTGTTCGAGGATTTTCTCGCGGACAAAGTCGACCTCGCCGCGGTAGGCGATCATCGAGCCCATCTTGGTCCAAACCATGTTTCCCAACGACCCGCCGAGGTTGATCTCGAGGATGCGTTCGCTCTCGAGCTCGAAGAACCCTTCCCCCAGGTCTTTCTCCGCGGATCGCTCGACAAACTCTTCGATCGAATAGCGTTGCATAGGTGCTCCCTTTCATCGCGGCGTGCGGCGCCACTCACTCGGACAAATACCCGGAGTACGCTCAGGTGTCAAGCTCATCGAACGCGCCCTTCTCGGCCTGTTCGTCGACATATTTCTGGAACTCGCCCATCTGGTAGCTCACAAAGCAGAACACATGGTGGAGTGTCACCCATTCCAGATCGGTCGGGTCTTCGTCCAGGTCTTTGCGCAGCCGATTGAGTTCTGCAAGAAATGTCTCTGCCCTCATGGCGTCTCTCCCGTGCGTTGATTCATGCTGTGATTCCCGGCGATGTTACGCCGTTGCGACGCGGGCTGCGCGACGAGACCGCACCACCCCGACAACACACGCCCCGGCGTAGAGCACTACCTGCGTGAGCACGATCGCCGGCCCGGGTTGCCAGTCGAGCTCGAAACTGACGACCAGTCCGATCGCCACCCCCGCCAGCCCGGCCGCGGCGCTGATCGCAAAGACCGGCCAGAGGCGCGTGCTGCACCGCAGGGCTGTCGCGCCGGGCAGCACCAGCAGCGCCGTGGCCAGCACCACGCCCGCCAGGCGCATCGTGACCACGATCGCCAGCGCCAGCAGCACGAGCAGCAGCGTGCGCGTCGCCCCGACCCGCACCCCGGCAGCCGCTGCGCCGACTGAGTCAAACGCCCAGAAAAGCAGCCGCCTGCGATGCCACCAGAGCAAGACGAGTTCGACCGCAACCACCACCCCCGCCGCGACCGCATCCCCCCAGCGCACACCCAGCACCGAGCCGAAGAGCACGCTCTCGACGCCGAAGCCGGGCGTCTCTCCCCGCGCCCGCATCGCTTCGGAGGCGTGCTGAATCAACACAAACCCCAACGCCATCGCCGAGACCAGGACGATCCCGATCGCGGTATCGGCGTTGAGCCCCTTGCGGTCAGAGAGTGCCGCGATCCCGATGGCTGCGGCGACACACGTCAGCGCTACTACCGCGACAACACCCCAGTCGCCGGCTTGTCCTGCGCCCAGGCCGAACACCATCGCCAGCCCCACGCCGGCGAATGCCGCGTGGCTTACCCCCTGCCCGATGAAGGACATCCGCCGCAGCACGACCAGCGGGCTCAGCACCGCGCACAGCACCGACACCAGCAGCCCCACCACAACCGCCGGCCAGAAGATCGCTGCGAGTTCGGGCGAGCCGAAGAGGTACTCAGCGGTGCGCATCGTCGCCTCCCTCTGCGCCCGCGTCGGTGTGGGAGTGGTGCGCGTGGCTCGGGTCGTCGCACTCGGCCGCCCGGTGTGCATCGACATGCACCGCGCCGAAGACGCCCTCGACCTCGTGCCTGAAGACCTCGGCCAGAACGCCCGGCGTGAGCCCGTCGGGCGAGCCGTGCGAGTGCAGCGTCCGGTGCAGGCACGCCACGCGATCGCACCCCGCGGCGATCGTCCGCAGGTCGTGGGTCACCACCACGACCGTCACGCCGAGCGACGTCTGAATGTCGCCGAGCATCGTTGCGAACTGCTGCTGCCCTACCGCGTCGATGCCGACCGTCGGTTCGTCGAGCACCAGGAGCCGCGGCCTTGACGCGAGCGCCCGCGCGATCATCGCCCGCTGCAACTGCCCGCCCGAGACCCGCCCGATCGGGCGATCGGCAAACCCCTCGCACCCGGTCACCGAGAGCGCATACCCCACCGCGTCGCGGGCCTCGGCGTCGGGGCGTTGCCAGGGTTTGAGCCCCAGCCACGTCGGCATCTCGACCACCTGCTGCACACTCAGCGGGAACGCGAGTTCCGCGGCCGCCCGTTGCGGAACATACCCGATCCACCCAGCGGCGCGCGCATGAACGGGCGTCGCGCCGAACACCCGGACCTCGCCGCTGGTCGGCGCGAGCAGGCCGAGCGCGATTCGCACGAGTGTGGTCTTGCCCGCGCCGTTGGGGCCGAGGATGCCCAGCCGCTCACCGGGCTCGACCCGCAGCGAGATGTCCTGCAACACCGGCGTGCCGCCGCTGCCAAAGTTGAAGCTCACGCGGTCGAACTCGATCGCGGGCGTCTTGCCGTTGCGTTGGTCGGCGGGGGTGTTCATCCGTCGGGGGTTGCTTTCTGTGCGGTGCCGAGCGTCGCCACGAGTTCGTCGAGGTTCTTGAGCATCATGGCGGTCCAGTCACCCGAGCCTATCGGATCGAGCGTCCCGAGCGGCACGCCGAGCTGTTCGGCCAGGCGTTCGGCCACGGCCCGGTTGAGCTGCGGCTCGGTCAGCACCGCGCGCACGCCGAGCCCGCTGGCGGTCTGCACGAGCGTCGCCAGGTGCCCCGCCGACGGGCCGGTCTCAGCGACCTGAATCTCCGAAGCGACCACAATCCCGTACCGATCGGTGAGCCTCGACCACGCGGCGTGCTGGGTGATGACCACCGCACCCCGGTGTGCCGCCAGCTTCTCGCGGTACGCCGCGTCCACCTCACGAACATCGGCGAGCAGAAGATCGGCACGGCCGGAGACCGCTTCAATCGCCGCCGCGTCGGCCCCGCTGCGCTCCATCGCGGCGCGCACCGCGGCTGCAAGCTCGGGCACGAACGACTCGACCAGCGCCGGATCAAGCCACAGGTGCGGGTCCGGCCCGGTGTGGTTGTGGTTGTGGTCGTGGGGGTCGTCGTCGTGGGGGTCGTGTCCGTGGTCGTGCGCATGGGCAGCACCCGTCTCGAGCCCGAGCACACCACCCATCGACACCACCCAAGGCCCCTCGCGCACCGAAGCGGGAAGCCCCGACTCGATCCCCATCCCCACCAGCACCACCAGGTCGGCGCGGCCGACGGCTGCGACATCGCTCGGCGTCGGCTCGTAGGCGTGCGGCGATTGCCCGGGCGCGACCAGCCCTCGCACCTCGGCCTCGGGCGGCACCAGCGCCTCGACCAGGCCGACCAACGGCGGGATGCTGACGACGACCCGCACCTCGCCGGGCGTTCGCGGGGCGTCGACCTTGGACCCACAGCCGGGCAGCAATCCCAGCATCACCAAGAGGATCGCCGCAGCCGCCGCGCCCGTTGGGGTTCGCAGAGCCGAGAGCCGTGTTTGTTGCCGCATGTCGTGCCTCCGGGGGACCCTGAGTGCCGGATAATAATGAGAACCGGTTCTCAAAGTCAACGTTCGCCATCCGGAAGCTTCCGGTTCGGTGGGGAGGAGTGGGGGTATACTTTCGGCCCGACCCACCCGCGGTCGGACACCCCGGGGCGGTAGCTCAGTTGGTAGAGCGCTTCGTTCGCAATGATGAGGTCAGGGGTTCGAATCCCCTTCGCTCCATTCCCCCCCAACCCCCTCAACGCCGCAGCCGTGTGCTGCGGCGTTGTCGTTGAGAAGACGCACTCCCACGCCCACGATCCCCACCGAGTCCGGCAGCCCTCCATGGGGTGCCACTGGTCGAAGACCAGTGCCGGTGCGCGTGCCAGCGCTCGCACTGGGCTCTGCCCAGTGGCACCCCGGCGCACGCTTGGTCTCGGCACATGCCGCATCGCCCGACGAGGACGCTCTGAATTTCGATTCGGTGTAGGCTGCGTCGTCGGCGGTGCGGCCCGACATCGATCCGATTCGCACCGCGACAACCAGGAGCGCCGCTATGCCGCACACCACCATCACCAGACGCCGCTTTCTCGCCCAGAGTTCGGCTTTCGCCGCCGCGCCGATGATCCTCTCAAACCCCGCATCCGCACGCCGCGTGGTCGCAAACGAGCAGATCGCCGTCGGGTTTATCGGCATGGGCATCCGCGGCCGCAACGTGCTCAACGGCTACTTCAAGGACAACGAGCGGGCCAGGGTCGTCGCGGTCTGCGATGTGGACACCACCCGCCGCGAGCACTTTCAGCAGGTCGTCAACGAGATCAACAGCAACACCGACTGCGACGCGTACAACAACTACCACGACCTGCTCGCCCGCACTGATATCGACGCGGTGGTCATCGCCACGCCCGACCACTGGCACGCGCTGCAGTGCATCCACGCGGCCCGCGCCGGCAAGGACATCTACTGCGAGAAGCCGCTCACCCACTCGCTCGAGGAGTCCCGCGCGATCATCGACGCGGTCCGCGCGCATGGCCGCGTCTTCCAGACCGGGAGCCAGCAGCGCAGCGAGTACGACCACCGGTTTGTCAGGGCGGTCGAGTATGTCCGCAACGGGCGGATCGGGCCGATCGTCAGCGTGAACGTCGGCGTGGGAGACGCCCCGCGCCCCTGCAACCTGCCCGGCGAGAGCATCGAGCCCGGGCTCGACTGGGACCGCTGGCTCGGGCCTGCCCCCTCGCGCCCCTACCACTCGGACCTCAGCCCCCGAGGCGTGATCGGGCACTACCCCTCGTGGCGCGCATACACCGAATACTCCGGCGGCTATTTTGCTGACATGGGCGCGCACCACTACGACATCGCCCAGTGGGGGCTCGACGCCGACCGATCGGGGCCGTTCGAGGTTGTTCCGCCGCTGGACGAGACCTCGATGCGCGGCGCCAAACTTCGTTTCGAGAACGGCGCCGAGATCATCCACGGCGGGCCGAGCGGCACAACGTTCGTCGGCACCACCGGCATGATCCATGTTGATCGCGGCCGCGTTGTCGCGGTCCCCGGCAACCTCTTCGACACCCCCATCGCCCCCATCGAGGATGACCCCAACGCGCTGCACCTCCCCCGCAACGTCAACCACGTCGAGAACTGGCTGGACTGCATCCACTCCCGCGAGCGGCCGATCTGCGATGTCGAGGTCGGGGCACGCACCGCGGCACTCTGCCACCTGGTGAATCTCGCGTACCAACTCCGCCGCCCGTTGAAGTGGGACTGGCGGAGCTGGCGGTTCGAGGGCGACGACGAGGCCAACACCCACCTCGCCCCGCCGCGGCGGTTGGGGTATGAGCTGCCGAGTGGGTGACGGTGGTCGGGAGCATCTTCACGCCGGGTGCTCCGCCCTCGGCTTTGCGTGGGCAGGACCGATGCGGGTGGGATCATGGCCGCCCGCCACAGGGCAAAGAGGGGGAGCGGGGCCGCCCACCGAGCACAACGACCTGTTATCTACTTCTTGAACTGCCTATGCACTATTCTGGAGTCAGCGTTTCTTGCGTGATCCCGCTTTGTGTAGTCGATGTATCCTTCGAAGGATTTCGGCATCTCGATCTTGACAGGCGGCGTGACCGGGTATTCTCTTAAGAATGCGTGGATCATTTCACCCATCAACTCTCCAAATACTACCGGCACTGCATTCCCGACTTGTTTGAAGCACTGTGCTTTGGTGCCAAGGATTCTCCAATCATGTGGGAACCCCTGTAGAAGCTTGGCCTCTGTCAGAGTCAACCGCCTCAAAATACCATTCCATCGCACCCAGTCTTGGCTCGCCGAACCAGTAATAGTCCGCGATGGAAGACTAAGATCAGCAATGAAAGTGCCCTGTCGGTACCCCCAATGACCGCCTGGACGAGTCTTCTCGGTACGACCTGCGCTCTTGAGGCCGGTGCCGTCTGGAAGGTGCCCGAGTTGCTGTCCGAGTTTTTTTGTCGGGAAGACATAGCTGCGTGCGTCTGTGTCAGAGTATTCTTCAAGAAAGGAACGAAGGGTTCGCCATTGCTGACAAAACATGTCCCCACTTTTTTGATGTGTTGGTTCTGGAAAGTGCGGTGCAGTTCCTCGCTTCGTTCCAACGATGAAGCAACGCACTCTACGCTGGTATGCCCCGTAATCGGCTGAGTTGAGCAGGGCGGCCCTGCAGCTGTAGCCGATTGCTTGAAATTGATTTAGCAAGTCTCGAATTACGCCTCCTGGCTCACCTTTGGAGTCACGCGCGGTCACCAACCCACGAACATTCTCAAACAAGAACATGCGGGGATGTAACTCATCGACAATGCGAATGAACTCACTTATCAAAGTTCCCCGAGGATCAAGAACACTCAACTGCTTGCCAGAGCTAGAAAACGCCTGACAGGGTGGGCCCCCAACTATCAGATCGAGATCGACATCACAAGCGAGATCGGTACCTGCCACATTTCTGATGTCCGCGTTGACAATATGAGCATGTCTGAAATATTCGATTCCATCGGCATGAGTGCGGGTCTGATTTTCTTCTAAAGTTGCACAGAACGCATCTTCGATTTCGCAAAGAGAGAGAGCCCTGAATCCAGACCGTTCCAGCCCAATATCGAGGCCGCCAGCCCCCGTGAATAAACTGATATACCTTGGATTCTGCATCAAAGCAACCTCTTCAAATCTGAGAGACGATGCTCCCAGATTATCTTGATCTCGGATGCCCGTAAGTTGTCGATACCCGTCGAGTTGAAGAATCCTGCTATTACCGCAACAACAACCGGCTGGTTGAGCGGCTTTGCCGAACACCAGTCGTTCGCCTTATCACAACACTCCTTGATGCGTTTCGTCGAATCGATCTCAACACCGACAGCCTTTGCTTCAATCAGCACAAGACGGCGTGTTGATTTACTACGAACAACCAGATCGGCTTTCTGCCGTGTTCGGCCTTGCACCTTCGCCTCCTGTGTGTATTCACCTAGATTTATATCCGTATCCCTTGTGATGATTCCGGAATATGTGGATTTGGTGTAACCCAGTTTCACAAGTGCCGATGCGACAGCCTGTTCTTGTTGCTCTTTTCTCCAGTTCCTGTATTTGGTCTGTGCGTTTTGATCTGCCGCGATCGAGCATGTCCAGTTTTTTGCATATTCTTGCGCAAGATCGAGATCGCACACGTTTTCCCCTCTTGTTTCAAGCCATAGAAATCGTCGCCTGTCCAGTCTCTCATTGACGAACAAAGCGATCTTCGGCGCAATAGAAGTCAGGGACCGATGTTTGGCAGTATCTGGTAAAACCCTATCGTTTTCAAATCTGCCAACCGAAGATATCCCGAAGAACTGACCAAATTTCATCTGACTTATTGATGGTGCTATCGCGTAGCGAAGAATCTTGATGATTCGAGAATCAGCGAGAATGGCACTTGAAGTTACTGAACGAAAGTCCTGTGTGAGCGTTGCCGCGATATCATAGACTTCACCATTCTGTAAGAGTGCATTCTCATACATCGCCTTCATAGAATCCAAGTAGCACTGCATTTCGTACTTTCGTGAATGCGTGATGTCCGTTTCGTCGCCCATTCTACAGTGTTTTCCCTTGCCCTATTGCCTGAGAGCCCATTGCCAGTGGATCGATTGGTTTGTTTCGGGGTCCATGCGTTACAGTATCTATCATAGCGAGTGTCACGGCCGGGTGCCCTGCCCACGGCTTTGCGTGGGCAGGATCGAGGCGGTTCGGCTCATGGCCACCCGGAGCTGTGGCCATGCCACCCCGGCTCGGCATGATTCGGCCCCTCCCCGCCCCCGGCGGGGGCCATGTCCTTTGCCCCGGGTGCAACCCGGGGTCGGCGGCGTGCGCGATTTGGATCGAGCCCCGGCGGGGCGATGGGTGGGCTTTCCACACCTTCGCCCCGCCGGGGCTCTTTGGCGTTGGGATTGGCTCTCCTCCCCGGGCTGCGCCCGGGGCTACGGACAGCGCCCCCGTTGGGGGCGTGGGGGGCGACGCACCAACCGCCACAAACGCTCGCCGCCGGACGCACCCGCCGCCCGCTTCTTCTCCCGCAGCGCCGGCTTTGCTCTCCGAACACACGTCTTTGGCGGCCGAAGACACCGCATCGACGACCAAACACACCGCATCGTTCGCCGAACACACCACAGCGACGACCGAACACACCGCAACGCTCGCCGAACACACCGCACCGACGACCGAAGACACTGCATCGACCGTCGAACACACTGCATCGGTCGTCGTTGCACGCCCGATAGCCCGCGTTTTACGGCACTTTCTGCCGGTTTCATGCCTTTGGACGGCACAGTGTGATCGCCCCCACCGCCGCACGCCGACGCACTACTGCATGGCACCCACACCCACACCCACTCCTGCCCCCGTACCAACACCAACAACCAACACCAACACCATCACCACCTCTCCCAGCTCCCCCACCAACATCCCCAACACCCGCATCGGCAAGGTCGTGTTCTACGAGAGCCGCATCGACCCCTGGACCGAACACGCCGACACCATCGGGCTCAACGACAACCGCGTCGCGGCGCTCGCGGCCGACACCGCCGCCGCCCGCGCCGAATACCAGGCCATGCTCGCCGCCCGCCAGGCCGCCGTCGCCGCGACCCAACGCTTCCACACCGCCGTCGCCGCCATGCACCGCGGCCCCGGCCGCGGCAGCGACATGCTCGCCGAGATCAGAACCTTCGCCCAGACCACAAACGACGCGGGCGTCTACACGCGCGCCCGGCTCTCGCCCCCGGCCGGACGCAACGCCCTCCCGCCCCCCGGCACCCCGACCGGCTTCCACGTCAACCTGCTCCAGAACGGGGCGATCGAGCTGACCTGGACCTGCAAGAACCCACCCCGGATCGGCGGCACGATGTACGAGGTCTGGCGCGGTGGGGGTGGGAGTAGACAAGCCAGCGGCCCGATGAAGCTGCTCGGCACCGTCGGCCACCGACGGTTTGTCGACAACGCGCTGACCTTCAACGACCTGCCCGGCACCAACGCGCCCGGTACCAACGCATCCGGCACCGACGCCGAAGTGGTCTACCAGGTCGTCGCGATCCGCTCGACCACACGCGGCAACCCGGCCCGCTTCCTCGTCCGCTTCGGGGCACGCCCCAAGACCAACAACAGCGGAATCTCCCTCGCGGCGTAACCACACACACACACCACCCCCCGGGTGCCACTGGGCATAGCCCAGTGCCGACATGGCAACGACCGCCCCCCCCCCCTCCCCGCACCGGACTCTGGTCCGGTGGCACCCGATCCCGATGGGGCAGGTCGGTGACGGGTTTCCAAGACCGCACCCACTTCGCAAGACCGAGGTCGGTAGTACGGGTCGGAGCTATCCTGTTGAGAGTGGTCGGTGCCCTCTGCCGGGATCCGACATGAGGAAATGAGCCGCGGTATGTCTCGCTCAACCCGACAGTTTGTCTGCGCGGGTTGTGGGTACGACCTCACCGGAATTCCGATAGTGCATCACGAACTATGCTGCCCCGAATGTGGCGATCATCGCGTGCACATCGAGAGGTGGTTTGAGCCAAAGGCAGACTGGAAGCGAGCCTGGCTGTACTTGCCGGGCGCGGTCCTCGTGGGAACTCTTCCGGTCTTCGTGGGCTGGCTGATCCTGTTGTCCACGACCAGGCAGACGTGGTGGATCGCGGCGGCGTCGCCTCCTTATCTTTACTTAGGTGTGGTGCTCTGGCTCTGGCGTCCTTGTCCGGGTGCGGGCATTACCGTGCTCGGTCTCACCGCGGTCGTCGCCGGGCTTCTGGGAGTGCTCGTCGCGCTGGCGCTGCTGTTTATGACCCCGCCGTTCTCGCTGCTCGTTGTACTGCCGATGGGCATCTTGTACTATGCACTCCCCGTACCACTCGGGATGCTGTGGGCTCGTGACGTGCTTACAGATTTCTAATCAACACGAATCGGGTCAGGGCCGCCCCCCGCCCCCCGCCCCCCGCCCCCCACGCCCCCCTCACTATCCCCCACTACCACACCACCGCTGGGTGAGTACGCGCGCTCGGTACCCGCTCGCGCCCAATGTACGGCCATCCCGCCGCGACGCCCGATCAAAGCAGGGAGGCCGAAGGATCACGGCTCGGAGAGCCGTGCCACCGGGAATCACGGCTCGGAGAGCCACGCCACCCCACGCCACCCCCACCCCCACATGCCACCCCCACACGAAAGGGACACACACGATGGCAACACACACCCCCGCCGCCTGCCTCCTCGCCCTGACCCTCCTCGGCGGCCTCACTTCTACTCCCGCCCACGCCCAACCCCAAGCCCAGTGCGAGCCGGGGTGGGACGACCGGTTCGAGCCGCCGATGTTTGGAACCGACCCCGCCCCGATCGCGGTGGTCGGCACCGGCCGCGACCCGATGGTGCTGGTCAGCGGCAGGCTGTGGGACGACTCTTACAACGAACCGCTGCTCCCGCTCTTCTGGGACGGCCATCGCTGGGATCGCTCGCTGGGTGGGCTGACCATCGATCCGAGGAAAACGCCCACGTTCGTACACGCTCCCCACGAGGACGGCGTTGCATATGTGTTCGCGAACAGGTTGCGGCTGGAGAATAATGAACTCGCCACGGTCGCCAGGTGGGACGGCTCGGCCTGGACCTCGCTCAACGGCGGATCGCAACCCCGGCTGTTGACGCCCGGCCCCGAGTCGGACCCGGGCCGCCTGGCGTGGATCCGAGGGTGGGGCCGGGACCTCACGGTCGTGGTGCGCGTCGCCGAGCAGAACACCGAGATCGGTCGGCTCAATCGGGAAAGGCTGCCCGAAGTGATGCTCTGGTACGACGATGGGACAGGGGACAAGCTCTACATCTTCGGCCCTTTCGAGGCCGTCGGCGAAGAGCCCATCTCCCTCGCGGCGGTGTGGGACGGGGTGCGGTGGGCCGAAGTCGGCGAGGGACCCGGCGTCATCATGACCAGCGCGTTTGTCGTGCAGGAAGACGGCCGTCAGGTGATCTACGGCACAGACTGGAGATTCGAGACGCTCCTCCGGTGGGACGGCGTCGAGTGGACCGTGTTTGCCGATCAGGGCTGGCCGTCGGGACTGGAGCTTGTCGGGGCCGCCGACTTTGGACGTGGGCTACGGCTGATCGCGCAGCGGGGCGCCCGGTTCACCAGACGCCCGACCTGGCTCTGGGAGTGGACCGGCGCAGACTGGGTGCAGATACCGCACTCGCCGGACGGTGAAGTCAGCCAACTCGTGACCGTGGAGAGCCCGGACGGGCCGACGATCTACGCGAGCGGCGAGTTCCGCTCCATCAACGACGTCGGCGCCACCAACCTCGCCCGCTGGGACGGCGAGACCTGGCAGGATGTCGGCACCGCCCAGACCGGCAAGGGGATAGCCAACGGGTACTCGATGCTCGCGGTCGGGCCGGAGGGCGGAGCGTTGTTCGGCGACCGGATCTATGTGGGGTCAACCGGTGCCGCAGACCTTCGGGCCGGGCACATCCGCCTGGGGCTGCTTGCCAGCTGGGACGGCACCCGATGGGAGCCGCTCAACCTGCCCGCCGAGAACCGAATAGACAGCGTTGTTGGAATAAGAATGGCCGACCTCGGGCAGGGACTCCGGCTGATCGTCGCAACCAGATCCCAACATGGCGGAGACTACTTCAGCACCGTCTGGCAGTTCGACGGGCGAACATGGACAACATTCGGTGAGTTCTTGGAGCTGGCACCAGAGGTCTGCACCTTGATGATCTACGACTCGGGCAATGGTCCCGAACCAATCGTGGCCGGGCGCTTCTATCTCAGCGGGTACGGCCGAGTAGGGGTCGCCCGCTTTGATGGAGAACGCTGGGTCCCTCTCGGCGGCTCGTTCGACGACGACGTCAGGGTGCTCGCCGTTTGTGACGACGGCACCGGGCCGAAGCTCTACGCCGGTGGAACATTCAGCCGGATAGACGAACAGGAGATCGCGGCGCTGGCGGTGTGGGATGGAACATCCTGGTCGGAAGTCGGCGGCGGACTCAGCGAATGGTCCGACGACCGCCAGCCGTACGTCAACAACATCGCCGAGATAATCCTGGACGGCAAGCGGCAACTGGCTGTCAAAGGCAACTTTACAGTCGGCGGCGAACCTATGTGGCTCGCCGCATGGGACGGCTCGAACTGGAGCGACCTTTTTGGGATCGTCCCAACCCCGATACGGGAGATGAAAAGCTACGAAACGCCGCACGGGCTGCGGACCGTCGTCTGGGACTCCTCCATGGACCATCTTTCGTTTCAGCGCGGGGAGGAATGGATCACCGTCGCCGACGACCTTGACGGCTACATCGGCGACGTCGTGTTCGACGACATGGGAGGCGTTGATTCGCTCTACGTGGTTGGCGGTTTTTCGTACCTCAACAACACCCCCGCCGACGGCTTTGCCCGCTTCGGCTGCCCGCGCTGCCCGGCCGACTTTGATACCGATGGCGATGCCGACTCGGCCGACGTGACGGCGTTCCTCGACCTCTGGACCCGAGGCGATATCGCGGCCGACATCAACACCGACGGCAACGTTGACACCCGGGACGTGGTCGAGTTCTTGAACCTGTGGAACGACGGCTGCTGAGCCGTGCTCGGGACCCGGAGTGTCCCGCCCCGGCTGCTTTGCTAGGGACTCGGAGTGTCCCACTCCGGTTGCTTTGCTGCAGGATCAATGCAGCGCACAACGCCGCGGGTCCGGATGCCACCGCCCGTCCGATCGGTGCCGATACGATGTGGTCCCATGCCAACAGACCTTCCCCGCCTCATCCCGAACACCACCGCCCCCGGCTGGCCCGGCCATCCCAGCCCCGCCGGGCGGTTTGCGGGCACCATCCGCACCGACTCGCCCGAAGGCTGCGCGATCGCGTTGCTGGGCATGCCCGATGACACGGGCGTCAAACTCAACGGCGGCCGCCCTGGTGCGAGCGAAGGGCCGGCGGCGTTCCGCGCGGCGCTGGCCCGGATGGGTGCTGCGAGCCCGGCGGGCTTCGACTGGCCCGGGGTGTTTGATGCTGGGGATGTGGTTGCTGCGGGCACAGAGATGGACGCGGCTGGCGACGACTCATGCGACGCCGAATCACGGCTCGGAGAGCCGTGCCACCACCACGACGCCCTGCACGCCACCCACGCCCGCGTCACCGAAGCGGTCCGCGCGATCCTCGACCTCGGCCTCTTCCCCATCGGGATCGGTGGCGGGCATGACCTGACCTTCCCCTTTGTCCGCGCCCTGACAGAATGGGTGCCGCTGCTCGAAGTGGTCTACTTCGACCCGCACCTTGACGTCCGCGCTGAAATCGGCAGCGGCATGCCATTCCGAGCGCTCGTCGAACAGTGCGGCGTCGCCGGGCTGCACAACGTCGGGGCGTCCGAGCTGGTCAACACCGCCGAGCATGTCGCGTACTTCACAAGCCACAACGGCACGCTCCACCCCGACCCCCACCCCCACCCGACGGGTGCCACTGGGCAAAGCCCAGTGCCGAACTACCAGCGCCCTGACCTCAGCGACGACGATCTCTTCGGCGCTACCGGGCCGGACCT
Organism: uncultured Phycisphaeraceae bacterium; assembly: GCA_964394895.1. Taxonomy (GTDB): domain Bacteria; phylum Planctomycetota; class Phycisphaerae; order Phycisphaerales; family UBA1924; genus PNC22. The sequence goes on along the minus strand of CAYMZJ010000009.1, from coordinate 8,484 downwards.
CGCGGTGAGCTTTGACCTTGACCTGCTCGACGCGAGCTGCGCCCCGGGCGTCAGCGCGATGAACCCCTGCGGCTGGTCCTCGCCCGACGCGGCGACGGCGGTACGCGCGGCCGGACGATGCGCGCGCGTTCGCTGCTTTGATATCATGGAACTCAGCCCGCCCCACGACCGGGACAGCTGCACCGCCCGCCTCGCAGCGCACCTTTTTCTCACGTTTCTCAGGGGATACGCGGAGCGCACGCCGTGACGACACTCATCTACAACGCCCGCGTTCTCACACTCGCGGGCGACCCCGCGCTCCTCCGTGGCACCACGACCGGCGACCTGGGCACGATCGAACGCGGCTGGGTCAGGATCGAAGGCAACACCATCGCCGAGGTCGGCGTCGGCGACCCACCGCCCCCGACCACAACTCCGGGTGCCACTGGGCAAAGCCCAGTGCCGACCCGCCCGCCCGACCCCACCACCATCGACGCCCACGGCCGCGTCCTGAGCCCCGCATTTGTAGATTGCCACACCCACCTCTGCTGGGCTGGCGAGCGGCTCGCCGAATGGGAAGCCAAGCTCAACGGTACGAGCTACCTCGACATCCTCGCAGCGGGCGGCGGCATCCTTGCAACGGTGCGCGCGGTGCGCAACGCAACGCAAGACGAACTCACGACACACCTCCAGCAACGGCTCGCGTGGATGCTCCGCGAAGGAACCACCACCGTCGAGATCAAGAGCGGGTACGGGCTCGACACCGAGAGCGAACTCAAAATGCTCCGCGCGATTCATGACGCTGCGAACACCTGGCAAGGCACCGTCGTCGCGACCGCTTGCATCGGGCACGCGATCGACCCCGACGCAACGACCGACAACGACCGCGCCGCGTTCATCCGCCGCACGATCGACGAAACGCTCCCCGCGGTGACCGCCGAGTTTCCGGGGGTGGCGATTGATGCCTATTGCGAGCGCGGCGCATGGGGGGTTGCTGCGTGTGTCGAGCTGTTCGACCGTGCGCAGGCCGCCGGGCACCCGGTCCGCGTCCACGCCGACCAGTTCAATCCGCTCGGCCTGACGGGCGAAGCGATCGCGCGCGGGTACACGTCGGTCGATCATCTTGAAGCGACCACACCGGACGACCTGCGCGCACTCGCGGCGTCGGACACCTTCGGCGTAATGCTGCCTTGTTCGGGCTTCCACACCGACGGGCGCTACGGCGACGGGCGGGCGTTTCTTGATGCCGGGGGGCGGCTGGCGATCGCGACCAACACCAACCCGGGCAGTTCGCCCTGCCAGTCCATGCCGATGGCGATCGCGCTGGCCGCCAGGCACAACGGGCTTACCCCCGCCGAGGCGATCGCGTGCGCCACCGCGAGCCCCGCTGCCCTGCTCGGGCTCGCCGATCGCGGCCGAATCGAGCCGGGGTGCCGGGCGGACCTTGTGCTCTTGCGGCACCGAGACGAACGGGCACTCGCGTTCGAGTTTGGTGGCGACCCGACCGACGTTGTGGTCTGCGCGGGGGTGGTTGTCACGAGCGCGTGACAAAACAAGATATCTCTATAAAATATTGTTGCGCTCTATGCATGGCGTGTGCGTCATGCGCGACATAACGAGCCCCGAGCGCAAGCTCGGGGGCAGGGCGGGTCGATTCCTTCGACCAAACGTATCCTGTCGTGAACGCAGCTCAGGCTCTCCACACAGTAGCTGCCTGTGTGTGAACCCGAGCTTGCGCTCGGGGCTCGTCATAATAAGCGAGAGTACTATTTAACTTGTTTCACGCGGTCAGCACCCGCAACGCCCCCGGCAGCACACCGAGGCAAAGCGATCTGCCCGGTTCGAGCCATCCCCCCGCCTCGCCGTCGACCTGCCAGGGGGCGGGGGTTGCCGATGTAAGAACAATGTCGGCACCCTGCGCGGTGACTACACCGGGCCAGTCCGTCGGCGCGCCGATCGCGCAGCGGGCGATCCACAGCAGGGCGTGCGAGATCGTGCGCGCAGGAAAGAACACAACATCGAGCCGCCCGTCGCGCATGTCGGCCGCCCGGGCGGGGTCGAGCCCCAGCGCGTACCGCTGGCAGTTGGCGACCATGACAAAGCCGCGCTGGTTGGTCACGATCGTTTTACCCTCGGCCACGATCGTCAGCTCCGGGAGACTCGGCTCGCGGCACTCGGCGAGGATCGGTTTGAGGTACATCGCGTGCCCGCTTGCGCGGCTGCGTTCGGCGTGCAGGCGGTGGATCACCCCGGCATCAGGCCCGACTGAAACCAAGATCGCAAACGGTGCAGCGTTGACGGTGCCCACGTCCACCGGCGCGCCCGGGCCGCGCTCGAGCGCACGCCGCACGTCGCCGGGCTCGCCGGTCATGCCGAACTCACGGGCAAAGAGGTTCTCGTTGCCGCCGGGTGCGTGATATATCGGTGCGCCGGTGCGGAGCAACTCGGGCAGCGCGTAGTGGATCGTGCCGTCGCCGCCGACTGCGACCACGGCGTCCGCACCGTCAAACCCCGTCTCTTTGGCGATGCCCGGCGGCGCTGGTACGCCGGGCTGGACCAGCGTCACCCGGTGCCCCTCGCGTTCGAGCTCACGCGCGATCCGATCGGCGAGTGCCGCGGCTTTGCCCTTGCCAGACTTTCGGTTTGCCAGCATGAGCACCCGCATGGAAACAGGATAGGAACATCCCTGCATCCTGTTCGCCTACCATCCGCTCATGCGACGAGGCACCTCCAGAGTTCACCCGACCGACGTGGACGCGGCGTACGCGGCCGCCCAATGTGTGGTCGAGTCCCACCGCCGCGTGTCGAGCTTTCTGCACATCGGGGTGACGCTGGCGGAGGTCGATGCGTTTGTCGCAAAGACACTCGACGACCTCAAGTGCAAAAGCTGCTTTCATGGGTACAAAATCCCGCGACTGCCCCCGTTTCCGAGCCACGCGTGCCTGAGCGTCAACGAGTGCATCGTCCACGGCACGGCCGGCTCGCTCACGCGGCCGCTGGTCGCGGGTGACCTGCTCAAGGTTGATATCGGTGTCTCGCACAAGGGCTGGATCGGGGACGCGGCGTGGACCTACAGCTTCGGTGAGCCGACGCCCGAGGTCCGCCGCCTCATGGAGTGCGGCAAGGAAACGATCAAACGCGGCGTCCCGACACTGCGCCCGGACACGCCGTTCCTGACCTGGGCGCAGACCGTGCAGGACTACGCGGAGACAGAATGCGGGATGTGCATGGTGCGCGGGCTCGGTGGACACGGGTACGGCCGCACACTCCACGCGCCGCCCTTTATCGCCAACATCGTGCCCGACCACATCGGCGAATGGCCCGACGCCCACCGCCACCCCGACCCCGGGACGCTCATCGCGGTCGAGCCGATGATCGCGATCGGCACGGGGGAAACATCGCAGCGCCGCGGGAAGTGGCCGATCAACACCGCGGACGGGTCGATGTCGGTCCACTACGAGCACGACGTGCTGATCACCGACGGCGAGCCCCGCGTGCTGACCGAGGGGCTCGACGAGGTGTGTGACATCATCGCGTAAAGCGATCGCACCAAGAAAAACGAGGAAAAGAAAGAGCGGGCCACCCCGATGGGCGGCCCGCTCGCATGTGCTACTCAGTGTCCGGTCGGTGTGCTGACAGGGTCAGGGAACAATGACACGGACGTTGGTGGAGAACTCACTCTTGAGTGTCTCTGAGGTCAGACGCAGCCTGTAGCGCCATTCGCCCGAGCCCGGGGCGTCGCTGTAGCTGGTGGTGTTGGGTGCAAGCGTATCGATCAGGATCTTGGCCTGCCAACGGAATCGACCGTTGATGAACTTGTACTCCTGGCGGTAGACCTCGATGCCGGTCTCCATGTTGGAGCGATCGGTCCAGACCATGTCCACGCTGCCGCCGTTGACGGCACCGGAGAAGTTGACCGGACGCTTGGGCTTGATGGGCTTGTAGGGGGTCCAGGCCGAGTCGCCGCCGGCACCTTCTGCGCGGACGCGGTAGCGCCACCCGTTGAGGCTCTCGGCGATGGTGTCAACGAAGAGCTCGTCGTTGGCCGCTGCGGGGCCGAGATCGGTCCGGTTGGTCCACGAGCCGCTGATTTTCTCCTGGCGTTGAATGCCGAATCCGGTCTCGTTGTTCGAGTTATCGGTCCAGGCGACGTTCATCTTGCCGGCGGGCCCTTCGAGGGCGTTGTTGATGGTTGGCACTGCCGGGACGCCTCCGCCCGCGGTGATGGTGACGCTGAGGAGCTCAAAGTCGCTGAGCCCGCCGGAGTCGGTCACGGCAACGTCGAAGAAGTGCAGCCCTTCGGAGAGCGTCGAGGTCGTGAAATCGCCGGTGCCGACGAGCCCGTCGAGAGTCGATGTCCACGTCACGAGATGGGAGATATCCCCGTCCTCGGCGTCGATGGTGGTGCTGTCGAAGGTGACCGGTGTACCCTCGGCAAACGAGCTGAAGTTGGCCGGGGAGTTGATGGTGATGACCGGCGGGGTGTTGGTCATGCCGCCCGCGAGCAGGAGGGATTCGTAGGAGTTGATTCGGCCGTAGCCGTAGGTGTTATCGACGCCGCCGGCGCCGAGGTCGTCGCACCCTGCTTTGAGGATGTCTTCAACCTCGTCAGGTGTGAGACCCGGGTTTGCCGACCAGATCAGAGCGATGAGGCCGGCGGTGAGCGGGGCGCTGAAGCTGGTGCCGCTGACAGAGCCGTAGCTGCTGCCGGTGCTGGTAGTGTGGACGCTGCTGCCGGGTGCCATGAGGTCGACCGAGGGTCCAAAGGCGCTGAAGCTGGACTTGTTGTCGCTGCTGGTTGTTGCACCGACGACGATGACGTTGTCGTTGTCTCGGTTGCCCCAGTTGAGGTTTGCCCCGTTGTTTCCGGCTGCCCATGTGAGCAGGCCGCCGAGGTTTTTGATCTGGGTCCCGGTCGAGCGGACGCTGCTGCTGGTGACGCCGGAGTAGGAAACATTGGCGACCTTGTCACCCGCCTGGATGGAGGTGAGCGCAGCGTGGGTGAGCGTGCTGAGGCTCGACGACCCGCTGGAGGTGTTGCTGACGCGCATCATGCGGTGGCTGAGGTTCCACCCGACGCCGGAGACGCCGACCCCGTTGTCGCCGTTGGCCGCAGCACATCCGGTAGTTTGTGTGCCGTGGGGGTGGACCGGACCGATGTTGCCGCCGTCGTTTTCCCAGACGCGGTTGACCGCGTTGTAGCCTTCCTTGCGGTGAAGCTGGAAGTCGGGGTGTGAGGTCTGGATGCCGGTGTCGCAGATGCCGACGGTGACCGAAGAGTTTCCGGTGTCGAGGTCCCAGGCATCGCAGGACTGCATGCGGTTGGCGTTGTGGTGCCACTGGTTGTTGAGTCTTGGGTCGTCGGGGCAGTTGGCGATCGGGTAGAGCGTCCAGTTCGGCTCGACAAACTCGAAGAGCCCGGTCTTGAGCAATCCGTTGATGAACTCGTTCTCGGTCATCCCCGCCGGGACAAGCACCATGTGGTGATCGACCAGCGGCTCGTAGTCCACTTCGACGAACTGCGCCAGCATCGCTTTGGCTTGCTGGATCGTCGCGGAGATCTCGGCCTGGTTCATGCCGCGGTCGGCGAGCGTCTCAAACTGCAACGGCTTGGCGATGATCTCGCCGGAGAACTCCATCGACCCGGGGATCTCGACAAAGACCACGTCCCCTTGCAGACCGGCCTCGATAGCGGTCGGGGCCTGAGATTCGGTTGACACAACGGGGGCGGTGCCAACGGTGGCAGCTGCGGTACCCGCAGCTGCGACCAAGAGCAGCGCCGAAACCGACGACCTTGTGAACAAAGACTTTTGCATTGACCTTCTCCAATCTAAAATGCGCGGGACAAACCCGCATACGGGAGAGCTCCCGCTCATCAAACCCCTCACCGACCCGAAACCCGAGCCGGCAGAACGCGACACCTTCCCACGAGAAAGCCACACAGGCTTTACCTGGGACCGAACCGGTCCCGTATACATGAATACCCAAAATACTGCAACCTGAGCGCCGAGTCAAGCCTCATCTGTAGAACCCGTCTGGTCGAGGTCCACAAACCGCCGTAGGCTCTGTCTATGACTCGAATCGAGACGATTTTTCGGGACGCACGCCAGCAGGGCCGCCGCCTCACCATGCCATTTGTCTGTGCCGGGCATACCAAACCGGACACGCTAGTCCATATTCTTCCCGCCCTTCAACACGCCGGAGCGGGGGTCGTGGAGATCGGGATCCCTTTTTCCGATCCGATCGCCGACGGCCCCGTGATCGCGGCTGCGATGCACGACGCCCTCGAGCGCGGCATCACCCCCGAGCAGGTTTTCAGCCAGGTCGCGCAGGTTCGGGCGTCGCTCGATATCGGGCTGGTCGCGATGGTCAGCGCCTCGATTGTGTACCGGGCAGGCGGCCCGGACGGATTCGCCGCCCAGGCCGCCCAGGCGGGGTTTGACGGCGTGATCTATCCCGACGCCCCCTTCGAGGAGGCCGACGACCTGCTGGCAGCGGCCCGCGAGGCGGGGATGACCGCGTCGCTCCTGATCTCCCCCACCACCCCCGCCGCCCGGGCCGAGGCGATCGCCAAGGCCTGCTCGGGGTTTGTCTACCTGCTCGCCCGGACAGGTATCACCGGCGAACGCTCGGACGCGCCGGACGTCGCCCGCCGGGTGGCTGCGCTCCGCAAAGCAACCGACACCCCCATCGCCTGCGGCTTCGGGATCTCGACACCCGAGCACGTGCGGGCGGTGGTTGAGCACGCCGACGCGGCGATCGTCGGCAGCGCGCTGGTCAAGCGCATGTCCCAGGCCGAGGCCGACGGTCAGGACGCCGTCGAGGCGGCGGGGGCTTTCGTCCGGGAACTCGTCCAAGCCGCCGCCGAGGTCTCGGTGCCCGAGCCCGACACGGGCAACGAACCGGTGACCGAACCGGATTGAGGGCGTCTGTCTCTCGGCAAATCCAGCAGAAATATCGCTCGGCGGGCGCTCTCGACTTGCCGAACGCCGCAAACCTGCCACAATGCGCCGGAACCAAGGCGACGGGCATCGTCGCGCCGCGGAGCGTGCAGCCCCCACCGTCAGCACACGCCAACCGCCCCTCGAGAGGGCGGAAGGGATCGCACCGATGCATCGGCTGAGCAACGGAGTCGGCACCACGACCAACAGCACCGAACCCTGGGACGCTGCGCCGCCCAAGCAACCCGCGCGCGGGAGTCACGTCCAGGACGAGTACGCCTGCGACGTCTTCAACGAACGGGAGATGCAGCAGCGGCTGCCCAAGAACGTCTTCCGCAGCTTCATGCGCACCGTCCAGCTCGGCGAGAGCCTCCCCCCCGAGATCGCCGACGTGATCGCGTCGGCGATGAAGGAGTGGGCCGTCGAGAACGGCGCGACCCACTTCACGCACTGGTTCCAGCCGCTGACCGGATCCACCGCAGAAAAGCACGACAGCTTTATGACCCCCGACAATCACGGCGGCGTGATCTGCGAGTTTACCGGCGGAATGCTCGTGCAAGGCGAATCCGACGCCTCGAGCTTCCCCTCCGGCGGCCTTCGCGCCACGTTCGAGGCCCGGGGCTACACCGCGTGGGACGCGACCAGCCCGGTCTTTCTCGTTCGCGGCCCCAACCACGTCACGCTGTGCATCCCCACGGCGTTTGTCTCGTGGACCGGCGAAGCCCTCGACAAGAAGACCCCCCTGCTCCGCTCGATGGACGCGCTCTCGCAGGCCGCGATGCGTGTGCTCAAGCTCTTCGGCGCGGACGAACCGGTGAGCCGAGTCTTTGCGACCGTCGGCGCCGAGCAAGAGTACTTTCTGCTCGACAGCGATCTGTTCTACCAGCGACCCGACCTTGCCAACTGCGCGCGCACCCTCATCGGCGCACAGCCGGCAAAGGGGCAGCAACTGGAGGACCACTACTTCGGGTCCATCCCGCCCCGCGTGCTGGCGTACATGGCAGACTGCGAGCGCGAGCTCTACCGCCTGGGCGTTCCGATCAAGACCCGGCACAACGAGGTCGCGCCGTGCCAGTTCGAGATCGCGCCCTACTTTGAGAACGCCAACATCGCCTGCGACCATCAGATGCTGGTGATGGAGACGCTGCGCCGGGTCGCCCCGCGCTTCGGCCTCCGCCCGATCCTGCACGAAAAGCCCTTCGCCGGGATCAACGGCTCGGGCAAACACCTCAACTGGTCGCTCTCGACCGACACCGGCGTCAACCTGCTCGACCCGCGTGAAGAAACGCACACGAACATGCAGTTCCTGGTCTTTCTCTGCGCTGTCATTGCGGCGGTGGACAAGCACGCGGTGCTGCTCCGCGCCAGCGTGGCGAGTGCGGGCAACGACCACCGCCTGGGCGCCAACGAGGCGCCGCCGGCGATCATCTCGATCTTCTTGGGCGACATGCTCATGGACATCGTCGAACAGCTCGAAGCCGGCGACCCCCGCAAGACCATGAAGGGCGGCAACCTCGACCTCGGCGCCGACTCGCTGCCGTTGATCCCCCGAGACACCGGCGAC
>CAYMZJ010000008.1:0-126685 GCA_964394895.1 uncultured Phycisphaeraceae bacterium | reverse complement strand
GGGGGGGGGGGGGGGGGGGCCCCCCCCCCCCCGGGGGGGGGGGGGGGGGGGGGGGGGGGGGCGCTTCTCTTGATGTGTACGAGGTACTCGGGTGCCACTGGGCGCCAGCCCAGTGCTCCCCCACCCAACCCCACACCGGCCCCACAACCCTCTACCGCAAGTGATATTCCTTCAGCTTCCTATACAACGTCCGCTCCCCGATCCCAAGCAACCCCGCCGCCTGCTCCCGGTTGCCACCGGTCAGCCGCAGCGTCTCCCGGATCGCCCGCTTCTCCAGCTGCTCCAGGCTCGTCCCCGCAAGCGAACCCAGCACCCCCGAATCGCCCCCGTCCCCGCCAGCCCCCCCAGCCCCGGCTGCCCCCTCTTCGCTGCGGATGTCCTCGGGGATGTGCCGCGTGTCCAGCGTAATCGCGCTCCCGCCACCGCCGCTGCCCCCACTCCCCACCGATTCCCCGATCGCCGTCACCGTCATGTTCTGCACCACGTTGAGCAACTGCCGCACGTTGCCCGGCCACCCGAACGCCGTCAGCCGCATCAGCGCCGCATCCGTGATCCCCGGCACCGGCAGCTCCGGCGAAAGCTCCGTCGCAAACTTCACGATCGCGTGCCGAACGATCCGCGGGATGTCCTCCCGCCGATCCCGCAACGGCGGCAGGTGAATGTTCGAGCCGTTGATCCGGAAGTAGAGGTCCTCCCGGAACGCCCCCTCCCGCACCGCCGCCTTCAGGTCCTTGTTGGTCGCGCTCACAAACCGCACGTCCGTCGTCCGAGGCGTGTTCGACCCCAGCCGAACCAGTTCCCCGGTCTCCAGCACCCGCAGCAGCTTGGCCTGCATCGACAACGGCATGTCCCCGATCTCATCGAGAAACAGCGTCCCCTTGTCGGCGTACTCGAACACACCCTCGCGGTCCTTATCCGCCCCCGTAAACGCCCCCCGCACGTGCCCGAACAGCTCGTCCTCGAGCAAACTCTCCGCCTGCCCGGCACAGTTGAACGCCACAAAGCGCCGCTGGCTGCGCTTCGAGTGGTCGTGCATCGCCCGGGCGATCAGCTCCTTGCCAGTCCCGCTCTCCCCCGTAATCAGCACCGCGATATTCGACGGCGCGATGGTGGTCACCGTGTGCAGGATCCGCCGCATCGGTTCGGACCCCGCGATGATCCCCTCGAACCCGTCGTGCTGGACGAGGTCCCCCAGCCCCCCCGCCTCCGGCACCTCATGCCGCAGCAGCACCGCCTCGGCCGCACGGTTGACCACGCTGCGGAACACCTCAAGATCGAGCGGTTTCTCCACAAAGTCGAACGCCCCGTCCTTGAACGCCGCCCGAGCCGTCGGCACGTCCCCGTGCGCCGTCACCATCACCACCTCGGCCTGAGGCTGCAACCGCTTCGCCTCGCGGAGCACCACCATCCCCGCGTCCCCGCCGTCGGCCGCGACCGCCGCCCCACCCCCAGCCGTAAACCCCGCCGACTCCGGCATCCGCAGGTCAGTCACCACCACGTCAAACGACCCGCCGGCCAGCTCCTCCACCGCCTCGGCAACCCCACCCACAATCGTGCACACATGCCCCGGCTTCCGCAACGCCGCCGCCATTACCTCGGCGTGCTCGGCCTCATCCTCGACGATGAGTACCTGGGCGGCGGGGGGCTTTGATGCAGGAGCGTCGGCCATGGGCCAGGAGTGTACGGGTCAAGTCACCACGCGGCCGAATACCACAGCCCCCAACCCGGGTGCCAATGGGCGCTAGCCCAGTGCCGAACCCCCACCGCTCCATTCCTGCTCCCCCTCCCGCGCCTCTTCTTGCTCCCCCTCCCGCGCCCCGCGGGAGGGGGCCGGGGGGAGGGTGTCTTTCCCACCCGCCACCACCGAGCACCAGCCCAACGCCAAACCCTCTACTTCTTCCACCGCCCCGAAGCCACCACCCCCCGAATCCGCTCTGCAATCTCACCCGCCCCCGGCACCCCACCCGGATACATCCGGCACCCCATCGACGGCCCCTCCGGCACCGGCAACCCGAAAATATCACGCCGGTTCACCAGCACCGTCGGCGTCGGATACCCACGCCGAATATCCCCCGCCGGCAACGCTTCCTGATCGATATCCACAAACGCCCAACCACCACCCGTGGCACCGGCTTCCAGCCGGTGTACCCCACCACCCCCACCACCCCCACCATCCAGCAGCTCCAACGCCGCCGCCAGCTCCGCCCGCATCTTCGGCGTGTTCGGACACCCGTCAAATCCCAGCAACTCAACCCTCGGCCTCGTCTCGTCCATCTCGCCTCCCGCTCGCCCAGCCCCCAAGCCATCAGGCCCCAACCCCGTCGAACACCCCACCAGCAAAACTGCCGACACCGCCAAACAACAACGACGCAACCACGCGAGACCCATGCTCTACACCTCCGCAAACTTCGCCGTAAAGTGACGCAACGCCGCCGGCGCCTCCACGATCCGCATCCCCCGGATCGAATCACGGTTCTTGAAAACCTCCGCAAACACCTCAAGCACATAGTCAATATGGCTCTGCGTATACACCCGGCGCGGGATCGCCAGCCGCACCAGCTCCATCGCCGGTGGCACGGCTCTCCGAGCCGTGTCGGCGTCCGCCTCTCCCCCCGCCGCGTGCTTCCCGAACATCACCGACCCGATCTCGCACGCCCGCACCCCGCCTTCCCGATACAGCGCACACACCACCGCCTGACCGGGAAACTGTTCCGCCGGGATATGCGGACAAAGCGCCCCGGCATCCACATAAATCGCGTGCCCACCCGGCGGCTCAATGATCTGCACCCCCATCTGCAAAAGCCGCTCCCCCAGATACGCCGTCGAACGGATCCGGTACCGCAGATAGTCCTCCTCCAGCACCTCCTTGAACCCCTGCGCCATCGCTTCAAGGTCACGCCCGGACAACCCGCCGTAGGTCACATACCCCTCGGTCAGGATCAACAGATTCGTCGCCTTCTCAAACAGCTCTGGGTCCCGCATCAACAGCACGCCCCCCATATTCACCAACCCGTCCTTCTTCGCGCTGATCGTCGCCCCGTCGCACAGGTCAAACATCTCCCGCACGATCTCCCCCACCGACCGGTCTTGCTGCCCCTCCTCGCGCTGCTTGATAAACCACGCGTTCTCCGCGAATCGGCACGCATCAAGAAACATCGGCAGCCCGTGCCGATCGCACACCTCACGCACCGCACGGATATTCCCAAGGCTCACCGGCTGCCCGCCCCCCGAGTTGTTGGTGATCGTCAGCATCACCAGCGGGATGTTCTCCGCCCCCGTCTCCGTAATCAACGTCTCCAGCGCCACCACGTCCATGTTCCCCTTGAAGGGGTGCCGACTCTTGGGGTCGCGCCCCTCCTCGATCGGCAGGTTCACCGCCCGCGCCCCCGAGTGCTCGACATTCGCCAGCGTCGTGTCAAAGTGCGTGTTGTTGGGAACAACCTTGCCCTCCCCTCCCATGATCTCAAACAAGATCCGCTCACTGGCCCGACCCTGGTGCGTCGGCAGGATGTGGTCAAACCCCGTGATCTCGTGCAGCCGATCGTGGAACCTGTAAAATGAATCCGCCCCCGCGTACGACTCATCGCCGCGCATGATCCCCGCCCACTGCTCAGCGGACATCGCCCCCGTCCCGGAATCCGTCAACAAATCAATCAGCACGTCCCGCGCCCGGATCAAGAACAGATTGAAATGCGCCGCCCGCAGATACCCCTCCCGCTCATCGCGGGTGGTCATCGTGATCGGCTCGACAGACTTGATACGGAACGGCTCGATAATGGTCGGCATAGTGGTCTCCGCCCCGATGGTAACCAGCCCGCACCGCCCAAAGCACCGCCAAGAACCCGCTTCCACCCCGATCCACCACAGAGCCCCTCGCGCAAGCGAGGGGACAAACAACCCACCACAGAGCCCCTCGCGCAAGCGAGGGGACAAACCCACCCCCATCCACGCCGCGATAGGATGCAGCCAGAAAGGGGCGTCGCATGACCGTCCACCAACCAGAACACCAGCCGACCTCTCCCGCCACACCCCAGCCCGAGCACCCCCCCGCCCAACCCCAAACCAAGCCCCAGCCCGAATACACCAACCGCCTCGCCCAGGAAACCAGCCCCTACCTCCTTCAGCACGCACACAACCCCGTCGACTGGTGGCCGTGGGGGCACGAAGCCTTCGAGGAAGCCCGCCGCCGCGACGTCCCCATCTTCCTCAGCATCGGCTACAGCACCTGCTACTGGTGCCACGTCATGGAACGCGAGAGCTTCGAGAGCGAAGACATCGCCGCCACCATGAACCGCAGCTTCGTCTGCATCAAAGTCGACCGCGAAGAACGACCGGACGTCGACAACCTCTACATGACCGCCACCCAAATCTTCACCGGCCGCGGCGGCTGGCCGATGAGCGTCTTCCTCGAACCTGAACACCTCCGCCCATTCTGGGCCGGCACCTACTTCCCCGCCGAACCCCGACAAGGGATGAACAGCCCCACCTTCCCGCAGGTCCTCATCGCGATGGCAAACGCCTGGAAAGACCAGCGCGAAGGAGTCCTCCAGCAGGCCGAGGGGCTCGCCCAGTCCGTCCGCGAAAGCCTCACCAACGCCGACGCCCCCGTCCCCGTCGGCCAGCGCGAAGTCGAGCGCGTCGTTGACCAACTCACCCGCGCCTACGACCAGACCAACGGCGGCTTCGGCGCCGCGCCCAAGTTCCCCCAGACCGTCTACGCCGACTTCCTCCTCGACGCACGAGAACAAACAGCAGAACAACTCACCCGCGACGCCATCGACCGCGCCATCCGAGGCTCCCTCGACGCCATGGCGATCGGAGGCATCCGCGACCACGTCGGCGGCGGCTTCCACCGCTACGCCGTCGACGCCACATGGACCGTCCCCCACTTCGAGAAAATGCTCTACGACCAGGCCCTCCTCACCCAGCTCTACACCCGTGCCGCAAGCGTCTACGACGACCCCGAATACAAACGTGTCGTCCGCGAAACACTCGAGTACGTCCTCCGCGAAATGACCGATCAAGCCGGCGGGTTCCACTCCGCCCAAGACGCCGAGGTCGACGGCAAAGAAGGACAGAACTACCTCTGGACACCCACACAACTCGCCGAAGTCCTCGACCCCGGCGAAGCTGAGTTTGCCGCAGATGTCTACGGCCTCACCGCCGGCCCAAACTTCCAGGACCCCCACCACCCCGAAGAACCGCCGTCAAACGTCCTCCGACTCTCCGCCCGACCCGCCGCCCTCGCTGCACGCTTCGGCCAGACCCGTGACGAGTTCCTCATGCGGCTCGCCAAAATCAACCGCGAGCTCTACGCCGCACGCCAAAAACGTAAACAACCCCGCGAGGACGACAAGGCAATCGCCGAATGGAACGGGCTCATGATCGCCGCCTTCGCCGGTGCCGCCGAGCTGTTCGAGGACCAACGCTACCTCGAAGCCGCCGAACGCGCCGCCACCTTTGTCATGGAACACATGACCGATGAAACCGGCCGCCTCATGCGCAGCTGGCGCGCCGGCAACACCACCGTCCCGGGCGTCCTCGAAGACTCCGCCGCCATGATCGGCGGCCTCCTCGCGGTCCACCGCGCGGTGCTCGCCCGCGACGGCAAAGCACTCGGCGCAGCGCGAACCCCCTCCCTCGAACACGCCGTCGGGGTGTACGAACTCGCGGTCACCGACTTCGGCAACGCCGAAGACGGCGGGTTCCACGACACCCGCGCCGACCGCGAAGACCTCTTCGTCCGCAGCCGAACCACCTACGACGGCGCCACCCCCTGCGGCTCGAGCCTCATGCTCCACGCTCTGCTCGACCTTGCCGAAGCAACCGGCGAATCGGCCTACCTTGACGACGCCGTCGGGCTGCTCAAATCGCTGAGCAGCGCGATCAGCGCTCGCCCGCTCGCGACGGTGAACTCGGTCCGCGGCCTGCTTCGGCTGCTCGGCACCGACCGCTCGAAACAGGACGACGAGACATTCACCACGCCCGAGATCGAAGCCCAGCAGGAAGAGCCCTGCCCTGAGTCGCCCGACGCCTCGCCGGTCGAGATCTATGCCGCCGAAGAATCGCTCGAAGTCGGCCCCGACAAGCCCGCCGAGGTGATGCTGCTGGTGCGGATCGCCGAGGGCTACCACGTCACCGCCGCCGACCCCAAGCTCAGCGACGAGACGCTGGCGCTCACCCCGTTCCGCGTCGAGATCATCGGCGGCGAAGGGCTGGTCGCGTATGCGGACTATCCCGAGGGGACCCAGCGCGGGCTCGCGGACGCGACGTTTATGGCGTACACCGATCAGTTCGAGCTGCGGGTCGCGGTCGAACAGACCGGCCCGGTGTCGGGGCGGCCTCGGCTCGGGGTGACCTACCAGGCGTGTACCGAGACCGAGTGTCTGCTGCCGAGAACGGTGGAGTTGGACCTGGAGATCAAGGCGGAGTGAAGATCGCGGCACACACCCCTTTCCCCTCGCTTGCGCGAGGGGCTCTACCCGTTGTAGAACAGGGCTTTGTATTGCGTTTGTTGTCTACCGATGCAGCGCGTTGATGCGTTTGACGCGCTCGAGGATTACCGGCTCAGCCGGGATGTTCTTGAGCACGTCGTCGCCCTCGCCGGGCTGGTTGTAGGTCTGGACCGCGGCGATCGCGTCGATGACGTCCATGCCCTCGATCACGCGGCCGAAGACGGCGTAGCCGGCGTTGCCCGAGACCTCTCGCGCGATATCAAGCCGGTCGTTGTCGGCAAGGTTGATGTACCACTGTCGGGTGGCGCTGTCGGGGTCGGCGTCGCGGGCCATGCCGATGGTGCCTCTGGCGTTGGTCAGGCTGTTGCCCCACTCGTTGACGATGGGTTCGCCTGCGGGCAGCTCGGTGAGGTCTGGCGAGTGGCCGCCGCTCTGGATGACGAACCCGGGCATGACTCGGTGGAAGATGTTGCCGTCGTAGTCGCCGCGCTGGGCGTAGCGGAGGAAGTTGGCAACGCTGACGGGCGCGTGCTCGGGGTCGAGCTCGAGGACGAACTCGCCCTTGTTGGTGACCATGGAGACCAGAACCCGCTCGGGCGCAGCGGTTGCCCCTTGCGAGCACAGCCCCGCGCAGCCTGCGCCGAGCAGCACTGTCGCTGCGAGAACGAAGAACGCCGCGATCCACGCTGGCACAAATCTGATAGAGAGAAGCATGATGGTCTCCGAGTGGTACAAGCTGTGGATGGTACGGTGCCAGATCCGCACCGCTCGCGGCTGGCGAAAGTCATCGGGCTTCGCGGCACGACCGCCGATTTGATTCAGGTCGCTGTTTCCAGCCGTTCCAGCAGGCCTGCCTTTACCCGACCCCACTCGGCGGCGAGCACCGAGTACATCGCGGTGCTGCGGCGGAAGCTGTCGGGCATGATGACGTCCTCGCGGAGAATGCCTTCGAAGGTTGCTCCGAGCTTAAGAATCGCGGCCCGGCTCTGGGTGTTGCGCTCGTCGGTGCGGAAGGTGACGCGGACCGCGTCGAGCTGATCGAATGCGTGCCCGAGCAGGAGGAGCTTGGCTGCGGGGTTGAGCCGCGTGCTGCGCGCGCGGGGGGCGTACCACGTCCAGCCGATCTCGAGCCTGCGGTGGGCGGGGCGGATGTCGAGGTAGGTGGTGATGCCGACGGGCTCTCCCGACGCGGGCTCGATGACACAGAACGGCACGGTGCTGGCGGGCCCCAGGAGGAACTCGATGAACTCGCGCATGTCCGGCTCGGTCAGCTCGGCGGGGTAGCGGGAGAAGTAGCGGAAGGTGTCGAGTGCGTGTGCGGCGGTCGCTAGCGCGGCGGCGTGGCGGGGCTCGAGCGGTTCGAGCCTGACGTGCTCGTGTTCGAGCGTGACGGGAGTGAGCCAGGGGGTGTGCATGAGAGCGAGCGTATCGCGCTGGTCGGTGTTCGCCCAATCGGGCCGGGCCTGCTCGGGGCGGCCCGGCATGGCCTTGCGGGCTGGAAAGCCCGCTCCCTGACAGGTCTGCGGTTGCTGCTCTTACTCTGCGGCGAGGAGTGAGTCGATGGTGATGCCATCGGCGACGGCTTTCTGGACAGGGCATTTTTCGGCGATCTCGAAGATGCGTTGGCGTTGCTCGGGGGTGAGGTTGCCGACGACGGTGAGGTCGACCTCGATTCGGGTGATGAGGTGGCCGGTGGTGTCGGCGGCGCGGGCGGTGGCGTCGATGCGTTCGACGGGCCAGCCTTTGCGCGTGGCGTACATCTTGGCGGTGATGACCTTGCAGGTGGCGATGGACGCGAGGAGGAGGGAGGTCGGCGTCGGCCCCTGGTCTTTGCCACCCAGCTCGGTGGGTTCGTCGGCGAGCAGCTGATGGTGGTCGATGGTGACGGTGGTGGTGAAGGGTTGGTCGCTGATTGTGGCTTTGGCTTGGTGTGGCATGGGGGGATTGTAGATGGGCGGGAGCACACCCGGGGCGGTGCCCCGGGCTGTGGCTGTGGCACGCCGTTGGCGTTGGGGTGGAAGAAGAGCCCTCCCCCCAGCTCCTTCCCAAGGGGAGTGGGAGGAAGAAAAGACGCCCTCCCCCCGGCCCCCTCCCAAGGGGAGGGGGAGCAGAGCGAGAAGAGGCGGCGGGAGGGGGAGCAGGAAAGGGCGAAGACCCGACTGAAGTCGGGGGCTCGGAGGTTCCTCGGAGGTTCCTCGGAGATTTGGATGGGTGGGACGGTGTCAGGTTTCGGAGAGGACGCCGCGTTTGGTTTGGAGCGCTTTGGCGGTGTCGGGATCAACGTAGTCGGAGTGACATGAGGGTTGTGCTTCGGCGTCGTCTTTTGTGGTGCTGGTGGTGAGCATGACCTTTTTGGTTTTGCTGGCGAGTTTGTGGATTTCTTCGGGGTTGAGGTAGCCGCGGCGTTCGAGGATTTCTTTTTGCTCGAGGGTGAGTGCGGCACTCTGGATGACGCCTCCGGCTTTGCCGTCTTTGCCGACACGGGCGAAGCCGTCGGCTTTGCCTGAGGCGAACTCCTGGATTTCTTTGCTGATTCGGACGGAGCACCAGTCGTGGCCGCACATGGCGCAGAAGTCGGTGTCGACGTCGAGGTCTTCGTCGTGGTATGCGCGGGCGGTGTCGGTGTCGAAGGCGAGGTCGAAGTGTTTGTCCCAGTTGAGCGCGGCGCGGGCGCGGGTGAGGTCGTCGTCCCAGTCTCGGGTGTTGGGGATGCCCAGGGCGATGTCGGCGGCGTGTGCGGCGATTTTGTAGGCGATGCAGCCTTCTTTGACGTCGCCGCGTTTGGGGAGGCCGAGGTGCTCCTTTGGGGTGACGTAGCAGAGCATGGATGCGCCGTGGTAGGCGATCTGGGTTGCGCCGATGCAGCTGGTGATGTGGTCGTAGCCGGGGAAGACGTCGGTGACGAGTGGGCCGAGGACGTAGAAGGGTGCGCCGTGGCAGAGTCGGCGTTGGAGTTTGGCGTTGTATTCGATCTGGTCGAGTGGGACGTGTCCTGGGCCTTCGATCATGACCTGGACGCCTCGGGCCCAGGCGCGTTCGGTGAGTTCGCCGAGGGTTTCGAGTTCGGCGAGCTGGGCGTCGTCGGTGGCGTCGGCGAGTCCGCCGGGGCGGAGGCCGTCACCGATGGAGAAGGTGACGTCGTGCTCGCGGAGGATGTCGCACATATCTTCCCAGAGGGTGTACATGGGGTTTTCGGCGATGTGGTCTTCGGTGGAGTGGACGAGCATCCACTTGGCGAGCATACTGCCGCCGCGGGAGACGATGCCGATGAGTCGGTCTTTGACGTACTGAAGGTGGTGGTGTCGGACGCCGGCGTGGATGGTCATGTAGTCGACACCTTGCTCGGCCTGGTGTCTGATTGAGGAGAGGATGAGGTCCGGGGTGAGGTCTTCGATGGAGCGGCCGATGATCATGGAGTAGATGGGGACGACGCCGATGGGTGCGGTTGAGTGTTTGCAGAAGGCGGCGCGGCAGGCGTCGATATCGCCGCCGGTGGAGAGGTCCATGATGGTGTCTGCGCCCCACTGGAGAGCCCATTCGAGTTTTTCGAGCTCTTCGTGTGTGCCGCTGGAGACGGGGGACGCGCCCATGTTGGCGTTGATCTTTGTCTTTGTGGCGCGGCCGATTGCCATGGGGTCGAGGGCGCCGGCGAGGTGGTTTCGGTTTGCGGGGATGACGAGTCGGCCGGCGGCGAGTTCGTCGCGGACCTGCTCTGGGGTGAGGTGTGGCTCGCGCTCTGCGACGCGGCGCATCTCGGGGGTGATGGTGCCGAGGCGGGCGTGTTCGAGCTGGGTGATTGGGGTGAAGCCGGGGGGGGGGACGGCGCGGATGTAGGGGGCGGTGTGTGTGTGGTTGTGACCTGCGCAACCTGTGGTGTGGTCGGGGGTGGGCTGGATGGTCCAGTTGTCTGGGAGGAAATCCCAGGCGGTGTAGGGGGAGGGCTGGGGCATTCCCGGCGTGTCGGGAGAGCTGAAGGTGAGGGGGCCGCCGATGTCTGGGGCGTTGGCGAATGAGCCGGGTGTGGTTGCGGGGTGGTTGCCGGGGTTGAGCGCGCCCTGGAGTGGGACGGCGTAGCGGTCTGTTGGTCGCTGGGCGTCTGGGTTTGCGGCGAGTGAGTAGACCTTGTGTGTGGAACGGGTGTTGGTGTTGGTGCGTGTCATCGCAATCCCTCCGCCGGTATGAGCCGGATCAGGTTCTACGGGTGCTTCTCAGTCTGCCCCACACAGGTGGGGGCGGACGCCCCGAGCGAATGGTGGAGTGTATGCGGGTGGGGTGGCGGCGAACCGGGGTCAGTCTGAGGCGGGTTGGGGAGGCGCGGAGTCGATCATTTCTCGAGCATCCATTCCATGACACTGCTGGGCGGCTGTTCGACGCCGAGGTGTCGGAGCATGTTGAGGCATTGGGCGCGGTGGTGCATTGAGTGGGTGGCGACGTGGACGAGGACGCCGCCGCGTTGGAAGGCGTAGGACTTGCCGCCGCGCTCGGCGGTGGCGATGTCGTCGAAGGGATGGGCGGCGGTTGCTTTGGCAAACTCGTCGGTGACGTCGGCGAGGAGGGCACGGAGCTGTTTGATTGTGTAGGGGCCTCCCTCTTCGATGCGGTTGCGGGGCTCGCGGGCGGTGAGCATGTCGGCCCAGCCTCGCATGGCGCCGAGGATGTGGGCGATGGTGTCGTGGAGTGAGCCGAGGCCCATCTCGAACTGCTGGTGGAACTGTTCGTGGGTGAGACTTTCGCAGGCGTCGAGGAGGTGGTTGGTTGCCCAGGTGTCGTGGGTGAGGAGGACTTCGGGTGGGTTGGAGATGGTCATGGGGAGATGCTCCTGGAGGGGGTTCTTCTGGGCGTGAAACTGTGGGCCGGGTCTTGCGAAAGCTCTCTGTGTGTCTTGCTGCACGTGGTGGGCGAGCAGGGCGTTGGTTCGGTTGTGTGCATGCTACCGGTTGGTGGGCTCGAGCGCGCGGGTTGGGGTCGGTGTGGTCCCGGGGTTGTTTGTTGATCTGTGTGGCGGGGGAGCCCCGACTGAAGTCGGGGGCTCGGAGGACCCGGGAGGGGGCGGTGGTTCGGCACTGGGCTGGCGCCCAGTGGCACCCGGGGGGGAGGGGGGGCAGGAAAAGTCGGGGCGCGGTTCGCGGGTGGGGAGCGGCGTCACTACGCTGACGGTTCATGACGGCGAACGATCCAGTCTCGGCCCCCTTGAAAGCCCCTCGCAGTGCGGGGCCGTTGATCTTTTTGATTGTGTTTCTTGATCTGTTGGGTGTGGGGTTGATCGTGCCGTTGGGGCCTTACATTGTCGAGAAGTTCAGCACGACGGCAACGGCGCTTGCGGTCTTGACGCTGAGCTATTCGGCGGCGCAGTTTCTGTCAACGCCTTGTCTTGGAGCGATTTCTGATCGGATCGGTCGTCGGCCGGTGTTGCTTGTGAGTTTGTTGGGATCGACAGCGGGGTATGTGGTGTTTGCGTTGGCGGGTTCGTTGCCGGTGCTGTATTTGAGCCGGATTGTGGCGGGGGCGACGGGGGGGAATATCTCGACGGCGCAGGCGTATCTGGCGGACATCACGGCGCCGAAGGACCGGGCGAAGGCGTACGGGCTTATCGGCGCGGCGTTTGGGCTTGGGTTTACGCTCGGGCCGGCGATGAGTTCGATGTTGGTGGGGTATGGGCTGATGACGCCGGTGTGGGCGGCTGCGGGGCTTTCGCTTGTGACGGCGGGGCTGGTGGCGTGGTTGTTGCCCGAGACGTTGCCGAAGGAGGCGCGGACGGCGGGTCCTTTGCGTGCGCGGCAGTTCAATCCGTTTGCGATTTTGCTTGACACGCTGAAGATGCCGTTTGTTCCGGTGCTTTTGGTGGCGATCTTTGCGTTGGCGTTTGCGCACGCGGAGTTGCGGGTTGGGCTCGGGATGTTGATGCGGGACAAGTTCGAGTACACGGCGGTGGAGAACGCGCGGATTTTTGCGTTTATCGGGTTGGTTGCGGTGTTGGTGCAGGGTGGGCTGGTGCGGAAGCTGTCGCCGATGCTTGGGGATCGTCGTGTGGTATTGATCGGGCTTCCGATCGCGGCGGTCGGGTATGCGTTGTTGCCGGTGGTGCCGGCGCCGCACTGGGGAGGGTTGCTGATTGCGCTTGGGCTTTTGGGGCTTGGCAGCGGGATCGCGGGGCCGTCGCTGACGAGTTTGATTTCGCGGCTTGCGCCCCGGAGCGAAGAGGGGAAGGTGATGGGGGCGTCGCAGTCGGTGAGCGCGTTGGCGTTGGTGTTTGGGCCGTTGGCTGCGGGGCCGTTGTATGACGGGATGGGTTGGGGATGGCCGTTCTGGACGGCGGCGGTGTTTGTGGTGTTTGCGTTGGTGGTGGTTGCGGTGCGGGGGGTTGGTCGGGGTATCGGGCGGGGGGAATGAGAGGGCGGGTTTGGTGGTATTGAGAAAGGCACCCTCCCCCCAGCCCCCTCCCGCGGGGCGCGGGAGGGGGAGGACGGAGAAGGCAGAGCGCGAGGTGCATGTGGTTGCTCTCGATGTCTTTGTATCTCAGTATCTTCGTCTCTAGATATCTTCGTAGGCGGCGTGGCGGTTGACTCGGCGGGCGACTTCGCTGGCGTAGCGGCGGCCGAGCTGGTCGCGGTGGGTTGTTGCCCATTCGGTGAGTTTGGTGTGTCCGGCGGCGGGGGCATCGGAATCGAGCAGGCCTCGCATGAGGCCTTGGATTTCTTCGCGGGTGATGATGACGTCTTTGACGAGCGGGTTGAGGCACTTGCTGACAAGATAACCGAGGCTTGGGGGAACGCCGGTGATGAGGCGGCGGACTCCGATGATCTTTGCGATGGTGCGGACGAGTTCGCGGTACTCGAAGGCTTCGGGGCCGACGGCGTCGGCGTGGGTGTTGCCTGAGCGTGAGGCGTGGTCGATCATGAGGGATGCCATGTCGTCGACGTGGAGCGGGCGGAGGCGGTACTTGCCGTGGCTGAAGAGGCCGAAGACGGGGAGGTGTCGGAGGACCCAGGCGATGTTGTTGACGAGGATGTCGCCGCGGCCGAAGAGGACGCCGGGTCGGATGATGGTGTGGGGGATGCCGGTCTGTTCGAGGGCGAGTTCGAGTTCGTGCTTTCCGTTGTAGTAGCCGAGATCGTCGGCGGTGCGGGCGTGGAGGATGCTGACGTGGACGATGCGTTTGACGCCGGCGGCGCGGGCGGCGTCGAAGAGGGCTTTGGTGTTGGCGACGGCGTGGTCGAAGGTGAAGAGCTTGTGATTGAAGCGGACCCAGTAGGTGTTGTAGAGAACGTCGGCGCCTTCGAGGGACTGGGCGAGTTTGTCGGGGTCGTCGAAGGCGAGGGGGCGGATTTCGAGCTTGTCGCCGAAGGGGTTTGGGCGGTCGGGGGAGTTGGTGAGTGTGCGGACGCGGACGCCTCGGTCGAGGAGTTGCTCGGTGACTGATCGGCCGGTGTAGCCGAGTGCGCCGGTGACGACGTGGAGGGGGGCGTCTGGCATGGACGCAGTCTATCGGGTTGCGGGCTTGGGTGGGAGCTTGGGGGCGTTGCGTGTCCCCTCGCTTGCGCGAGGGGCTCTATTCCGGGAAGCATGTCCCCTCGCTTGCGCGAGGGGCTCTACTTGTGAGGGAGGCAGAAAAGTCGGTCTAGCTGCCGGCGCGGAGTGCGTTGACCTTTGCGGCGAACTGGTCTCTGACTTTCTGGTTCATCATGCCGACGTGTCGCATGACTTCGCGGCCTTGGGTATCGAGGAGGACGAAGGTGGGGAGTGCGTTGACGTTGAAGGCGTTGGCGACGGATTGGCCTTTTTCGACAAGTGCGTAGGTGTAGTCGTGTTGTTTGAGGTATGCGCCGGGATCATCGACGCCGTCGTCTGCGTGGACGCCGACGATGAGGACGTTGTCGTCTGCGGCGAACTGGTCGTGGAGTATCTGGACGTTTGGTGAGCTTGCGCGGCAGGGGCCGCACCAGGTGGCCCAGAAGTCGGCGAGGACGACTTTGCCTTGCCATTGGTCGCGGACGGCGGCTGGGAGCACCACCGGGTCTGCGGCGATGGCGGGTGTGGTGGTGGTGCCTGCGGTGCAGCCGACGAGTGTGGTGAGGGCGGCGATGAGGGTGAGTCCTGAAACAAACGTGATTCGGGTGCGTTGCATAGTCATGGTGTGCTGTACGCTGTGTGGAACGGGATTATGCCGGTTCGGGTCAGAATCGTTGATTGGGGTTTGTGCGGAAATGGCGGTTCGGTCGAACTGGACGGGGGTATCGGGACGAATCTGTTGTAGAAGATGAAGGATTCGGATCGGGGAACGCTGCGATGGAGGGCGGAGAGTCGGTGACACAGGGAGCGGACAACACGACAGGCGGCCGCGCGGCGGTTGGCGCGGCGGCGAGGCTTGTGGCGCGGGTGGGGCGTCGGGCGCGGTCGGTGCTGCTTGCTGAGGCGTGGCTTTGGGCGTTGGCGGTTGTGGTTGGGGCGGTGTTTGTGCTGGTGGTGGTTGACTATGTGTTCCGGTTGCCGCGGGGGGTGCGGGTGTTGCATCTTGTGGGGCTGGGGTACGGGGTGTATGTGCTGTGGCGTCGGGTTGTGCAGCCGGCGTTTCGGTTTCGACCCGAGGGCACGGAGATTGCGCTGCGGATCGAGCGTGCGGAGGAGGCGTCGCGAGCGCGGGATCGGCTGGCTTCGGGGTTGGAGCTTGGGCGCGGCGGGGCTGAGGCGGACTCGGCGCTTTCGAGTTCGTTGACGCGGAGCGCAGCGGCTGATGCTGACGTGATCGCGGCGGGGATGGGCGAGCGGAGGTTTGTGCAGACCGGTGCGTTGCGGCGTGCGGGGGTGGTGTTTGCGGCGGTGGTGGTTGTGGTGTCGGGGATGGGTGTTGTGCGGCCGACGCTTGCGGGGATCGGGATCGCGCGGACGGTGTGGCCGTTTGCGGGGACGGCGTGGCCGAAGCGGACGGCGGTGGTGGACGCGACGGGTGTCGAGGTGCAGCCGATCGGCGAGGCGCTGGCGATGCGGGCGATTCTGACCAGAACGAACCGGGAGGTGGGCGAGACAGAGGTGACGGCGTATTACAGGGTGATTTCGGACGGGCGTTCGGGGGCGAAGCAGCGGGTGGTGTTGACGTCGCAGCAGCGGGTGGAGGATTTGGAGGGTGGAGAGGGAGCTGAGGGCGAGCTGTTTGAGCGGTTGATCGAGCCGGCGGGGCCTTTGGTTGAGGGGGATGAGATCGAGTATTGGTTCGAGACCGAGGACAATCGGACGGCGGCGGCGCGGATTCGGTTTGCGGAGCGGCCTCGGGTGGTGCGGGTCACGGCGGGTGTGCGGCCTCCGGAGTATGCGGCGGGGATTCGCGGCGGGTTTCTCGCGGCGGAAGGGGTTGCGTTGTCGCGGGACTCGGGCGGGGTCGCGGTGTTGCAGCCGGTGCTTGCGGGGTCGGCGTTTGAGATTCGGGTGGAAACGAACAAACCGTCACGGCTGATGGGCGCTGATGGTGTGGGGGGCGCGGGTGAGGCGGGGGGTGCAGGGTGGTCGCGCGAGGGGGAGCGGACGCTGGTGTTTGCGGGGATTGCGACAGAGCGGGTGCGGCTTGAGATTGAGTTGGTGGATGAGGAGGGGCTTGCGAGTGGTGAGTCGGTCGTGGTGCTGGTGCAGGTGGTGGACGATGGACTGGCGGCGGTGACGATTACCGACCCGGCGTACGACGAGTCGGTGCTGGCGACGGCGCGGCTTGATGTGCGGGCGGAGGCGAGCGACGACCTGGGGGTGGAGTGGCTTGCGCTGGAGCGGGAGACGGCAAGGCGGCCGGTGGGGTCTGAGGGCGCGGGGGCGGAGCCGGGCGGGGATGTAATGCGGATGGGGGTTATCGAGGCGGCGGCTGGGGCTGTGGCGACGGAGCTGGTGGTCGGGGCGTCGCTGGATGTGGCGAGCATCGGCGTGCGCGCAGGGGACGAGGTGTGGCTGACGGCGGTTGGGCGGGACGTCTTTGCAGCGGCAGAGGATGAGACCAACAACCCGCGGGTTGTGCGTTCGGCGGTGCGGCGGCTGCGGATTATTGATGAGGCGACGTTTGTGAGTCAGGTGCAGGGGGAGCTTGCGGGAGTGCGTCGGGCGGCGATCGAGATCGACAGCGTGCAGGGGGAGTTGGGGGCTGGGGAGCGGAACGCGGCGGCGGAAGCGCCCGCGGCGGAACGGGCAGAGCAGCAGGGATCGTTGACCGATCGGCTCGAGGGGCAGCGGGGCGCGATCGAGCGGTTGCGGGCGCGGGCGGCGCGGAACGGGCTTGATGACGCGACGCTCGAGGGGATGCTCGAGGATGGCTCGACGCTGTTGCGTGACGCGGCGGAGGCGTCTGAGGCTGCGGCATCGGAGCTCGGGCGCGAGGGGGCGGACGCCGAAGCCGAGCGCGAGGCTGCGGAATCGCAGGAGCGGGTGCGGGAGAATCTTGCGTCGTTGATCTCGATGCTTGACCAGGGGCAGGACAACTGGGTGGCGCGGCGGACGATCGAGAGTTTGCTCAACGAGCAGCGGGAGCTGGCGGCGGAGACGCGGGCGCTGGGCGAGCAGACGATGGGGCGCTCGCGGGAGCAGCTTTCGGGTGAGGAGCTGACGGAGCTTGACCGGATCGCCGAGCGGCAGCGGGACGCGGCGGAGCGGGTGCGGCGGGCGCTGGACAGCCTTACGGAGCGGGCTGAGGCGCTCGAGCGGTTTGACGCGGCGCAGGCGCAGGCGATGTCGCGGGCGGCGCGTCGGGGTCGGCAGGAGCGCGTCGAACAGCAGATGCAGGAGGCGGCGGCGCAGCTGGACCAGAACCAGACGCGGGCGGCGGAGCAGGGTCAGCAGGCGGCGGCTGAGGCGCTCGAGCAGATGCTCGGGGATATTGATTCGGCGGATGAGGCAAGAGACGAGGCGCTGCGGCGGGTGCTGGCGAGTGTGCTTGAGGCGCTCGAGGCGTTGATCGACGAGCAGGAGGTGCAGCTTGGTGCGCTCTCGGTGGCGGGTGAGGGCGGGTTGCCTGCGCTTGCGGACCCGATGGTGCGGCTGGCGAGCAACACGCTGGGGCTGCTCGATGAGATCGGTGGGCAGCGGGACCTGGCGAGTGTGATCTCGCTGATCGGGCTGGCGGCGGACGCCCAGGAGCGTGCGGTGACTTCGCTGCGGGAGTCGAGCGTGGACAGCGCGGAGGACGCTGAGCGGGAGAGCTTGTCGAAGTTGCAGGACGCGCGGGCGGAGGCGGCGCGGCTTGAGGAAGAGGCGGCGGACCGAGAGAGTGCGCGGAAGCGTGCGGAGCTGCGGACGGCGTATCGGGAGATGCTCGAGCAGCAGGTGGCGATTGTGACGGATACCGAGGTGCTGGTTGGGGTTGAGGTTGATCGGAGGGTGCGGGCGAGGGTGCGGGCGGTTGGGCAGCGTCAGGCGGGGATCGGGGAGTCGCTGACGGCGTTGCGGGACTCGACGGGTGAGCTTGCGGACGCGGCGGTGTTTGAGTTTGCGCACCGGCGGATTGATCGGGCGTCTGGTGAGGCGGCGGGGCGGCTGCTGGGGGCGACGGCGGATGGGGAGGTGCTGCGGCACCAGGCGACGGTCGTGCGGTTGTTGCAGGCGTTGCTGGCGGCGCTTGCGGAGGACAATCAGCAGAAGGGTGGGGAGCAGTCGCAGGGTGGGGGTGGCGGCGGCGGGTCGAGCGGTGACACGCCGATTGTGCCTGAGCTTGCGGAGTTGAAGTTGCTGCGGGCGATGCAGGCCGAGGCGATGGAGTGGACGAGGAATCTGGACGAATCGGGGCAACGTCCGGCGGAGGGTGAGTTGAGTGAGCTTGCGGATTTGCAGCAGGAGCTTGCGGCTCGGGCGGCGGAGCTTGTGGAGAAGCTGACGGAGAACCGGCAGGCGCCCGTGGGCGGAGAGGACTTGCAGCCGTGAGAAGTGTGTCGTTGTCGATGTGTGTGTTGGTGTTGCTGGCGGGTGTGGTGTGTGCTGCCGTGCCGGTGTGTGCGCAGGATGCGGATCCGTTGCCGACGCTTGATGAGTTGCTGGGGACTGAGGGCGGGGCGTCGGAGGGTGGCGAGGGGGATGAAGGGGTTGAGGGGGACGAGTTGCCGGGGGGGGAATCGGAGCGTGAGGCGGAGCTTGATCGGTTGCTCTCGGGGCAGGAGATTGTGGATGAGTTTCGTTCGGCGGTGGCGTTGATGGATCGTTCGGCGCGGCGGCTTGGGGAGTCACGGGACACCGGACTCACGACGCAGCGGATGCAGGAGGAGGTGCTGCGAGCGTTGGATAAGCTGATCGCGGACGCGCAGCAACGGGGGCAGCAGAGCAGCTCTTCGTCGTCGAGTTCGAGTCAGGACCAGCAGCAAGAGCAGGGGCAGCAGCAGCCCGGGCAACAGTCTTCGCCGAAGTCGGCGTCGGGGGACAACCAGGGGGACGCGAGCGCGCCGGGGCGGCAGGACGGGGCGCTGGGGCCGGAGCAGGCGGCGGATCTTGCGGCGTGGGGGAACCTGCCTGCGCGGCTGCGGGATGCGCTGGTGCAGGGGGCGAGCGACCGGTTTAGCGCGACGTATCGGAAGTTGACGGAGGAGTATTATCGCCGGCTCGCGGAGGAGGCTGAGGAATGAGACGGCTTTCGTTGTTTTCGTGCTCTGGTGTCTCGGATTGCCGAGCGGAGAAAGGCACCCTCCCCCCGGCCCCCTCCCGCGGGGCGCAGGAGGGGGAGCAAGACAACGCAGAACCAGAGGCAGGAGGCCAACACGAACGATATTTGCGAGGTGTGTATGCGCGGTGTTCTATGAGCGGTGTTCTTCGCGTGTTTGCGTTGTTTGTGTTTGTGGTTTGTCTGCCTCGGATTGCTCTTGGGCAGGACGCGCCGCTGGCGGGTCCGCCTGCGCCTGAGTCGCGGTCTGCGCAAGACTCGGCGTTGGGTGATGAGATCACGCCTTCGCTTGATGACGCGGTGCAGCGGGGGTTGGCGCAGCTTGCGGCTGAGCAGATGGGGGATGGTTCGTTCGGGTCGGGGCGGTATGCGCGGAACGTGGCGATCACGTCGCTGGCGTGTCTGGCGTTTATGGCGGATGGGAACGTGCCGGGGCGGGGGGAATACGGCGAGAACGTGCAGCGGGGGCTTGAGTACATTCTTGCGAACTGTAATGAGAACGGTTTGATCGCGGCGGAGGCAGCGAACGGGCCGATGTACGGGCACGGGTTTGCGGCGTTGTTTCTGGGCGAGGTGTACGGGATGACGTCGGGGGGCGGGGACACGGGGCTGGCTGACCGGGTGTATGAATCGTTGACGCGGGCGATCCGGATGATCGAGCGGACGCAGAACGACCAGGGGGGTTGGCGGTACAACCCGGTGCCTTACGACGCGGATGTTTCGGTGACGATCTGCCAGATCATGGCGATGCGGTCGGCACGGAACGCGGGGCTCGAGGTTGATAAGAAGGTGATTGATCGGGCGGTGGAGTATGTGCGGCTTTGTCGGAATGCGGACGGGGGGTTCAAGTATCAGCTGGAGGGGGGGGCGAGCGCGTGGCCGCGCTCGGCGGCGGGGGTGGCGAGCCTGTATTACGCGGGGATTTATGAGGACGACGCGATCGACCGGGGGCTTGAGTATTTGGTTGCGAGCGCGACGCCGGGGCGTGAGGTGAACACGGCGCACTATTTTTACGGGCATTATTACGCGGTGCAGACGATGTATCTTGCGGGGGGCGAGTATTGGGCGGCGTGGTGGCCGGCGATCCGGGAGCAGTTGCTGATCGCGCAGAACGACGATGGTTCGTGGACTGATTCTTCCGTCGGCGATGCGTACGGGACGTCGATGGCGCTCATTATCCTGCAGATGCCGAAGCGGTATCTGCCGATCTTTCAGAAATGACGATGCGGTTTCCTGTGATGTTTGTTGTCGGGCTGTGGGTCGTGAGTATCGCGGCGGGGGCGGCGTGTGCGCAGAACTCGTGGCGGCTGATCGGGCGGGACCTGGGTGAGGAGCGGGTGGAGCTGACTCGGCTTGAGGGGGGGGTGGTTTCGTTTGTTGACGCGAGCGGGCGGGCGCGGGAGCGGGCGCTGTCGGACCTCGTGGCGGCGGTGCACGAGTTGCCGCCGCCGGAGCGGACGCCGCGGGAGCTGCCTTGGATTACGCGGCAGTTGCAGCGTTTTACGCCGGGTCGGGACGGGGACGGTACGGAGGGTGTGTCGGCATTTGTCGGGCGGCTTGAGCTTGTGGACGGGCAGGTGTGGGTTGGGACATTGCTCAGCGCTGACGGGCAGTCGCTTTCGTGGTTTGTCGAGGATTCGGTGGTGATGTCGGTGGCTTTGGATCGGGTTCGGGCGGCGTCGGTGCATGGCTCGATTGATGGGGCGCGGGTTGGATGGGATGGGATTGACGACCGGGTTGTGCTTGGGAACGGCGACGTGCTCGACGGGTTTGTGGATGAGATCGGCGAACGGGTGCGGGTGGAGACGGAGGGACGGGTTGTCACGTTGCCGATGGATCGGGTGGCGGGGGTGCTGCTGGCGAACCCGACGGTTGCGCCAGTGGGGATGGTGCTGCGGACGACGGGGGGGTCGGTGTTTGCGGTGAGTGAGATTGAGATTTCGCTGACGGGGAAGGTGAGGGCGGTTGCTGCGCGCGATGGCGGCACGGTGGAGGTGGCGTTTGGGGGTGAGGAGATATTGTCGTTGGTGGTTGCGCCGGATGGGGTTGGTGCGCTTGGGTTGATCGAGCCGGTGGAGGTTGTTGGGCCGGGGGGGATGTCGGGGGCGCTAGGGCTTGAGGTTGTTGTCGATGAGGCATTGGGGTTTGATGGGTTTGTGCTGCGTGGGCCGGTGGTTGTGCGTTGGGCTTTGCCCGGGCCGGCGCTGCGGTTTGCGGTGAGGGCGACGTTGCCTGCGGCGATGTGGGCTTGGGGGGATTGTGAGGTTGTGGTGTTGATGGGTGATGGGACGGAGGCTGCGCGTGAGCGTCTTTGGGCGGATCGGCCGAGTGTGGAGATCAACGTGCCTTTGGGTGGGATGGCGGGGATGTCGATTGAGATCGTGAGTGGGAGTAGCGGGCCGGTGCAGGACCGGGTGGTTTTTTCGCGGCCGATTGTTGGGTGGTGAAGGGGGAGAAAGGAACCCTCCCCCCGGCCCCCTCCCAGAGGGAGGAGGAGGAAGAACAAAGACACCCTCCCCCCGGCCCCCTCCCGCGGGGCGCGGGAGGGGGAGGGAGAAAAGGCAGGGTGTGTTCTTTCTGTGTGTCGTCTCCGCTTTGGGCGTTGTTTTCAGCGGAGTTTGATTGAGGCGAGGGCGACGACGAGGAGGAGGACGGTGACGATCCAGAGTCGTGCGACGACTTGTTGTTCGGTCCAGCCGCCGAGGTGGAGGTGGTGGTGGTAGGGCGCGCAGCGGAAGACTCTTTTGCCGCCGGTTGATTTGAAGTAGGCGACCTGGATAACGACGGAGGCGATCTCGAAGAGGAAGATGCCTGCGATGAGGAGGACGACGGCTTCCTGCCTGACGACCATGGCGATGTAGCCGATGAGGCCGCCCAGGCAGAGGGATCCGGTGTCTCCCATGAAGACCTGTGCGGGCGAACAGTTGAACCAGAGGAAGCCGAGACATGCGCCGGCCATGGCGCCGGCGAGTACGGCGAGTTCTGCGGAGCCTGTGACGGAGGGGACCAGGAGGGTCTGGGCCCAGCTCTGGTTGCCTGCGATGAGTGCGAGGACGACGAGGCCGATGGCGACGATGGCGCTGATGCCGGAGGCGAGGCCGTCCATGCCGTCGGTGATGTTGACGGCGTTGCTCATGCCGGCGATCATGAGGACGGAGAGGATGACGTATGCGCCGAGGGGGAGGACGATGACGCCTGCGCCGAGTCGGTCGGTGAGGGACGATTCGTAGGTTTTCTGGAAGGGGAGATTGAGGACGTGGGCGATGTCGACGGGTGCGTCGCTGATGCCGGCGCGGTAGCCGAAGTAGCCGACGATCGCGCCGATGCCGAGCTGGAAGACGAGTTTTTCCCATGCGTGGAGGCCCTGTCGTGAGCTGCCTCGGCGCGCGGCGGTCATTTTGAGCCAGTCGTCGGCGGCACCGACGCAGGCCATCCAGAGCAGGACGATCAGGCCGAGCTGGACCCAGCGTTCGGAGATGTCTGCGAGGAGGAAGGTCGCGATGAAGATCGCGGCGGCGATGAGGATGCCGCCCATTGTGGGGGTGTTTGATTTGCTCGCGGCGATTCGGCGGAGAGATTCGGCGTCGGAGAGACCGGCGTCGCCGATTTTGAGGCGGACCAGGAGGGCGATGATGCGCTTGCCGAGGAGGAGGACGATGGCGAAGGAGAGGCCTGCGGCGGCGAGTGCGCGGAACTCGATCTGGTCGAGGACACCGAGCGGGCCGTCGAGGCCGTGCTCGTAGATCCAGTTGCGGAGGCGTTCGTAGAGAAGGTAGACCATGGGTTATGCCACCCCGTCGGCGACCGATGGTGCGTGGAGGGCGTGCCAGGCGTCGGCGATCTGTTCGAGGCGGATGGTGCGCGAGGCTTTGAGGAGGACGATGTCGTTTGGGGCGATGGATTTGGCGATGCGGGTGGCGGCGGGTTGATCGAGATGGTCGATGGTCTCGACGTCGATGCGGGCGGCGCGGAGGGGGGGTGCCATTTCGCTTGCGGCGGGGCCGACGGTGACGACGCGGTCGGCGAGGGCTTCGCGGACGATGGTGTTGGCGATCTCGGCGTGTGCCTGGGGTGAGGTGTCTCCCAGTTCGAGCATGTCGCCGAGGATGGCGACGCGGCGGGCGGTGTGGGGGGCGATCTCGCGGAGGGTGCGGAGCGCGGCGAGCATGGATTCGGGGTTGGCGTTGTAGGCGTCGTTGATGAGTGTGGCGTCGGCGCGGTGGGTGAGTTCGAGGCGCATGGGTGGCGGGGTGAAGGTGGAGAGGCCTTGCTGGATGGCTTGGGTGTCGATGCCGAGGCGTCTGGCGACGGCGATGGCGGCTGCGGCGTTTGCGGCGTTGTGGATGCCGAGGAGGGGGAGGGTGTAGCGGTCGCGTTCGTTGATGGTGAAGGAGAGGCCTTGGAGGGTTTGGGTGACGGCACCGACGCGGAGGTCGGCGTCTTTGGTGGAGCCGAAGGTGAGGACTCGGTCGAGTTGTTCGCGCCAGGGGTTGAGGGGTTCGCAGTTGTCGGGGAGGACGACGAGGCCTCCGGGTTCGAGGTGGTTGGCGAGTGAGGCTTTTTCTTTGGCGATGCGTTCGATGGAGCCGAAGCCCTGGAGGTGGGCGCGGCCGACGCTGGTGATGAGGACGACGTGTGGTCGGATGATTTTGGAGAGGTGTTCGATCTCGCCGGGTGCGTTTGCGCCGACTTCGCAGAGGAGGTACTGGTCGCCGGGTTTGGCGGCGAGGATGGTGAGAGGCACACCGAGGTCGTTGTTGAAGCTCTTTTGGGAGGCGCGGCCTCGGAGCGTTGTGGCGAGGCAGGCGTTGATCATTCGGGTGGTTGTGGTTTTGCCGTTGGACCCGGTGACGGCGACGACGCGGGTGGAGCTGAGGGTTTTGCGGTAGGCGGCGGCGAGTTTGCCGAGTGCGGCGCGGGCGTCGGGGACGCGGACGAGGGGGAGTGCTGGCGGGGCGGTCTGGGCGGCGGCGGGGTCGTCGATGACGGCGAGGGCTGCGCCGGCGGCGAGGGCTTCGGCGAGGAATCGGTGGCCGTCGGTGTGCTGGCCTCGGAGTGCGAAGAAGACGGAGCCGGGTTGGAGTTGGCGGGTGTCGATGGCTGCGCCGCCTTGGAGGGGGGGGAGGGTGTCCGGGCGTGCTGCCCAGACGGCGGCCATGGCGGAGCGGACCGAGTCGTGTGTCCAGAAGCTGGCGGCGGTCATGGGGTGCCCCCGGCGGATGTGGAGCTGCCGCCCCCCCCACTGCCCCCACTGCCGACGACGGGGTTGGGTGGGTGGCGGTTGGGGTTTGGGGCTGTGGTGCTGCGGGCGTGGAGGGCTTGTCGGGCGATTTCGTGGTCGTCGAAGGGGATGGTTCGGGTGTTGCCCGAGCTGTCGGCGAGGATCTGTTCGCGTTCGTGTCCTTTGCCTGCGATGACGACGACGTCGCCGGGCTTGGCTTGGGCGATTGCGGCGTTGATTGCGGCGCGGCGGTCGGGATCGCGGTGGAGGGCGGCGCGGCGGTCGGCGGGGATGCCGGTGACGATTTGGTCGAGGATGGCGTCTGGGCTTTCGGTTCTTGGGTTATCGCTGGTGGCGACGACGAGGTCTGCGAGGGTTGCAGCGGCGTGTCCCATGCGGGGTCGTTTGGCGCGGTCTTTGTTGCCGCCGCAGCCGAAGACGACCCAGAGGCGCGCGTCCTTTGGGGTGACCTGGCGGGCGGCGCGGAGGGCGCTGGCGAGTGCGTCGTCGGTGTGGGCAAAGTCGACGAAGACGGTGATTGGGTCTGTGTCGGAGCTGACTCTTTCGAGTCGGCCGGTGGGTGTGTGGAGGGTGGGGATGGCGGCGGCGACATCGGCGGGGTGTATGTCGAAGGCCTCGATGCAGACGACGACCGCTTGCAGGAGATTCATGGCGTTGTGGCTGCCGAAGAGGGTTGTGTGGGTTTCGATGGTGTGTGGTTGGCGGCCGGACTGTTGGCTGAGGCCGGTGATGCGGAGGTGCGTGCCGGTGGGTTGGGTGGCGAGGATTTCGACTGTGGGGCTGGTGCTGGAGTGGTGGGATTTGGCGCGCACGGGGGTGTCTTTGACTGCGCAGGCGAGGACGCGGGCGTTGCAGTGTTCGAGCATGGTGTCGGTGGCGGGGTCGTTGGCGTTGACGACGGCGAGGGCTTGTGGCGCGAGCATGGCGAAGAGGCGTGCTTTGGCGGCGGCGTAGGCGTGCATGTCTTTGTGGTAGTCGAGGTGGTCGCCGGTGAGGTTGGTAAAGACGGCGGCGGCGAAGGTGAGGCCGGCGACGCGGTGCTGGCAGAGGGCGTGGCTTGAGACCTCGATCGCGGCGGCGGTGCGGTGGTTGTGGACCATGCGGGCGAGCATGGGGCTGAGGCGTTCGGCGGGTGGGGTGGTGAAGTCGGAGGGGACCTGGTGGGAGCCGTCGTCGATTTGGACTGTGCCGATGAGGCCGCAGGGGGTGCGGGCGTGGGTGGCGATCTGGCTGATGAGTGAGGAGACGGTGCTTTTGCCGTTGGTGCCGGTGACGCCGGCGAGGCGGAGCTTTTGGGAGGGGTTGCCTGCGAGTGTTTCGGCGAGGATGGCGCCGGTCTTTGCGGGGTGGGGTGTGGTGAGGATGGGGGGGTGGTCGGCGGGGTGTTGGGCGCGTGGGATGTGATCTTTGTCGGTGATGATGAGGAGGGCGCCGGCGTTGATGGCGTCTGGGATGAAGCGGCGGCCGTCGGCGTGGAGGCCGGGTCGGGCGATGAAGACCCAGCCGGGCTTGACGAGGCGTGAGTCTTCGGTGATGCCTCGGACGAGGGCGCGGGGATCGCTTGAGCCCGGCAGAGTCAGGCCGGTGTGTTGGAGGAGGTCGGCGAGGTGCATGGTTGTTCCCGAGGCGTATCGACCGAGGAGGGCGGTGGGGAGCACTTTATCGTTGTCGGGTGGGGGGTGGAGCGGAGCGGGTGGAGTTCGGGGAGTTCCACGGTGTATGCACGGGAGAGAAAGGACGAGAGGCTCCTTGCTTGCGCGGCGGGCTCTGGTTTGGTTTTGGGGGCTGGATTTGCATGTGTCAAAGGCACCCTCACCCCGGCCCTCTCCCAGAGGGAGAGGGAGGGGGAGGAGAAGAAGCACCCTCCCCCCGGCCCCCTCCCGCGGGGCGCGGGAGGGGGAGCAGGACATAGACGAAACGGAGGCGCTGGAGATGCCCTTCGGAGGCGCTGGAGATGCCCTAGAGGATGAGCATGGCGTCGCCGAAGCTGTAGAAGCGGTAGCCCTTGGTGATGGCTTCGTGGTAGGCGGCTTTGAGTCGGGTGACGCCGGGGGGGGTGGCGTCGGCGGCTGGGGGCTCGTCTGGGTGTTGGAGCATCGCGGCGACGAGGGCCATGAGTGTGGAACGGGGGAGGTGGAAGTTGGTGAGGAGGGCGTCGGTCCAGATGAGGGGTGAGCCGGGGGTGAGGAGGAGGCGGGTGGAGAGGTGGGCGGGGATGGTGGAGTGCTGGGGATCGGTGCTTCCGATTGCGGCGATCGCGGCGGCGTAGGACTCGATGGTGCGGACGCTTGTGGTGCCGACGGCGACGATTCTGTTGCCGGCTGCGCGGGTGCGGCTGATCTCCCCCACTGCTTTGGGTGACATGGTGCACCACTCGGCGTGGATGGGGTGGTCTTCGATGTGTTCGGTCTCGACGGGCTTGAAGGTGCCTGCGCCGACGTGGAGTTGGACGTCGGTGCGGGTGATGCGTTTGTCGGCGAGGTGGTCGAGGAGGTCGGGCGTGAAGTGGAGGCCGGCGGTGGGCGCGGCGACCGATCCGCCTTGGTTTGCCTCTTCCGCGCCGGCGTAGACGGTCTGGTACTGGGCGCGGTCGGTGGGGTCGTCGCCCGGGTCGCTTGCGGCGCGGCGGGCGGCGAGGATGTAGGGGGGGAGGGGTGTGAGGCCGACGGCTTCGAGGACGGATGGGGTGTCGAGGGGGGCGTCTTTGTGGTCGGCGTGGACCTCGACGCGCCAGGTGCCTGGGGGGTCGGGCTCGGGGGCGATCATGCGGAGGGTGTAGGGGGTGGCTTCGCCGGCACGGAGGAGGCGGACGATGGAGCCGGGCTTGTGGCGGCGGGCTTTGAGCATCGCGAGCCAGACTGGTGCTGGGGATGGGGTTGGGCTGGTGTTGGTCGGGTCGGTTGGTTGTGCGTCGTGGAGGTAGAGCCCTTCGACTTTGCCACCGGTGTCTTCGCGGCGGCCGAGGAAGCGGGCGGGGAGGACGCGGGTGGTGTTGAGGACGAGGCGGTCGCCGGTGTCGAGGAGGGAGGGGAGGTCGCTCACTTTGGCGTGCTCGAAGCGTTCGGGGTTGTCGCGGCGGATAACGAGGAGGCGTGCGCTGTCGCGGGGCTCGACGGGGTGGGTGGCGAGCTGCTCGGGGGGGAGGTGGTAGTCGAGGGCGTCGGTCCGGAGCATGTGGCCTCCACGCCACGTTTGGCGTGGCGGGCTGGCAACGGGGTGCGCAGGCGGGAGCGCGCGTTCGGCGTTGCGTGCGATTCTGGGCGTGTGGTGAGGAGTTTATCGGGCGGTTGGGTTGGGCACACGGTTCGTCTGCTGGTTTTGGCGTGTCACGGATCGATGGCCATTTTGTGTTGGCGAGTTCGGCTGTGTGGGGTCGGTCGATCGCGGCGGCGCCTCGGTGCCCGACGGCCGATGTGAACCCGTACCGGCTGGTGGAGCGGGCGGTGGTGGTCGGGTTGCTTGAGCACCTGCCGGGGGATGTGCCTTATTCGACGCATCTGGAGCTGGAGGGGGCGCGGGGGCGGCTTGTGAATCGGGCGGTTGGGGAGGCGTTGGAGAGGCTGGGGGCTGGTAGGGCAGGGGAGTTGTCGGGCGATGGGCGCGATGGGCGCGATGAAGATCTTGCCGGGCAGGTCAGGCCGAGTGGAAACGCGATCGGGACAGCGCCCACTGATGCGCGGTTGGGGGGCGGCGACCCTCGTGTGGTGCATGGGGTGAACAGGCTGCGGGTGGTTCGAGTGGTCAACGAGTATGCGGTGGAGCGGCGGCGGTGGCCGGTGGGCGGGTTGATTGATCTGGTGGTGTAGAGCGGCTGCGGGCGACTCGTCTCGTATGGCACGGGCATCTCGGCCGTTTGATCGCTTCGGACGGTGGGCTGTACGGCTCACAGAGCCGTGGCACACGACAGGAGTGGGCGGCGATTGCTCGCCAAAGGCACCCTCCCCCCGGCCCCCTCCCAAGGGGAGGGGGAGGAAGAAAAGGCACCCGCCCCCGGGCCCCCTCCCAGGGGGAGGGGGAGGAAGAAAAGGCACCCGCCCCCCGGCCCCCTCCCAAGGGGAGGGGGAGGAAGAAAAGGCACCCGCCCCCGGGCCCCCTCCCAAGGGAGGGGGAGCAGGAGAAGGCGGTTGGGGGCCCGAGATGGGTGGACGGGGATGGGTGCGCGGGATTGCTTCAGGTGTTTGTGGGAGTAGTGGGGTCTTGGGCGGTGGGGAAGTTGTTGGGCGCGAAGGCGAGGAGCAGGCTCAGGGTGGTGACGAAGACCATGAGGATGGTGGCGGGGAAGATCCAGCCGACGGCGACGAGGGGTGAGTCGCCGGCGATGATTCGGGGGGCGCTGCCTTGGGGCATGAGCAGGTGTGCCATCTGAAACTGCCATGATCGGGTGTCGAGGTCGGGGATGCCTCCCTTGCCTTGGGCTTCAGCTTCGCGTTGGGCATCTTGCTGCTCTGCGGAGCGGGCGTGGGGGTAGGCGAAGCGTTCGTGCCGAAAGCCACCTTGGGGGAGGAACTCGTAGAAGTCGAAGATCCAGTCTTTGCGCCACACCTTGCCCCAGGTTTCGGGGTTGACGCCGGGGCGGATGGACTTGGTGACCATGACGAGGCGGTCGTCCTCTTGGCCGGTGCCCAGGGCGTGCATGAGCTCGTGGTAGTCGCGGCCGGTGAGTTTGGCGAAGCGGACGAGTCGCATCCAGTCGGAGTGTCGTTCGAGGCCGGGGAACCGGTCGGCGAAGTCGTTTGGTGGGATGGTGACGGGGAGGTTGAGTGATTCGTCGCCGAAGGTCACGCGGATGGATCCCAGGTCGGCGTTGCCTTTGGGTGGGAGGTCTTCGATGGAGACTGGTTGATCGGCGTAGACAAAGTCTCGGTCGTTGACCTCGAACTGGACGTAGGTGGTGCGGCCTTGGGCTTTGTTGTATTCGACGATGCGGTTTGCCATGAGGACAACCGCGCCGATCGCAAGAGCGAGCGACAGGATCGCGATGAGCAGCGGGACGGTTCGAGGGCGACGCATGGCGTCATTTCCGTTCGGGGGATCGGCCCCATCGGTGGGGTTGGTTGCGCGGTGTTGGTGCTGGGGTCGGTGGGGTCAGTGGCCGGAGTCTTTGGGGGCGTTGTCGTTGCTCTTTGCGTCGGGGTCGGTGTCGTCGAGGGCGCCGCTCAGGCCGGTGCGTGCGACGGATCGTTGGGAGCTTGGGAGTACGTCGTAGTATCCGTATGCGTGATTTGCTTTGTTCCAGCGTTTTTGGTACTCCTCCTGGGAGATTCCGGTTTGTTTGATGTAGGTCTCTCGGAGGTGGTCTGCGAGTGAGCCGGTGTAGCTCGTGGCGGGCAGGGTGACGGTCTCGCCGTGGACGTAGATCGTGCCGCCGGGGTAGTTCATGTTGACGCCGGTGCCGCCGGCGTTGATGGTCTGGACCTTCCATGGGTAGACGTGCCCTCGGTTGTCGATGTCCATTCCCGTGAGGCCGAGGAAGAGCGCGAAGGCGAACATGCAGAAGAGGAAGATGATGGAGTAGAGGGGGTTTTCGTAGCGGAGGGCCATGAAGATGAGGAGCACGAAGGTGCCCTTGACGAGGGCGATACTCATGGCGACAGCGACGTTGATCCACTCGGGGAGCGCCCAGCCCATCTCTTTGACGAGGTAGGTCTCTGCTTCGGAAGTGAGTATGGTCAGCCCGGTGAGGGCGACGAGTATGAGGATGACCGTGAGCAGCATCTTTGTGCTGGTGATATGGTGCCCGTGGTGCTCGCCGAGTTCGGCAAAGCCGTGGGGGTCGTTTGGATCGAATGTCTTGGCGGTTTCGGCCTTCATTGCGTCGGTCCTTGGACTGGTTTGCTGGTCGGCGTGATGCGGGGTGTGGTGCGGGTGGTACGGGGCGTGGGCGATGGTTTTAGTGGATCAGGTAGAGCAGGGGGAAGAGGAAAATCCAGATGACGTCCACGAGGTGCCAGTAGAGGCCGGAGTTTTCGAGCATGGTGTAGTGGGTCGGGCCGTACTGGGTGGTGCGGAAGGAGCGGACAAGGCACCAGATGAGGAGGCCGGCGCCGATGAGGACGTGGAGTGCGTGGATTCCTGTGGCGGCGTAGTAGATGCTCCACCATGTCGGCTCCATCGGATCCCCCGCGAAGGGGTTGGAATAGAGGAGGCCGGGTCGGATGCCTTCGCCCCACTTGGGGATGTACTCGAAGGTGAGTTTGATAAAGAAGAAGAGGAAGGCGCAGATGATGGTGATGATGAGATTGATGCGCAACCATTTCTGGTTGTTGAGCTGAGCGCAGCGGATGGCCATGGCGACGGTGAAACTGGAGGCGAGGAGGACCAGGGTGTTTGCGCCGCCGTACCACACGTTGAGGTGGTGCGAGCCGGCGGCGAATGCTTCGGGGTATTTGACCCGGAACATGGCGTAGGTGCAGAAGAGCCCGGAGAAGAGGAGGACCTCGGTGGCGAGGAAGAGCCAGAAGCCGAGTTTGCAGGCGTCGAACTCGTCCTCGGCGTTCCGGAAATGGTCGGCGAACTTGTACCGCTTCCACCCGGGCTGAACGGGCTCGCTGACTCTGGTTTGTGAATCTATGGTCGACATGATTGTGTCCGTGGCTCGCGGTTGAGCGGGTCAGTGGGCGGCGTTGCCCTCGGGTTTGGGTTCGGGCAGCGGGAAGTCGGCGGGGTCGCAGTGCGGGGGGTAGACGTCTTCGTAGTCGTACGGGCCGTGGGTGAGGATGGGCTCGGAGTGGAAGTTGTGCTCGCTGGGGGGGCTTTCGACGTACCACTCGAGTGAGAGGCCGCCCCACGGGTTTGGGGGTGCCTTTTTGCCAGCGATGAGTGAGTGGATGAAGTTGCCGAGCTGGATGAAGAACCCGATGCCGAGGGTGAAGGCGCCGACCGTGGAGATCTGGTGGAGGAGTTGGAACTCGTCGATGTAGCTGGCGTAGCGTCGGGGCATGCCCTGGAGACCGAGGAAGAACTGGGTGAAGAAGGTGACGTTGAACCCGACGAAGACGAGGAGGCAGCCGACGATACCGACCCATTCGGTGTACATCTTGCCGGTCATTTTGGGCCACCAGTGGTGGACGCCGCCGACGAACGCGATGACGGTGCCTCCCATCATGACGTAGTGGAAGTGTGCGACGACGAAGTATGAATCGTGGAGGTGCATGTCGGTGGCGAGGGTGGCGAGAGGGAACCCGGTGAGGCCGCCGATGAGGAAGAGGAAGAGGAAGCTGAGGGCGTAGAGCATTGGTGTGTTCAGCGCGATGGAGCCCTTGTAGAGGGTGGCGATCCAGTTGAACACTTTGACGGCTGTGGGGATGGCGACGAAGAATGTGAGGGCGCTGAAGACGGCGTTGGCGAGCTCGCCCATGGAGGCAAACATGTGGTGCCCCCAGACGAGGAACGCGACCGCGGCGATGCCGAGTGACGCGAACGCGATGGCTCGATAGCCGAAGACTGGTTTGCGGCAGTGGACCGCGATGAGTTCGGTCGCGATACCCATGCCGGGCAGGATCATGACGTAGACGACTGGGTGTGAGTAGAACCAGAAGAAGTGTTGGAAGAGGACGGGGTCTCCTCCCAGGGCGGGGTCGAAGATGCCGACGTGGAAGACCCTCTCGAAGATAAGCAGCAGGAGGGTGATGCCGATGACGGGGGTTGCGAGGACCTGGATGATACTGGTTGCGTACATCGCCCAGACGAAGAGGGGCATGTCGAACCATCCCATGCCGGGGCAGCGGAGCTTGTGGATCGTGACGATGAAGTTGAGGCCGGTGAGGATTGAGCTGAAGCCGAGGATGAATGCGGCGGTCGTCATCATGACGATGTTGCCGTAGGTGTTGCCGGCGTGTGATGAGCTGTATGGGGTGTAGAAGGTCCATCCGGTGTCTGCGCCGGTGTTGATGAGGCTCATGACTGCGAAGACGGCACCGAGGACGTAGATGTACCAGCTGAGAAGGTTGAGCCTTGGGAAGGCGACGTCCTTTGCGCCGAGCATGAGGGGCAGGAGGAAGTTGCCGAGGGTCGCGGGCGCGCCGGGGACGATGACGAGGAAGACCATGACGGCGCCGTGCATGGTGAAGAGTCGGTTGTAGGTGAGGTATCCGGAGGTGGAGTCGGACTGGAAGAGCTGTCCGGTGATTGTGCCGTCGGCGAGGATTCGGGTTGGTTCCCAGAGCTCTGCGCGGATGAGGAGTGCGGCGACCCCGCCGAGCATGAACATGCCCAGGACGGTGAAGAGGTACATCATCCCGATCTTTTTGTGATCGATTGTGGTTGCCCACTGGATGATGGTGGCAAAGGCCCCGTCCTTGTGTGGGGTGAGGTATGAGCCTTCGTCGTGGTGGCTGTCGTGCCCGGTATCTGTTGCTGTTGTGGTCATGGTGTTCTCGCTCCCACCGAACATCTGTGGGGAGTGTTGCTCAGCTTTCCGGTTCTTCGGGGCTGTCTTCGGCGGGGCTGTCTTCGGCGGGGATTTCGCCGGCGGGTGCTTTGTCGCTGAGCGACTTGATGTATTCGCCGATGAAGCCGAGCTCTTCTTCGCTAAAAGTGCCCGCGAACGTGGACATCGTCAATGGTGGGTAGCCCGCGTGAAGCTGGGCGTTGGGGTTGACGATCGATTCGCGGATGTAGTTGTCCCAGGCGTCCGGATCGTCTGCGGGGATGGATGTGCCGTCGGCGAGCTTAACCTCGTACCCCCATGCGTTCAGCCAGGTGGGGCCGACTCCGGGCGCCCCGGTGAGGGAGTGGCATGCGATGCAGCCACCCTTGGACTCGACGAGGCGTTTGCCGCGTTCGACCGGGGTGAGGCCGCCGGTCTCGTCGAACCATTTCTGGAGGAGAGCGTCGTATTCGTCGGCCGGTATGGCGCGGATGATGGCGTTCATTTCGGAGTGTTTGTCGCCGCAGTACTCGGCACAGAAGAGGTAGTGGTCACCCGGTTTTTCTGCTTCGATCCAGAAGCTGGAGTAGCGGTTTGGCATGAGGTCCTGCTTGAACCGGAAGTCGGGGATCCAGAAGCTGTGGAGCACGTCGCTGCTGGTCATTCGGAACTGGACGGGGCGACCAACGGGGATGTAGATGATGGGCGCTAGTGGGTTGCCACCGATCTCGGTCATCTCCGGCGGGTTGACACCGTTGGCGTAGGTGATGGTCCACGTCCACTTGCTGCCTCGGACGTCGATGACCTCGGCGTTGGTGGGCGCGATGACCTGCTTGATGTAGGCCTGGAACCCCATGTAGAACATGTAGCCGAGGAAGAGGGAGGGGAGGATGGTCCAGGCGAGCTCAAGATTGGTGTTGTGGTGTGGGGTGCGTTGGATGGGGACGCCCGGGCGGCGTCGGTACTTGATGACCCAGTAGATCATGAGCCCCATGAGGAGGATGAACCAGAAGAGGCTGAAGTAGAAGATCCACATGAAGATGCTGTCGGACTCGCGGGCGAGCTCGCTCGCACCCGGGGCACCGAAGATTTTCTTTGTCAGCCAGCTGGTTTGCTGGGCGAGTGTCAATGCGCACGTGTTCATGTCTTCGATCCCGAGAGTGTCTGAGCTTGCGAGTCTTGCGCGGCGGCGAGGGGCGAGGGCCCGGCGTCACGGAGGTGGCGGGTGCGTCTGCGTTCCCTCATCAGCATGACTCCGACGAGACTCCCGATGGTGAGCACCGAGAGGACCCCGCCCAACTGCACCACGCGGAACGCCGCGAGTGCGTACTTGCCGGTTGTCGGGTCGTACCTGAAACAGAACAACCTGATTTTGTCACCGATGGACTTGGAGACCTTTCCTTCGGAGGCTTCGAGGAGTGCCATTCGCATGGTTTCTGGTTCGTAGCCGACGCCGTAGACG
Source organism: uncultured Phycisphaeraceae bacterium (assembly GCA_964394895.1). Classification (GTDB taxonomy): domain Bacteria; phylum Planctomycetota; class Phycisphaerae; order Phycisphaerales; family UBA1924; genus PNC22. Next base: position 92,545 of record CAYMZJ010000008.1, on the reverse strand, counting down.
TAGCGGGCGACTTTGCCCTCGGGGGTGAGGACGAAGATGCAGACGGGGTGGCTGAACTCGCCGCCGGTGACGGGCTTGTATTCCCAGCCGAGGGCTTTGGCGACCGTGCGTGAGCTGTCGGCGGGAGAGGTGAGGAAGGACCATCCCTCGACGGCGTTTGCGTCGTCGGTTCTGGCGTAGGAGGCGAGATATTTGCCCTTGACCGAAGCGGCGAGGGTCGGGGTTTCGGAGGGATCGATGCTTGCGAAGACGACGTTGTAGTCTTTGCCGATGTCGAAGTCGATGCCTTTGAACGCTTCGGTGAGCTTGCCCATGACGATGCCGCAAACGACGGGGCAGTCGTAGTAGACCATCGCGAGGATCACTGGCCGATCGTCGGTGAAGAAGTCGCGGAGGCTGACCAGGTCGCCGTTTGCGTTGAGGAAGGGCAGGTCAAGTGGGATCTGCTGGCCGAGGCGTTCGACGACTTCGACGCCCTCCTGCTGGGCGGGGATCTCGTTGGAGCTGCCGGCGGCGCCGATCTCGGGGAGAGGGCCGCCGGGCTGGGCGAGCGACAGCTGCGCACAGGCGGCAAGTGCGATCGCGGCGAAGAGGCTGGTCCACGGGATGTGGCGGCGTGTTGTCACGGCTTGGGCGTTTCCTCTTGGTGGGTGGTGCTGCCGTTTTCTTGAAGCACGAGTTGCATGGCTTGTTCGATGGGGAGCTTGACGGCGCCGTCGGTGGTCCAGCTGTAGCCGGCCTGTGCGGCGAGGGCGTTTTGCTTGTATGCCGCGGCTTCTGGGGCGACTGCGGCGAGCCCCTGCATCTCGCGTTCGGTGATGAGATTGTTCATTTGGTTGATGGCGTAGACGGCGATGATGACGCTGAAGGCGACGGTCGCGACGGTGATGGTGACGAAGGTCACGAGCAGCACGGTGATATTGGCGTGCGAGCCGTGCTCGGTCTGGGGCACGCCGTCTTCGGGGGGGTGCTGATGCCAGGCGTCGAGTTCGACGGGCTTGCTCGGTGTGTGATCGTCGTGTGAGTGTGTGGTCATGCCGGCCTCGGGGTTGTCTGTGAGACGGGCGCGGTCGGGCCGCGTCCGGGGGTGTCAGACGTAGTTTTTGTGCTTCAATGCTTCGGGGAGTTTGGGGTCCCGCATGGGGGTGAGTGAGACCGACCCGAGCCGGATGACGTACAGCCCGAAGAAGATGCCGAAGACACCGACGATGGCAGCGATATCGAGCCACCATGAGGCGGGGGTGGGTGCGTTTCCGCCGTGGTGGAGGACGGGACGGATGATCCAGACGTAGTCGATGACGTGCATGAAGAGGACCCAGGCGGCCCCGATCCCGATGAAGAGGGGTCGCCGCTTGACGGTGCGGGGCATGAGGAAGAAGAAGGGGATTGCGAAGTGGCCGACGGCGAGGAAGATCGCGGTGCCTCTCCACGCGCCGGTGGTGCGTTCGAGCATCCAGAAGGTTTCTTCGGGGATGTTTGCGTACCAGATGAGGAAGTACTGGCTGAACCCGATGTAGGCCCAGAAGCAGCAGAACGCGAAGAGGAGTTTGCCCAGGTCGTGGTAGTGCTCTGCGGTGACGAGCCCCTGCATGCGGCCGACGAGTTGGAGGAAGCAGAAGGTGAGGATGACGATCGCGACGGCGGCGCAGACCCCGCCGGCGAAGATGTAGACACCCCACATGGTGCTGAAGAAGTGGGGCTGGATGCTCATGAAGTAATCGAAGCCGGCGAAGGCGATTGTGAGTGCGGTGAGCGGCAGGGCCCAGGCGCTCATGAACCGTGCTTTCATGGTGAGGAAGCGGTCGCCGGTGCGGTCCTGCTCGACGCTGAGGGCGCGGAGCCGGTGGGAGACGCCGCCCCAGAGCGCGAAGTAGAGGACGAAGAAGACCAGCAGGCGGACGGGATTGAGGTAGGCGGCTTTCTGGCCGATGAGGAAGTCGTTTGCGGCTGCTTCGGGGTTCATCCATTCCCAGAGCGCCCCCTTGGTGACGACCAGGTCGATGAGCAGCGCCGGGAGTATGAGCAGGAGGGCGACGGGGGCGAGGCTGGCGAGGTTCTCAAACTGCCTGCGGGTGGTTGCGACCCAGCCGGCGTTGACCAGGTGGAAGATCATGAGCATGAACAGGGCGCCGAGGGAAGCGGCCAGGACCGAACCGACAGCGACGACGTAGGACGCCAGGGCGTGCTGTGCGCCTAGGACGAAGCCGCCGACGAGGGTGATCGCGAGCCCGGCGGCACCGACACCGAGGAGCAGGCGTGACAGCGAGGCTGCGGCACCGGCGGGGGCCGAGACGTTGTCCTCTGCCATGCGGGGGTCGGCGGCGACGCCGGCCATGATCTGTTCGTAGGACTCTGCACCGATCTGACTCATGACTCACCCCCGGCTGGCGCTGCGGCATCGGTCCCTGACTGGCCCTCGGGTTGGGGTTCTACAACTGGTGGCGGCGGCGGCGCCCCGAGCACGGACCGCTCGGATTCGGGGACGTCACCGAGTGTCCCTTGCTGGGCCCGCTGGAGGGCCCGGACGTAGGCCACGACCGCCCATGCTTCGTTGGAGTCGAGCGCGTAGGCGTAGCCGGACATGGTCTGGCCTGGCTTGACGCCCTTGCCGTCCCGAACGATGGAGTAGATGTATCCGACCCGCCCGAACTCGCCGCCCTCGCGGAACTTGGGATCGTGAAGGTTGGCAACGGGGATGGACCAGCGTCGGCCGACCATGCTGCCGAGTTCGGGGTCGAGCGCGGGGTTGGAGCCTTCGCCGTTGTAGCCGTGGCAGACGGCGCAGTAGATGTTGAACTTGGTCTGCCCGAGACTGAGCATTGTGGAGGTGACGGGGATAGGGATGGTTGTGATGAAGTCGCCGGTCTCTTCGTCGACGCCCTCGTAGCGTGCGGAGTCTGCGGCGAGGAACTCTTCGCGTTTGGCGTTGAAGGGCTCTGCCCAGGGCGCGGTGGAGACCATCGCGGTGGTGCCGAAGGGGATGGTGCCTTGGACAGGCTTGCGCATGGTGCGGCCGTCGGCGAAGAACTCGGACTCTGCTTGCGGCTTCCACCTGGGCTGATCGTCCATGCCGGGGAAGAACTGGCGCGGGGGCTTGTCGGAGCGATCGCCCCGGCACCCGGTCAGGGGAACGGCCGCGAGTGCTGCGAGGGCACCGACGGTGAACACCCGGATTCCATGTGTCATGCGACGGCTCATGCGTCCTCCACCAGTTCGACGGCCGTCGCGCCGATTTCTCGGAGGAATCGGCTCGTCTGCTCGGGGTTGAAACTCGGGTCACGTGCCTCGACGACGACGAAGAACTTGTCGTCGGATGAGTCGAGGAATCGGTCTTTGCAGAACAGCGGATGGTTCCAGCGGGGCAGGCCGTTGAGCATGAGCATCCCGAAGAGGGAGGCGAACGCGCTGAAGAGCACACCGATCTCGAAGATGATCATCGCGAACGGCTGCCAGGCGCCGTAGGGCTTGCCCTGCACGGTGAACCCTGTGTAGTCGACAGCGGTGATCCACCACTGCATGCCGGCGGCGACGGCGACGCCGGTGAACATTGCGCCCAAGACGATGAAGGGGAGGATGGTGCGTTTGATGCCCATGGCTTCTTCGATGCCATGGATCGGGAATGGGGCGTGGAGGTCCCAGTGTTTGAATCCGGCATCGCGCATTTTCTCTGCGGCGCGGTAGGCGTTGACAACGTCATCGAACTGTGCCATGACGCCCCAGATGGGCTCGCCGGTCTCGGTAGCGTACTTGGCTTTGCGCGAGAACAGGAACGGCGCGTAGTCAGCGAGAAGGTCGGTAATCACCATGGCTTAGTGCCCTCCTTCTGCGTTGTTTTTGTCGCTTTGGTCGTGGTCGCCGCTGTGGCCGTGGGGATCACCCTGGGGCATGATGGCTTTGATCTCGGCGAGGGGGAAGATGGGGAGGAAGCGAAGGAAGAGGAGGAAGAGTGTGAGGAAGATGCCGCAGGAGCCGACGAAGGTGAGGATGTCGACCGGGGTGGGGAAGAACATGTGCCACTCGCCGGGGAGGAAGGCGCGGTTGAGGCTTGAGACGATGATGACGAATCGTTCGAACCACATGCCGACGGTGACGAAGAGGGCGACGGTCCAGATGACCAGTGGGCTGGTGCGCATGCTGCGTTTCCAGAAGACCTGTGGCGTAACGACGTTGCAGAAGATCATGGTCCAGTAGGCCCACCAGTATGGCCCGGTGGCACGGTTGATGAAGGCGTCGACCTCGAACTGGTTGCCGCCGTACCAGGCGATGAAGAACTCCATGGCGTAGGCAAAGCCGACCATCATTCCTGTGACGAGGATGATCTTGGCCATGTTCTCGAGGTGGCGGAGTGTGAGGAGGTCTTTGAAGTTTGGGTAGATCTCTCGGGCGGGGATGAGCAGGAAGAGGACCATGGCGAACCCGCCGAAGATGGCTCCGGCGACGAAGTAGGGCGGGAAGATGGTGGTGTGCCAGCCGGGGATGACACTCGTTGCGAAGTCAAACGACACGATCGAGTGGACACTGAGGACCAGCGGTGTGGCGACGCCCGCGAGGATCAGGTATGCGGCTTCGTAGCGGTGCCAGTGGCGGCTGGACCCTCGCCATCCCAGGGCGAGGAAGCCGTAGACGAGGGCTCTGATTCCGTCGGCGCTGAAAGGCAGGGAGAAGAGCGTGGTCCCTGTGACGGGAAGCTGGACGGAGAGCTTGCTCGAGCCGCTGCCTGCGCGGAGGCGTTTGTCTGCGCGGTCGCGGAGTGTGGCGAAGTCGGGGATCATCCCCATGAACCAGAAGAGGAGCGAGACGGTGGCGTAGGTGCTGACGGCGAAGACGTCCCAGAGGAGCGGCGACCGGAAGTTGGGCCAAATGGTGTTGGAGTTGGGGATCGGGAAGACGTACCAGATAAACCAGACACGCCCGACGTGGATGCCCGGGAAGATGCCCGCGCAGATGACGGCGAAGATAGTCATCGCTTCGGCGGAGCGGTTGACCGCGGTGCGCCAGTTCTGCTTGAAGAGGCAGAGGATGGCGGAGATAAGCGTCCCGGCGTGGCCGATCCCGATCCAGAAGACGAAGTTGGTGATATCCCACGCCCAGCCGACCTGGTTGTTGAGCCCCCAGACACCGACTCCTGTGATGAGCAGGTAGAGGATCATGAGGGTGCCGATGCCAGCGACGGAGGCGGTGAACATGAAGAGCGGGAGCCACCACTTGCCCGGCGGGTTTTCTGTGTAGCCGCAGACGATCTCGGTGACGTCGTGGAGCGAGCGGTTGTTGAGGACCAGCGGCGAGCGGATCGCCGGGTCATCCAGGAGGGTGCCGTCGTCTCTGGGCGGTCGTTGCGGCCCGGTGGAGGCTTTGTTTCCGGTCAGCCGCTCTGCGGTCACCTTGTCGGGGTGAAAGGAGGTCATGCGTGGGCTCCATTGCCACTAAGGACGTTGAGGCTCAGCGCGTAGCCGTCGTCCTCGAACTTTCTTGTCGGATCGACCCTGAAGCTGTGTGCGTCCTGGGGGTCGCCGTGTTCGCCGGCGGGATCGGCGTGTCCTTCGTCGTGTTCACCGCCGCCGTGCGCGGCGATGGTATCGACAGGCTCGGTGATCGCGGGGTTGGGGTTGTTGATCCGCATGAGGTGGCTGGTGCGAGGCCTGGTGTTGATGTAGCCGAGCAGGAGGTAGGAGCGTTGGTTGGTGCGTGTCTTGGTGACGGCACTCTCTGGGTCGAGAATATCGCCGAAGACGATGGACTCGGTCGGGCATGCTTGCTGGCAGGCGACCTGGAAGTAGCCTTCGGGGATTGTGTCGAGCCCCTGGACCTTTGCTGAGGCTCGTGCGCTGTTGATGCGTTGGAGGCAGTAGGTGCATTTTTCCATGACGCCTCGTCCTCGGACGGTGACGTTGGGGTTTTGCCCGAGGTGCTGAATCTCGTCGAGTTTTTTGCGGAGGCGTGGGGGGATGAGGTTCTGGTTGAAGGTGGTTCCTGCGCCGGCGTTGTTGGTGGCGTCTCGGATGCCTTGGGGGACGTACTTGGGATCGAGCCCGCCGTTGAACTTTGCCTGGGAATAGTCGAAGAAGTTGAACCGTCGCGCTTTGTATGGGCAGTTGTTCATGCAGTACCGCGTGCCGATGCAGCGGTTGTAGACCATGATGTTGAGCCCCTCGCGGTCGTGGACGGTCGCGGTGACGGGGCAGACTGTTTCGCAGGGCGCGTTTTCGCACTGGACGCAGCCGATCGGCTGGTTGACGACACGTTCGGGCTCGTCGAGGTCACCCACGAAGTAGCGGTCGATGCGGATCCAGTGCATCTCGCGGCCTTTGGCGACTTCTTTTTTGCCGACGACGGGGATGTTGTTTTCGCTCTGGCAGGCGATGGTGCAGGCGCTGCATCCGGTGCAGGAGGCCAGGTCGATGGTCATCCCCCACTGCGGCCCCTTTGCGTAGTCTGCGCCGGACTCGGCGTTGCCTCGTCCTTCGTTGAAGGGGTTTTCGTAGAGCGAGAGGTTTGCGGGCGTGTGCATGAACTCGCCGAGCTTTTCGGCGACCGAGAGGGCGTTGTCGTCTCCGGCGGTGTCGTAGACATCCTGGACGATGCCGTGGGAATCGGTCGCTTCGGCTTTGCCGGCGTGGGTTTCCCACGCGGGCTTGTCGAGCCAGCGGACGAGCGTGGTGCGGCTTTCGAGTGACCAGTGGTTCTGGGTGCTGGAGATGGGGTAGGACTTGCCGGTGCGTTCGAGTGTTGCGCTGCGGAGGGTCATCCCGTCGGCGGCGTTTCGGAGTGCGTAGGTGTTGAACCCGACGCCGTTGCCGACGAGCCCGGCGGTCTCACGGCCGTAGCCGAGGGTGACGACCGCGACGTTGTCTGCCATGCCCGGGCAGATCCAGACGGGGAGCTGCATGGAGCGGCCGCCGACGGAGAGGGTTGCCATTCTCGCGTGCGGCTGCTGGCGTTTTGTGTAGCTGTCGGGTGTGATGTTGAGCGCCCGGGCGGTGGCGGGGCTGATGACGACGGGGTTGTCCCAGACGACTTTGGTGATGGGCTGGGGCATCTCTTGCAACCAGCCGTTGTTTGCGTAACGGCCGTCGCCGATGCTTCCGGTGACGAAGACGACATCGAGGGATGTCTGGCTTGGCGCCTCGTGCATGGGGGTGTTGGCGAGGGCGTTTGCGACTTTGCTGGCTTGGACTTTGGGGACCGCGAGGTCGCCGCCGGAGAGGCGGACGAAGCCGTCGCGGAGCGCGAGCCGCCAGGCGCTGGTGAACTCCGGATCGGTGGTGCGTTTGCCCATGACCCGGGCCCAGGCGTGCTGGACGAGGTCGTGCCCGTCGGCTTTGTCGTCGCCGGCGAGGAACGCGAGGAACTCGATATCGCTCATCGCGGGCTCGTAGAGCGGGGCGATCATCGGTTGGGTGGGTGCGACGGTGCCGTCGTGGCTTGTGGTGTCGCCCCAGGACTCGAGCCAGTGTGCGCCGTTGAGCGACCATGTCGCAGCAGCAGCGGTCTCGTTGGCGCCGACCGAGAGGCAGATGGTGTGCTTGACCTTGGCGAACGCGGCGGCGAAGTCGGTGTCGGCGGGGGCGTCGAAGACAGGGTTGACGTTGAGGCAGACCAGCGTCTTGACGCTGCCGGCGGCCATGTCGCGGGCGAGCGAGCGGATGCCGGCGAGCCTGGGGGCGGCGAGATCACCCTTGACCTCGGCGTAGCGGACGGTGTTGCCGACGTTGCCCAGGGCGGCGTTGAGGGCGTGAACCAGAGCGTGGACCGCGGCGGGCTGGGAGTCGCCCGCGACGATGAGCGAGTGCCCCAGGTGTTCACGGCTGACCAGGTCGTCTGCGAGCAGGTCGATGAAGGTGTGGCCCTTGGTCGCGGTGGGCAGGGCGTCGAAGGCGGCAGTGTCGGGGTCGGCGACGCCTGCGACGCCTGCGAGGGCGGCGCGGAGTGTCGCGTTGTCGCGCTTGGCGAGGACCGCTTTGGCGAGAGCGACGGCGAAGGCGGGGATCTGCGAGGGGGCGAGCCTGACGTGGTGGTCGGCGAGCATCCCGACACCGGTGTGCATCGGTTCGACAGCGTAGAGGCGGCACATCTGGTCGGTGGACTTCCAGACGCGGCGGCGTGCGCCGAAGCCTCGGGCGTTGGAGATCGCGCCGGCTTCGCCTGCTGTGAAGTCACGGTCGAGGGCGACGATGACGCGGGCGTCGGTGAAGTCGAAGACCTCGCGCATCGGAGAGCCAAACGCGAGGCTCGCGCCCTCGTTTGCAGCGTCGTTGCCAGCGGGGAGGTAGCTGACCCAGCGGGCGCTGGGGAACTCTTTGCTGATCTTGGCTTTGGCGGCGTCCCACGCGGGGGAACTCTTGGGCTCGACCAGGAACGCGAGCCCGTTGCCGTTGCCCCGGTAGGGCTCGAGGTGGTCGTGGCTCCAGGCTTTGAAGTCGTCCCATGTGGCGTCGACGCGGCCTCGGGCGGGGTTGTGGTAGACCGGGTACATGAGTCGGTCGGGGTCGTAGATGGTGAGCGGGCCGGCCATGGCGTGGGGGCTGCATCGGCCGCGGTTGTTGGGGTGGAGGGGGTTGCCTTCGACCTTTGTGGGGCGTCCTTCGTGGGTCTCGACGAGGAGCCCTTCTGCGCCGCCTCCCGGGATGGGCATGCTGGTGGCGTAGAAGAGGGGCTTGCCGGGGATGACGTTCTCGGGAACGTCGGCCGAGTAGGTCATGATTTTGTGGTCGGGGCGTCGGCAGCCGGGGATGGTGGCTGCGCCGGCGAGTGCGACGCTTGCGCCCATGAGCTTGACGAAGTCGCGGCGTGAGGTGTCGAGGAGCTCAGAGGCGCCGCCGGGGAACTCGCGTTCGACGAACTCGCGGAACTCGCCGGTCTGGGAGTAGTCGTCGACGCTGCGCCAGTACGCCCTGCCGGAGGGTGTGCCGACGTTTGCGGTGAGGTCTACCGGCCGCTCCTTGCGTGTTGAAGGGCACTGATCCTGCGTCATGCTTGCTCTCGCTTCTGCTCTGTCTTGGCGAAGAATCCTGACACCAACGGGGCGGAGTGGCTGTTGCACATCACTGGTGGCACGCGCCGCACGCCACCGGGGGTGCGGCCCAGAGCTTGTCGCGGAGGTCCGAGGTGTTGACGGTGCCGTGGCCGTCGCCGCGTGCTTTGAGCTCGCCTTGCACCCAGATGAGGTCGGTGACCTTGTCCTGCGGGACCAGCGCGGCTTCGGGGTGGCGGTGGCAGTCGAGGCACCAGCTCATGCTGAGGCTCATTTCCTGGCGCACCACAGGCATGGACATGATCTGGCCGTGGCAGCTGAAGCAGCTGACGCCGGCTTTGACATGGACATGGTGCGGGAAGTTTCGGACGTAGTCGGGCAGCTTGTGGACGCGTCGCCACTCGATGGACTCGTCGCTTTCGTAGGCATCACGGATGAACTGGACTTTTTCGTCTGAGGCGGTCGACCGTGCGGGGCTGACCCTCCCCTGTCCGTGGCAGGCGTAGCAGGTATCGACGGCGGGGATGTTTGCTTCGGGCGATTTTTCGACGTTGGAGTGGCAGTAGCGGCAGTCGATGCCGAGCTTTCCGGCGTGGACCTTGTGGCTGAAGCCGGAGCCGGGCTGGATCGGTTCGTAGCCGACTTCAAAGAAGTTGGGCGTTGCCCAGTACCAGAAGCCGGCGATGACGGTGAGTACACCGCCCATCGACGCGACCGCCCCCAATGTCGGGAGTGCGTTCATCCATTTTGGGAACATCAACGACACGCTGCGCTCCTTCCCCAGTGCATCTGCAAGGGGGGTGATAGGCCGATCAAACGCATTTCGCGCCAGCAAACGGGCGATATTCGACGAATATTGCACGCGGCCGGAATACGCCCGGCGGCGCGAGGGAGACAACCGTCCGCGCGCTCTATGGACTCTGTCAACCCATCGGGACAATCTGCACCAAAATTGAGACCGTGTCGCACCGGTTCTGCACGTCGCCGGCAACAGGACACATCGCGCGGAGCATACCATCGGCCAGATGACCAAGCACAACACAGTCGAAGCGCACGGAAAGCCCGGACTCGATCTTCAACCCGCCCGGGTGCTAACCCTTGGCCTCGGGGTGACGGTGGGGTTGTGGATGGTCTGGTTTGGCCTGAGCCTGCCGGCGTTGCACCTGCCACAGGCGGTCGTCGTTCCGACGGTGCTTGTGGCGTGGCTTGCGTTCACGATGCTCGGGGCAAGGCTCGCGCGGCCGGGGCTCCCGGTCGCGACACTCGCGGGGGTGCTGACGGCGTTGGTCAGCCTGATGGCGTTCGCTTCGACGCTTGTTGAACAGCCTGACCCGGCGCTGTTTGCCGACGGGGTTTCCCCTCTCAAGCCGACGGCGTGGCTGTTTGGGCTTGGGTTTGTCGTGCTCGGGGGCGTGATGGGCGCGGGCGGGGCGGCCCTTGCTGGCGCTGCTTCCAGGCGTCCGAGCCTGCCTGATACCCTTGATAACCCCTGGCTTTCGAGACTGGCGGTTGTGGTTGCGGCCTCGTTTGTGCCGTTGGTTTTGCTGGGCGGGATGGTCACCAGTACCGAGAGCGGGATGGCGGTTCGGGGCTGGCCGGACACGTTTGGCGCGAACATGTTTTTGTATCCGAAGTCGCTGCAATCGCACCCAAGGATTTTCCTGGAGCATTCGCATCGTCTTTTCGGGACGCTCGCTGGTTTCTCCACGCTGACGCTGTGGTTTGTGGTTGTGCTGAGTCCGAGTGCGCGGAAGCGGTTCGGGGTGTGGACGACGGGGCTTCTGATCGCGGTGGTGATTCAGGGTCTGGTCGGCGGCTACCGGGTGGTGGAGAACAGCCCGGTTTTGGGTGCGTTGCACGGGGCGTTCGGCCAGGTGGTCATGGCGTTTGCCGCGACGCTGGCGCTGTGGATGTCTCCTCGGTACCGCAATCTGCCGTCACTGGCGGGGCTGCGTACTCGCCCGTTGCGGTTGCTGGCGACGGCGGCGTTGCACACTTCGCTGCTGCAGCTGGTGCTTGGTTCGATCTACCGGCACCTGCGTCGGGATGGGAATCCGGGCGCGTCGCACGTGCTTTTTACGCATATCGGGCTGGCGTTCGTGGTGGTGACGTTCGCGATTCTGGCGGGGGCTGCGCTGAGTCGGTTCGCTCGTGAGCACCGTGAGCAGGTGATGTCGGTGGCGGGTCGTGTTCGCGGGATCGGGATCGGGATGCTTGTTGTGGTGGGGTTGCAGTTCATGCTCGGGTGGGTGGCGTTGCTGGGTGTGATGACGGCGGACACCCGCGAGGGGATTCCAACCGCCGACGAGCTGGCGGGGGCGACCGCGGTGCCTCTTACCGAGGCTGTGACCGCAACGATCCACCAGTTCAACGGCGCGATTTATCTGGTGCTGGTGATGCTTGGTTGGGCGTGGGCACGGCGTCTGCACCGGGCTGCGCGGTCGGGCGAAGCCTGATCTGGCGGGCCGAACTGGCGGGCCGGACTGGCGGTTCAGGGCAGGAACCCGTGTTCGGTGCTGCAACCTTTGGCGCGAAATCACCAATCGTTTTAGAGAGACGTTGCGCTGGTATCGGCTGGCGATCCGATGCATACTGCATTGCAGCGTGGATGCCGGATGGCGCGGGCAATCCCGAGCCGGGTGCCGCGTTGTGCTCTGTGACCGGGCGGATTGAGTTGTGCCGCCGGTGGGAACACAGCCCGAGGAGGCGACCATGCCCGAAGCCGAGACAACGACATCGACGGCACTGACCCCGATCCGCAGGGAATCGTTCGGGTATGACCAGGCGCGGCACCTGCTGCTTCGGGCGGGGTTTGGGGGGACTCCCGCGCAGATTCAGACCCTGGTCGAGTGGGGGCCCGAGCGGGCGGTTGATTACCTGGTTGATCTGCGGAAAGCGCCCAAGTACCCGGTGGATGGTGCGGCGTTCTCGAGCTCGATCATGGGGCCGCCCACCGACGAGACCCGGGCCCGCTATCGGCGTGCGCGGCAGACCAACGACGAGGAGGGGCTTGCGCGGCTGCGGCTTGATCGTCAGCGTCGGCAGGCTGCGGACCGCACGCAGATGCGTGAGATTCAGCAGTGGTGGCTGACGCGGTTGATCGAGACGCCGCGCCCTTTGGAAGAGAAGATGACGCTGTTCTGGCACGGGCACTTTGCGACGAGCTACCGGACGATCGAGGACAGCTCGCACATGTTCACGCAGAACCATCTCTACCGCACGCACGCGGTGGGGAACTTCGGCGTGTTGATGCACCAGGTAATCCGCGACCCGGCGATGCTGGAGTATCTTGATAACAACGACAGCCGCAAGAACAACCCGAACGAGAACCTGGCGCGGGAGCTGATGGAACTGTTCGGGCTGGGTGTCGGGAACTATTCCGAGCAGGACATCAAAGAGGGTGCGCGGGCGTTGACGGGGTACACGTTCGAGGACGACCGGTTCGTGTTTGTGCAGAAGAACCACGACAACGGGGCCAAGCGGATCCTGGGCCGGGCGAGCAACATGGACGGGGACGACTTTGTCGACACGATTCTCGCCCAGCCGGCGTGCGCGAGTTTCATCTCGCGGAAGCTCTACAAGTTTTTCGCGGCCGACGTGCCCGAGTCCGGAACGATCGAGCGCGAACAGGCTGGAGCACTCCGGGAGTTGGCGAGCCTGCTGCGGCGGACTAAGTACAGCCTCGGCCCGGTGCTCAAGAAACTGTTTCTGAGCGAGCACTTCTATTCTGACGCGGTGGCGAACCAGCGGATCAAGAGCCCGGTCGAGCTGATCGTCGGCTCGATCCGTTCGCTGCGGACGCCGGTGCGTGACCTGAACATCCTGCTCGATGCGTTGTCGCTGATGGGGCAGAACATTTTCTTTCCGCCGAGCGTCGCGGGGTGGGACGGCGAGCGGAGCTGGATCAACACCTCGACGTTGTTTGTGCGGCAGAACATTTTGGCGTATCTGCTGACGGGGAAGACGCCTCGGGGGTACGACGCGCTGGCCGACGAGCAACGGTTTGACCCCAGCGCTGTGCTTGGTCAGCTCCGGGCTGCGGACCCGGCGGCTGCGAAAGACCCGACCCGGGTGATCGAGTACCTTCTTCGCTTTACGATCGGGCACGCCCCGGAGAAGGCCCGCGCGGAACTTGCCGGGCTTACTCAGAGCAGCGGCGGGGAGCTGACAGACGATATGATCACGGCGCTGCTGCTGCTGATTACCGCGATGCCCGAATATCAACTGACCTGACCCCCCACGACCTGAACCCCGACGAGTTGAACCCCGACAAGCTGAAGACGGTAGAAGCCCACGAGACCTGTCCTAAATCCATCGACCCGAGGCAACACCATGGACCTGCACAACGCGACCGCGTACACAAGACGACACTTTCTGGGGACCGGGCTGACGCTCGCGTCGGCATCGGTCGCGCTGCCGGCGTTCATCCAGCGCTCGGCGTTCGGGCTGCCGATGGCGGCTGAGGGGATGGGGTCGATCCCCGGGGTCGACGAGGACCGCATTCTGGTTGTGCTCCAACTCGGAGGCGGCAACGACGGGCTGAATAATGTTGTGCCGTTCCGCGATGATAACTATTACCGGCGTCGCCAAGGGATCGGCATCCCCGCGGACCGGGTGCTGCGGCTCGGCAAGAACAGCGACGTCGGGCTGCACCCCGGCTTGCAGGCGTTCCAAGAACTCTATGACGACGGGATGCTCTCGGTGATTCAGGGGGTGGGCTATCCGAACCCCAACCGTTCGCACTTTAAGAGCATGGATATCTGGCACACCGCTGACACTTCTGGCACCGGCGACGGGTGGATCGGGCGGTACGTGGATGCCGAGTGTTGCGGCTACGGCAAGGGCGAGTCGGGCTCGCCCGACGGCTCGGCGCCCACGCCCGAAGTCAGCGGTCAGCCCACGATCGCGATCGGGCGCGAGGCGCCGCTGGCGATGCAGGGGCGCAAAGCCAAGCCGGTGTCGTTTGAGACGCCCGATCTCTTTCGATGGACGGGCAAGGACGTACACGAGTCGCTGGCTGAACCTTACACCTCGATCACCACCGGCGGCGTGCGCGAGGGTGTTGACGCGAACTCGGCCGCTGGGTTTCTTATGCGGACGGCGCTCGATGCGCAGGTCTCGAGCGACCTGATCCGCAAGGCGGTGCGGCAGGCGCCTCTGGCGCAGTATCCGGGCAACGCGCTGGGGCGCGACCTGGCGATGGTCGCGAGCATGATCCGGGCGGGGCTGAAGACGCGGGTGTATTACGTCTCGCTGGGCGGGTTTGACACCCACGCCGGGCAGGGCGGGTCGAACGGTCGGCACGCTCAGCTGCTGCAGACCTACGCGACGGCGATGCGGGCGTTCTATCAGGACCTCAAGGCCAGCGAGAACGACAGCCGGGTGATGACGATGGTCTTCAGCGAGTTTGGGCGACGGGTCGCGCAGAATGCCTCGGGGGGTACCGACCACGGGACGGCGGCGCCGATGTTCCTGGTCGGGCCGATGGTCAGGCCCGGCGTCATCGGCAACCACCCGTCGCTCTCGGACCTCGACGACGGCGACCTGAAATATAAGATCGACTTCCGGAGTGTGTACGCGGGGATTCTTGAGGACTGGCTGAGCGCGGACAGCAAGGCGATTCTGGAGAAGAGTTATAAGAAGCTGCCGGTTTTGGGGTAGAACGCGGCCCGGTGCTCACCGCTTTATCTTCACCGCAAAGCCCTTGGGCAGGACGCGGTCTTCCCAGGGCGCGAGGTCTGCGGGGCTGTAGCCGTACTTGAGGAGGCGGACGGGTTTGCCGCATTCGGGGCAGCGGACGCGCATGCGTGAGCGGTCTTCGGGGCGGGTTGCGTCGTCGATGATGGGGAGGCCTCGGAGTGAGTGTTTGCACTTTGGGCAGACGGCGCCGGCGATAATGCGACGGAGGGTCCGGCGGGTGACAGTCTCGACGAGGAACCAGCGGAGCCCGACGCCGAGGGCGATTCCTGTGACGAGCGAGACTGCGACGAGGGAGGCGTAGACCGTCTCTTTGTCGAGCGTGGGGTCGCGGGTGAGGGGCGTGAACTCGACGAGGGCGAACATAAGGGCGGGGGTCCAGAGCAGTGCTGCTGCGAGTGCGACAGTAGTGATCGCGCGCAGCGGGGGGACCTCGCGGCGCCATCTGCGTTCGATCATTTCGCGGCATTCGGTGTCGCTGAGGCCTTCGAGCTCGGTGTGGGCACGCCAGGGTTTGAAGAGTGTCCGGAACATTGTGGGAGTGTATTGGGATGTCTGGTGCGAGTGGTTTGGGATTCTTGTGCTGATCGTTGTGTGAAGCAGAGGCAAAGGCACCCAGCCCCCAGCCCCCTCCCATGGGGAGGGGGAGGAGAAGAGAGGCACCCTCCCCCCAGCCCCCTCCCGCGGGGCGCGGGAGGGGGAGCAGGAGAAGCCCATCCCCGCGCTTGGGGCGCGGGAGGAGGGAGCAAGAGCGAGTCAGTCCCTCTGGGTGTTCGGAGGTTTCTGTGGTGTGCGGTCGCGTTCAGCCCGGGTCCTGGGTTGGGTCGGGTTCGGCGAAGCTTCGGACGACGAATCGGTAGCGGAGGGGCGAGTCGCCGACGGCTTCTTGTTCGGTGACGTGTGGGAGGCGGCGGACACCGGCGGGGCGGCCGTCGGAGCCTTGCTCGAGCATGACAAGGCCGTCGATGGTGCGGAGCCCGATGCGGAAGGCGAGTGTTTGGTTTTGCCCGGGTTCGCTCTCGGACGGCGGCAGCCGGAGCAGCCATTCGCCGGAGTCTTGCAGAACGAAAGGCACGGCAGAGGCGACGTCGAAACGGTCGTGGTTGGTGAGCAGGAGGATGGGGAGGTCTGGTGTTGCAAGTCCGGTTCCGTCGCGGACGACGAGTTCGACGCCTCGCGGGGCTCTTTCGGCGGGGATTCGTCGGTCGGGGTCGCCGGTGCCGAAGATGAGCTGGCCGATGGCGTTGGCGCCGCCGGTTTGACCGGCACCTGCGCCGATGGGCTCGGCGACCATCGCGGGCCCTCGTTCAAAGGCGACCAAGATGCCTTTGACGAGGACGACCAGCACCACCAGGGGTGCGGCGAAAAAGCAGATCACGAAGACGCGGTGGCCGAGACGTTGGATCGCCATGGGGGAGCGTATGCGCGGGCGGCGTAGTGCGGGTACGCTCTCTCTTGTGCACGAGCTCACGGACGAGCAACCCTCGACCCCCGACCAGCCCGGCGATGCCGAGGCGGACGCCGCAGCGCAGCCGTTGGCGGCGGCGGTGCGGACTGTCAGTGGGCTGACGCTGGTGTCGCGGTTTGCCGGGCTCGGGCGGGACCTGATCCTTGCCCGGTTGTTCGGGGATTCGAGCATCGGGTCGGCGTTCATGGCGGCGTGGGCGATTCCCAACCTCTTTCGCCGATTGTTCGGCGAGGGGGCGTTGGCGGCGGCGTTCATCCCGGAATACGCGCAGCTGCGGGCCGGGGCTGTGGAGGGCGGCGAGAACAGCGCGGCAGCGGACCAGTTCGCGTCGCTCACGATCTCGGTGCTGGCGCTGGTCACCGGCGTGCTGTTGGTGCTGGGTGAAGTGGTGCTTCTGTTGCTGCTGGTGTTTTGGGGCGAGGGTGACGCTGACCGCGACCTCTCGTTCCGGCTCATCATGGTGATGTTGCCGTTCATGCCTTTGGTTTGTGTCGCGGCGATTCTCGGCGGGGTGTTGCAGACGCACGGCCGTTTCGGGCCGACGGCTGCGGCACCGATCATCCTCAACGTGCTGGTGATCGCGGTGGCGCTGCCGTTCCTCTTTACCGAGGCGCCCGATCGGGTGGGCGCGGCGTACTGGATCGGCGCGGCGGCGGTTGTTGCTGGGGTGTTGCAGGTCGCGTGGGCGTTGTTTGCGTTGCGGCATGTCGTGCGGTGGAGGCGCGGGTTTGGGCTGGCGACCGCCCCGATGCGTCGGTTGCTGGGGCGGTTTCTTCCCGTCGTCATCGGGATGGGCACGATCCAGGTCAATGCGTTTCTCGACACGGTGATCGCGATGTGGCCGGTGTGGGTGGGGCCGACGATTCTTGGTGTTGGGTATCCGCTCGATACCAGTTCCAACGCGATTCTGGCGTTCACGCAACGGCTGTACCAGTTCCCGCTTGGGGTGTTCGGGATCGCGGTGGCGACAGCGATTTTCCCGTTGCTGGCGCGGCACTCGCGGGAGCCTGCGCAGTTTCTTGCGACGCTCCGCCGGGGGCTGCGGCTGTCGTTCTTTATCGGTGTGCCGGCGAGTGTGGGGCTTGTGCTGGTGCGCAGCGACCTGACCACAGTCATGTACGGCGGCGGGGGCAGCGCGTTCTCTGACGAAGGCACGGCGCGTGCAGCGGCGGTGTTGCTTGGATATGCGCCGGCGGTGTGGGCGTATTCGCTGAACCACGTCGCGACGCGGGCGTTTTATGCGGCGGGGGACACCCGCACGCCGATGCGGATCGCGCTGTGGATGGTCGCGGTCAATCTTGCGTGCAATGCGCTCTTTATCTGGAAGCTGGGCGAAGCAGGGCTGGCGTGGTCGACGAGCATCTCGGCGGTGTTGCAGCTGGTGTTGCTCACGCGGGCGTCGCGGCGCCTCACCCACCAGCCGGCGCTCGACCGGGCCACCCTCAACGCGATGATCCTCACGCTGGGCTCGACGCTTGTGATGGCGGTTTCGGTGTTTCTTGCGGGGGAGTTTGTCAGCCTGCCGCGCACCTGGCTTGGGTCGCTGGGGCGGCTGGGGGTGGCGGTTGGTGTGGGCGGCGGGGTATTTGTTCTGACGGCGGTTGTGTCCGGTCAGCGGGAGCTTCGCTGGCTGACGCGACGGCGATAGAGTGCCTTGCTTCAACGTGTTTCTCTGTTCTGGTGGGTGTTGGTGTCCCCTCGCTTGCGCGAGGGGCTCTATGCTTGCCTCTTCTGCTTGCGCGAGGGGCTCTATGCTTGCCTCTTCTGCTTGCGCGAGGGGCTCTATGCTTGCGGGCATGTAGACTGCCTCGTGCCGAACACGCCTCTTTGGTTCATCCCCTTCTCGACGGACACGCTGTGCCACGCGACTTGACCGGGCTTCCTATCGCGATCTCTGGTGCGGGCACCGGCATCGGCCGTGCCACGGCGATCGCGTGCGCGCGGGCGGGGATGCCTGTGGCGCTCTCGGGTCGGCGTGAGGCGCCGCTGCGCGAGGTCGAGGAACGGATCACCAGCGAGGGCGGGCGGGCGTTGGTGATGTCGGTGGATGTTGCGGACGCTGCGGCGTGCGCTCGATTCGTTGACGCCACGATCGAGCGTTTCGGCACGGTCTATGCGGTGTTTGCCAACGCGGGGTACGGGCTGCGCGGGCCGGTGCATGAGCTGACCGACCAAGCGATCCGGGACATTTTCGAGACCAACTTCTGGGGCACGCTCAACCTGTTTCGGCCGGCGCTGGCGCACATGCTCGAGCACAGCGAGGGCGGGACGGCGCGGGGGCATCTGCTTGCGTGTTCGAGTTGCCTTTCCAAACTGGGGACGCCGTTCACGTCGCCGTATTCTGCGAGCAAGGCGATGCAGGATCACATCGGTCGGGGGATGCGGCACGAGCTTGCGCCTCTGGGCGTGCGTGTTTCGACGGTACACCCGATCGGGACGCGGACCGATTTCTTTGACGCGGCGGCGAGCCGGGAGGACAGCGTGGGGCAGAGCCTGGCGCCGCCGAGGATGTTCACCCAGCCGCCGGATCGTGTTGCCCGGGCGGTTGTCGGGTGTCTGCGCAAGCCTCGGGGTGAGGTGTGGACGAGCCACACGGTGCGTCTTGTGTTCGCGGCGGCGACGGCGTTCCCGGGGATCACCGACCGGGTGCTGGGGCGTGCGCTCCGGTCCAAAGGGGCGGGGGCTGGTTCCTAGCGGGGCTCGCGGGCTTCTCGGCCGATGTTGCAATACGGGGTTGGGCGGGGCGTTATGCTTTCGAGGCGGCGCGGGCGTGTTGTCCGGAGCCGTTTCTTTCCTCAAGCAAGGACCCTATTCATGCACACCACCGCCAGCCGCACGTTTGCAGCCGTTGTTCTTCTTTCGCTTGCGACGACCGCGATCGCCCAGCAGCAGGGGCGTCCGGGCGGTCGTCAGGGCAGCGGGCCGCCGACGCCCGAGCAGTTTGTCGAGCGGATGATGAGCAACGACGCCAACGGCGACGGGAAGCTCTCGCGGGACGAGCTTCCGGGTCGGTTCGCCGAGCGGATATTTGACGCCAACGACGCGAACGGGGACGGGTTTCTTGATTCAGCCGAGTTGGAGACGGCGGCGACGGGGTTCATCTCTCAGCGCGGCAACCGACCTGACCGCGCCGGCGCACCGGGGCAGGTCCGGCCCGGTGCCCCGGCCGACGCGATCGACCGCCCCGGGCCGCCGCGTGGTGCGGGACCGGGCGGGAAGCCCCTGGACTTTGAGGGCGGGATGAAGCAGGCCGGGCGTGCGCTGCGTTCGCTGCGTCGGTCTTCGTTTGACGCGGCGTCGATGGAGAACGACCTTGAGACCATCGGCCTGATTCAGCAGGGGCTGATGGCAGCGAAGATGCAGATGATGACCGCCCCGATGGCCGAGCAGGCCGAGGCTCGTTTCGGCGACGACAAGGCGGCCTACCGCGCCGAGTTCCGCATGACACTCGTGCAGACGCTTATGGAATCGCTCGCACTCGAGATGGCGATCGTCGAGGGTGATGCCGAGGCTGCCAAGAACAGTCTTGCGCACCTGCTTGAGAACCGGAAAGAAGCGCACAACGACTTCCAGCCAGAAGACGAGGATGACGAGGACGAACTCGACACGCCCGCGCCGACCCGTGTGCAGCCCAACCGGAACCGCCGCCCGGCTGGCAGCAACTGACCGGGGCTCTGCAACGCTCTTGTATCCGATCGTCTCGAGCGGGCTTGACGAAGAACAGCGAGGCGCCCTCCCCCCGGCCCCTTCGCAGAGGGAGGGAGAGGAAGAACAAAGGCACCCTCCCCCCGGCCCCCTCCCAGAGGGAGGGGGAGCTGAAAAACACCGCGCAGCACACCGCACAGCACACCGCACAGCACGCCGCACAGCACGCCGCACAGCACATCGAGCAACAGACTGCCCAACACACTGCGCAGCATCGGGTGGAATCGGGTTCAGACGTTGAACAGGAAGTTGCAGACGTCGGCGTCGCGCATGACGTATTCCTTGCCTTCGGTGCGCATTTTGCCGGCATCACGGATGGCTTTTTCTGAGCCGAGGGCTTCGAGATCGGCGACGGAATAGACCTCGACGCGGATGAACCCGCGCTCGAAGTCGGTGTGAATCACGCCGGCGGCCTGGGGGGCTTTGCTGCCGACGGGGACCGGCCAGGCTCTGATCTCTTTGGGACCGGCGGTGTAATAGGACTGCATGCCCAGGAGGCGGTAGGCGGCCCGGGCGAGCTTTGCCAGCGCCGGCTCGGTGATGCCGAGGGCTTCGAGCATCTCGGCCTGTTCTTCGCTCTCGAGCTCGGCCAACTCGCTTTCGATCTTGGCGCAAACGGGGATCGACTGCATGCCTTCCTGCTCGGCGTGCTCGGCAACGCGCTTTGCGAGCGGCCCTTCACCTTCGAGGTCGTCCTCGTCCACGTTCATCACATACAGCACGGGCTTTGCGGTGATGAGGCCGAGCGATTTCATCGCCCGCACGAGGTCGGGGTTTGCCAGCTCGATTGCCCGGGCGGGCGTGCCGTCGTTGAGCAGCGGCGCGAGCTGTTTGAGCACATCGAGCCGCGCGATCGCGTCGCGGTCTTTGCCTCGTGCGGCACGTTCGGTTTTGGGGATCGTGTTATCCACGGTCTGGAGGTCGGCGAGGATGAGTTCGGTCTCGATGGTCTCGATATCGCGGAGAGGATCGACCGAGCCGTCGACGTGGGTGACGTCGTCGCCGCCGGGTGTGGTCTCGAAGCAGCGGACGACGTGGAGGATGGCGTCGACCTCGCGGATGTGGGAGAGGAACTTGTTGCCGAGCCCTTCGCCCTGGCTTGCGCCGCGGACGATCCCGGCGATATCGACGAGGCGCAGGGCTGCGGGCAGGACTTTCTGGCTCTCGATGTGCCCGCGGATTTGTTCGAGCCGAGGGTCCGGTATGGGGACCACCCCGATGTTGGGCTCGATGGTGGCAAATGGGTAGTTTGCAGCCAACGCGCCCGCGGCGGTGAGCGCGTTGAACAGCGTGGATTTTCCGACATTCGGCAGCCCGACGATTCCCGCATCCATGGCATCATTCCTTCGCTGTACAACCCGGCCGCGGCGGCCTTATCGGGGTCAACCCGCGTAAGCCCTGCGGCAGGTGGGGAAGATGGTATGGCGATCTCTGCCCGGAGATCGCCCCATTGCTGGCACTTGTCGCGGCTTGGGGCATCTTCCAACCGGCCCTCTGCCACACACGCCCGCCCATGCAAAGACACGACCCCCCATCCACCGCCGATCTCGGGAGTGAGGATCCGACGATCCTGCCGGATCGTCACGCCCGCGTGGACGGACCGGATCGGGGAGATCGGCTGGAGC
This sequence comes from uncultured Phycisphaeraceae bacterium, assembly GCA_964394895.1. Taxonomy (GTDB): domain Bacteria; phylum Planctomycetota; class Phycisphaerae; order Phycisphaerales; family UBA1924; genus PNC22. Next base: position 71,079 of record CAYMZJ010000008.1, on the reverse strand, counting down.
GGCGGTCCCCCCACCATCGCCCAACCTCCAACGGCGCGAGCCACAGCCCCGAGCGTCTTGGCGAGTACCGCATCCTCGGCGTGCTCGGCGAGGGGGGCATGGGCAAGGTCTACCTTGCTGAGCAATCAAACCCGAAGCGGACCGTCGCGCTCAAGGTCATCCGTCCGGGCTGGGCAACCCCATCGCTCTTGCGTCGGTTCGAACACGAGACCGAGGTGCTCGCCCGCCTCCAGCACCCGGGGATCGCGCAGATCTATGAAGCCGGCGTGCACGAGGAGCACGGCGAGCGCGTGCCTTTCTTTGCGATGGAGTGCGTGCGGGGGCTGTCGCTCACGGACTACGCCGAGGCGCAAGAGCTGGACACCGCCGAGCGCTTGCAGCTCTTTGCCCGCGTCTGCGACGCGGTGCAGCACGCGCACGCGAAAGGGGTCATCCACCGCGACCTCAAGCCGGGCAACATTGTTGTTCCCGAGGATGGTCGGCCTCGGGTTCTTGATTTCGGCGTTGCGCGAGTCACCGACGCGGACATCCAGACCGCGACGCTCTGCACGGTGCAGGGCGAGCTGGTCGGAACGGTTCCTTATATGAGCCCCGAGCAGATCGCCGGCGATGCGGCCGAGCTTGACACGCGGTCGGATGTGTATTCGCTCGGGGTGGTGTTGTATGAGTTGCTGACCGCCAAGCTGCCTCACGACGTGCGGCAGACGTCGATCGCGCAGGCGGCGCGGATGATCGGCGAGCAGGAGCCGGCGCGGCTTTCGAGCGTGAACCGGGTGTACCGGGGGGACATCGAGACGATCGTGGGCAAGGCGCTGGAGAAAGACCGCGAGCGGCGGTACCAGTCGGCAGCTGACCTTGCGGAGGATATTCGACGATTCCTGCGGAACGAACCGATCGCGGCGCGGCCGCCGAGCACGGCGTACCAGCTCAGGAAGTTTGCCCAGCGGAACAAGCCGGTGGTCGCGGGTGTGGCAGCGGTGGTCATCACGCTGGTGCTGGGGGTGGCGGCGACGAGTTGGCAGGCGGTGGCAGCGACCAAAGAGAGCGCCCGCGCCCAGCGTGAAGCAGCAGCCGCGACCGCGTCGATGCAGATTCTTGCGGGGATGCTCGAAGCGGTGAGCCCAGGCAAGGCGCTCGGCCACGAACCGACTGCCGACAACACCCTTGACGCCACGGTTGTTGGTGTTGCCGACCTCGTCATGCTGCTCAAGACGAATAAAAGAAGCAATGAAACACACACGATCTTCGACGAGCTGATCGAGAACGCTGGTGCGGTGCTGCCCGAAGACCACTACTTTCTCGGCATTTTCTGCAGCAACGCCGGCGAATGCCGCACGCTCGCGGGTGAATACGCCCAGGCCGAGCCGTTGCTGGTGGACGCCGAGCGCATCCTCCGGGCCTCCCTCGGCGACGAGCACCCGCGGACGGCAAACGCGGTTGACAGGCTCGTTGACCTCTACGAACGTTGGGGGCAGCGAGAGAAGGCCGAACTTTGGCGGGGTGCGCAGCGGTAGCGTCTTGTCGCGGCGATCGGTGTCTTGCGTGTTCCGAGGAACATCGTATGTATCAATGAGCCCTGTGCGCGAGCGCAGGTTCAGGTGTTGCGCAAGGCACCCGACCGGACATCCGTCCGAGCTTACGCTCGGGGCTCGTTTCGTTGCGCGCGGTTGCTTTGTAACTCAGGTTGCTCACACGCCGTCGATACGGAGGCCGACAAACTTGCGCTTGCGGACCTCTTCGGTGCCGAGTTGGCCGCAGGCTGCCATGGCGTCGCGGCCTTTGGTTCGGCGGCGCTTGGCGAAGACGCCGTGCTGGCGGACCCAGCCGAGAAACTCTTCGACCGCGTCCTCGAAAGGCGCCGGCCAGGGCGAGTCGCGCCTGGGGTTGTAGGGGATCAGGTTGAGCATCCCGCGGTGCTTGCCGTCGGGGCTGCCCGAGGCGGTGAAGGGGCGGAGGTACTCCGCGAGTTCCGCCGCGTGTTCCTTGCGGTCGTTGACGCCCGGGATCAGCACGTATCCGAAGCAGATTTTGCGGTGTGTGCCGACGCAGGGCACCGCCTCGATCAGCTCGCGGAGCTCGGCCATCGGTGTGGCGCGGTTGATGGGCATGATCTGCGAACGCACCTCGTCGTTTGGCGCGTTGATGCTGACCGCGATGCCGAGCTTGCGCCAGCCGGGCTTGTCCATCTGCGCGCACAGTTTGCGCATCCCGGCCGCTTTGCCAACGGTGCTGACGGTGATGTTGGTCATCGGGACAGCGGGCCCGTTGTGGTCGGTGAGGACGGCGATCGAGTCGATGACCGCTTCGACGTTGTCGAGCGGTTCGCCCATGCCCATGAAGACGATGTTCTTGACCGACGCCTGCCGTTGGTGCGTTGCGGCCCACCACTGCCCCACGATCTCGGCGGCGGTGAGCGATCGCACCAGCCCCATCTGCGCGGTCTCGCAGAAGTCGCACCCCATGGCGCAACCGACCTGACTCGACACGCAGAGCGTGTGACTCTTGACCCCCCGGCGGCCGATCATGGGGATCTGGACGCTCTCGATGTCGTCGTGTGGGATGTCGGGTGCTGCGGGCCCATGCCGGGTGCCACTGGACAAAGTCCGGTGCGGGTGGTCGCTGACTGTTCGACAACCCGGATGGTTCGGCACTGGACTTTGTCCAGTGGCACCCGGGGGGTCTGTGTTCCGCCCCAGCCGCTGGACAAACTTGCGGATCGTGCCTTCGGGTGTTTCTTCTTCGAGTTCTTTGACGATCGGCGCGACGTTTGTGCGCAGCTGGCACCGGGTGCCCTCCCGGCCGAACGATACCTCGCGGACGCCGTCGCGGAAGAACGCCCGGTACGCCTGGCGGGCGGGATGAGCCGCCACGCCGAGCTTGCCCGCGGCGCGCTCAAAGGCGGCGCTGGTCATGCCGAGTGGATCGAGCGTTGCGCGCGCAGCCTGGTCGGTCGGGGCGGTTGCCGCAGGAGAACTTGTTGGGTCGGCTGTGCTCACGCTCCGAGGATAGGTCGAGCCGCAGCCGACTCCAAGCCGATCATTCTCCGCCCGATTCTTCTTCTTCAGCATCGGAGACCATCTGGTCGAGCATGGTGCCGATCAGGGCGACCATCTCGGAACTGTTGCCGCTGCTGCTGCTGTTGTTGTTCCCAGCAACCATCACGCGGGGGGTGATCTGGATGCGGTTGACCCCGATGATCTTGAGCACCTCGACCAGCGCGGCGTTGCCTTTACCGATCTGCGCCGAGATCAGCTTGAACGCCTCGGCTTGTGCTTCGGCTTCGATCTTGATTGCTTCGGCTTCGGCAGAGGCTGCGATCAGCCGTTTTTCCTTGTCCTGCTCGGCGATCTTCACCTCGTAGGTCGCGGTGGCGAGCTTCCGCTCTTCCTCGACCTCCTGCTGGGTGCGGGTCAGCTCTTTTTCCTGCTCGGCAGCCTTTTGCTGCTCCTGGAAGGTGATCTGTTCCTGGGTGGCGATCTCGCGGTCGCGCTGGGTTTTGAGCAGCTCGCCCAAGGTTTCTTCGTCGCCGACATCCCCGATCCGCACGCCGGTGATCGTCACGCCGACCCGCGCCATCTCGGCTTGCAGCATCGCCAGCGACTGGGACTCCTGGAGCGAGCGCTGGTTCACATAATCGAGCGCCTTCACACCCTCGGCGTTGTTGCGAAAGATCGCCCGCACCGCCGAGTTGAGCACCTTGAGCAGCCCCTCCTGGTCGTCCTTGAGCTTGGCGACCACCACCGGGGCGTCCATCTCCTGGATGGTATATTCCACGCGCACGTCGACCGGGAAGGTAAAGCCGTCGCTGGTGCGGACGATGATCTCGCGTTCCTCTTCCATGCCCTTGCCGGCTTTGCCCGAGAGCTTGGTAAACCGCACGATCTGCTGTTTGGTTGAGATCTGCACGACCTCGTACGCCTTGGAGTTGACCGGGTGCTTGCCCGGCCCGAGCGGGACCGCCCGCACGCCGAACTCGCCTTCGTCTGCAAACATGAGCGGATTCTCGCCCTCGACCAGCAGCCGTTCGATTTTCGGCGGGAGTCCGAAGTTGGACTTGAGCACCGCGACCATTGCGTGGGGCACTTCGGTCGCCTGCACGATGTCCACGCCAAACAGCTCGGTGTTGATCCGATGCTTGCCCGGCGTCAGCACGTTGACCTGCGGCCCCTTGCGACCGCCGCTGGAAAGAAAGTACGACGCGTCGGTCACCATCTGCTCGAACTCTGCCGGCGCAACCTCGGGCGCAAAGAGCTGCCCCTTGTCCAGCGGCTCGCCGTCGCGGGCCTCGACCAGCCCGATCTGGCCTTCCTTGATCTCGATCAGCGGCACCGTGTTCACGTCGTAGATCACCGGCCAATACCAAAAATGCCACCCCGGCGACAGCACGTCGGCCTGGATGCCCATCTCGCCCTCGGCTGCGATGATCTGCCCGCCACTCAGCGGCTCGCCCAAGGCGTTTTTCTTGACGATCCCGATCTCGTTGGCGCCCACAAACCGCACCGACGAGAACAGAATGCCCAGGAACAGCACCACCCCCGCCCCCGCAAACGCGGCCCCTTTCAGCGAGCGGTCCGGCGCACGGATCGCCGAGCCGACCAGCCCTATCGCGAGAATCACAGCAATAAGCAGCACAAGCATTGACATGGATATTCCCTTCCCTTCACGAGGTTCTTGGTCGAATCTTACCCGCTCTTGCACACCCGCCCCGCCGAGCCGGACCGAAACTTTGCTCGGCGACCCGCTTCTGCCACCCACCACGCCGAACCCCTACCATCCTGACCCGTTCGCGCGCAACGACCATCCGAGCGGCTCTGGAGCACACGCTATGTCCTGGATCACTGTCAAAGATGCCTTCCAAACCACCCCTGCCGATAGCGGGACAGCCGTTACCGTCAAAGGCTGGATACGCACCCGCCGCGATTCCAAAGCGGGGGGCGGGCTCTCCTTCCTCGCGGTCACCGACGGCACCTGCCACGACGCGATCCAGGCGGTCGCCAAAAACGGCCTGTCCAACTATGAATCCGAGATCACCAAACTTACCACCGGCTGCGCAGTCGAAGTCACCGGCACGCTCGTCGAGAGCCAGGGCAAGGGGCAGTCGGTCGAGATTCAAGCAACGGAGGTCCGCGTCGTCGGGTGGGTTGATGACCCTGATACCTACCCCGTGCCTCAGAAGCGGCACACCTTTGAGTATCTGCGAGAGGTCGCCCACCTGCGCGTGCGGACCAACAGCTTCGGGGCGGTCGCCCGTGCCCGCCACACCCTCGCAGCAGCCATCCATCGGTTCTTTGATGAACGCGACTTCTTTTATGTCCACACGCCGATCGTCACCGGCTCGGATTGCGAGGGAGCTGGCGAGATGTTCCGCGTGAGCACGCTCGACATGCTCAACTGCCCGCGCACGCCCGAAGGCGAGGTCGATTACTCCCAGGACTTCTTCGGCAAGGAAACCAACCTCACTGTCTCCGGCCAGCTCAATGTCGAAACCTATTGCCAGGCGCTGAGCCGGGTCTACACCTTCGGCCCGACCTTCCGGGCTGAGAACTCCAACACCAGTCGGCACCTCGCCGAGTTCTGGATGGTCGAGCCGGAGATTGCGTTTGCTGACCTTGCTGACGATGCGAAGCTGGCAGAAGACATGCTCAAGTATCTGCTCGATGACCTGCTCACCCGTCGGCCGGACGACATGGCGTTCTTCGATCTGCGTATCGAAAAGGGGCTCATCGACAAGCTCAAGAGCGTGATCGACACACCCTTCCGCACCATTCCCTATACCGACGCGATCGACATTCTTCAGAAGGCGAATGTTAAGTTCGAGTTCCCGGTCGAGTGGGGCAAGGACATGCAATCCGAGCACGAGCGCTACCTGACCGAGCAGCACTTCAAGCAGCCGGTGACGGTGATCAACTATCCCAAGTCGATCAAGGCGTTCTACATGCGCGTCAACGACGCCGGCACCGACGGCGCCCCGGCCGACACGGTGGCCGCGATGGATGTCCTCGTCCCCGGCGTCGGCGAACTCATCGGCGGCAGCCAGCGCGAGGAACGGCTCGCCGTCCTCGACGCCCGCCTCGACGAGATGGGGCTGCACCAGCCGGACTATTGGTGGTACCGCGACCTCCGCAAGTACGGCACCTGCCCCCACGCCGGCTTCGGCCTGGGCTTCGAGCGGCTGGTGCAGTTCTGCACGGGGATGCAGAATATCCGGGATGTGATACCGTTCCCGAGAGCGCCGAAGCAGGCGGAGTTCTGAATGCACCTTCCAGACAGTCAGGTACCCTCGAAGTAGTCGCTATCGAGTTTGTTGACGACAATCGTCTTGTGCTCCGTCACACCTACACCGTGATCGATCATGCGTTCCGCTAAGTCATCTCCATCGAGCAGAACGATGCGCACCGCGGCCTCCGCTGCAGCTCGACGGGCACCGCTTGTGAATGTACCTGAGGTGATGAACACACCTTTCTGTGCCTTTTTGCGGCTCAGAGAACCCACAAATCGGTCAATCTCACCCGGCCCGACGGTGTTCTCCCACTTCTTAGCTTGCACATAGACCATATCCAGCCCGAGTTGGTCTTCTTTGATGACTCCATCAATACCATCATCGCCACTCCTCCCAACCACTTGAGCAGCATCAGCACGAGAACCGCCATAGCCCATAGCCACCAGGACATCGACAACGAGATACTCAAAGAATTTTGGTGACCCCTCCCGAATGCGAGCCAGGAGATCGTCAGCTAAAGTTTCTCTCAACTCCCGATAGGCCTCGTCAAGTCGTTCATCTGGAGTGACCTCTTCGGCTAAAACGGCTTCAACTCCAGTAGTCGGCACATCCTTTCGGACTCGTCTCTTGTTCTTGAACGCGACATACTCTTCGAATTGCTCAAGGAAGTGATTGTCAATCCTCTCCGGTGATTGACGCAAGACCTCTTGCCCACGAGGAGTCAGTCGGAATCTGCCACGCCCTGTCTTGTCCACAAGAAGGCTCTTGGCCAGGTAGGTGAGCGCCCAAGTGACGCGGTTATACAACATCGTCTGGGTTCCACTCGAGAGCATGATTGCCCGATCGTCCTCGGTCAGCGCAAAATGCTCTGCCAATGTCTCTACCACTTCCGAAATGGAGTGTTCTTGCCCGTCGCTGGTGAGCTTAAGAAGTGGTAGCATAAACTCTTGGTATCCAGGAACAGCCATACGAACCTCCGGACAGGGTGTATCCCGTCAGGTTGGAAGTGAAGAATTCAAGACTGATACGAGGATAGACGACTGCTGTCCGTCCGGTCTGGTATTTTGTGCTCATGGCTCATGCCTTTCCACCACTCAGTATCATCGACCTGTCTGCACCACCTCACGGCCGACACGGCCGTGGCACGCATGGTGTCGGGCCCATCCACTGGATGTGTGCCACGGCTGTGCCAGCCGTGCTCCGTTTCTCCTTCTTCTCCCTGCCTCGACACTCATCTGACCTGATCCATCTCCAGCGGCACAGGCCGAAACCCGGCCCAGAACCGAGCACTCGACCACTCCCAATCCTCTGGCCGGGTCACGAGCCCCCGGCGGACCGGGTTCAGATGGATGTACTCGATGGCCTCCCGGATCGGCTTGTCCTTCCACAGGTTTCGATCAAACCCGCCACCCGGCAGCCAGAACCGAAAGACCTCCCGCGCCCCACGCTGCACCGTCAGCTTCTTCAGCCACCGCGTCTGCCCCGTGTCGATCAAATGCTCCTTGGCCCGCGTCGATACCGGCCTTTTGATCGCTGCCAGGATCGCACCCATCTCGTACTCAGCGCGTCGCGGGCGGAGCAACACATGTGCGTGCTCGGGCATGATCACATACGCAAAGATCGCGCAGTCGAGTTTCTCCCGAACCCTCCCGAGCGACTCGATCACCCATCCACGGGACCGATTACTCGTCAACAACGGCAGCCGCCCGACACACGAGAAAGTCACGAAATGGACATGACCGACACTATTGAAGGTCCGTTTGGTCTTCCGCCGAGGATCGGTCATGCACGACAGAGTGGCAGGATTGTCATCGGAACACAACCGAACCACCCTGCACGGCCAAGATGGCCGTGGCACACCGGGGCGTGTGCTGTGTGTGCCACGGCTCTGTGAGCCGTGCTCGGCCGCTCCCCCTCCTTTACCCCTCAAAAGCCCCAGCCAACATCCCTGCCTACTATCCCTCGCAAGCCGGTGGCCTCAGCCCTCCCCTACCTCACGCAGCCGCGTGTTGGGAGGACCATCTGGGAATCTGTCGGCAGCGTCCTCTCCGTCCGGTGACGAATCACCGATCAGCGCGAAGACGCTCCACCCAGGACGGCCGCTCTTGCCCCAATCGCCAACTCGGCAGGGCACAGGAAACGCCCGAATCAACGATCGCCCTCGCTGCGCGTGCGCAGCGAGGGGATATGGAGTCGAACCACATTGTCTCGTAACCCAAACAACTTCCGTCGAAACGCCCGCAAGGCCTCTCATAACCCCGCGCCCAGGGCCCACCGGGGATCCGCGCAGGACACCCCCCCCACCCCCGACACCCCTTCCACCCCGTTCGAGTCCGGCGAGCCGGTGTCGGACTTTGCCGCGCTCGAGCTGTCGCCGCAGTTGCTGCGGGCGATTCGTGACGAGGGCTACGAGATTCCTTCGCTGATTCAGGCGCAGGCGATCCCGCCGGCGATGGCGGGCCGCGACGTGCTCGGCTGCGCGCAGACCGGGACGGGCAAGACCGCGGCCTTCGCGTTGCCGGTGCTCGACAAGCTCATCAAGGATGGGGTTGCTGAGGACCGTTGTCGGCACGTGCCTCGGGCGCTGGTTTTGTGCCCGACGCGCGAGCTTGCCGGGCAGATCACCAAGAGCTTTGCGACCTACGGCCGTCACGCGCGGCTGCGGCACACGGCGATCTACGGCGGGGTGAGCCAGTTCCATCAGGAAAAGGCGCTCCGCCGCGGGGTCAACATTCTGGTCGCCACGCCGGGTCGGCTGATCGACCTCATCGAGCAGGGGATCGTCGATCTCAGCGAGATCGAGGTGTTCATTCTTGACGAAGCCGACCGGATGCTCGACATGGGGTTCATCAACCCGATCCGTCGTATCGCGGCTGAGATCCACGAGGACCGGCAGACGATGCTGTTCTCGGCGACCATGCCGCGCGAGATCAAGTCGCTCGCCAACTCGCTGCTGAATGACCCGGTCCACATCACGGTAACTCCCGTCGCGTCGGCTGCACCGAAGATCGAACAGTCGGTGTACATGGTTGGTCGGCAGGAAAAGCAGGCGTTGCTGCACCACCTGATCGACGAGCACTCGATCGAGCGGACGCTGGTCTTTACGCGGACCAAGCACGGGGCTGACAAGGTCGCCCGGCGTCTCAACCGCGCGGGCATCGCGGCCGACGCGATCCATGGCAACAAATCACAGAACCAGCGGCAGCGCGCCCTCGATGGGTTCCGCGTGGGCAAGTGCCGGGTCTTGGTGGCGACCGACGTTGCGGCCCGCGGGCTCGATATCGACGACGTGTCGCACGTCTTCAACTTTGACATGCCCAACGAGCCCGAGGCGTATATCCACCGCATCGGGCGCACCGGGCGGGCCGGGGCGACCGGGCTGGCGATCGCGTTCTGCGACCGGGATGAGCGGTCGATGCTGCGACAGATCGAGCGTCTCCTGGGGAACAAGATCGCCGCGACGACCGAGCTGCCGGTGCTGCCGATCTTGCCTAAGGCCGAGCGCGAGGTTGAGTCCAAGCCCCGCACACCCCGCGGCCCGGGCAAGCCCGGCAACCACAGCGCCTCGGCCCCACGCCCGCCCAAGCGCCGCACCGGCGGCGGGAGCGGCAACGACTACGGCGGGTCTGGGTACGGCGGTGGTGGCGGCGGCGGTCAGGGCGGTGCCAAGCCCCGCAGCCGCAAGACCCGGTCGAGCAGCTACGGCTCGCGTCGGGCGTAACCCGCGCGGCAGATTCTGACCAACTCTTTGAGCGGGCGCACGTTGGACGTGCGCCCGCTTTCTTTGTGGGCACCTCGGTACACTCTCGGCATGCAAAGGCCCATCCTTTATGTCGCGCTCTTGATCGTGTCCTGCTGCACCGTGTTCGTGAACGCGGGGGAGGACGAGACCACCATCGCTGCCGACGACAGGATCGAGAACCTGCTCGAGCGCCTGGAGACGGCGGTGCTCGCTGGCGACGCCGAGGCGTATCTCGCCAACATCGACACCACGGTCAGCGAATGGGCAACCGAGCAGACCAACTGGGCAGCAGATCTTGCTGAGCACACGCCGGAGGTGTTTGACCTGAACCTCCTGCCCCGCGTCGAGGTTCCCGCAGAGCTGGACCCGTCGGAACACGTCGCGGCCCTCCGCATAACCTGGCAGTTCCCAGACGGGGGGGAACGTGTGGTCGAGTTCCCTGCACGGTTTACCCTTGACGAGCACCAGAACTGGCACTACGCCGGCGAGGCGTGGACGAGCGTGGCTTCGGAGGACGGCCAGACCATCGTGCTGTTTCTGACCGACGAGCTGCAGGAGATCGCTGGGCGCATCACCGAGATGATGCCGGGCATCCGCGAGCACGTGGACACGGGGTTCCAGACCCACCTCGAGCACCCGCAGGTGGTCAAGCTCTACACGGACATGGGGCACCTGCAACAGTCGATCTATCTGAGCTATACCGACGGTCTGGGCGGGTGGAACGAGCCGGGCGAGGCGATCAAGATCATGGCGAGCCCGCGGATGGGCGCGCGGCGGCTGCGGATCCTGCTGTCGCACGAGTACGGGCACGTTGCGACGTTTACGTATCACGAGGACGTCGCGGAGAATCTGCCCTGGTGGGTCGCGGAAGGTGTTGCCGAGCTCGCGGCCGAGCGGTATTCGGGGGACCGGGCGCGGGAAGGCACCGAGGCTGCAGTCCGCGCCTGGGCCGAGGCGGGCGCGCTGGCGGCGTGGGAGGACATGGCCGACTTTCGCGAGACGCCCTCGCGGCTGCACGGGCATGTGTATTTGCAGGGCCATCACTTTGTGGGGTACGTCTCCGAGCGGTTCGGGCGGTCGGCGCGGAATGCGTGGGTCCGTCGGCTTGCCTCGGGCGATTCGCTCGATGAGGCCACGCTCGAAGCGCTGGGCGTGAGCTTTGCCGACCTCGACAGGCAGTGGCGCGCGAGCCTCTCGGCCGACGAGTAGGGCGACCGTGAGGAATGTCGGACTGCTGTTCTACGTCAATCTGGGCAGCATGGGCATTCCGGTCAAACTGCGAATACCCGCGGTGAGCAAACCGGAGTCCCAGAACCAGAATATTGGCAGGACCTCTTCATAAACTCCTTTGGACACTTGCATTACAGCGAGAAGCGTCTATTCTTGATCTTGGCGATTGAGTGTGAATACTCAGTCAAATACCCCAGTTTTGAGGAGAGAAACCAATGAAAACCTTTGCTATCGCTGCCCTCGCGGTGGGCATGGCGGCCACCGCTGCTTCTGCCGACCCGACGTACTCGTTCCAGTACAACGACGGGGATTCCGGCTCGTTCGGCCGCAACGACAACGGGGGCGCGTTCGAGTCGATCTCGTCGACGTTCCACCCCGCGACCAACCGGCTGACGTTTGAGGTCGTGTTCTCGAACACGGTGACCGAGGGCTTCACGCTCGCGATCAACAACGGGAGCAACCCCAAGGGGCACGCCAACGAGATGGCGCTCTTCTACTTTGATGCTGCTGACCAGAACGATGTGAACATGACCGCGTATGTCTACAGCGGTCAAAACAACGCGAACTCGTACCAGACCCAGGCGCTGATCGAGGGCCTTGATGACACCGGCTGGATCAACTCTCTCTCGGCTTCGGACAACGGCGGCGAGCGCACCCTCGCGTTCGACGTCGACGCGACGGGGATCATCGACTACAGCAACCACGCGGACTGGACCGGCGCCCAGTTTACCGATGCCTTCGGCATCTGGCTGCACCCGTTCCGCACGTTCAACGTGAACTACGACACGGCTGAGGGCTCGAACAAGGGCGGGATCAACTCGTTCCTGCGGAGCGGCCAGGGCTGGTTTGACGGCAGCGACTTCGGCGTCACCGTCATCCCGCTGCCGACCGGTGCGGCGATGGCCGGGCTTGGTCTGGCCGGGCTTGCGAGCCGTCGGCGTCGCGCCTGATCGGCACCCTATGTAAACACCCAGCGGCCGCCCACGAGGGCGGCCGTTTTTTGTTGTCGATGGGCGAGGTTTGCGCCCGGCGACGATCCAGCCGGGTGTCGATCGCACCGATGAGAGGGGGATGGTCTTCGGGCGCTCAAGACGGGCAGACAAATCCCCCAGATTGCCTCAGGTTGCGGGTCCCTCGTCGAGGGCTTTGAGGACATCGGGCAGATTGGCGGCAAACCCGCCACGGGCGATCGCCCGATCGGCGCCGGCTTCTTTGGCTTTGGCAAAGAGTTCGGTCATGACGTGGGGTCCGAATGCGAGGACGCGGATCGCCCGGTGGGTCTCGGTGGCGCCGGGGCCACGGAGCTGGCGGATCAGGTCGAGGCCGAGGTCTTCGGTTTCCAGGTCGACGACGAGCGCTCTGACGTCTGAATCGGCGAGCCTCGCTTCGAGCATTTCGAGTGATCTGACCGGTCTGGCGGCGAGCCCGATTGCTTCGGCGGTCGACTTGATGCGGGTCGCCCATAGAAGATCGGCACAGACGTAGAGTATCATTCCAGAATCCTCAGGCCGCCCCAGCCTGAATCGCGGAGGGATTCCTGAGGGCAGCCGCTTGACGTTACCGAAGGATAGCCATGAGCACCACTGCTGTGTCCGCCGACGAGTCCGCTGCTGCGCACTCCAACCCGATCTTCGAGGAGCTTGGATTCCCCGAAGATCCGAACAATCTTTACCATCAGACCGTGGCGACGATGCTCGACGCGGCCGACATTATAGATCTGCGGCACCGGGTGAAGATCATCCTGGCGCAGCCGAAAAACGAGGTAATGGTGCACTTTCCGGTGCGCATGGACGACGGGCACCACCGGTTGTTCAAGGGCTACCGGGTGCAGCACAACAACGCGCTGGGTCCCTACAAGGGCGGGATCCGGTTCCACCACGACGTGCATCTTGACGACGTCAAGAGTCTGGCGTTGCTGATGACCATGAAGTGCTCGCTTGTCCGGGTGCCCTTCGGTGGCGGCAAAGGGGGGATCAAGGTCAACCCTCGCGAGCATTCTGTGGGGGAGATGGAACGCATCACCCGGCGGTTCTGCTCGGCGATTGCGAACATCATCGGGCCCGAATACGACATTCCGGCCCCGGATGTCGGCACCAGCGCACAAAATATGGCATGGTTTGCGGATACGTACATGATGTCCAACGAGGGCAAAGCGGCCAACGACGGGCTGCGGGTGGTGACGGGCAAGCCGGTCGAGTTTGGCGGCTCTCTCGGGCGGGACAAGGCGACCGGGCAGGGCGTGGTGGACACGCTGGTCGAGCTGCTGCCCGAGGTGGGGCTCGAGCCCAAGGGCATGCGGGTGAGCGTGCTGGGGTACGGGAACGTGGGCTCGTGGGCGGGGCGCATTTTGCACGACATGGACTCGAAGATTGTCGCGGTGGCTGACCACACCGGGGCGATCCGCAATGACAACGGATTCGACGCCCACGCGCTGGCCGAGCACTGTGCCGAGCACGGCGGGATCGCGGGCTATGAGGGTGAGAAGATCACCACCGACGAGTTTTATCAGACCCCGGTCGATGTGCTCATCCCGGCGGCTCTCGAGCAGATGATCACCGAACGCGAGGCTGCGATGATCAGCGCCAAGATCATTGCTGAGGGTGCCAACGCCCCGTGCACACCGGCGGGCGACCGGGTGCTGCACGAGCGGGGGATCGAGATCATCCCGGCGATCCTCGCCAATGCCGGGGGGGTGACGGTGTCCTACTTCGAGTGGGTGCAGAACAAGACCAGCACCTACTGGGACATCGAGAAGGTCGACCGCGAACTCAACCGCCACATGGTGATGGCGGCCCGGCGGACGGTGCTGGCCCGTCAGCGGTACAAGGTTGACCTTCGGACCGCGGCCTACATCGCGGCTCTGGAACACATCGGCAAGGCCTACCTGGTCCGCGGGATTTTCCCCTGATCGCGGCCTCGGGATCGGGCTGAGAGGCCTGTGTCCGAGAATGAGGGTCTCTCGTCCCGAATACATCCCAAACTCTCCAGACCGCCCGGGTTCACTCGGGCGGTTCTGTTTTTGTTTGATCGACCCTTGCTGCGAGATTCCCCAGAGTTCCATTTGGGGCAAAATGCTCTAAGTCGTTGGCATCTCTCTACTTGTGTGGCATGTTTGAGTTGATTCTGTGTCCCGGTGATTCATCGGGCTCCACAACACAACTGCAAACTTGGTGGGTAGGAGAGAAGAAATGTCGCGAAGAACACTTGTCGGATTGCTCGTTCTTTCGGGGTTTGCCCAGTTCGCGGCTGCGGACATCATCGCGGTGGATGGCAAGGCGGCGATCTATGACGCCGGCCGCGAGGTCCCGACGCTCGACGGCCAGTTGCCTCCCATGCTCGCGGTGCCCGATGGTGCTTCTTCGATGAATGTCAACGAGGTGCTCGGTATTGTGCGGGCGCACCCGGCGTTGCAATGGGGAGGCCCCGACGGGAACTTCACGACAGCCAACGACAGCGACATCAACTCGTTCCAGGGCATCTCGGGGCTCCTCCACCCGGGGACGTTGCCGTTGATCGCGGTGTTCCTGAGTGACGACCTGCCACAGGAAGCGGCTCCGTCCCGTCTTGACTTCAATGCTCTGGGCTCAAACTTCGGGTCGTTGTCGCCGGAGATCGGGCAGTCGTTCTTTGTGGGCAATGGCTGGACCGACGGCGGCATGCTGCAGGACTTCGTGGTGCCCACGGGTGCGACCCGCGTGTTCTTCGGGTTTGCCGACGCCGGGTACTTTACCGGCGAGCCGGGTACCTACGCGGATAACGATGGCGCGTTCGCTGCGGACGTGAGCTTCAACGTGGTTCCCGCTCCGGGTTCGATCGCGTTGCTCGGGCTTGGCGGCTTGATCGCGACCCGCCGCAGACGCTGATATTGAACCCACCGCGTCGGCAGTCCGGCGTGTGAAACCTGACCCCACCCCTCCGGCTGCGTCGTGCTCCTCGAGCTTGGCGCAGCCGGTGCCTTTTTGGGTGGGCGGCGGTGTCCCCTCGCTTGCGCGAGGGGCTCAGTTGGCTTCGCAGCTCGTGGTGCTGGCCCGGTTCCATGGCATCTTTGCGAGCATCATCGCCATCCCGCACCAGCCGGTCGCGCCGGCGAATGTCAGGCCGGTGCCGACGAATGCGGGGATCGCCAGGAACCAGGGCGAGATGAGCACGCCGAGTACGACGCCAAGGAGCACGAGGGAACCAGCAGCGATCTGGACCTGGCGCATGATGGGGATGCGGGGGGCGGATTGGGGTCGGACGGTCGGGCGGCCGGCGGCCTTCCAGCCTTCGATGCCGCCGGCGAGGTGGAAGACAGGCTCGCCGTTGCTTTGGTAGCGGGTTGCGGCGTCGGCGGAGCGTTTGCCGGAGCGGCAGTGGAAGACGAGGCGGGCATCGGGATGGTTGGCCCGGATCGCGTCGGCTTCAAAGCGGGAGAGGGGGACAAGCTCGGCGCCCGCGATCCGCTCCTCGGCGTGCTCGATGGGCTCGCGGACATCAATGAGGACCGCTTCGCCCGCGGCGAGCCATTGCTCGAGCTGCTCGGGGGTGACGTCCGTGATTGCACCAGAATCCTGTGCTGCTCCCATTGTTGTACTCCGTGGTTCAGGTCCGACCATGCAGGGTGTTATTATTGAACAGAACTCCTCCATCCATCAGTGAGAACGAGGCGTTTTTTTACTCAATTTGAGCGGCCGCGATCGGGTGTACGGCACTCTGGAGTATGCCGTTCCGGGCATATGCTCCCGGGCTCTGGGTTCTGTCGCTCCTGTCCTGCTGGTGTTTCATGCTTCTTACCGCTCGGGATATCTCCAAGTCGCTCGGCCACCGCACCCTGTTTGAGGGTGTGTCGCTGTCGCTGGGGGAGGGTGATCGGCTGGGCATCATCGGGCCAAACGGCGCGGGCAAGAGCACGCTGCTTCGGCTGCTGGCCGGGGATCTCGAGGTTGACTCGGGCACGCTCACCACGCCCAAGGGCATGCACGCGGTCTATGTGCCTCAGCAGGACCGGTTCGAGGAAGGCATCACCGCGAGAGGCGCGGTGATCGGGCACGCGTTCTCTTGTATGGGCGGCGTTGGCACCACCCACGACCAGCACGAGGCGGAGACACTCGCCGACATGATGCTCGCACGGGTGGGGTTTGAGGACTCGCTCGCGGAGTCTCTTGCTGGCACGCTGTCGGGCGGGTGGCGGAAGCGGCTGTCGATCGCGTGTGCGCTTGCGAGTGCGGGGGGCGAGCCTGACCTGGTGTTGCTTGATGAGCCGACGAACCATCTTGATCTTGAGGGGGTGGCGTGGCTTGAGGAGTTTGTCCGGCGCGGGCCGGGGGGGGCGGGGGGATCGGGGGGGTCGGCGTCGAGCGCGTCGGTGTTTGTGACGCACGACCGCATGTTTCTGGAGGGGGTCGCGACGCGGGTTGCCGAGCTGAGCCCGGCGTACCCGCAGGGGATTCTCGTTGTCGAGGGCAACTACAGCGAGTTTCTGCGGCGGAAGGAGGAGTTTCTGGTTGCGCAGGCCGAGGCGCAAAGGGCGATCGCGGGGCTGGTGCGGCAGGATATCGCGTGGCTCTCGCGCGGGCCTCAGGGTCGGCAGACGAAGGCGAAGGGGCGCATCCAGGAGAGCTACGCGCGGATGGACGAGCTGGCGGACCTGCGGGCGCGGAACACCGCGGCAAGCTCGAGCGGGGCGCGGGTCGGGTTTGATTCGAGCGAGCGCAAGACACGGAAGCTGGTGGCGGCCAAAGGTGTGAGCAAGTCGTACGGTGGGCGTGCGCTCTTTCGTGATCTGGATATCACGCTGGGGGCGGGGAGTTGTGTCGGGCTGCTCGGGTCCAACGGCAGCGGGAAGACGACGCTCATCCGGGTGCTGACGGGGGAACTCGCGCCGGACGAGGGGATGGTTGATTTCGCCGAGCCGATGCCTCGGATCGCGGTGTTCAGCCAGCACCGGGAGGACTTTGCGCCGACGACTTTGCTCCGTGAGGCGCTGTGCCCGATCAGCGATCAGGTGCGGTTCCGTGGGCGGGAGATGCACATCACCGCGTGGTCGAGGCGGTTTCTGTTTCGTGATGAGCAACTCGACCAGCCGATCCTTTCGCTCAGCGGCGGGGAGCTGGCGCGGGTGCATATCGCGCGGCTGATGCTCGTGCCGGCCGACGTGCTGGTGCTGGATGAGCCGACGAACGATCTTGATATCCCGACGCTCGAAACGCTCGAGGAGGCGATCGAGAGCTTTGCGGGGGCGGTGATTCTGGTGACGCACGACCGGGCGATGCTGGAGCGGCTTGCGACGGACGTGCTGGCGCTCGACGGGCTGGGCGGCTGGGCGTTGCACGCTTCGCTGGGGCAGGCGAGCGCGTGGCGGAAGGCGCAGGTCAGACGGGCGGCTGAGGTTGCGCAGGATGGGAAGCCGCGAAAGTCAGCCGGGTCCGCCGCGGTAACGTCATCGCCGCCCGCACCCACTCGCAAGAAGCGGAGCTACAACGAGCAGCGGGAGTACGACACGATCGAGCAGCGGATCGAGGAAGCCGAGGCGGCGGCGGCGGCGGCCGAGCGGCGGCTGGGTGATCCCGGGGTGCTTGCCGACCATGAGGCGATGGCTAGGACGTGCGAGGAGTTGAGCGCGGCGCAGGAACTCGTGGCCCGGCTTTATGCGCGGTGGGAGGAGTTGGAAGCGTCGTGAAATGATCTGCATTGCAGGAGTTTCTTGTGCGTTTCGACGAGCCCGGAGCGCAAGCTCGGGATCATGAATCCTTGGTCTTTGCAGGTAGAAACAACCTGTGCTTGCGCACAAGGCTCGTTGTCACCCATGCAAATCTTACGTCGTTTTTGTGATACTTGCTGCACACAGCGTTTTCTCTTTGCTCTTGCGTGATACGGGCAACTCCAGTGAGAGAGAGAGAGAGAGAGAGAGAGAGACCGCGGGACGTGTCCCCTCGCTTGCGCGAGGGGCTCTATGGGCAAGAGCCCCGAGTGACTCTTTGGTCGCGGGCGGTGCTGCTACGCTGAGGGCTTGGCACGCGAACGGGTTGATGTAGCGATTGTTGGTGCGGGGGCGGCGGGCCTTATGACGGCGGTGTGCGTCGGGCGCGGGCTGGCCGGGACCGGCGCACGGGTGGTGTTGCTCGACGGCGCGAAGAAGGTCGGCGTCAAGATTCTTGTTGCGGGGGGCGGTCGGTGCAACGTCACCCACCACGCGGTCGATGCGCAGCAATACGCTGGGGGATCACGCAATACCATCGGCAAAGTGCTTCGGCGGTTTGATGTCGCGCAGACTATCGCGTTCTTTGCGGGGCTGGGGGTCGAGCTCAAATGCGAGGAAACCGGCAAGCTGTTCCCGGTGAGTGATCGGGCGCAGACGGTGCTCGATGCGCTGCTCGGCGAGGTGCAACGGTGCGGGGTGGAGCTTGTCCACCCCTGGCGGGTGGGTGCGGTCGAGGCATCTCCTGACGGCGGGTTTGTCGTCGGGCGGACGGGGACAGACGAATCATTTGAGGCGGCGCGGGTCGTGCTGGCGACGGGGGGGATGGCGCTGCCCAAGAGCGGGTCGGACGGCGGGGGGTATCCGCTGGCGCGCCGGCTCGGGCACACGCTGACCGAGCGGTGCATCCCTGCGCTGGTGCCTCTGGTGACGGGTGAGCGTTCACGGTGGTTGACCGGGCTGTCGGGGATCAGCGCGAGAGTGTCGGTTGAAGTTCGCTCGGGGCAAGGCAAGCGGCAGGCGCGGTTCGAGAACGACTTGCTGTGTACGCACTTCGGGCTCAGCGGGCCGGCGGTGATGGACGCTTCGCGTTGGTTGACCGAAGCGCGAGGCCGCGACCCGGGCGCGTCGCTGCACGTGGGGTGGCTGATGGGTGAGAGCTTTGGTTCGGTCGATGAGGCGTTGCGAGGGCTGGGCGCGACGCGGGTGCTGACGTGGTTGCGTGAGCGGCTGGCGGATCGGCTGGCGCGGGCGCTTTGTGCGGCGCACGGCGTTGACCCGATGCAGCCCGGCGCACAGTTCACCAAAGACGCGCGGCGGGTGCTTGCCCATGCGCTGGTGGAGATGCCTGTTGCGATCAGCCGTGACCGGGGGTTTGCACACGCCGAGGCAACGGCTGGGGGAGTGCTTCTCGGCGAGATCGACCCGGGCACGATGCGTAGCCGACGTTGCGAGGGGCTCTGGCTTGTGGGCGAGATCCTCGACGTGGACGGACGGATCGGGGGGTTCAACTTTCAGTGGGCGTGGTCGACCGGGGCGATCGCTGGGGCGTCGATCGTGGCGGACGTGCGTGATGGGAAGAAGCCTCGCGGGTGATTGCGAGAGTCGGTCGCGGGCCGGGCTTGTGCTCGGGGATCGTTGTGGTGCTGGTGAGCATCTCTCGATCACCTGCGGTTGTGCCCGCCTGCTCGCAAGAAAGTACCCCCCCGGGGACTCGAACCCCGAACCCGCTGATTAAGAGTCAGCTGCTCTGCCGATTGAGCTAGGGAGGCGTTCGGGGCGTACGAAAATGCCCCTGCACGCCAACGGCCGCCGGGATATGCCGACGATCGTTGCGGTTGGATGGTATCCGCGTCGGGCCCGGCGTCCAGCGTCGGGGTCTGGAATCGTTGACCGGCCGGGCTGCTGGCGCTACCGTTGCCGCCGGCATCTGGAGGTTTGGAATCGGCCCTGTTGCCGGTATGAGCCTGCAGACACCGATCAGCATCCCACCCGTCGCTCGGCGCGGGCGACGTTTGGAAAGGACTCACGACCATGCTTCCCGTACAAAGACAAAGCTACGGCCGGACACGCCGTCGGCGCTCTCACGACTCGCTGACGCCCGCCAAGCACTGCATGTGCCCCCTGAGCGGGACGCCCAAGCTTCCCCACCGCGCGTGCAAGGAGTCCGGCTATGTCCGCCCGGGCCTGAAAATCTCGGTGCCCAAGCTCGGCATCGGTGTTCCGAGAGACTGACTCTCGTGCGGCTCGCAATTGACGTGATGGGCGGGGACAACGCTCCCGACGCGATCCTGAAAGGATGCGTCGAGGCGCTCGATCTTCTTGCGCCCGAAGATCAGCTCATTCTCATCGGCAACGAGCCGCTCATCAACGAGTTGCTCGCCGAGTACGGCTGCTCCGACCCGCGACTGGTCGTCGAGCACGCCAGCCAGGTCATCGAGATGTCGGACTCACCTGCAAAGGCTGTCCGCGCCAAGCCTGACAGTTCCATTGTTCGCACGGCGTTGCGTGGCTCGAAGAAGCACAAAGACCGAGTGGACGGCACGATCAGTGCTGGGAACACCGGGGCGTGCGTCGCGGCGTCGATCATGCACATGAAGCGGCTGCCCGGCGTCCACCGCCCGGGTATTGCGGTGACAATCCCGGCGTTCCACGGGCCTGTGGTGCTGTGCGATGCCGGGGCCAACCCCGAGCCTACAGCGGTCCACCTGTGGCAGTACGGCGTGATGGCGGATATTTATGCTCGGGGCACGCTGGGGATCGAGCGGCCTCGCGTTGCTCTTATGAATATCGGTGCTGAGGAGGGCAAGGGCTCGGACCTGATCCGCCAGACCCGCGACCTGCTGCGGGACACTCCGGATCTTAACTTCATCGGGTATGTCGAAGGGCGAGATTTTTTCGACGGTGTCGCCGATGTTATTATCACCGACGGCTTTGTTGGCAACACGGTGCTGAAAATGGCCGAGGGGCTCGTCAAGAGTCTCTTCGCAGCTATCGCACAAGAGGTCTTCGACGCCGACCCGAATCTCGCGCTTCAGTTCGAGCCTGTCGTCAAACAGATCCATGCCAAGAACGACTACCACGAGTGCGGCGGGGCGCCGCTCCTGGGTGTCAACGGGACGTGCTTTATCTCTCATGGTTCGAGCGAGGCGCGGACGATCAAGGCCGCGATCCGCAACGCGCGGAACTATGTGACCAAGCACGTCAACGACGAGATCGCGGCACGGATCCAGAGCCTCCAGGAGGCCGCGTCACCTCAACGAGAGCCCGCATGAGCCCGGAATCATCCGCCGCGCCCGACGCGATCGGGCCTCTCTCGGGGATCGCGATCGTTGGTACCGGGTCGGCGCTGCCCGAACGGCGGGTGACCAACACCGACCTCGAATCGGTGATGGACACCTCTGACGAGTGGATCGCCCAACGCACGGGTATCCGCTCGCGGCACATCCACGATCCCAAGGCGGGCGAGAGCACTGCGAGCCTGGCGACCCTGGCCGGACAGCATGCGCTCGAAGCCGCGGGCATGGCTGGCGACCAACTCGACCTGATCGTTTGTGGCACGATGACGCCCGACATGCCCACGCCGGGGATCGCGAATCTGCTGACCGCGTCGCTGGGCACGCGCACGATTGCCGCGTTCGATCTGAATGCGGCGTGTTCGGGTTTCGTCTACGCGATGAACACCGCCCACGCGCTGATGACGACTGCTCCGTACCGCAACGCGCTGGTGCTCGGGGTTGATTGTGTGACTCGGTTTTGTGAGTTCTCCAATCTGGGGCGCACAACGGCGATCCTCTTTGGTGATGCCGGCGGGGCTTGCGTGCTCTCGGCGACAGAGGACCCGTCGAAAGGCCTTATCGCACAGGCGATGCATTCTGACGGCTGCGGGGCACAACACCTTTATATCCCTACCGATAAACATATGTTTCTCAACGCCGAGGACTACGACGAGCGCAAGATCAACCGCATTGTCATGCACGGCAGCAATATCTTTAAGTTCGCGGTCAGCACCTTTCCCAAACTCATCGGGCAGACCCTCGACAAAGCGAACCTGACCCCCGACGATGTCGATCATTATATCTGCCACCAGTCCAACGCCCGCATCCTCTCGACAGCCCGCGATCGGTTCAACATCCCCGAGGACAAGTTCTACATCAACATCGACCGGTTCGGGAACACCGTCGGCGCGTCGATCCCGCTGATTCTCGATCAGGAGACCCGGAGCGGGCGGATCAAGCCGGGCGATCGGGTGATGTTTCTTGCGTTCGGTGCGGGGCTGACGTGGGCGAGTAGTTTGTGGCGGGTGTGAGGTCTGCTCTCTGGATACTGCCCGATTCACCACGACCGCTTCTGCCAAGCTCTTCGGGGCAAAAAGAACCCCGCAACATCGGCGGGGTTCTTTCGTGTGGTTCAACAGGCTGTTGCGTCGGGTGATGCCCACAGGCTGGCGGTCAACCCCCGGGGCGTCTTGGCCGTCTTACCTCCGCTGCCGCGTGCGCCCTGTGAGTCCTGCCACGATGAGCAAAGCAACCGGTCCCGGGGCGGGCACGCTGCCCTGAAATACGTCACCCTCGTCGATATCGTCCCACGCCAGACTCTGGCTGTAGACGCTCTCTGGATTCAGCAGATCAGAGGGGACGACGTAATCAAACACCGTCGGCATGTACTCTGGTGCGAGCTCCGCCATCACCACGTCAAACCCCATCATCGTGAGGTCCCATGGCAGATCGGCCCATGCGCCCGTCGCGTCGAACGTGCCGTCGGTGATTGTTGCTCCAAAGTCACCAAAGGAATCGACGAGCCACTCACTGCTCGAGGAGCCGTTCATAGAAATGGTACCGTCAATGATGCCGTCGGCGTTGGGTTCGGCTGCCAGCATCACGCCTCTCGAGGTGTCGTACTCCCAGAACACGGGCGTACCGGCGCCGTTCTGGGCGATCAGATCAAAGCTGAACAGTTCTTGGGACCACGACTCGCCGGTGGCGGTTTCGGTCACTGTCACGATGATTGGATCGTGAAAGCTGCGCCCCCCTTCATTGATCGTTCCGTTTGGGCGTCCTCGGCCGGTGCGCGTTCCGACAGTGACGCCATTGATCGTGGCTGTCAATGCCCAGCCCTTGACCTTTGCGTTGCTCACCTTGACGATGGCCTTTGCGCGATGCCTTGCCCGTTGCCATCCGTCTTGATGCGCGGCTCCGAGGACATCACTCCCCCCGGCGGATGTCGTTGTTGTCACCCTGTAGCGCGGCGGGCGTTCACCTTGATTTGAGATCACGACCGCTCGGAGAGCCGAGACCGAGGAGGTTCCTGTCCCGATGGCGTGGGTTTCCGCATTGTTGGTGATGGTGCTCGTCACCACAGGCAGCCCGTTGACAGCATTCACAAGCCATGTCGCCCGCCGCTTTGGCCTGGCGGTTCGCCAGCCTTTGTTCCTTCCGTGCGTGCCGCCCGAGTACGCCTTTGCTGTCAGGCTGTATCCGCCGCGCACCCTTGCAATGTTCGCTGAGCGAAACTCCCACTGGAGGGTCTTGATGCTGTTCACGTTCTGGGCGTGTGTGATCGCAGAGAACGAACCAAGAACGAACAGACTGAGAACGCCGTGCCGAAACAGGTGGCTCTTGATTGACATTTGGTAACTCCTTTCTTGATGTTGAGTGTGATTCCGTATACCGATCGCACGCGACCGATGCTCAGGCCACCACCTGTTGCACTATTTCTTTTCACGAGCACAGAAAGTGAATACACTGTGCGTGTGCGAGAACGTCACCCCAAACCCCAAGACACGATCCAATCCACCGGCACACCCGCGCGGCCCGATGATCTCGATGAGATCAGCCCCCAGAACTACCCAGCCCTCCACAACACCGCCGACAAGCTCCTGCGCCGCGAGCGTCGCTCGCACACGCTCAGTCCCACGGCTCTGGTGAACGAGGCGTTTATTCGTCTGGCGCGGCAGCGGAAGCGGCTGTGGGACTCGCCCGAGGGCTTTCTTGCCGCCGCCACGGGCATGATGAAGCGGGTGCTCATCAACTACGGCCGCGACCGCAAGGCGCTCAAGCGCGGGCGCAACCGTGAACGGGTCGGGCTTGATGTGGAGGCAATCCCGGCACCGCGTGGCGGGTCTACGGCTTCGGCTGTGCGAGAGGCTTTGGATAAGCTGGGGCGGCGCGACCCTCGCGCGGCCGAGATCGCCGAGTTGCGGTTGTACCGTGGACTCGGCAACGACATCATTGCCGAGACGCTCGGCGTTTCGCTCCGGACCGTTGAGCGGGAGTGGGCGGCTGCCAAGGCGTGGCTGCGTGCGGAGCTGGACGAGGAGAAGCGGCTGTGAAACCGGAGTCGTGGGATCAGGTCAAGGAGGTCTTTGCGATGCTGCACGAGCTCCCCGATGCAGAGCGAGCCCAGCGCCTCGACACGCTCTGCGCCGACGAGCCCGAGGTTCGCGACGAGGTCGCTCGGATGCTCCGGCACGCCGACCCTGCCCAGAGCGATGAGCCGACCACCCAGGAAGAACTCCGCCCGATGGGGCCACAGCACATCGGCCCCTTCGACGTTCTTGAGCACCTGGGGTCCGGAGCCTCGGGGATGGTGTACCGGGTGCGTGATCCTCGCACGAAGATGCAGCTGGCGGTCAAGGTGCTCCGGTTCTCGATTGATTCTGAGTCCGCCCGCAAACGCCTCGAGTTTGAGGGCGAGACCCTCGCGCGGCTCGACCATCCGGGCATCGCGCGCATTCACCAGGTCGGTACCACCTCGACCGAGTTTGGTGTGCTGCCCTATATCGCGATGGAGTTTGTCGAGGGTAAGCCCATCGATACGTACGCGGCGCTCCACAAGCTCGACGATCGCGCCCGCGTTGCGCTTCTGGCAAGGGTCTGCGACACGGTTGCGTACGCGCACCATCGCGGCGTTATCCATCGCGACCTCAAGCCCGCCAACATTCTTGTGACCAAGGGGGGCAATCCGAAGCTGCTTGACTTTGGGATCGCCAAGCGCATCCACGGCCCACACGCACCGGGCGATCTCGACACCCTCGCCACCCGCGCCGGCGATGTGCTGGGGACGCCGGGGTACATGAGCCCCGAGCAGGCGGGCGGGAATGCAGCGGCTGCGGACACCCGCGCGGATGTTTACGCCCTTGGTGTCGTGCTTTATGAGCTTCTTACCCGCCAGCGGTTGTCCAACTTTGGAGACATGCCGCTGCTTGCCGCGCTCGAAGCGCTCGAGCACGAGGACCCGCCGCTGGTCAGCACCACGCACCCTCACCTGAGGGGGCCGTTGGAAGCGATCATCACCAAGGCGATGGACCGCAACCCCCGCCGGCGGTACGACACAGCGGCTGCGCTGGCCGACGATCTTCATCGATATCTTGAGGGGACCGAGATTCGGGCCGAGCCTGTGTCGGCTGCGTACCGGTGTCGCCGGTATGTGCGTCGGCACCGGGGTGTGCTCTCGGTTGCGGCCTTGGTTGTCGGGGTGCTCGCGGTCGTGCTCGTCATTCAGTGGCGTACGAACATCCAGAACAGCACTCGTAATGACATGCTCCAGCTGATTGTTCGCATCACCGGCGACCGAGACATGGAGCGGATCGAGCAGGACTTTGCCGCACTCCTGGAGCTGTATCCGAAGTCCGCGTTGGACGCCGATACCCACCAGATCGCGTTTGACATTATCGGCACCAAGTTGCAGTCCTTTCGGTTGCCGGCGCTCGCGGCCGATGCGTACATGATCGCGTTGGACAGCACGTACAGGGTGTATCCGCGGGACAGTCAGCAGTCTCTCCGTGCGCTCCAGGTGTATGCCGAAGCGCTCAACATGTCTGGGCGCGCGGGCGAAGCGCTTTCCCTGCTCGCGGCACAACGAGAGCGGTTCAGTTTCGATCCCGGCGCGATCAACCCCGACGCTGACGGGCGGGTCAAACAACGCCTGCTGCGTCTTGCCATGACGTTCGCCGAGACGAGGGCGCGGCTTGGGGAGCCACGGTGGGCGTTGGGCTACCTCCAGCAGGTCGTCGCAGCGCAGCTCAATCTCCTGGCGTCAAACCCGGATATTGACGAGCATTCCGACATCCAAGACGCCAAACAGATGATGCGCGACATCGCAAGAATCTATAGCCTCCCTCTCCCGTCTCTGGACGAATAGACGCCTCCCCGGTCGCGGCCGGTGCTCCCATTCCCGCCGCCCGTACCGGCTTCATCGACGCATACCCTCCCTGCATGAAACCGATCCTGCTTGCTGTTGCTGCCGGGCTGTGCTGGGGTGTGGGGGAACTCTTTACCAAGAGCGTGCTGCACACCGGCAAGATCGGTCCGATCACGGCGATCGCGGTGCGTTCGACTGTTGCGCTCCCGGTGCTGTGGCTGGCGTGGTTTGTCGCGGTCAAGGTCGCCCGCGCCGAGCCGGCCGACTGGTACCGCGCCGACACCGCGACACTGCTGAAGCTGGTGCTCGGGTCGGGCCTGGTTGCCGGGGCGGCGGCAATGATCTTTTTTTACGCGGCGCTGCAGACCGGAGAGATTTCGCGCGTCAAACCGGTGGCGTTTGCGCTTGCCCCGGCGGTCGCGAGTGTGCTGGCGTTTATGTTTCTGCACGAGCCGCTCACAGCCAAGAAGGCATTGGGGATTGTCAGCATTCTGGGTGGGGTGGTGCTGCTGACGGGGAGATAACTCACTCGGCTTGCAGGGGATGTGCAACCCGGACACACGCCCGGTTGTAGAGGTTTATGTCGGTTTCTATACGGTAATACCATGGCACTTCGAGCACGCACCACGACCCGCGATGACCCACCCAAACCCCTCTGGCACTTCGGCTGGGCGGGGTGGACGCTCCTGGTGGTCGCCATCGCGCTGGGGGTTGTCTACTTCACCGGCTACGACCTGCGCACGCTGTTGATGACAATCATCGCCGAGCGGCTTGGCATCCCTGCGCTGTTCCGCTTCACCATCTACGGCATTCTGGCCCACGGGCTGGCGTTCGGGACCACCCCGCCGATTCCCGTGTTTACCGTAATCGGGGCGTGGTGCGTGCTGCCGGGGGTAGCGGTCCACCCGCGCAGGTTCGGGTACTGGCGCGGGCTCTGCCTTTTGCTGGTCAGTGTCACCCTGCCCGGTGTATGGCTGTACCTCCGTAGTGTCGTTGGGGCGTGGTTTGTCGATCAGCCCGGTTCTCCGGGTGAGCCGTGGGCGAGCGCGTGCGGGGCCTTCGTCTCTATGAGTTCGGTGGCTCTTCTGGGTGCCCTGATGGTCCTGCTGCTCTACCGCGCCCGGCTTGTTGCGCTTGCCCTTGTGCTCGTGGGGCTGTTCGGCGCGTGGATCACGATCGAGTTTGACTGGACGTTCGCGGGTGGTGAGTTGCTCCTCCCCAGGACTCTCTCGTGGATGGGCTTTGCGTGGATCGGTTGGGCGTTCAACCCCGCGATTCTCGCGGCTTCTCTGTACTGGGGTATCGCGGCACGCCGGGCATGGAAACCGGCGTGGGCGTGCCAGAGCTGCGGCTACGACCTCCGGGGGAGTGGCGCCGATATCTGCCCGGAGTGTGGAACGCTGTGCGCACCCAGACGAGCCTCGAGCGCGAGCTCGGGTTGACGGCGCGCTGTGCATTACGGGGCGTTCTTGATCCTGTGCTCGCGCACAGGGCTCGTTGAGAAGCTGAAAGACGCAACTCCAATCCTCTTCAGACCATCGTCATGCCGCCGTCGACGGCGATGGTCTGGCCGGTGAGGAAGCCCGCCTCGTCGCTCGTCACATACGCTACAGCCGCGGCGATGTCTTCGGGCTCGCCGAGTCGTTTGATTGCCATCGCGTCCTTGACCTTGCTCGTCACGTCCTCGGGCAGGTTCGAGGTCATGTCGGTGACGATAAACCCGGGAGCAACGACGTTGCACGTGACGCCCTTGCTGCCGAGTTCGCGGGCGATGGTTTTGCTCAGCCCCAGCAACCCGCTCTTGGCCGCGGCGTAGTTGGCCTGCCCGGCGTTGCCGACCAGGCCGCTGGTCGAGGCGATGTTGACGATGCGGCCGAACTTCTTCTTCATCATCGCGCGCGCGGCGGCACGGATCGCGACAAAGGCGCTGGTGAGGTTGACACTGATTACCTCGTCCCACTCCTCGTCGGTCATGCGTAAAGACAAGTTATCGCGGGTGATTCCCGCGTTGTTGACGAGGATGTCGAGGCGGCCGTGGTCTTTGATGATGCTCTCGATGGCGGCTGCCCAGGCGGCGCGATCGCCGACGTCTGCGGCCAGCGCGCTCGCTGCGCCCCCGGCTGCCTCGATCTCGGCTCTGACCGCTTCGAGGGGCCCGGCGGAGCGCGAGACCAGCACCACGTGCCTGCCGTCGGCTGCGAGGCGCAGGGCGATGGCTCTGCCGATGCCTCGGCTTGCTCCGGTGACTACTGCGATTCGCTGGGTATCAACCACCACTGCTCCTCTAGCCGCCTTGTGACTCATACATCGCACGAACCTCAGACTCAGGAACCCCGCTCGCCTGGCTGAACCACCGAATAATGTCGTCTTTCGTGAATGTCACACCAGCAGCTTTCATTACATCCCGGTTACCCCACAGGGTCTCAATAGCTTCGAGAGCCTCCGCTGCAGGCAACCGCCGCCCTTCTCGCATCTCCCGCTCACCGGTCTCATAGTCCTTTCTCACGGCGGATTCATCTATCCCCCGGCCTTGAGCGGTCCTTGTAAGCTGACGATTGATGTCAAAATCTTCACCACTCCCCTGCAGCATTAGGTCGCCCATCTGCATTCGTATATACAACTTCAATGGCCGCAGGTCAGCCATTGATCCATCGGATGGCGGCAACGGACCTGATGCAGCTTCTGCCTCAGGCTCACTCGTTGGCGGTGGTGCAGAAATCACTGACATCCCGTCCCACGCGGTCGCCCGCGCCCGCACCTCGTCGGACGCCGGCCGCGCTGTGAAGACCCAGTCGTCAAACACCTTGCGCCCTGCCCAGAGCATGACGTACGCGCCGTCCTGGTCTTGCACCGCGAGCCCGATCTCGGCGGCTTCGGGGGCGGGGTCGAGCCTGGCCCCGGTGTTGATCGAAACGACCCGGACCGCTTCGAGTTTGCCGGTTGCGTCGTACCACTGGCCGCTGGCGATGAGACGGTCGAGGGAGCCGTGGTCGGTGCGGTCGAGCATGGTGCGGAGCGCTTCGTCGTCACCCCGCGCGATCGCGTCGGCGAGCTTGATCGCGGCTTGGGCAAGGTCGCGGCTCACGGGCGCGGCGTCCTCGGCGAACTCGACGCGGGCGTCCACGTCCATCGACTGGAGCACGCTGCCGGCGTCCAGCGGCTTGGGCTGCTCGATCCTCGGCGGCGGCGGCGGAGGCGGAGGCGGGGCGGGCTCTTCCTTCTTGCAGGACGCAAGCCCGAGCACGGCCACAGTTGTCACGGCACAGAGCACCCGGGGCATGACCCGCGAGCCGCGTTGCCTATTCGAGCGAGGTTGGATCGTCATAACTCTTCACCTTTGTCCTGCGGTCTATCCGTCGCATGAGCCCGCCGAGCGTCTTGCCCGGGGACAGCTCTCCAAACTCTGACCCGCTGCCCGCCTGTGCGTTCCCGATGAGCCATTGGCAACACGCGGCCCACCGCACGGGGCTGGTCAGCTGCTCGACCAGCCGTTGGCGGATCGAGTCGGCCATGCTACCACGCTCGCCGGGGGCGTGGGGTTTGCCGGTCACGTTCGACATCACCACGCACCCTGGCTCCTGGATTGTTGTCGCGGCCAGCGCCTCCCCCAGCCGCTCGGCGGCCGGTGCCATGATCGGCGAGTGGAACGCCCCGGCGACCGGCAGTGCCTTGGCCCGGAGCCCCATTTCTTCCGCCACGCCCACCGCCCGCTCGCAGGCCGCGATCGAGCCGCTGACGACGACCTGCCCGGGGGCGTTGAAGTTGGCACAGACCAGCACGTCGTCCTCCCCCCCACTCCCACGGGCGTTCTCGCAGACCTCGGCAGCTTGCGTTTCGTCGGCACCGATCAACGCGACCATGCCGCTGGGGGTGGCGGTCGCGGCGTCCTGCATGGCGCGGCCTCGGAGCGCGACGAGGCGGAGCCCGTCCTCGAACCCGATCGCCCCGGCAACGTGGAGCGCGGTGTATTCGCCGAGCGAGAGGCCGGCGGTCGCGGCGAGCGACACCGCATCGGCTCCCAGCCTCGCTCTGACGCCCGCCAGGCACGCGACCGACGCTGTGTAGATCGCCGGCTGGGAGACGTCGGTGCGGTTCAGGGTGTCGCCGGGGCCGTTGAAGCAGAGTTCGGAGAGCGCGGGCAAACCCGAGGTCGCGGCGTCGGTCGCCCAGAGTTCGGCCATCAACCGGTCGGCGTCGGCGAAGACCGCGCGGGCCTCGGGCGAGGCGTCGAACCAGAGCCTGCCCATCCCCACCGCCTGCGCACCCTGGCCGGGACACAAAATGATCGTCGAGTTCATGGGCGATCGTAGGGGTGATTCTGCACCTTCAGGGCCTTTCCGGCATTCGCTCGGCCCAACATCCTCATGGTAAAAGCCCGGGGACATTCACCCGATTTTCGGCCCTTCCTTTGAGCATGGGCGGTGTATTCGCCACATTGCAATTCGCCGCGAAGCCCTCTCAAGCCGCTGCTGCTCCCGCCCGATACTGGATATCGGCATCCCATTTTACTCTGATGCGATCCGTTCGCAGGGAGGCGATCCCGTGGCACCACCCACCATCCGGCCGACCGGCCATGAACGCACGTTCGGCAAAGACGAGATCATCGTCAGCAAGACCGATCTCAAAGGCCGCATCACCTACGCCAACGATGTGTTCTTGCGGGTTGCGCAGTACACCGAAGCCGAGGTGCTCGGCAAGCCGCACAACATCATCCGCCACCCCGCGATGCCGCGCTGTGTGTTCCAGCTCCTCTGGGACACTCTTGCAGCAGGCGAGGAGATCTTCGCGTACGTCATCAACCTGACCAAGCACGGCGACCACTACTGGGTGTTCGCGCACGTCACCCCCAGCTACGACGAGCACGGCACCAAGATCGGGTACCACTCGAACCGCCGCGTGCCCGACCGCCACGCGCTCAGCAAAGTCAAAGCCCTCTACGACTCGCTCTTGCAGATCGAGAAACCCTTCCGTACACCCAGGGAAGCGATCGCTGCGTCGTATCCTGCGGTGGTTGACCTGCTCAAGTCGCAGAACACAACATACGACGAGTTCGTCTTTTCGCTCGCCGGCGAAGACGCAGCAGCGGAGGCGATGTCGTGACCACGATGCAACACCAGACCTCGCAGCATGACCTCTCCAGCACCCAGCTCTCGCCCAAACTCGCCGGGCTCATCGCTGAGGCAACCCGCGTCTGCGGCGAGGCGTCGCGGGGCAACCTCGAAGCCCGCATCCTGCACATCGAACCCGAGAGCGAGATGGCCGAGCTGCTCAACTCGATCAACCGATTGCTTGATATGACCGACGCCTTTGTCCGCGAGGCAACCGCTTCGCTCGAGTATGCGAGCAAGGGGCGGTTCTTCCGCCGGGTGCTGCTCAACGGCATGCTCGGGTCGTTCCGCAAGGCGGCGAGATCAATCAACGGTGCCACCCGACAGATGGACACCAAAACCAGAGATCTGGCGGCTGCCGAGAAACGTCGGCAAGACCTGGCTGAGGATTTCGGCAAGACCCTCGACGTGGTCACCGGCCTGGCCGAGGCTTCGCAACGCATCGGCGGGTTTTCCAAGGTCATCAAGTCGATCGCCGACCAGACCAACCTTCTCGCGCTCAACGCCGCGATCGAGGCGGCCCGTGTGGGCGAGGCGGGGCGGGGCTTTGCGGTGGTCGCCGACGAGGTCAAACGGCTGAGCAAGCAGGCGGCTGAGGCGACCCAGTCGATCGAAGGTCAACTTGGGTCGATCCAGAGCGCGACCGACGACACGGTCAAGTCGATCAACCATGTGCGGTCGATGCTCGCGGAAGACTGAGACACCGGGAACACCGGTTTCAGAATCGGTCCGCCATCCACGGCCCGTTGCTGGCAAACACGCCGTCTACTGCTGCCAGCGCTTCGGCGTCACCCTCGACCCATCCCAAGCCGGCGGCCGATGTTGCCGAGCAGTAGCCCGCGTAGACCGCTGCCAAGCCGCGCACGTCGCAGCGGATCGTCGGGATGCCTCGCGGAAGATTCCCACTTGCGCGCGCAGCCTCGGCGCGGCCGTTCTCCACACGCACGCGCCACGCACCGGTATTCACGTCGATCAAGTCGTCCTCGACCTCTACGACAAACTCAGCGTTTATCCCGCGCAGATATCCGCGTGCTTCCAGCGCCTCCTTCACGAGATTCAGCCTCAGCATCGACAGGTCAACGAACCGCGACGAGAAGTACTGCTGTGGCAACAACGACATCAACGGATGGACTGCTGGGCCGTCGAATGTTGCGTCGTCCCCGACTGTTGCCAGGTCACTGAGGAAACCCAGCAGCCGCCGGCCGCTCCTCGCGGTGGTGAACGCCAGATCCGAGATCGCCACGTCGTGGCGACCGGTGCTCTCCTTCCGCTGCTGCGCGAAGTACAGGTAGGCTTCGAGTTCGCCGGGGGTGCCCTTCTTTCCTTCGCCGAAGAACCCGAACCCCCGCCGGGACTCGCCGCGGTTTTCCCGGACCCGTCCCCAGACGTATGGCCCTCGGTCGAGCGTTCCGTCGTATCGAGCTGCAAACCGTGCGTAACACGCCGCGACCACACCTTGATCGGACGCCTCAAGCTCGCGTGCCACGAGCCCCCGTTCGCGCACGCCGATGGTCCGCAGCGGCAGCGTGGTCTCGAACAACACGCCCGCCTGCTCATACCCAACCTGCCGATAGAGCGACTGCGTTGAGACAAAGAGAGACGAGATCGGCACGCCGCGCGCAGCTGCGTCGCGCACCTGCGCCTGCATCAGCCGCAGCCCGGCACCCTTCCCGCGCCCTTCCGGCGGGACCGCCACTCCTGCGACACCTTCCATCTCGACGCTCCGGCCGCCGAAGTACTGCCCCATCGGGATCAGCACCAGCGACGCCGACACCGAGCCGTCGGGCTCGCGCAGCACCCGCAGGTGTTCGTGTCCCACCTGGTCGCGGAGCCACTTGACACACCCCTCTTCCGGGCCGCCAAACGCCAGCGCACAGAACCTCGCGGCGGTGGCGTGCGTTGCCGCGTCGTCGATCGCCGGGTACTCGTACTTGGGCTCACTCATCGTCTGTTGTCTCCTATGCACAGTGTAATCCCAACACGAGAGCACACGCAGGCATCTCGATTTGTGTGCCACGGCTCTGTGAGCTGTGTAGCCGGGCCTTGCGGGTGTCCGGGTCATGCGGGCACGGCCAAGATGGCGGTGGCACACATCATGAAATCACTGCGATGGTTCTGCCACTCGCCGCGAGCCGTCGGACCGCAACGCCATCAAAGACAGAGCCCCGACTGACCAGCCGGGGCTCTGCAAAGTCTGAACATCTTTCTCAGCCGTCGGCTTACGCTTCGGCGGCCATCTTCTCGGCCTTGCGGCGGGCGTCGTCGAGGGTGCCGACGTACATGAACGCGGACTCGGGCAGGTCGTCACCCTCGCCGTTGCAGAGGCGCTCGAAGCTGTCGATCGTGTCCTCGAGGCTGGTGTAGATGCCCGGGTAGCCGGTGAAGACCTCCGCGACGTAGAAGGGCTGACTGAGGAACCGCTCCATCTTGCGGGCGCGGCCGACGATCAGCTTGTCCTCTTCGCTGAGTTCGTCGACGCCGAGGATCGCGATGATGTCCTGCAAATCCCTGTACCGCTGGAGGATCACCTGCACGCGGCGGGAGACGTCGTAGTGGTGCTGCCCGATGATCGCCGGGTCCAGGATCCGCGAGGTCGAGGCGAGCGGATCGACCGCCGGGAAGATGCCCTTCTCGGCGATCCCACGCGCGAGCACGACGAACGCGTCGAGGTGGGCAAACGCGGTCGCGGGGGCGGGGTCGGTCAGGTCGTCAGCCGGCACATAAATCGCCTGCACCGAGGTGATCGCGCCCTTGCTGGTCGAGGTGATCCGTTCCTGAAGCTCGCCCATCTCGGTCGAGAGCGTCGGCTGATAGCCCACGGCACTGGGCATCCGCCCGAGCAGCGCGGAGACCTCGGACCCGGCCTGGGTGAAGCGGAAGATGTTGTCGACAAACATCATGGTTTCTTTGCCTGACTCGTCGCGGAACTCTTCGGCCATGGTGAGGCCGGAGAGCGCAACGCGGAGACGTGCACCGGGGGGCTCGTTCATCTGGCCGAAGACAATCGCGACCTTGTCGATGACGTGCGCGATGTTGCCGTTCTCGTCGGTGTACTCGGCTTCCTGCATCTCGCGCCAGAGGTCGTTGCCTTCGCGTGTGCGTTCGCCGACGCCGCAGAAGACGGAGTAGCCGCCGAACTCACGGGCGACACGGGCGATCATCTCCTGGATGATGACGGTCTTGCCGACGCCGGCCCCGCCGAAGAGCCCGATCTTGCCGCCTCGGACGAAGGGGCAGAGCATGTCGATGACCTTGATCCCCGTGGGGAGGATTTCGGTGTTGGGGTTGAGCTGGCTGAACTCGGGCGGCTCGCGGTGGATGGGCATCCGCTTGCTGATATCCGGTGCCGGTTTCTTGTCGATGGGCTCGCCGAGCAGATTGAACACCCGCCCGAGGACCTTCTCGCCCACGGGCACCATGACGGGGCTTCCGGTGTCCTCGCAGCTCATGCCCCGGGTCAGGCCGTCGGTTGAGCCGAGGGCAACCGCTCGGACGCGTCCGCCGCCGAGGTGGGATTGCACCTCGCCGGTGAGTTCGAGTTTGCCGGTCGGGGTGTCAGCTTCGATCCAGACCGCGTTGTAGATCTCGGGAAGCTGATCTTCGGGGAACCTGACGTCAAAGGTTGAGCCGATGACCTGAGTGATAGTGCCTGTCGTCGCCATGAACGCGCCTTTCGTTTCGTCGAAAACCGTCGTAGATCCGATGCTGTCGCACCCCACGGGGGCGATCCGGGGCTCTCTGGCCCCATCCCCGCCGAGCGGGTCACAACAATAGCTCTTCACCTTCGCCACGGCCAATCTCAAGACCGATCTCCTCTCAACGTAGCCGCGTGTACGGAGCATGTGGCTTCCCAGCATATCCACCGGATTCCCGCGAAACGATGGTGCAAAATCGCTATGGACAAGAGCACCCAGATTCTCAAGATTGCCCTATCAAACTCCAAAAACTGCTTATTGCCATAAAAATACCCAATGACTCTGTGCATTTGGTGTATGCTGAGACTGTCGCGTCGGTCTTGTGGACAGCGCGTTTCTGGAGACACACGAGTCCTAGATAGGACGAAAAGGGAAAGAGAGACACGATCATGAAGACCCTCGCAACCATCGTTGCAGCCGCTGGCCTTGCCGCTGGCACCGCTCAAGCTCAGACCATCACCTACACCTTCTCTGCGACCGCCAGCCTGGCCGCAGGGGCAGGTACCGACGGTCTTGATGGTGCCACGTTCAGCTTCACCGCAGACTACGACGCCTCGGGCGTCTACGTCGACAACTTCAGCTTGCCCTCTGTGAACGCGACTTCGTCTTCGGTCACCATCTCGGGGTCCTCCGATGGGGCGAACAACACCACGGGCGCCTTCAACAACGGCTCAACGTTCTACCCCACGTTCGCCGGAACGTTTGACAACGCCGGAGGACATATGGAGTTCAATCTCGGCAACGGCTCACTGTTTCAGTTCGGTGGCAACACCGACCCTGCCACCGGTTCAGGCAACGCGGTCATCGGTGGCGCGATCGAGCTCGACGACTTTGCTGACGGTGCGACATACACCGGCTTCGGTCTGATCAACCTCGGCACCGGCGACCTCTACTCGCTCAGCAATGTCCGCATCGACGCGGTCATCCCGGCACCCGCCAGCCTCGCCCTGCTCGGGCTTGGTGGCATCGCCGCTATCCGTCGTCGCCGCTGATCGCGACGATCGACACGCAATCTGACTTTTCTACGCGGACCCGCCCTCACCGGCGGGTCCGTTGTTTTTACGCCACGCCCACGCTTCAGAGCCGCTGCATCAGGCGATGCTACTCCTCACGCTTGAGCCCGCTGGTCCATACGTACCGCCGCCACACCATCGCGCCTTCCTCGCCGACCAACGCGGAGACATCGATACCGAACGCCACCCGCCTCTCGATCTTTGAAGTCAGCAACCGCCCCCCCGGATCAACCTGCACCTGACCGACCAGTGCGCCAGCACCGATCTCCGATCCCTCCCGCATCTCGGCGGGCGAACCGGGTGTGACTGCGGCTCGCGTTTCTCCCGAGCTTGTGATGTCGAGCGTGGCGCCGTCTGCTGACGCGACATGGGCGACACACACGTCCAGCTCCAATCCCACCGGCCCTGCAAACAAAGCCGGCACGCTCCAACATTGCGCACCATCCGCAGTTCTCTCGATGCGCTCGCCGATCGCAAACATCGGGAACAGCGATGGGACGATCGCCGTATCCGAGCCGAGCACCGCAGCGGCTTTCTCTGCCGGCGATCGCGGCCGGTCAATATCCTCGTTCCCTGTCAGCGCAACGAGTCGTCCCTCGCTGTCGAGCGTGATGACAAACTCCCGGTCCATCAGCCCCGCTGCCAACGGCAGCAATCCCGCCGCGAGCCCCTCGGGCTCCCCCGCTGCTTCCGTGTCGTACACCATCTCGCCGTAAGGGCTTTCCACCGAAAGCCGCAACCGTTCGCACTCCAGCCGCAGCACCACCCCGCCGTCAGCGCCCGGCTCGACGACCCCCCGCAGCAACGCCACCGATCTCATTGATCGCGTGGTGTTTGCCTCGCCGTCTTCGGTCCGGACGGTCTCTTCTGCCGAATCGAGAACCCACTCGAGTGCGATCCGCTCGCCGACCTCCCACCGCACCGGCCAGGGCTCTCCCGCGTCGGCCGCTGCTTCGCTCTGGGCAAGAGCGGCTCCTGCCAGACCGCACAGCACACCACTCACCACGCCCACACTCCAGAGCCGCCGCTTCATACCACCCATTGCAGTCTCCTGTGTACAGTTCCCGACCCGCCGGCCCGCTCCAGCTTACACTCCTATCTCAACACGCACTCCAAAGGAGTACCCCCGCCATGAAGATCCACGAATACCAGGCCCGCGACCTCCTCCGCTCCTACGGCGTTCCGGTGCCGCCCGGCGAGGTCATCACCTCGATCGAGCAGGCCGCCCCGGCCTACAAAGCCTGCATCGCCGAGGCCGGGCTGGGTGAGGGCGGGCTCGCGGTTATCAAGGCGCAGGTCCACGCTGGCGGGCGGGGCAAGGCCGGGTTTGTCAAGCTCGTCCGCTCGGCACAGGAAGCCGAGGATGCTGCCCGGTTTATGCTGTCGAACAAGATGGTTTCCAACCAGACCGGCCCCGAGGGGCTCGACGTGAAGAAGCTCATCGTCGCAGCGGGCGTCGAGATTGCCCACGAGTATTACCTTGCGATCACGACCGACCGCAAGACCCGCCGCAACGTGCTGATCGCGTCGGCTGAGGGCGGCGTCGAGATCGAGCAGGTCGCCGAGTCCAACCCTGAAGCGATCATCAAAACCCCGCTGCACCCGCTGACCGGGCTGCAACCCCACCAGGCCCGTTCCGTCGCGTTCAAGCTCGGGTTCAAGGGCAAGCAGGTCGGGCAGGCGGTCAGGGTGATGACCGGGCTGGCGAAGGCGTTCCTCGACAAGGACTGCACGATCGCCGAGATCAACCCGTTGATCCTGACGCCGAGCACTCCGGAGTTTCCTGACGGGCAGGTGCTGGCGATTGATGCCAAGTTCAACTTCGACGACAACGCGACGTTCCGGCACAAGGACATCCTCGCCCTCTTTGACCCGGCCGAGGAGAACCCCGCCGAGCTGACGGCCCACAAGTTCGGGCTCTCCTACATCGCCCTCGACGGCAACATCGGGTGTCTGGTCAACGGGGCCGGGCTGGCGATGGCGACGATGGACACCATCAAGCTCTTCGGCGGCGAGCCGGCCAACTTCCTCGACGTCGGCGGCAGCGCCAGCGAAGATGCCGTCACCGAGGCGTTCCGCATCATCCTTTCTGACGACGCGGTCAAGGGCATCATGGTCAACATCTTCGGCGGCATCATGGACTGTGCTGTGATCGCCGCGGGCATCGTCAACGCGGCCAAACAGATCGGGTTTACGGTACCGCTGGTGGTGCGGCTGGAGGGGACGAACGTGGAGGCCGGTCGGAAGATTCTGAAGGACGCCGAGGGCGAGCTGCCGACGCTGCAGACGGCAACGGACCTTGGGGATGCGGCGGAGAAGGTGTGTGGGGCGGTGGGGTGAGGCGCAAGGGAACTGACGATGGCACATGTCTATCTCGAAACCAGTTTCGTAAGTGCCTGCGTCACAGACCGGGACGACACCGCCAGCAACTATCGGCGAGAGACCAGCGTGGAGTGGTGGAGGCTGCACGCATCACTCCATGAACTCTCAGTTTCAGCGGAAGTTACCGCAGAGCTCAGCCAGCCCGGTTTCCGGCGAAGTGCCGAAGCCCTTGCCTGGATCGCGAACATCCCCTCGCTTGATATCGACGACGATGTCATCGGTGTTGCTGAGGTTTTCGTCCGTGAGCGGGTGATGCCGGGTCCGGTCGCTGGCGATGCTCTGCACATCGCAGTCGCCTCGGTACATCGGATGGACTATGTTTTGAGTTGGAATGTTCGCCACCTTGCCAACCCGAACAAGCTCCAACACCTGCGTGTTGTGTGTCGGCGTCTGGGTTTAGTGCCCCCTTCCATTGTCACACCTGATATGCTATGGACAGCATGACCGAACGCCCGACACAACTACCGACGAACCCCACACCCGACCCCCTCATCGACGAGGTCCGCCAAGCCCGCCGTGAACTCTCCGAGCGCTTCGACAATGATGTCCGCCGCCTCGCCGAACACCTCCAAGAGGTTCAACGCCGCTCGACCGCCCCGGTCCGAAGTGCCCCGATCGACGAGCACCGCGATGCCGGGTAAATCCGAAGGCACACCGACCGCCGCTCGTCGTGGTCCCGTGGGTTGCGCTGTCGTCGCCACTGGCTTCGTGAACGCGGCCAGGGAGGTGGGCTTCACGGTGCCGCTGGTCGTGCGGCTGGAAGGGACGAATGTGGAGGCCGGTCGGAAGATTCTTAAGGATGCCGAGGGCGAGTTGCCGACGCTGCAGACGGCGACGGACCTGGGGGATGCGGCGG
Organism: uncultured Phycisphaeraceae bacterium; assembly: GCA_964394895.1. Taxonomy (GTDB): domain Bacteria; phylum Planctomycetota; class Phycisphaerae; order Phycisphaerales; family UBA1924; genus PNC22. The sequence goes on along the minus strand of CAYMZJ010000008.1, from coordinate 32,015 downwards.
AGAAGGTTTGTGGGGCGGTGGGGTGACGGTTTGGGATTCCCGTGAGTGAGCGCCGCTTCTGAAACTAAGTTCGGACGGCAAGGTTAGTGAGATTGTCCAGGTACCAGTTGTCGTCCCCCACTGGTGTCCACCAGAGGCGCACCACATCTCGGTTCGCGGCCAATCCGACAATGCTGACGGTTCCGGCCCTCGACACATAGCTCGTCATTGTGCCCGTCGGTCGACTTTGCCGATTCGCGAGCGAGACGGTCAACCTCGAAGAACTCCACAGATTATCGCCCGGTTGCCAGTAGTAGCTAGTGACATCCCCGTTGCTGTCGTAGCCGGCGTAGGCGATCACATTCGAAGGCGTGAACCACGCCGTGAGATTGCCTTCAAAGAGCAGTGGCCCTCCTCCGGGAACCTGGCCGCTGAGATCGGTCTGCTTCCAGTTGCCGTCTCCGAGCCCCGGATTCCACCATGTGGCAACGAGCCGCCCGTTGGCGTTGGCACCAGCGAATCGAATGCCCCCCCATGTGGTGAGCGTCACATCGAGTTGGCCGACGAGCGGGGCTGCGCCGGTGATGACAGAGAGGTTGTCGACGCGCCAAGTGGTGAAGGTATCGACGTGAATCCAGACGCCCTGGACGTTGCCGCTGGCATCCAGGCCCGCAAGCGTCCACTGATTCCAGCTGGTGACATAGCTCACCATCTCCGAGAATTGCGGCGTAATCATTCCCTGCGTGGCAAGATCTGCGGAGATATTGTAGAACCGCCACTGGTACGACCCGGGCGCCCCAAGCCCTGTCTGTTGTAAGGCCACGATCTGCCCCACGGCATTTGCTCCCGCGATCATCACCTGTGGCGAGCCACTTCGTGGGCGGGTGATAAAGTAGGTCAGTGTGCCTATCGGAGCACTACTCCCAGCCGTGGTTTCATTGGACAGGTTGCGGTATGACCAATCCCCATTCTCATTCCGCTTGTAGAGGATGAAGCCGCCGGCAGAGGGTCCTGCCACATAGGTCATCCCGTCGTTAGGATCTGTCCAGATGAGGGCATCCCCGGTGGCTCGGGGAGCGTTGGTGTGGTCGCTGAGGCGCATTGCTTCCCAGCCAGAAGCGGCATCCCGAAACACGACGAGGTCGCCATCGGCATTTCGAGCGACGGCCAGCCCCGTGTCGCTCGATTCGGACCCGGCGCGGACGACCGCACCGCCCTCTCCGGCGAGAGTGTATGGGTCAACGGAATCCAATACTCGGACGCCAACAGAGAGCAGCGGGGATCCGGCATAGCTGGTCATATAGAGTGTTCGCCCATTGTGCGCGGGCAACAGCTCAAGCACGTCGATCCCATCCGTGAGTACAACACGCCCGCTCTGGACCGACCAGGAGCCAGTACCCATTGGTACTCTTGAGCCAAGGTCATACGCTGTCGTGTCATAGAAACTGAATGACCCGGCGGGATCTAGATCCAGCACACTCGTCCCAATTGCCGCAGCCGTTCCGTTGAATGTCCAAGCTGGCTCGCCACTCCACAAGGAACCCACCCTATATGTACCGGCCAGCGCGGCTGCGCTCGGTGAAGAGTCCCGCCGGAAGGCGACCCCTATGCCGAAGGTCTCGTTGGTGTCCATTCCAGCAAACAAGAGGACGTTCCCGTCGGCACCGAGCTGGAGAGTGCTGCCATTGGCCAAGCGTACCAAGCCATCGGGAGACACAAACTGGATGCTCTCATCAAGAGGGGAGACGAACCCGCCCTCGAAGGTAATCTGGCCGTCGATGTTGGTGCCGGTAATCGTGAAGGAACCGGTTCCCGAGGCGAGTAGATCGTAGGTCCAAGAACTGTACAGCGCAACCATGTCCCAAGTTCCTGATAAATCTGAAAGACTCGTGAAGGTAGGCTTCTCAACGAACAACTGAAATATCTTGGTCTCTCCATACACTTGCGGACCACCCCATTCACTAAAGCTCCAACCGATGGGGTATCCCTCGGATTCAAGGAACATCGTGCCCGCTGTTGCAATCGGATAACCGAACGCAGGATCGAAAGCGTTCGTCTCGTACACGCCGGTGACGCGACCGTCATCCAGATCCGTGAAGTTCCTGATCGTTTGAGTGCCCATTGGACTGGGCTGCTCCCCTCCGGGGCCAGAGATCCATGTGTCATAGGAAGCGATCCCGGTTGCGAGATCGACTGTCCCGTCGTACCGAGCTGCAGCATCATCGATGAGATAGCCATCCCAGTTGTCGGCCATGTAGCCGTAGCCAACACCGGCGAATGCCGTCGCAGCCAAACAGATGCGGGTCTCCAGCGGCTCCAAGCAACAGGTGCTCATGTTGATCTCCTTTGCGAAACTCAAACTCAACTGTGGGCTGCCATGATGGCAGCACGGCATGATGCCGACCGTGTACGGCTACCGACACCGTCAGCGAGCTGGCCAACCTTGCCCATGAAACAGCCTCCCACAACGTCCTGTATAGGCTAACAGATCGAGGTGCCGCAAGCAATGGAGAACCCGGAACGGCAAATGGCACCGACCCTGGCGGGTGGCCCGAATCCCCCTCTGGCACGGGTGCCACGACTCGCCGCAACTCCACTTCTCCCTCTTCTCCCCCTCCTCTGCGGCGCAGTAGTGCCCTCCCCCCCCCACACACACGGCATCACTGCGCGGAGAGGCCTTGGAGAACAAGAAGAAGTAGAAGGCCGCGAGTGATGGCATCCGCGGCAGGTGCCGGGTGGGCCAAGGGGACCGGAGAGGCCGATGCTTTGGCTCTACGGCGGGTGGCACCGACCCCGTGCCACCGACCTCGGCTCTGCGAGGTCGGTGCTCCCCGGCAGCCCGCCACCGACCTGCCCAAAGCAACAAATCTGTGGCAAAACCCCTCGCAAACGGCCCTGAGAGGGCCCGGTGAGCTAAACCGCTCCCCGGATCGACCGTTCTCATCCCCGTGACCCCCAAACCCCCGCTCGGCCCGCTCGTTCCCAGCAGCGGTCCGCGCGGACCGATCATCGGTTCGCGCGATCCGTTCGTCGGGTCGAGCGGCAAGCCGACCAATCCGCCCGTCCCCTTCCCGGTGCCGCTCAAGCCGGGTGTCGGGTGGGCCGATGGGCTTGCAGTATCGAGAAAGGGAGGAGAGCGAGAACAAGAAGAACCCTCTCCCCAGCCCTCTCCCACCGGGGGCGGGAGAGGGAGCCGGAACCTGCGCCGCTGGTCGTCACGCCAGCATGGAGCCGCCCCATGGCAAATGTCCTCCCCCGCACACGCCTGCAAAAAATCGAGTGGTTCGAGCAGCGGCTGGACGGCTGGCTGGCTGACCCCGCCGCCATCGGCCTCACCCCCGCGCAAGTCACCCAACTCGCCGCCGATGTCGCCGCCGCGCGGCAGGCCTACGACCGGGCCCAGCAAACCCGCAACGAGGCCCAGAGCGCCACCGTCGGGTTCCACGCCGCCAGCGCCGCCATGGAAGGCGGCGGCCGCGACCTTATCACCACCATCAAGGCCTTCGCCGAGGCAAGCAACGACCCCGGCGTCTACGTGCAGGCCGATGTCCCGCCGCCAAACACCCCCACCCCCACCCCCACCGGCCCGCCCGACACGCCGACCCATGTCACCGGCACGATCAACAGCGACGGCGCGGTCGAGCTGTCGTGGCAGGGCTCGCTGCGCCACCGCACCTTCTTCGAGATCCTCCGCAGGCTCGAGGGCGAGGCGTCGTGGACCGTGCTCGACTCGGTCGGCGCCAAACGCTACCTCGACGAGACCGTCCCCCTCGGCACCACCGCCGCCCAGTACCGCGTCCGCGCCAAGCGCGGCAACCACACCAGCCCGGCCAACGACCCGATCACGGTGCGGCTGGGTGTCGAGCCGCAGACGGGGAACACCGGGTTGAATCTGGCGGCGTAGGGCAACCGACAGTGCCATCGAGCTCGACTCTGTGAGGTCGGTGCCTTCTCCCACCCCCATGGGCAACCTCGCTGATGTTTCGCAGCACCACCCCACCCTCATACACTCCCCCCATGCCCACCATCCCCCTGCTCCTCTCCATCCTCGTCGCAACCCAGCCCACGCCCGAGGTCCGGCTCCTCCGCGCCCCCGACCGTGCCATCCAGCCCCAGGCCGCCTTTGCCCAAGACGGCACGCTCCACCTCCTCTACTTCACCGGCGAGCCCGCCGCAGGCGATCTTCGCTACACCCACCGCGCACCCGACGACGACCACTGGGCCGACCCCATCACGGTCAACTCGGCGCCCAACGCCGCCGTCGCTTTGGGCAACATCCGCGGCGGCAAGCTCGCCCTCGCGCCCGACGGCACGGTGCACATCCTCTGGAACGGCTCGCGCCAGACCGCCGAAGCCGGCCGGGGCTCCCCCCTCCTCTACGCCCGTCTCGACCCCGGTGTCGACACCTTCACCAACCAGCGCAACCTCCTCACCCGATCGGGCGTCCTCGATGGCGGCGCCGACATCGCCGCCGGCCCCGCCGGGGCTGTCTACGCCGCGTGGCATGGCGTGCCCGATGGCACCACCGAGCACACCGAGGCCGCCCGGCGCGTCTTCGTCGCGATCTCAAGCGACGCCGGACGCACCTTCGCCCCCGAGCAGCAGTGGTCCGACCCCATCAACGCTGCCTGCGCCTGCTGCGCGCTGGCGATCGACACCGATGCCGACGCCCAACCCCTCGTCCTCTACCGCGCCGCCCGCGACGGCAGCCGCCGCGGCATGCACCTGCTCGGCCCGCCGCGCGAGGGCGCTCCGGCCGACCGAGCCCTCGACGAATGGCACCTCAACGCCTGCCCCATGTCGCTCCCCTCTATCAGCCCCGCACCCGGCACCACCGCGCTCGCGTGGGAGTTCGAGCACGGGATCCACTGGACCATCACCAGCGCCGACGCCAACGAACCCACCATCCACACCGCCGGCGCCAAAGGAAGCAAGCACCCCTCCATCGCGACCGACGCCGACGGCAACACCCTCCTCGCCTGGACCGACGGCATCTCCTGGGGCAGCACCGGACAACTCCGCTGGACACTCTTCGCCCCCGACGCCACAGCCCTCGAGACACCAACCACCGACGCAGCAACCGTCCCGGCGTGGAGCATCGTCACCACCACCGCCAACCCCGCCGGCGGCTTCGTAATCATCTACTGACCCCGGCGGGTGGCCCGAGTTGAGGTCGCCACGACTCGCCGCAACTCCGCTCCTCCCTCCTCTCCTCCATCTCGGCGGCGCGGTAGTGCCCTGCCCCACGGCATCACTGCGCGGAGAGAGCTTCAAGAAGACGAAGGAGGAGAAGGCCGCGAGTGATGACACCCCAGGCAGGGTGGGCCAATGGGCCTCGTGTGCCACGGCCGTGTCGGCCGTGTTTTTGGCATGTCGAGCGGCCCGGCACGGCCGACACGGCCGTGGCACACAAACCCCCATACCACCGCACCCCCACACGATCCCACACCTGCCCCCAGGTGCTCCCCCACAGGAATAAGATAAAGCCATGATTCTCATGCAAAGTACATCTTGGTGGCGACGGCTGGCATTGGGCATGGGGATGGCCGTGCTGGGGATGGCGTCTCCAGCGATGGCCGGGGCTGATGAGTACCCGGTCTTGCCGGGTGATAGCTGGTCGCATTTGGCCGAGAAGGTCGGGCCTGGGGATGTGATTGTGCTGCTGCCGGGGAAGCATCTTCCGGGGTCACTCTCGGGGCTCCGCGGGACCGAGGACGCACCGATTGTCATCCGGGGTGCAAAGGGCGAGGAGCCGTCCGTGATTGTCGCGCGGAACACGGGGCTGCGCTTGCAGCGACCCCGGTGGGTGGTGCTTGAAGACCTGGTGATCGTGGGGTCGAGACAGAATGGCATCAACATCGATGATCAGGATGGGCCGGGGACGGTTGGGGAGCCGTGGGATGCACAGTTGGTTTTGCGGCGGGTGACGGTGCGAGAGACGGGCCCGCGGGGGAACGCCGATGGGATCAAGCTCTCGGGGCTGCGGGGCGTGCGGCTGGAGGATTGCCTTGTGGAGGGTTGGGGGGGGAGTGCGGTTGACATGGTGGGATGCCACGACGTGGTGATCGAGGGGTGCACCTTTCGCGGGATGGATGGGTACGCTCAGGCGTCTGGTGTGCAGGCCAAGGGGGGCAGCACAAATATCTTGATCTCGGGGTGTCGGTTTGAGGATGCAGGGAGGCGCGGGGTCAACCTGGGCGGGTCGACGGGGATTGAGTTCTTCCGGCCACCGGTGCCGGAGGATGCAGAGGCGGGGAGTTGGTGGGAGGCCGAGGATGTGGTTGTGGAAGGGTGCGTGTTTATCGCGGGAGATTCTGCGGTGGCGATAGTCGGGGCGCGCGGCGCGGTGATACGCCGTTGCACAATCGTGGGGACTCGGCAATGGCCGTTCCGGTTGTTGCAGGAGACGCAAGATGTCCGCTTCGGCGCATCGGAGGGCGCGGTCGTGTCCGACTGCATCGTTGCACCCGAGTCGATGCGCGCCGCGGTGAATGTTGGCGGGGGGACGGACCCGGGCGCGTTCCGTTGGGGGGCGAATGTGTGGTGGGCCGAGGGGTTGGATGCGGGGCGGCTTCAGGGATCGCTGCCGGGAGAGATCGTGGCGGATCAGATCGTGAGGGACCCACGGTTAAATGGTGAGTTACAGCCGCAGGAGGCGAGCCTGCAGAGGTTTGGCGCAGGGGGATAGCGGCAGGTGCCCGGCACGACTGGCAACCCGACTCGGCGCAACTCCACCTCCTCCATCTCCGGCAGGTGGCACGATGAGCCCTTCGGTGGTGGATGACCTGGTCGGTCGGAGCGCCGGGCCCGGTCACATCGCTGATTGGTCGGGTCTCAATGCCACTGGGCCCGATCTCAACACCGATTGGTCGGGTCTCAACACCACTTGGTCCGGTCTCAACGCCGATTGATCGGGTCTCAACGCCGTTGGGTCCGTTCTCAAGGCCGTCGGACGTGGCCGCGAGGCCGTTTTACGTTGCCTCAACGACAAACTCGGCACAAAATCACGCGCGGTGCTCAACCGCGCGGCTGCGTGGGCCGATCAACTTTGTGGAAAGCCCGGCACTTGTGAGCGGGGCGGCCCTCTCCCGGGCCTGTTCATTCGGATCACGCAACGTGCTTGTGCCCTGTCAACTCGGGGGGGTGTGGGCACGGGAGCGTCAAGAGGAAAGACACCCTCCCCCCGGCCCCCTCCCAGAAGGAGGGGGAGAAAGACCCCCACCCCCACCCCACCCCCACCCCCACCCCAGCCCTCCCCCACGGGGCGCGGGGGAGGGAGCAAAGGCCTCTCACCCTCTCACCCACCCACCCACCCACCCCCATCCGTTGAAAGCAGCCGTGTTCAACAACCGGACTCCGGCTCGTACAAAAGTGAGTTCGCACGAAAGCCACCGGCACAAGTAAGAACGCCCGCAGCACGACCCCCAACCCCAACGCAAAAGGACGCACGCCATGCCGCTTGTCCCGCAGACCAAGACCGGTGCACTTAACTTCTTCCAGTCCCGCCTTGCTGCGTGGAGTGACGACCCCGCCGCGGTCGGCCTGACGCCCCAGCAAGTCACCGACATCACCGCCGCGACCTTAGTTGCGCAGGACAGCCTGATCGCGGCGCAACAAACATACAACGCCGCCCGCAGCGCGACCGCTGCCAACGACGCCGACATCGCCGCGATGCGCACCGTCGGGGCCGGCGTCATCTCGACCGTCCGCGCCTTTGCCAAAGCCACGGGCGACGCCGAGGTGTATGTCCTCGCCGACATCCCCGCGCCCAAAGCCCCCACCCCCGCCGGCACGCCCGACGCGCCGACCAACGCCCGCGGCAGCATCGACAGCCGCGGCGCTGTCGAGCTGCGCTGGAACGGCTCGCTGGCCTACCACACCTTCTTTGAGGTCTACCGGATGTTTGCGGGCCAGCGCGAGTGGACGCTGCTGGCGAGCGTCGGCACCAAGGCCTTTGTCGACGTGACCATCCCGCCCGGCTCGACCTCGGCGATCTCGTATTACATTCAGGCCCGGCGGGGCGAACTGACCAGCGAACCCTCGGCCCCGATCACCGTCCGCATGGGCGTCGTGCCGGTCAACACCAACACGCCCAAGTCGAACACGACCAACACGAACAACACCGGCGACAACCTCGGCATCGCGGCGTAGCACGGTGGGTGGATCGCGCCGCTCGACACCATGTCGCTCGGCGGCTTCGCCCGTGAGTTTGAGCACCCCGGGTTCGACACGACGGCCCGGCCGACATGTTGCCCAGCTCTGCGTGGCGCTGCCGCCACCGCACCGAGATGATCCGGCGGCGGCGACACACCGAGTGCTGGAACGGCTGAAGGCCGCTGCCCGTTTTCCTTGAGACCCCTAAGCGTCAGCGCCGGGCCGCTCTTGCTCTCTCGTTTGAGGCTTTCTATTCCTCGACGAGTTCGAAGTCCTCGGCGACAAACCGGCCGTCGATGAGCTTGCCGGTGACCTTTGCGTCGCGGATCACGTTGCAGAAGCCGTCCTCGGCGTGGGAGTCGCCGTGATCTTCGATCGTGGTGCCGTCGACGAAGTAGGCTTTGCCGTCGATCCGGACCGCCAGGTCGCAGCTGTCGCCTTCGAGGTCGAACATGCACTCACCGCAGGCTGCTTCGACGACGCTGGATTCAAACGCCACGTTCTGGATGACACCAGCCCCCTCACCGGCCCCCTCACCAGCCCCGGCGTCGGCACTGGCCGAATCTGTCGCGGGCGCAGGTGCGGAAGCCGAGTCCGAAGCTGAGTCGGAATCCGAGTCCGAATCATCCGCTTTGCTGCACCCACCAAGAAGCATCCCAAGGCCGAGCCCCGTCCCGAGGACGACGCCAAACCCCAGCCGCACGATAGATCGAGTGTTCTTCATACCTCTATTGTTCGCACCCCGACCACTCGACGCAACCTCCCCCCTCCAATAAGGGGCTGAGCACCCCCGGGCAGCGGTTTCTGCCGCAGTGTTTCACTACACTCCAGCTATGAACGCGATCCAGAAGCTCCGCCAACTCGTGACCGAAGTGAACAAAGGCCCCGCCAGCGCGATGCAGGCCTGGCCGATCGTGACCCGCCTGCTCGCCCGGATGCCGCTCGACGCGACCGAGGTCAAGCGGGTCTGCGACGACCGTGACCCGGTCGGGCTCGACGTGCTGGTCACCCGGCTCGAGCACCCCGACGCCGAGCCCGCAAGGGAACCCGATCCGGCCATCGAAGCAGTCAGCGACGAGGAGATGAAGGCGGCGCTGCGGGCGTTCAACAAACGCTTCAAACTCGGTCGGCTCGCCGACGAATCGCGCCTCGGCGGGCGGCACACCTCGGGCGGGCGCGAGTCGAAGATCGACGCGATCCAGCCGCCGAGTGAGTACCCGACCCGGGTCTGGAAAGCCCTCGCTGCGGCGGGGAAGCTCAAGCACACCGGCAACGGGTTCTACGCCCCGGGGGGGTAGGGACCGGCGCCGCCTCTCCCAGATATGCGGCGAGCCGAACGCTTGAGATGCGCAGCCTCGACACGAACAGACCACAAGACAAGGAACGCCGAACCATGCCCGAAACCAATGCACCACAGCACAGCCGTCCTGATCGTCGGCTCTTTCTTACAACCGGCGCTGTCGCTCTGGGCGGGTGTTTCATCCCGACCGCCTCGGGCGCACAACCCGAAACCGATCACGCAGCTACCGATGCGACCCGCCTCCGCAGAGCCTTCATCGACGGCAACGGGCCGGGCTGGGTGACGCTCGCCGAACGCGACTTCGTCAACGTCAACTGTGACGACAACACCTGGACGTGGAGCGACAAAGGGCTGCACTGCACGGGCGACCCGGTCGGCGTGCTGCGGTCGGTACAGCAGTACACCAACTTCGAGCTGGTCTGTGAGTGGAGGCATAACAAACCAGCCGGCAACTCGGGCGTGTTCCTGTGGACGACCGAAGAGTCGATCAACGCGCTGGCCGAGGCGGGCAAGCCCGGGCTGCCCAAGGGCATCGAGGTGCAGGTGCTCGACCTTGCCTATGGCGGGGACAACCCGGCCGACTGGTACACAAGCCACGGCGACGTCTTCCCGGTCGGCGTCGAGATGACACCCTTCCCGCCGCTCTCGCCCAACGGGGTGCGGAGCTTTCCCTCCAAGAACCTGACCAAGGGTGCTGGCGAGTGGAACCATTATTACATACGCGCCATCAACGGCGAGGTGCGGCTGTGGGTCAACGGCGAGGAAGTCTCGGGAGGCAACAACTGCGAGCCTCGCCACGGGTATCTGGCGCTGGAATCGGAAGGCTCGCCGATCGACTTCCGGAATCTAAGGTTGCGCGAGCTTGCGTGAGGCGGAGTGGTGGCTTCGACGTTCTACGGCGCTGCGGGTGTCCCCTCGCTCGCGCGAGGGGCTCTACCGAAGGGGCGTGAGCACAGAACAACAGAGCCCTCGCGCGAGCGAGGGGACACTCCGAACTCATAGAGCCCCTCGCGCAAGCGAGGGGACACCGCGACCGCCGCCGCCCGTGCACGCTCGGCATATGGCGGTACACTTCGCACATGACACTCGACTACTCGTATCCATACTCCTCGCAGCGGGCCCCGGTCTTTGCGAAGAACATCGTCTCGACCAGCCATCCGCTCGCTGCCCAAGCCGGGCTGGAGATGCTCCGCAAGGGAGGCAACGCGATCGACGCGGCGGTCGCGACCGCGATGGCGCTGACCGTGCTCGAACCGACCAGCAACGGCATCGGGGCTGACAACTTTGCGCTGGTCTGGACCGGGGGCGGGCTGCACGGGCTCAACGCCTCGGGGCGGGCGCCGATGGGGCTCAAACGCGAACGCTACGACGGGATGGACCGCATCCCCTTCTACGGCTGGGACGGCGTGACCACACCCGGGGCGGTGTCGGGATGGGTGGCGCTCCTCGCCGAGTTCGGCTCGCTGCCGATGCCGGTTGTTGCCGAGCCCGCGGTGCGGTACGCACGCGAAGGGGCGATCGTGCCGCCGGAGATCGGGAGCGGCTGGGCGCGCAGCGCAGCACGGGGGTATCGGGGGGACGCCTTCAAGGCATGGCACGAGACATTTGCGCCAAAGGGCCGCGGGCCCCGGATCGGCGAGCTTGTCAAGCTGCCCGACCACGGCGACACGCTCGAAGCGATCGCCGAGACCAACGGCAAGGCGTTCTACAAGGGCGCGCTGGCCGAGCGGATCGAACAAGCCGCGATCGCCGGCGGGGGTGACCTCCGAGCCGCCGACCTGGCCGCACACCAAGCGCAGTGGGTGCGCCCGATCTCGATCGACTACCACGGCTGGAAACTCCACGAGATTCCGCCCAACGGGCAGGGGCTGACCGCGCTGATCGCGCTGGGCATCCTGCGAAGGTTCGGCCTCGAAGACATGCACCCAGACAGTGCCGAGAGCATGCACCTGGGGATCGAGGCGATGAAGCTGGCGTTTGCCGATGCCCACCGGTATATCGCGGACCCCGCGTTCATGGATGTCACTGTCGAACAACTGCTCGATGAGGTGTATCTCGCGGAGCGCGCAGAGCTGATCGACCGCGACATCGCGCAGGACTTCAACCACGGCACGCCCAAGCAGGGCGGCACGATCCTGCTCACCGCGGCCGACGCGGCGGGCAATATGGTCAGCATGATCCAGAGCAACTACACCGGGTTCGGGTCGGGGATCGTGGTGCCGGGCACGGGGATCGGGCTGCAGAACCGGGGGTGTTGTTTCACGCTGGAGAAGGGGCATCCCAACGAGGTCGCTGCTGGGAAACTGCCTTATCACACGATCATTCCGGGGTTTGTCACAAGGACCGGCACCAACGACGACGACGAGCCGGTGATGGCGTTCGGCGTGATGGGCGGGTTCATGCAGCCGCAGGGGCACGCGCAGGTGCTGATGCGGATGGTGGACCACCAGCAGAACCCGCAGAGCGCACTCGATGCGCCGCGCTGGCAGGTGAGCGAGGGGCTGAAGGTCACGGTCGAGCCGGGGTTTGAGGCCGGGGTGTACGAGAAACTTCGCGACATGGGGCACGCCGTGACGGTGCCGAGCCGACGGAACGCGAGCCAGGGACGCGGGCAGGTGATCTACAAACTCGAAGACGGGTATGTCGCGGGATCGGATTTGCGGTGCGATGGGCAGGCGGTTGGGTTTTAGGAAAGGGTAGTTATGCAGATTCGTAGGACGGCTTTGGGCGGCAGGTATGTGGTCGGGATGGCATTGCTGCTCTGCGGTGCAGTTGTCGCCAACTCCGGATGTGCATCCAAACCGTCCTTTCTCGAAGGGCCGAGTGCTGAGGACCGTGATCGAGAGCGGGAGGCAATCATCGAACTCGGAAGCCTCGCCGACCATCCCTGGGCGGGCTGGTACTCGACCGGCCCGGATACCATCGGTCAGTATGTCGTGATTTCGCCTCGCGTGGGAGTGCTCGACGGCGGATGGTCGTGCTTACCACCGCGGACATTACACTTTCTCGGCCCCGTTGATTCGGTCTCGGAACACACGATCACGATTCGTCCTGTGGAGAGAAACGAACGGCTCCTCCAGAAGCTCGGCGGACACCTTGTTCGCTTCCGTTGGGGCGAACGGCGGTACGTCGCGTGGCCTCGTGATCTGGCGAGGGTAAAAGAACAACTCGAGAGCGGCATGGATCTCTGGCCCGAATACACGATGTTCATGCTGCATCTCGATGACAACAAGAAGGAGCCCGGCACGACCGAAGAACTCGAAGCGACAGTGCGGCCCTTGTACGACTCGATGATGGGCTCGACGGAGAGATAACAATGGACGTCCTCGACCGCCTGCTCGGCCACGACGCCTGGACGACCCGGCTGCTGCTGGATCGCTGCGGCGAGTTGACCGACGCCCAACTCGACCAAGACATCGACATCGGCCACCGCACCGTCCGCGCGACGTTCGATCACCTGATCTGGAACATGCAGGCTTGGGGGGCCGACATGGCTGGGCGGCCGGTCGGTGAGCGGGGCGGTGATTCGCTCGACGCGCTCGAGGCCCGCCTCGATGCCGCAGCCACGCTGCTCGCAAAGATCGCTCGGGACATCGCCGCCCGAGACGCATGGGACGATCGCTGGACACCGCCGAACGACGGGCCGCTGGTCGAACGCACCTTCGGCGGGACGATCGCTCACGTCATCACCCACTCCATGCACCACAGGGCTCAGTTGTTGTACATGCTCCGGGTGCTGGGGGTGTCGGGTCTGCCCGAGGGCGACGTGCTCTCGTGGGAAAGCCTCGCGGAGCGATGACGCGCCGGGACGCGATGGCGACGGGGCTGACCGCGACTCGGCCGAAATCATGTTTGGCGTGGTAGCCGTTTGTTGTAGACTGGCGAGATGACTCGGAAACTCTCGCGGGCGTTCACGTTGATCGAACTCTTGGTGGTGATCGCGATCATTGCGCTGCTGATCGGGATCCTGCTGCCGGCGCTGGGCAGGGCGCGAGAGGCGGCGCGGCAGGCGGTGTGCCTCAACAACCAGCGGCAGATCGGCACGGCGCTGATGATGTACGCCGACGACTACGACGAGTGGATGCCCCGGGCAGCCAGCGGCGAGCGCGACATGAGCTGGCCGCGGGCTGCACGCCCGTACATGGACACGATCTCGAACCTCGACGAGGGCGTCGGCGACTGGTGGGAAGGTGCCGGGTTCTTTCGTGACCCCTCGCGCCAGAAGGGCGACCCGCACCGGATCCACTACATCAACAACGGGCTGCACTTTGACCGCGACGGGCGTCTCCGCGGCAGCAAGGCCTGGACGCGACTCAGCGTGGTGCCCTTCCCGTTCGAGACACTCTACCTGACCGCCTACACCGACGACCCCAACGGCACGTTCTACCGCGGGCTCTACCGCCCTAACGCGTCGGACTTCCGGATCGCGGTCGACTACGACGTGTGGCGGGTCTCGCACGTTACCGGGAACGACAACACCCAACGGATCGACCCGCAACGCCACGGCGACGGCGCAAACACGATCTTTCTCGATGGGCACGCGGTGTTCAGCAAGGCCGAGTGGATCCTCGAACCATCCAACTGGAACGATAGGGTGTACGTCAAGTAACACCGCGAACGCCGATCAACCCGGCGATCGCAACACGGCTCAACAACGAGCCCCGAGCGCAAGCTCGGTAGGTGAATGCACAAGACCGTTCGCGGTTCTTGAACCTGTGCTCGCGCACACGGCTCGTAGAAAGACATGAGGAGTATTCGAGAGGCGGAGCTGGAGAAGCGGATCAGTCCTCCGGCTGGACCGGCGTGATCGTGGTCGCCTCGGGCGGGCCGATGAAGTCGGTGTCCGGATAGAACGCCGACCACGAGTAGTAAAACGTTTGCGCGGTAAGCGCATGCTCGGGGGCTTCGAGCACCTCGATGCCCGCGTCGGTCCGCCGGGCGCGGACCAAGCCGGCGTCGGTCTCGAGCGTAAAGCCCTCGGTGATCGCGTCGGCCGCGACGAAGTATGCCTGGCCGCGGGTGTTGACGCCGAGGCCGAGCGTTTTGGGCGGCAGGGCGTCGCCGATGCTGGCAACCGGCACGAGCATCCGGTCGGACTCGAAGAAACTGCTATAGGGCGAGCCGGTGTAGTCGCGCTCGTGCCCGGTCTCGCGGCTCACCACCGTCGCGTCGGGGTGCGCCGTCTGGAACGCAGCCCACGAAACAAGCCTGACCGGGAGGTGGTCAAGGGACGTCCCCGCGAGAGGGCCGCTGACCGCCTGCATGCCGAGTTGACTCCAGAGCGCCAGGTCGGTGCGGTCGTACATAAGGACGTTGGAGTTGTAGAGTGCGCCCGAGACGCCGAACTCGAGGACGTCCTCAACGGTGGTGCCGTCGTCGAGCGTGCGGGATACGCGACGGCTGACGACGGTCGCCGAATCGCACAGCGGGCAGTAGGTCGCGGCGATCGGGTGGCCTTCGATGGTCAGGTTCGCCACCTCGTGGTAGTTGAGGATGTTGATCGGGACGCCGACGGTTGTCTCGCCGACGGTGACCGCGATGATGCGGTCGGTCGGTGCGATCCAGCCGGATTCTTTGATCGTGACGAGTGTGGGATCGGTGAGCGCGGGGATCGCGTCCCGGGGCAGGAGCGTGTGGATCTGGGTGCGGGGGATCACGAGGTTGTCGAGGTCGTAGGTGGTGTCGAGATCGACCGAGCCCGGGCGGTTGACCTGCCGGAACCCGTCGGGCTGGGTGGTGATCGTCGACTCGCGTTCGGGCTGGGCTGCGCGTTGCGAAACGTCGATGAGCAGCGTGCCTCCGACGGCGACAGGGACGCAAAACAAGGCCAAGGCAGCGATCTTCATGGCGGGTTCCTCGGATCGGATGGGTGGTCGGAATGGGCTCTCAGGGCAGACGCCGCGAGAGCAGAGTGTATTCCGGCAGCGGGATCGCCCGGGCGCGAATCCGGGTTCGGGCCGGGGCTCAATCACGGGAACGCTCGCGGATTCTGCGAGAAATGCCAAACCAACCACCGGCCGCGGCGGTACGATCCCGATCAAACCCCACCCCCGACGGAGGATCGCCGACCATGACGACTGCAACATTCTCGGATCAGGCCGCCACCGCCCCGGCTCAGGACGTCGCAGGATTCATGGACTGGGTGCGGCAACGCAACCCCAACGAACCCGAGTTTTTGCAGGCAGTCGAAGAGGTCGCCGACTCGATCGTCCCCTTTATTCGAGACAATCCCAAGTACCAGAACGCCCGCCTCCTCGAACGGCTCACCGAGCCGGACCGGATGATTACGTTCCGAGTGACCTGGGAAGACGACGAAGGAAACGTCCACGTCAACCGCGGCTACCGCGTCGAGTTCAGCGGCTCGATCGGCCCATACAAAGGCGGGCTCCGCTTCCACAAGAGCGTCAACGCCAGCGTCCTCAAGTTCCTCGGCTTCGAGCAGGTGTTCAAGAACAGCCTCACCACCCTCCCCATGGGCGGCGGCAAGGGCGGCTCGGACTTTGACCCCAAGGGCAAAAGCAGCCGCGAGGTCATGCGCTTCTGCCAGGCGTTCATGAGCGAGCTCTTCCGCCACATCGGCCCCAACACCGACGTCCCCGCCGGCGATATCGGCGTCGGTGCACGCGAGATCGGGTTCCTCTTCGGCCAGTACCGCAAGCTCGCAAACGAGTTCACAGGCATCCTCACCGGCAAGGGATTGAGCTTCGGGGGAAGCCTCATCCGCCCCGAAGCAACGGGCTACGGCACGGTGTACTTTGCCAAGCACATGCTCGAATCAACCGGCGAGAGCTTTGCCGGCAAGACCGTTGCGGTCTCGGGCTCGGGCAATGTCGCAACCTACGCGGTCGAAAAACTGATCGAACTCGGCGCCAAGCCGCTCACGATGTCGGACTCGTCGGGGTTCATCCACGACACCAACGGCATCGACACGGAGAAACTCGCGTTCATCAAGGACCTCAAGGAGGTCCGCCGAGGACGCATCTCCGAGTATGCTGCCCAGTACCCCAGCGCGACCTTCCACGAGGGCCGACCCTGGGGCGTGGACGTGGATATCGCGCTGCCCTGCGCCACCCAGAACGAACTCGAGATCGAGGGCGCAAAGCAGCTGATCGCCAACGGCGTGCTGGTCGTTGCCGAAGGTGCAAACATGCCGACAACCGCAGAAGCAATCGAGGCGCTGCAGCACGCGGGCGTGCTGTTTGCCCCGGGCAAAGCCGCCAACGCCGGCGGTGTTTCGGTGTCGGGACTCGAGATGTCACAGAACTCGCTGCGGCTGAGCTGGTCGCGCGAAGAGGTCGACGAAAAGCTCCGCGGGATCATGTCCGACATCCACGCCCAGTGCGTCGAACACGGCGGCGACGGGGTTGGCGGCAACGGCAAGACGGACTACGTCCGCGGGGCGAACATCGCCGGGTTTGTCAAGGTCGC
This sequence comes from uncultured Phycisphaeraceae bacterium, assembly GCA_964394895.1. Classification (GTDB taxonomy): domain Bacteria; phylum Planctomycetota; class Phycisphaerae; order Phycisphaerales; family UBA1924; genus PNC22. Next base: position 15,154 of record CAYMZJ010000008.1, on the reverse strand, counting down.
CGACGCGATGCTGGCGCAGGGGCTTGTGTAGCAGCTTCAACCAGGACGAAGCGAGTATTCCTGTGTGCCACGGCCATCTTGGCCGTGCGAACGCGACGGATGCCTCTCCGCACGGCTCATAGAGCCGTGGCACACAAGATGCGAGAACGACGATTGCTCGACACGCTCAGGTCCGGACACTGAGCCGGAGGCGGTGTGTCACCACCGCCGAGCCGCGGATATCCGTGAACAGCTCGTTGGTCGATGCGTGGGTGCAGCGACGGCGCGAAGCTGCGGCCTCGGGTCGAAGGATCGCACGGCTGCCGCGTCGCGCCGTGATGCTGTCTGGACCCGCCGCCGCGATCCGGTCGATCGCCCGGCGGAGCCTGCGCCGCACAGCCCGTGCTGTGACAAAGATCACCCAACCCATGCCTGTCCCTCTTTCTCCCCGGAGTCTCCATCCGGACGGTATCATCGACGCCGCGCAACAGGAATCTGGAAAACTGGCCAATATTTGTCAGCTCGCGCGGAGGCACATGTTTGTACCAGCGCAGAAGAACCCCGCGGCCGGGCCGAGGTGGGGTCGAGGTGGGTCATGTGAAGCACGCTCTGCGATCGAGCGGCCCGGTCAGTTTGTGGTTTCGCGCAACAGCTGCGCCACCGGCCCGCGGTCGCCGGACTCGGCCAACCGATCCAGTTCCGACCGCAGTTGCGACTCGTGCTGTTCGAGCTGCGCGACTTCGGCTTTCGTGAGCGGCCGGTGAGCCGCGGCCTGGGTCAGCTCATTGACCGCCGCGATCGAATCCAGCAGCCGGAGCTGTCGCAGCCAGGGATCGCCCGCGCTGGCGTGCTTCTCCCAGAAGGGGATCGCACCATCGAGGATCTCCCGTGCTTCGGCAGCACGCCCGTCGCGCAACAACCACAGCACCAGCGAAGGCTCGGTCAGTCTTGCTTCGATGCTGTCGTCACCGGCTTGTGCTCTTGCCTGCTCTCGGACCGACTCGAGCATCTCGATCCGCACCGCCCACACCTCGCCCAGCGCTTCTGGGTCCTGCAAGAGCGTCGGGCCGTGCGCCCATTCGAGCACCCACAGCGACGTGAGCACCTCCGCGGCGAGCCCCTGCTCTTTGGCAGCACCGAACCCCGACATCAACCGTCGCAGGCTGTCGAGCGCGCGCTTGCGCCATGCCAGGTCCGCCTCCCGCCCGGCGCGTTCGACCGCAAGCTCGGCGGCCCGGGCGTTGCTCTCGACAGTGAGCGCGCGGGAATGCTCGAACGCCGCGGCGGTGGTGATGCCGCCGGTGAGCGCCAGCAGGACAGCAACAGAAGCGAGCGGTCGGCGGCGGAGCAACAGCAGCCCCCGCCTCCACGCGCTAGGACGTGTCGATTCCACGGGCCGCCGCGCCGCCCAGGCGCGGAGGTCAGCGCCCAGCACCCCGGCTGAGCCGTACCGCTCGTGGACCGAGGGCGCGAGGGCCTTCATGGTGATGGCGCGCAGGTCGCGATCAACGCCTGCCGCGCGCAGCTCGCGCTCGATGCGGGCCGGGTCGATCCCGCTCCGATCGCCGAGACCACAGACCGCCTCGGCGGCGCTATCCCCGGCGACGGGCCTGCCGGTCAGCGCCCAAAAGAGCGTCGCGCCCAGCGAGAACACGTCCGAGGTGGGCATGAACGATTCGCGGTCGAGCCGGAAGAGTTCGGGTGCCATGAACGCCAGCGTGCCCGGCGCCATCGACCGGCCGCCGCTGGTGAACGCCGCCTGGGGCGCGCAGACGGTCGATGCTCCGAAGTCGGTGATCCGCAGCGTGCCGTCGCTGGCGATCAACAGGTTCGCGGGCTTGATATCGCAGTGGACAAGCCCCGCCGCGTGGATCGCTTCGAGCCCCTCGGCGGCCTGCGCCAGCAGCGCGACCAGCTCCCGGCGTGACCGCTTCGTCCGGTGCGCAACGTGCTGCTCGAGCGTCGTGCCCGCGACAAGTTCCATGACGGTGAACGCCTGCCCGTCGTCGTCAACGCCGCAGTCGAGCACGCCGACCACGTGCCGGTGCTGGACGCGGCGGGCGTTCTGCGCTTCGTCGAGCCAGCGTTCGATATCGAGCGGCGTCTCGGCGCGGGCGATCTTGACCGCGACCAGCGCGTCGCTCTGCTTCGAGGACAGCCGGGTGTCGTTGGCTTCGTAGACCGTGGCAAAGCTGCCCTCGCCCAGCACCCGGACGATGCGGTAGCGGCTGGCGATGACCATCCCGACACACGACGGCCTGCTCTTGCTCGCTCGCCCGGCGGGAGTCTCCGAGTCGGTCGGAGCGCCGGTCAGAAAGCCGGCGAACGCCCGGGCGTCGGCGGCGGTCGCGCGCGTCCCCAACTTGGTGTCGGGCGGGATGTGCCTTGCGAAGCTAGCCACCGGTCTGCCCCCACGCCTGCCCCAGTGCGTCTTCGGCTTTACCGACCAGGCGTTGCCACCTCATGCGGACGACCGCCGCCGAGACCCCAAGCGCCGCTGCGACCTGCCGGTGCAGCAGCCCGCCGGCCCGGAGCTTGGCCAGGTCGAACTCTTCGGCGTTGAGGTGCAGCGCCTTGAGGCCGGGCGCTCCGTCCGGGGCGTGCGTCTGGAATGCTGTTTGGTCTGCTCGCGTCGCGTCCTCGGCCAGCGATTCCCGAACCGCGCGGTCGCGGACCATCTCTCGGGCGTGGTCGGACAACGCCTCGAGCATGATCTCGTGGAGCGTTCGCAGGATGTCGCGTGAGGACTCGTCGTCGCCGAGCGAGGCAAGCCGATCGGCCCGTCGCTGGACGGTCGAGAAGAAGTCGCTCGAGTCGTAGAAGCCCCGGTCCCCCCGGTCCCCCGAGGTGATCCGTGCCCGGAAGCCTTCCTTGATGAGGTCCCGGTGCGCGTGGATGAAGTCGGCGACACGCTGTCGCTGGTCCTGGAGCAACTCGTGGGCGGGCTCTTGGGACGGATTCTGAAGCGGTTCTTTGGGTTGGGCCTGCGGTTGTTCCACGTGATATTCCCGGCCTCCGGCCGTGATTCTCAACTTGCCCCACGCTCCCCAAACCCCCCGGCTTGCCTTCGGGCCGGGAATGTGCACAATACAGCTCCGAGCACGGATTCACGCTCGGCACGCACGCCACGGACACGGCTGGTACCCACTCCGCGATCGCTCTGGTCCGCGGATGACTTATCGGAAAGACGCCGCCGTGAGCATCACAAATCTGCGCAGCCGCCTCCCCCACCTCGCTGTCCGTTCGCGCACACCGGTGCCGGCCTCCCGCGGTCCCACCGCCCACTGTCCCGCCCTGTTCTCTGCTTCCGGCCTCCGCACCGCCGGGTTCGCGCTGCTGGCGACCGCGTCGGTCGCGATGGCCCAGGTCGAAGAGCAAGCCCCGGCTGGCGACCCCCTCGAAGAGACCTGGCGGTATCTGGTCGAGCTGTTCCGGATGATCCTGGGGTTCTAGAGCGTTTTCACTTCTCTCGTCTCGTGTGCCACGGCCATTTTGGCCGTGCGGACCCGTCGGCACGGCCAAAATGGCCGTGGCACACAAGCATACTTGCGACGTCCTGGGTGAGGCGGCCCTACGCCACCAGGCCCAAACCGCTCGTGCCCGTCTGCGGCTCGACCCCCAGCCGCAGCGTGATCGGCGCGCTCGCGGCGCTGCCCGACGTGCCCCGCCTGGCCCGCACGCGATAGGAGACGCCGCCGGTCCCCACCGGCACGTCCATATCGACAAAGCCTTTGGCCCCGACGCTGGCGATCAGGGTCCAGGTCTCTTCGCCTTCGAGCCGCCGCAGCACCTCGTAAAAGGTGCGGTGGGCGAGCGACCCCTTCCACGCCAGCCGCACCGCGCCGTCTGAAGTGATCTCGCCGACCACCGCCGTCGGCGGCTCGGGGTCTCCCGCCGGCGCGGGCGTCGAGGGCGGCGGGACATTGGCCCGCACATACACCCCGGCATCGCCGCTGGTCTCGGCGAACGCCTTGACGGCCGCGACCAGATCGCTGCCGCTGTGGGAGAGCGCACCCTCGGCGTCGTGGTAGCCGACGGTGGCGCTGCGGGCGTCGGCCCTTGCCTGCTCGGCCCGGGTGTGTCCCTGCCGCGCCGCCGCGACCAGCGCGGCCAGTTCCAGGGTCTGCGCCCCGGTCAGCCCGATCGCCCCGGGGTCGTCGCTCCAGTCGGCGAGCCGCTGCTCGAACCATTCGATCCGGCCGATTCTCGTCTTGGGCAGCACGCGCATGGCGGGGCTCCTGAGAGCATTTTCACTTCTCTCGCCCGAGTGTGCCACGGCCATCTTGGCCGTGCTGGACCGCCGGCACGGCCACAATGGCCGTGGCACACCAAGAGACTCGCTACACCTTTGACGCAAACTGCTCGAGGTGCTGGGTGGTCCGCATCTACGAAGAGAACCCCTCTCTCTTCCCGGATCGGCCATCCTGCCCCGCCCGGCCAGCCCGAGCCCCAAAGCCGCCTGAAAAAGAGAGATTTCCCGCTGTCCCCCACCCGGCCACGCCCGCCCACCCCCACCAGACCGGTGCCCCGGCGCGCCAGCCGCGTGCCACGCAGCGCGTGGCAGACGCCGCACTCCCGGCGGCACACGCCCAGCTCTGCGCAACCCATGTTCCACACCGCAAGACACCCGCCGAATACCGAAGCCCCCCGCCGAATGCCATCACTCGCGGCTCCGTGCCTTCCTCCCTCTCCCCCTGGGAGAGGGCCGGGGTGAGGGTGCCTTTCTGCCTCTCCGCTCCTCGCCCCCCCGCATCACTGCGCGGCAGGAGCACAAAGAAGAAGAAGGAGAAAGGAAGGCCGCGAGCGATGGCACCCCGAAGCCAGCCCATTCCCTTCTGCTACCCCCCAGCCCGGTCTCCTCGCGTCGCATATCCACACTCCGGGCACACCGCTCCGACGCTTGCCCGCAAGTCGTACCGGCACTTCGGGCAGTGACCCGCCGGCACCCGCCGACGCCGGAGCCACACCCCTGCCCACACCCCCGCCCACGCTGGCAGCGTGCTCAACGCCGCCAGATACACGATCGGAACCTTCACATGGCCCGATCGAATCTCCGCATCCCATTGCGCGGTTGCCTTGGGAAAGTAGTTGTAAACCCACATCCCCGGTCTGTTCGTCCCGTCAGCGTTCTTCATGACCCCCAAACTCCACTGCACCGTGCCCCACCCGCTCCAGGTGCCCGAAGTCGGCCAGTTGACCATCACCACGCCGTCGCTCACCGCCCACCGCCAAGGCGACGCCCCGCGTGACTGCCCCAACACATAGACAAACAGACTGACGCCCCACACCACAAACACCACCACCGCGGGCAGAAAGCCGCGCAGCCATACCTTGCGAAGAAGCTTTCCCAGAACGGAACAACACCTCGCGACAATCATGTTCGGACCTCAGATCGTTTGCAGCCTGTGAGGACAAGCTGCGCACAAACGCGCTGTTACTCCCCCGCCGCCCCCACGACCTCGACCCGCGAAAGCTGGTCCAGGTTGCAGTACACAATCTCCCCCTCGTCGGTCCGTAGCCGGAGCCGGTCGAGCCAGAGCTTGTTGTCCTCGCTGTGGGCGTACCACGAGCCGGTCTTCTGCTGCTCGAACGCCTCGACCACGCCCTCGACGGTGGATGTCTGCGGGTTGGACTGCAGCATGACCTGCTGGGTTACCCGGACCCGTTGACCGACCTGTATGTGCTTGCCTGCGGTTGTCATAGTGGGGGAGTGTACGCCCTTGTCTGGACGCTTGGGTTGAGTCCTTGGAGGGTCCGTCCGTCCCCCCCCAATACCACCCGGAGCTTCGCAGAGCCTTAGCTCCGGCGTCCCCATACACCGTTACTCACTCACCCACTCACCCGTTCACCCGTTCACCCCACCACTGCTGCCACTGTGTCGAGGAGGCTGCTCACGCCCTCGGGGGTGCGTGCCTCGCCGATGAGTCGGAGGATCGGCTCGGTGTTGCTCGCGCGGACGTGGACCCACGCCGGCCCGCCCCCACTACCCCCACTACCCCCGCCCACCGGTTCGCAGTCTGCCCAGTCCACGCGGACGCCGTCCTGGGTGTCGATTCGCGCGTCGATTCCGCCGCCGCCCTCCTGCGCCCAAGCGATCAGCTTCTCCCCCGCCGGCCCGGCCTCGGCTTTGCTTGCGATCGAGACCTTGCGTTTCTCGATCGCGTACGCCGGCACCCGCCCGACCAGTTCGCTCACCTGCCGGTTGGCGCGGACGATCGCCGCGAGCACCAGCGCCATCGCGCCCAGCGAATCGCGGACATAGGTCACGCTCGACCAGATCACGCCGCCGTTGCCCTCGCCCCCGATCACCATGTCCGCGTGCTTCATCGCCTGCACAACGTGCGCCTCGCCCACCGGCGTCCGCACCACCTCGACGCCGAACTCCCCGGCCACGTCCTCGATCATGCGGCTGGTCGAGAGATTGACCGCAACCTTTGCGCTCCGACGCTCGGCCCCCCGCATCCCCATTTCGATGACCTCGCCCGCTGCGAGCACCACCGTGTATTCCTCGCCGATGTACTCGCCGCGCTCGTCGATCACCGCGAGCCGGTCGGCGTCGGGGTCCTGGGCAAAGCCGACGATCGCGTTGTTCTCGCGGACCGCTTCGCACAAACCTCCAGACCCAGCAAGGTTCTCCCGCGTCGGCTCGGGGGTGTGGGGGAAGATGCCGGAGTCCTCAGCGCCCAGCTGGACCACGCGGCAGCCCATGCGCTCGAGCAGCTGCCGCCCGGCGTGTGCGCCTGCGCCGTTGACCGAATCGAGGACGACCGTCGGCTTCATCGCCGCGATTGCTGTGAGAACATCCTCGCCAAACCGCTCGACCACCCGCGCGACGTGGACTGCTGCCGCGTCGCGCTGCCGCGTCACTGCGCCCAGCCTGTCCCACCGCTTCCAATCGTTCTTGCCGCTCTTGAAGCGTTCGACGATCTCCGCTGCCATCTGCGCGCTCGGTGCGCACGCCGACACGCCGCCGCGTTCGCATTCGTCAGCCTCCCGGACCAGACATTTCATCCCGTTCCATTGCTGGGGGTTGTGGCTCGCGGTCAGGACCATCCCGCCTTCGGCTTCGAGAGCATCGACCATGACGCCGATCGTGGGTGTGGTCTCGATGCCCAGGTCCACGACATCGCACCCGCTGCCACAGAGCCCGGCGATCGCGGCGTGCCGAACCATGTACCCGCCCGCGCGGCCGTCGCGTCCGAGCACGACCGTCACCGGCTTGCCTCCGTGCCGCTCGCGGAGCCACCCGCCGAACGCCCCGGCATAGCGGGCGATCACGTCGGGCGTGAGGCTCTCACCCACAATCCCCCGGCAGCCACTCACCCCCAACATCAACGGCGCATCGCCCATCGCACTCGCTCCTTCGTGATGCAAGAGCCTACCCCGCCGAGCCTGCACCGTCCCTCGCACCGATGCCGGGTGCCTTGCCTCCTACCTCATGCCTCATGCCTCGTGCCTCGTGCCTCGTGCCTCGTGCCTCATGCCTTGTGCCTCATGCCTCATGCCTCATGCCTTCTTCATGGTCTCCTGCCTTGCTGCCTTGCTGCCTTGCTTTCTTGCTCCCTCCCCCGCGCCCCGTGGGGGAGGGCCGGGGAGGGGGTGTATTTCTGTCTCCGGCTTGCCCGGCTCCTCGCTTGCGCTTCAGGCTCTGGTGCGGGCTGGCGCTGACGCTTGGGGCTCTGTCTCCGTACACTCGGTGCATGTACGAGTTGACGGTCCATGCCGAGTTCTGTGCGGCCCACGCGATCACCATCGCCGGCACCCTCGAGCCAACCCACGGCCACAACTGGTGCGTCACCCTGACGCTCTCGGGAGAGGCCCTCGACGCCGACGGGCTGCTCTGCGATTTCCACGCGGTCGAGGCCGCTCTCGCCGGTGTCACCGCGCCGTTCCAGAACTCCGACCTGAACACGACGCCGCCCTTTGACCATGTCAACCCGACCGCCGAGCACGTTGCTCGGCACATCGCCGAAGCGACCCAGCGGGCTCTGGCGAACGTCCTGCCCGCCGGCACCCGCGTCGCGTCCTGCCGGGTCACCGAAGCCCCGGGCTGTGCCGCGACCTACTTCTCCCCACCCCCACCCACCCTCTGAACGGACAGGCTGCTCTCCTGATGACCTCACCACCACCCACGTCGCCGACGTCGCCCGACGAATCCCATTTCTTCAACCGCGATCTCTCGTGGCTGGAGTTCAACCGCCGCGTGCTTGCCCAGGCGGGCGATGATTCGTTCCCGTTGCTCGAACGTGTGAAGTTTCTCGCGATCTTCGCCAGCAACCTCGACGAGTTTTTCATGAAGCGTGTGGGCTTGCTCAAGCGCTACATCCTCAGCGGGGTCGAGACCCCCGGGCCCGACGGGCGGCGTCCTTCCCAGACGCTCGAAGAGATCCGTCGCATGGTCAAGGAGCTGCAGGCCGAGCTGGCCCGCATCTGGAACGAGTCGGCGTTGCCGAGCCTCAAAGCCGCGGGGATTCACGTCCTGACCTATGGCGACCTCGACGACACCCAGCGCGAGTGGGCCGACACCTGGCACCGCACGAATGTCTTCCCCATCCTGACGCCGCTGGCAGTCGATCCGGGGCACAAATTCCCCTTTATCTCCAACCTTTCCGAAAGCCTCGGCGTGCTCGTGGGCTCTCCTGACAGCCCCGAGCGTCACTTTGCGCGCATCAAGATCCCCGATGTCCTCCCCCGCTTTGTCCGCATCGATCCGGCGACCGACGCTGACACCGACGCCAACACCGACGCCAACACCGACGCCAACACCGACGAGGTGATTCTCGTTCCCCTCGACGAGATCATCCGGCACAACCTCGACGGCCTGTTTCCCGGCATGGTGCTCCACGAGGTCGCGTCGTTCCGCCTCACCCGCAACGCGTCGATCCAGTCCCACGCCGACGAGTCAGACAACCTCTACGAGCACGTCGAGGCCGAGCTTCAGCTCCGCCGGTTTGCCAGTGCGGTGCGGATCGAGATCCCCGAGGGGGCCAACCCGGAGATCATCCGGCTCGTCCTCGAGGAGCTGGACCTCTCGCGGAACGATGTCTACGCGCGCACGGGGCCGCTCGACTTCCAGGACGTCTTCGAGATCGCCAACCTCGAACGCCCGGACCTCAAGCTCTCGCACTACAAGCCTGTTGTTCCCGCGATCCTCGCTGACGATGAGGGTGACATCTTCGCGCTCATCCGTGAGCGCGACATCCTGCTGCACCACCCGTACGAATCGTTCAAAGCGAGCGTGCAGCGCTTCGTCTCGGCGGCGGCACGGGACCCCGACGTGCTGGCGATCAAGCAGACTATCTACCGCACCAGTCGCGACTCGCCGTTTGTCGTCTCGCTTATTCGTGCCGCGGAGAAGGGCAAGCAGGTCGCGTGCCTGGTCGAGCTTCGCGCCCGTTTCGACGAGCAGAAGAACCTCCGCTTTGCCCGCCAGCTCGAGAAGCACGGCGTGCACGTTGCGTACGGCGTGGTCGGGCTCAAGACCCACTGCAAGTGCTCGCTGGTCGTGAGGCGCGAGGCCGAGGGGCTCCGCTGTTACACGCACCTGGGCACCGGCAACTACAACCCTACGACGGCGCAGCTCTACACCGACATCGGGCTGCTCACGTGCAACCCGCGGATCACCGAGGACGTCGTCGGGCTGTTCAATCTGCTGACCGGGCGCAGCGCGCAGACCGAGTACAACGAACTGCTCATCGCACCCACCACCATGCGCGGGCGTTTCAACGAGCTGATCGAACGCGAGATCGAGTTTGCCCGGGCCGGAAAGCCCGCAAGCATCTACGCCAAGTTCAACTCGCTCGAGGACATCAACATCACCGAGCACCTCTACGAAGCCTCCCAAGCCGGCGTCTCGATCGACCTGGTCGTCCGCGGCTTCTGCTGCCTCCGCCCGGGTGTGCCCGGGCTCAGCGAGAATATCCGCGTCTGGTCCATCGTCGGCCGCTTCCTCGAACACTCTCGCATCTTCCACTTCGGCGCCGGGCACGAAGACCCCGCCGACGGCGACTGGTTCATGGGGTCGGCCGACTGGATGTACCGCAACCTCAACGACCGGGTCGAGTCGGTCGTCCCCATCTACGACCGGGCCGCACGCCAACGCCTCGCTGCCCTCTATGACGTTCTCAAGCGCGACCAGAAACGCGCGTGGGACCTCAACCCCGACGGCAGCTACACCCTCCGCACACCACCCCCCGACGCCGACCCCGAATCCCCCGAAGCCGGCGGCTCGTTCCGCGCACTCATGCACCTGGCGCGCGCGGGCACGCCGGTGTAGCAGCGCTAGCTCTCCTCGTTCCCTTCGAATACCGCTCTTTCGCGCACTTCCACGTCCCGCCCCGCGATGGCGCGAGCGATCCGTTCCACGTGCTCGTGGGCGTTTTCGATAAAGATCTTGGAGCGCTGCTGGCTGCCACCGGTTGCGGTCCCCGCGACGAACACGCCCGGGACGTTTGTCTCCATCGTCTCGCGCGCAAACCGGGGGCGGTGCTCTTCGCTGTGCAACTCCACACCCAGCATCTCGAAGAGCTCGGGGTTCTGGTCGTACCCCGTCAAGAGCAACACCGCGTCCGCCCCGATCTCCACACGCTCTGAGCCTCGGGCTTCAGCCCGGGGGGCTCCCCCAGCGACCGCGCCAGGCGCAACGCCGGCAAGAGGTTCGATCACAACCCCGCGCTCGGTGATCTCGCGCACCCCCACGCCCGCGTGCAGCCCCATCTGCCCTTTCTTGATCAGCCACTCTACCTCCGGCAACAACCAGTACTTGATCCGGTCGCGTTCCAGCTCGAGCCGTCGTTGGCAGAGAGTGACCTTCGCCCCCACGCGGTAGAGCCGGATCGCGGCTTCGATCGCCGAGTTCCGCCCGCCCACGATCACGACCCGCTGGCCGAAGTAGCTGTGCGGCTCTCCCAGATAGTGACTCACATGCGGCAGCTCTTCACCCGGGACCCCCACCAGCCTCGGCGTGTGCATGTTGCCGATCGCCAGCACGATCTTCTCGACCCGGTACTCCATCCCCCGGGGCGGGACACTGCGGGTCCCGACTCCGTCTCCTCCATCCACGTCCGCCCGCATCCGCGCCGCCCGCTGTTGTTCTTCCACGCCCCCAACCCCGTGCGCACTCTTCTCGGTCCGCAGCACGAAGCCATCGTCATCCCGCGCTGCCCCGACGACGCGCTCGTAGGTATGCACCTCAAGGCCGAACTGCATCACCACCTGCCGGAGGTATCGCAGGTAGTCCTCGCGGGTTGCCTTGTCCTCGTGCTCGACGACCAGGGGCACGCCCGCGATCGCGATCCGCTCGGGGCTCGAGAAGTACTTCGTGCCCGGTGCCCACCAGCCCATGGTCGAGCCGATCGCGCCGGCCTCGATCTGGACCGTCCGCACCCCGGCGCGCTGCAGCGCGACCGCCATCTCCAGCCCGATCGGGCCGGCACCGATGATCCCGACTTGGTAGTGTTCCACGCAGCATCCTACGCCTCCACTCTCCTCGCCCCCGGCACTCGGCCCAGCCTCCATACGCTTGGGTCCCATGCCACAACCCCTCCAAGAAGACATCGCCTGGCTGCACGGGCTTCTCGATCAGGTCAGCCCTCCGAGCCGATCGTTCGAGACGCTCCGAGACGCGGCCGCCCACATGCTCGAAGGCGAGACCGCAGCGGACAGCCGCCCCCTCCGCGACCTGCCCGCCGACGAGGTTCATCACATCCTCAAACGCCTCACGATCCGCTTCCACCTGCGGAACAAGGCCGAGCAGGTCCACATCGCCCGGGTCAACCGCCGTCGCGAATGCGACAGCAGCACCCCCCGCCCCGAGTCGATCCGCGAGGCGGTGCTGGCGCTCGCGGCGCAGGGCAAGTCCCGCGACGAGGTCCGGTCGCTGCTGGCCGGGCTTGATATTCAGCCGACGCTGACGGCCCACCCCACCGAGACCCGCCGCCGCGCGGTGCTCACCAAGCAGCACCAGATCGCGGCCTGTCTGACCGGCCGCCGGGTACACGGCATCACCCCGGCCGAGGCCGCCCGAAACGAGAGCCGCGTGCGCCAACTCCTTGCCCTGCTGCTGGCGACCGACGAGGTCCGCAGCCAACGACTCGACGTGCTCGACGAGGTCCGCAACGGGCTGCACGCTCTCTCAACCATCATCTGGGATGCGGTCCCCGCGATCGCCCGTGACATCGACGACGCGATGCGCGAAGCGTTCGGCCCGCAACCCGCTGAGCCCGCCGCGATCGCCGAGCCTGAGCCCCAGCCGATCACCCCCATCCGCTACCGCTCGTGGATCGGCGGCGACCGCGACGGCAACCCCAACGTCACCGCGGCCCTCACCCGTCAGACGCTCGACATGCTCCACGACACCGCCCGCGCGCTCTGGGCCGACGAGCTCGAACTCCTCCGCCGCGACCTGAGTGTCTCGGCCCGCCGGGTCCTGATCCTGCCCGAGCTCACGGCAAACCTCGCGCAGGAGGCCGCCGACCCACCCGTCGATCCCGAGAGCCTGCGTCACCTCGAGCACGAGCCCTTCCGCGTCAAGCTGCTGCACATGCGCGAGCGTTTGCGGCACGATCGCGCCTACACCGCCAACCAGCTCCACGCCGACCTCGATCTGCTCCGCCGAGCGCTCGAACACGCCGGCCTGCACGAGACCGCCGCGCAGGGCCGTATCGCCGACCTGCTCGTCCGCTCCCGGGCGTTCGGGCTGCACCTGGCGGCGATCGACGTCCGCCAGCACAGCCGCGTCCACGAGGCAGCCGTCGCCGAGATGCTCGATGCCGCCGGGGTCAGCGCTGACTACGCCGATCTCGACGAGCCGGCCCGCCTCGGGTTGCTCCACGCCGAGCTCGCGCTTGATCGCCCGTTGCTCTCCCGCCGCGCCGAGCTTTCCGAGGCGACGCGAGAGCTGCTCGATGTCTTCGAGTTGCTCGCCGAGACCATCGCTGCGCGGCCGGGCGCCATCGGGTCTTATGTCATCAGCATGACCAGCGACCGCTCGGACCTGCTCGAGGTGCTCGTCCTGATGCGCGAGGTCGGCCTGTGGCGCCGCGTGCGCACCGACGCGGGCGTGCGCGTCGAGAGCGATCTTGACATCTCGCCGCTCTTTGAGACCGTCCGCGATCTTGCCGGGTCAGGACAGCTCGTGCGCGACCTCTTCAGCGACCCGGTCTACCGCGAGCACCTCCGCGCCCGAGGCATGTTCCAGGAGATCATGCTCGGCTATTCCGACAGCAACAAGGACGGCGGCTACTGGATGGCCAACTGGCGGCTGCACCGCGCGCAGGCCGACCTGGCCCGCGCCTGTGCGGACGCCGACGTCACCCTCCGCTTCTTCCACGGCCGGGGGGGCACCGTCGCCCGGGGCGGCGGGCGGGCCCACCGCGCCATCCTCTCCGCCCCGCGCGAGAGCCGCTCGGGCCGCATCCGGTTTACCGAGCAGGGCGAGGTCATCACCTTCCGCTACACGCTTCCCGATCTCGCCCGTCGGCACCTCGAACAGATCGTCAACGCCACACTCCTGGCCGCGGCCAGCGCCACCGCGCCGGGCGCTAGCACAGAAACCAACACTCCACCCGCCCGACCCGGCACCCATGCCGACACCCAGCTCGACACACTCATGGACGCCCTCAGCGATTCGTCCATGCAGCACTACCGCGAGCTTGTTGATCGGCCCGACTTCTGGCCTTGGTTTCTTGACTCCTCGCCGGTGCTGCACATCGGCAAGCTGCCGATCGCGTCGCGGCCGGTCTCCCGCCCGGGGACCGCGCTCACCTTCGAGACCATCCGCGCGATCCCGTGGGTCTTTTCGTGGACGCAGATGCGGGCGAACATCCCGGGGTGGTTCGGGCTGGGCACCGCGTTTGCGTCGCTCGTGCTGGCCGACCCCGCCCGGCTTGCGCTCTGCCGCGACGCCTACCGCGAGGGAGCAACCTTCCGCACCTTTATCGACAACGCCCAGCAGGAGATGGCCCGCGCCCGGCTGCCTGTTGCCCGCGCCTACAGCCGCCCGGGGTCGGGCACGCTCGATCTGGTCGTCGCCGAGTTTGCCCGCGCCCGGGCCGCGGTGCTCGCGGTCACCGGCCAAGCCGAGCTGCTCGACAACAACCCGGTCATCCAGCGATCTATCCACGAGCGCAACCCCGACACCGACCTCATCAACGCGCTCCAGATCGAGCTGATGCACCGTTGCCGCGAGGCCAAGCCCGGGGCCGGGCCCGAGTCCGGGCCAGAACGCGAGCGTCTGCAACAGCTCATGCTCCTGAGCATCAACGCCCTGGCCGCCGCGATGCAAAGCACCGGCTGATCCCCCACCCCCCAACCCCAACCCCCAACCCGTGGCACCGGCTTCCAGCCGGTGTACCCCACCATCACCACCCGTGGCACCGGCTTCCAGCCGGTGTACCCCACCACCCGCCGTGCTACGCCGCGATGCCGAGGTTGTCGCCGGTGTTGGTTGTGTTCGCTTCCGGCGTGTTGGTGTTGACCGGCACGACGCCCATGCGGACGGTGATCGGGGCCGAGGGTTCGCTGGTCAGTTCGCCCCGCCGGGCCTGAATGTAATACGAGATCGCCGAGGTCGAGCCGGGCGGGATGGTCACGTCGACAAAGGCCTTGGTGCCGACGCTCGCCAGCAGCGTCCACTCGCGCTGGCCCGCAAACATCCGGTAGACCTCAAAGAAGGTGTGGTAGGCCAGCGAGCCGTTCCAGCGCAGCTCGACAGCGCCGCGGCTGTCGATGCTGCCGCGGGCGTTGGTCGGCGCGTCGGGCGTGCCGGCGGGGGTGGGGGCTTTGGGCGCGGGGATGTCGGCGAGGACATACACCTCGGCGTCGCCCGTGGCTTTGGCAAAGGCGCGGACGGTCGAGATGACGCCGGCCCCGACGGTGCGCATGGCGGCGATGTCGCTGTCGTTGGCAGCGGTCGCGCTGCGGGCGGCGTTGTATGTTTGCTGCGCCGCGATCAGGCTGTCCTGCGCAGCGAAGGTCGCGGCCGAGATGTCGGTGACTTGCTGGGGGGTCAGGCCGACCGCGGCGGGGTCGCCATTCCACGCAGCAAGGCGGGACTGGAAGAAGTTGAGTGCACCGGTCTTGGTCTGCGGGACAAGCGGCATGGCGTGCGTCCTTTTGTGTTGCGGGTTGGCGTTGGCGTTGGCGTTGGCGTTGGCGTTGGCGTTGGCGTTGGCGT